>NZ_JBBGZP010000021.1:61547-673997 GCF_037572605.1 Acinetobacter sp. MYb191 | reverse complement strand
ACGGTAATCCTTTCAACAGGTGCACGTTGGAGAGAAATGAATGTGCCTGGTGAAGCAGAATACCGTACTCGTGGTGTTGCCTACTGCCCACACTGTGATGGTCCACTGTTTAAAGGCAAACGTGTTGCTGTGATTGGTGGAGGGAACTCAGGTGTCGAAGCTGCGATTGATCTTGCTGGGATTGTAGAACATGTGACTTTGGTTGAGTTTGATACCAAACTACGTGCGGACCAAGTGTTGCAAGACAAATTGCATAGCTTGCCTAATACCACAGTAATCCTGAACGCCCTATCAACCGAAGTTGTGGGTGATGGTAAGCAAGTGACAGCATTGAAATATAAAGATCGCGCAACTGATGTAGAACATTCGGTTGAGCTTGCAGGAATCTTTGTGCAAATTGGTTTATTGCCAAACACCGATTTCCTCAAAGAAACAGCGGTTGAGCTTTCAAACCGTGGTGAGATTGTGATTAATGATCGCAACGAAACCAATGTCAAAGGTGTATTTGCCGCAGGTGACTGTACGACAGTGCCTTACAAGCAAATCATCATTGCCACAGGTGAAGGTGCAAAAGCATCTCTGTCTGCTTTTGATTATATTATTCGTTCTGGGCTGTAAGTGTGAAATGAAAAAGCCAACGCTCTCCCAAAATATACGTTGGCTTTTCCCCTTTATGTTGTATCGCTGATCTTTGGTTTTACCCTTGATAGGAACTGAGTCGCTAACAGCTCAGTTCCTTTTTTTTTCGTTTAAAGCAAATATCTTGTACAAAGAAAAAGCCAAAGTGCTCCCCAGTCACTTTGGCTTTTTCATTTAGTTTTTGTTTATTGTTATTCTTTGCCCAGTTTTTGTTTTGAAACTCTGAGTGTGGTCAGTACTCGGTTTCTTTTCTACTTTCCCCAAGGTTAGACGCTAAATAAGTTCAATCCTTTAAATTTTTCTAACAGTTGTTGTTGTGTTTCAACGTGTTCTGGATGTGGCTCGATACAGGCAATTGGGCAAACATCGACACAGGTTTGGGTATCATAAAAACCAACACACTCGGTGCAGCGGTTGACGTCTATTTCATAAATTTTATCACCTTCAAAAATAGCGGTATTGGGACATTCAGGAAGACACATATCACAGTTAATACAAGCATCCGTTATTCGTAGTGCCATGGCAATATCCCCAGTCAGTTTGCAACATAGGCCAATGCAGGCGCTGAAATGTCAGTGCTTGAATGCGGTAAGTTACGAATGAGTAGGGCATAGCGCATGTCGACATCAGCAGGAACAGGTATTGCAACCACATGCCCTGAACCTTTCGCCTCAAGGGTTGGATTGCCTTTTTTATCGAGGATTTCTGTTAGTTTAAAAGTGATGTTGCCTGAAGTGGTCATGAGTTCGAGCACATCGCCCACTACAAAACGGTTTTTGACATCGACTTTCAGATAATCGCCATTTCGTTCCAAAATTTCACCGCAGTATTGTTGATGGTCAAAACTGGATGAACCATTTTCATAATTTTGATATTCGCTATGCACGTGGCGGCGTAAAAAACCTTCGGTATAACCACGGTTGGCCAGACCTTCGAGTTGTGTCATGAGTGAGGAATCGAAAGGTTTACCTGCGAGCGCATCATCTATGGCTTTGCGATAAATTTGAGCAGTACGGGCACAGTAAAAATAAGACTTGGTGCGTCCTTCAATTTTTAAAGAATGGATCCCCATTTGGGTTAAGCGCTCAACATGTTGCACCGCGCGCAAGTCTTTTGAGTTCATAAAGTAAGTACCATGTTCGTCTTCTTCAGCAGCAAACATGTCTTCTTCATGACGTTGTAGTAATACGGGTTCATCAAACTGATGCTGTGCTTGCATATGCAGTTCATCAGCATCAGAGCTTGAACAGCAGTTGGAGCCTGTATTCAGATTTTGGACTGGGATCACATCGCCATTTTCATCTTGCTGAGTCTCGTGTACTTTGTATTCCCAACGGCAAGCATTGGTACATGCCCCCTGATTGGCATCACGTTTATTCATATAGCCTGAAAGCATGCAACGTCCAGAGTACGCCATGCATAGCGCACCATGCACAAAAACCTCAATTTCCATGTCAGGCACTTGCTGCTTAATTTCTTCAATTTCATCAATAGATAATTCACGGGACAAAATGACACGAGTCAGGCCCATGTTCTTCCAAAATTTCACTGTAGCCCAGTTAATGGCATTAGCTTGAACCGAAAGATGCACATCCATGTCTGGAAAATGTTCGCGTACCATCATAATTAGCCCTGGATCCGACATGATCAGGGCATCGGGTTGCATCGCAACCACAGGTGTGAGGTCGCGAATAAAGTTTTTGAGTTTCGAGTTATGCGGTTGAATGTTGACGACCACATAAAACTTTTTTCCTAAGTCATGCGCTTCTTGAATGCCGATAGCCAGATTGTCATGGTCAAATTCATTATTGCGCACACGTAAACTGTAACGAGGTTGTCCGGCATAGACTGCATCTGCACCATAGGCAAATGCATAACGCATATTTTTAAGCGAACCTGCAGGAGAAAGAAGTTCAGTAACGTGATGAATGCTCATGATTAAACTAAGGCATAAAAAAAATATGGGTTTATTGTAGGGCTTTAAAAAATAGATTCAACCTAGTAAACAACTCGGAATTTAAACGGTTATAGACGCGAAAATTACATGTTCAAACGCTGGATGTGAGTGCTTAATGATAAGTATCTAGATAGATAGTTTTATATGGGTGAGAATAGAAGTGAATTTAAATATCCTTGTTTTATAAAGTAAAAGATCGGTTATATAAAACTTACCTGAGGTTCTAATCATCAAAAAGCTAGAGTTCTTTGCGGCCTTTTATCCGAAATAATTAGGGATCATTTTTATTAGATTTGAGGTTAGGCTAGATTTTTTATTTCTGAAATTATGAAAAAATTAAATATAAAAGTCCTAGATTGACCATGCAACGTTCGGGCAAATGTATCGCAAAATGGAGTAATACCCACAGTCTAAATTTTGTATTGATGTGTTTTATACATCTAGCCCTGCTTCAAGATGTCTTAAAATTTGACAATCATCAATGGTTGATTGAGTTGCGCAAGATTGTCGAAGCTGTTGTAGCTGTATCTGGAATTTTTGCAATTCAATGATTTTTTGTTCGACTTGTTTTAAATGTTCATCGATCAGTTGATTGACCGCACTACAGTCTTGTTGAGGCTTTTGTTCCAGTTCAATCAGGTATTCAATTTCTTTGAGTGAGATATCCAGCGCACGGCAACGTTTAATAAAAATGAGTCGTTTAAGCGCATCATCTTGATAATAGCGATAGTTATTGTCCCCGCGAAAAGAAGGCTCTAATAAATGCTTTTTTTCATAGAAACGAATGGTATCGGCACTTAATCCTGTTTTATGGACTAAGTCTTTCATCAAATAAACAGGAGATGAGTTTTGTTGATTCATTTTGCTTGACCTTAGAGCGACTCCATAGTTTTTAATCATAATAGAAAATGATTACGTCTGGATAGAGGTTGTATATATGGCATGTTCTTCTTGCAGTTGTGCACCTGCACCGCAAAAGCCAAATAGTAAGTTTAGAACGGCATTGTGGATAGCCTTATTTATCAATTTAGCTATGTTCGTGGTGGAGCTTATTGGTGGAGCTTATGCACATTCGTCATCCTTATGGGCCGATTCTTTAGATTTCTTTGGTGATGCAGTCAACTATGGTATTTCCCTAGCGGTGCTTGGTGCGAGTTTATATTGGCGGGCGACAGTGGCACTGCTCAAAGGCATGACCATGGCGTTGTTTGGCTTGGTGGTGATTGGTAAAGTGATTTATGCCTATGTTTTGGGAATTTCGCCTGAAGCTATGACCATGGGGGTGATTGGTGTGATTGCTTTGCTCGCGAATGTGGTTTGTGCCGTCATTTTATATGCCTTTAGAGAAGGTGACTCTAATATGCAATCGGTCTGGCTTTGTAGTCGAAATGATGCGATTGGAAATGTGGCGGTTATTTTTGCTGCAATAGGTGTATTTGGTACAGGCAGTTTGTGGCCAGACATAATCGTGGCAGGCATTATGGCGACTTTAGGTATGACTGCGGGTTATCAAGTGGTGAGCAAAGCATTATCTGAGCGCAGAAAAAGTGTATTAGAAAATTCGACTGCACAATAAAAGTGAGAGTGCTTCTACGGTTTAATTCTAGATTTAATATTACTGCTGGAAATTAATGCTTGGCATTCATAAGATGTGAATTCACTCCATATTCAAGAGTTGGATACGTGAGTGTACAAGGACGTTTAACTACTGAGGTGAATTAATGAGTTCGTAAATTCACCTTGCTCCAAAAATTATTCCATAGACTTAAATACTCAGCTTGAAGTTGCTGGAAATTCAGAGCTTGTTCAGGTTTATAGCATTGTGTGAATAGCACCCAAATGTCGTCTTCATGATTGTCATCGTTAGCAAGGGTTGTATCAGATGTTTCTGCAAGCCCATGACATGCATAGTAGCCTTGGGTAAATAAAGGATCATAGGCTGCGAGATTAGTTCTGAGTGCTTCACTAAACTTAATCACTTGTAGTTCAGTACAAGCCAAAATGAGCAGCAAGTCTGCATAAGAATGAATATGTTCTTGAATAAATTGTGAGATTGCAAATGCTTCAGGCTCGGTCTGTTTTTGATCGGTGGCATTGAGTTCAAGTTGCTGCATCAGTTGAAGGAAATAGACCAAATGCGATTTAGAGGGCGAGCTTTTCTCAAGTTGGTGGGTATTAAAACCCAATTCATCTAGAAGATTTAGTGACAACAAATAACGTGCATATATCTTGGCTGCAATGCGGTCTTGCTCCACGATATTACTGTCGTGCTCAAGTTGCAGCGCTTGATACATAGCCATACTCAAAGCATCAGTGAAAATTTTAACAATGGCGGTAAAATAATTCAGATGAATAAATTTCAGCTGTTCAAGGCTCATTTGGCATTGATGCAGCCGTGTCAGTATCGGATGTTGGAATAAAATATGTTCAGCTGTCGTTTGCTTTAAATGGCTGATCGCTTGAGTGTTGGTTGCCCATGATGCTGGGCTTAAGGATCGTTCAATAAAGCGCAAAACTTCTGCGCGGGTATGTTCAGACTGGGTGAAGGAGCGAGCATTCATATACGAGGTAAATTTTAATTGTCATCATTTTTATCATAGTGAAAACGACTCGATTCTTCTAGTGTTTTATTTATATTAAAAACTATATATTTCAAATGCTTATTTTAATATTGATATTGTTTCTTATAAAAAAACGGTGTTGATCTAAATTTGATATATAATATCGTCTTCAATCGATGTATTTCGTTTTCATGTGCTGTTCTTTTGGGTTAATGGCTTAATTTTAAAGTTTTGTGCATCAGGTAAAATAAATGTCAAAAAAAGAAGACATCATTAACACAGCGCTTAATCTCTTTAACTCACATAGTTATAATTCTATCGGTGTGGATCGGATTATTAGCGAGTCTGGCGTTGCTAAAATGACGTTTTACAAATACTTCCCATCTAAAGCTAAATTAATTGAAGAATGCTTAGTGACAAGAAACCAAAATTTACAGCAGTCGCTTGAAGCGACGATTGCTGCATGTGACCCAAGTGATTATCTCTCCCATATTCGTGCAATTTTTGAATGGTACCATGCTTGGTTTCATAGCACGGATTTTAACGGTTGTATGTTCCAAAAGGCAGTTGAAGAAATTTCAAAAATTTATCCTTCTTCGCTACAGCCTGCAATTGATTATAAAGAATGGTTAAAAGGCAAGTTATGTCAGGCTTTGAATCGTCTAGGTGTGAAGCAGGATGAACAGTTGGCGGCTTTTTTATCCAGTATTTTGGATGGCATGACCATACAGGCGCAAATCGATCCGAACCAAGTGCATTTGGAAGATTATTGGAAGCGTGTAAATACTTTAATCCAAATGGAACTTTCAGCTGTCTAATGTATCAACTTTAATCTTAGAGTTAACTCAATACACATTATATTGCTGGCTTAAATGAGTTTAAAATAAATCAAGTACAAATAAATAAGCGCGATAACGGTTAAGTTATCGCGCTTTGCTGATAATGATTATGTTCCATATCGCACATTATTTGACAATAATGCATGATATGAATATGAGCAACTTAATGTGCCTTCTTATATTTTTTGTACCCTCTGAATGTTTTCGGTCATTCAGTATTTCAGCAAAAATAGACAGACTTGTCTGTTTTGTTGAATTATAGAGACTTTGTGGAGAAAAACAACCAATCTCTCATTATTTTGGCTGAAATTTATTCATTATGCTTAATATTCCTTAAAAACTGTAGGGTATTCATTATTTATTGTGTTATTCAGCCGAATGATTTAAGCACCTTGGGGGGTAAATAAATGGTAAATTCATTGATTGGTTCAATCAGAACACTATAGGGTTTGAGCTGATCTTCATAGCATACAAGATTAAGCCTTGCTAGAAGTTCAAAGCGAGCATAGTGTAGTGTTGCGGGTTTCGGATTTAAGCGACCATGCCACACGCGATAGCTGCCAAGTTTTCCATCGCGGCGATGGTAAAATCCTGCCAAAGGATGAGTCAAGAAGACCTGATAGCTTTCTAAATTGGGAAAGCCTTCAAAATGCCATTGGTCATGTTCGGACTGAGACAAATGTACATTTGAAGTGGCCCATGCCGATTGGGTACGCATTCTATATTGTGTATATCGACCCTCTACATCTTGCTGACAATCAAACTCAATCTGTGCAGGATGCCACGGTAGTTGCCAAACATAACGAGGAACGATCAATGTCCAAGAGTCCAAAGTCGTTCCTAAAAACCAAACACAACGTTCCTGTGTCTCCTGATCAATCACGTAGACCCGATAATTGGTTTGCCCCATCGTGAATTTTGGAAAAGGATAAACCGCAGGGCTGAAATCGACATCGATGAAGGGGACTACCGACATTAGTGCATGTTGTTTGCCTTGGTAGTGTACCGTGTCTAGCTTAAATCGTGCTGGAATGATTTCTTTAAAACGAGTAGGGTCAACGGCATAAGTAATGAGGGCAAAATGCTGGAGTTTACACTGTACATCGAGGCCGCTGGGCTTGGGTTTCGGATGTAAATAGTCTTTAAATTTGAGTTCTGGAAAGGTCATTGGTTTAAATTCTAGATTTGTTATTTTTTTAATATTAGATAAAACTATACGTAGAGTAAATAAAAAACCGAAGCCTAAGCTTCGGTTTTTTAATATCTTTATACGATATTATTTTTCAACGAATGCGCGTTCAATCACGTAGTCACCGAGTACACCCATACGCGGCGACTCTTTTAAACCATGTTGGTCTAGAAGTGCAGCAACGTCATCAAGGAATGCAGGGCTACCGCAAAGCATTGCACGGTCTGTTTCTGGGTTGAAACGTGGTAAACCGATCTTCTCAAAAATCTCACCAGTTTCAATTACTGTTGTTACACGACCTTGGTTTGGATAGTCTTCACGAGTAACCGTTGGGTAGTAAACCAATTTGTCTTTAATGCCTAACTCTTCAAAGAACTCATTGTTCGGAAGTTCGTCTAAAATGAGGTCTTGGTAAGCCAACTCAGAAATGAAACGTGTACCATGAACCACAATCACTTTCTCAAAACGTTCGTACGTTTCAGGATCACGAATGGTTGCTAAGAACGGCGCAAGACCTGTACCAGAAGAAAGTAGGTATAAGTTTTTACCTGGGTTTAAGTCATCAAGTACTAAAGTTCCAGTTGGTTTTTTAGATACCAGAATTTCGTCACCCACTTTAACTTTTTGTAAAATAGAGGTTAACGGGCCATCAGGAACTTTAATTGAGAAAAACTCAAGTTCTTCTTCGTAGTTTGCGCTAGCAATAGAATAAGCACGCATTAACGGTTTGCCATTTACTTCAAGGCCGATCATCACAAATTGACCGTTTTTAAAACGTAGAGCAGTGTCGCGCGTCGTTTTAAAAGAGAATAAAGTATCATTCCAATGGTGGACGTGAGTAATCTTTTCGACGTTGAAAGCAGCCATTAAAGGTCTCAATAAATTATCAAATTAGAACAGGTTGCTATTCTAATCTAAAATCATTCTCGATAAACTGAATATATTTAATTGAGCTTATTAGAAAAAGTGATGATGACTGAGTTAACCTTACCGATTATTGGCTATATGCACTCTTCCTATAAGGAAAAGTTTGGTATTCCTCGTCAGCCTAATTTGGTTCAAGTGGAATCGTATATTGAAATGTCAGTACCTTATAATGATGTTCTGGCCTTTGAAGGGATTGAAGCATTTAGTCATTTATGGTTGGTGTGGCAGTTTCATGACAATAAAAATCCAGAAAAAAACCAGTTTCGTCCACAAGTTCGTCCGCCACGCTTAGGAGGGAATAAAAAAATAGGGGTGTTTGCTACGCGCAGCATGTATCGGCCTTCACCGATTGGTCTATCGGTGGTAAGGCTCAAGTGTGTCAAAAAAGAAGGGAAGTCAGTTCGAGTGTATGTCACAGGAAGTGATTTGCTAGATGGCACTCCGATTGTGGATATTAAACCTTATATATACTACTCAGATGCCGTTATAGAAGCGGAAAGTGGCTATGCGCAAGATGAACCTAAACGTAAATCGGTGATATGGTCGGATCGGGCGATCGAACAGAAGCAGCAGCTTTTGATGAGTGAAAAACTTTCACTACAGACCGTACAAGAGCTTGAAGCCGTTTTATCTTTAGATCCCAGACCTGCGTATCAGGATGATGAAGCACGGGTATATAAAATGAAATTTGCTGCTGTTGATATCGCTTTTACAGTGGGTGAAACTACAGTGAGTATCACGGCCGTAGAATTAGAGTCTTAAAGAGATAAGCTCCAGTACAACAGCCCAATCAAAACCACCATATGCAAAATCTGAATCGGGGCAAAAGCAATAAAGTATTGCTTACCACCTGTTAAGGCGGCATTAACGGATTTAGCAACAGCGTGTGCAGCCAAACCTAATATAAATGCAGACATTGCTGCCGTGTCTGTCGGTGCCCCTTGCATGACCACTGTTGCCATCGCTGCATGAATCTCAAACAAAGAAGCCAGCAAAGTCCCAGCGATTAAACCTGCATCTCCCAGCCAAAGGTTGAGTCCATACACTCCGGCTTGGATGAGCGTCAAAGTCAGGGCAATAATGCCAGCCTCTTTTAAGCTAAACATGCGTGAATCAGTGGGTTGATGTTGTTCTTGTGCAGGGGCAGATCGTACTAAGGCATAAGCACAGATCCCTAAAAGGACACTTGCTACAAGGGTCGGAAGCAGTATGGTTTTGAGCCAAAGTATACTCACACCTGCGACTATAATCAGCAGTTGCAATAAAGTCGCAATACAGGACATGAGCGCTGCACCTGCATTGGGTTTGGCGAGTGCTCGACCTGCACGTACTTCCATGCCTAAGCTAGCAACAGTCGCTGTACTGGATACAAAACCTGATGCGATTGCCGATAAAATCATGGCATTTTTAGTGTTCAGCAGTCGTTTGGCAATATGTGCAAGCGCTTGAACAGCAAGGATGAGCGTGACTAATTTTAAAATAATATAGGGATTCAGCACAGCACCCCATAAAGGCGTATTCGGCGTTAAGGGCAAGGCAATTAAAATCAGTGCTAGAAGAAAGATACCGTCTTTAAACTCAGCCTCAGTAATCCATTTCCCTGCAATGCTGTGCATTGGATGTTTGGTCATTAAAATAATGGTCAGGAGCACGGCTAAACCTGCAGCAAGTGGTGTATTCCATAAGCACATCGCCCCGATAAAATAGGTCATGACAAAGGCAAGTTCAGTGGTTGAACCCACATCTTCTGTTTGGTTTTTCATTGAGAATATAACTATGCCGCCGATGATGAGCGCACCGACAATGCCAATATTGACACCAAATAAAAAACAAATAGCACCGAGAAGGGCACAAATGGCAAAGGAGCGTAGTCCTGCAAAGCTCTGTTGGTTTTCACGTTGCTTGCTTCGTTCGCGCTCTAGACCAATCAAGAGGCCACAGCCCAATGCTGAAGCCAAGGTGATGAGGACCTCAGATAAAGCAAAGCTGTTGATGAAAACTGCGCTGAAGTCCAAGCCTACCTCACAAAAGCTAATGATCTGTCTAAAATATAGGCGAATGCTGAAGGTGGATTCAAGTTAAAAGAGCAAGATTTGTGAGTAAATTCGTGATTATATTTATGAGCTTGGCTACTCCTCGATATTTGTAGGATTTGCTTATGCTTTGTGCGAATGAATACAGAAAATCTTGCTATAGTGGGGTTATGTTTGGGGACGTATAACAATGAATTTTAATTTTGAAATTGATACCACTTGGTGCTTAGATCAACTGTTTAAAGATGGGCGAATTACTGAAAAAGAAAAAAATCTAGTACAAACCTCGCACCGTCAACGCGATCAATTGAAGTGGCATCCATTACAGTGGATTGCTCATTTTAATCTGGTGGATCAGTCGCATCCTCAGTCGAGACTGACATTAAATCGGCTCTGTCAGTGGTTAGCCGAAAAGACCCAATTACCGTTTTATGTGATTGATCCACTCAAAGCCGATGTGCAAGCTTTGACTTCGGTGATGTCTCAAGAATTCGCCTTCCGCAATAAAATCTTGGCTGTTGAAGTTCAGGCCAATCAAGTGTTGATTGCAACAGATCAGCCGTATATGAAAGATTGGATCGCAAATTTGGAGCAGAATGTTGCACCGAAAAAAATCCAGCGTGTATTGCTCAGTCCTGAACAATTACAGCGCTATATGGTCGAGTATTATCAGGTGAGCCGTGCTGTCAGTAACTCCCAGAAGTCTGGGAGTTATGACCGTGATAATAAAGGCGTTGAAGCACTTTTACAGTTGGGCGATAGTCAAAACCCTGATGCCAATGACCAACACATTGTTAAATTAGTCGACTGGGTTTTACAGTTTGCTTTTGAGCAAGGTGCCAGTGATATTCACTTAGAACCACGTAAAGACAACGGCAAAGTTCGTTTCCGTATTGATGGGGTATTACATACGATTTATAACATGCCTGCCAATACTTTAACCGCGGTGATTTCACGGATTAAAATTTTAGGTCGAATGAACGTGGCGGAAAAACGTAAACCACAAGATGGACGTTTAAAAACACGGACACCGAAAGGACAAGAAACAGAACTGCGTCTTTCGACTTTACCGACCGCTTTTGGTGAAAAGTTGGTGATGCGTATTTTTGACCCTGAAGTTTTAGTGCGTAGCTTTCAGCAGTTGGGTTTTGAAGGGCATTTGCTCAGTGATTGGCAAGCGCTGACTTCGCATAGTCACGGCATTATTTTAGTGACAGGGCCAACGGGTTCAGGTAAAACCACCACGCTTTATTCTTCTTTGAAACAATTAGCTACTGAACAAGTGAACGTCTGTACCATTGAAGACCCAATTGAGATGTTAGAGCCGAGTTTTAACCAAATGCAGGTGAATACAGGCATTGATCTTGGGTTTGCTGATGGTGTTCGCGCACTGATGCGTCAAGACCCTGACATTATTATGGTCGGTGAGATTCGTGACCATGATACGGCCAATATGGCGATTCAAGCAGCACTTACAGGACATTTAGTGCTGTCAACTCTGCATACCAATGATGCGCCCTCCAGCCTAACGCGTTTGCATGATTTAGGCGTACAGCCGTTCTTAACCGCGGCAACCATTTTAGGGGTATTGGCACAGCGTCTCGTACGTCGTTTATGTCCACATTGTAAAGTTGAAAAGCAAATCAACAGCCAAGAATGGGAGCATCTGACTTTTGATTACATCATGGAAATGCCTGAAAAAGTCTTTACCGCAGTAGGATGTGAAGAGTGTCGGCAAACGGGTTATAAAGGACGAGTCGGTATTTATGAATTTATGCCTGTGAGTTTAGAGGCGAAGCAACTGATTGGTGCCAATGGTGACTTGACTGCACTGCGTCAACAAGCCAAAAAAGAAGGCATTGAGCCTTTAAGAATCGCAGGGGCACGTAAAGTTTTAGAAGGCGTCACCACGCTAGAGGAAGTGTTACGTGTTGTCCCACTCAACTAAACCTTTAATGCTTTACTTGAAGCTTTCTTAAGATTCAACTCATCTAGTTTTGGTTTAATCACTTCATCAAATAGATGAACAATTAAATAGAGGTACTGGATATGAATATGATGATGAAAGCGTTATTGGTTACTGGTGTTATTGGTTCAACCACTGTCGCTGTAGCAAACACCGCAGTGAACCAAGCGGCAGTTGCTGCTTCAACACCAACTACGGTTAAGCATGCGCTAACATTAAAAGATGACAGTCACGTCCAGTTAAAAGGTTATGTGGTCAAAGCCATTGGGGATGAGAAGTATGAATTCCGTGACCAAACAGGTTCAATCACTGTCGACATTGATGATGAACTATGGGGTGGCAAAGCGATTTCAGCTAAAACACCTGTAACCATTATCGGTGAAGTGGATATTGACTACAAACCAGCAAAACGCGTTGAAATTGATGTAGATCAGGTGAAATTCTAAACACGCTAGTCCAATCTCAATCCAAATTTGATCGGGCTTTCTTAAAAAAACCACAGGGCTTTGATTGGATATTAGCCCTGTGGTTTTTTGTATTTTGAGCCATTTCACGGCATGATCTAAACAATCGTAATAAGGCAGGTTAAGCAGTGCGGATATTATTAGCAGAAGATGATGCCTCTCAAGCTGAGAGTATTAAAACTTGGCTTGAAATGGATGGCTACAGTGTGGACTGGGTGGAACGGGGCGACCATGCCATTTTAGCCATTGAACAGCATCAGTATGACTGTGTGCTTTTAGATCGAGGTTTGCCACATGCCACAGGTGATGACATTTTGCTGAAAGTCCGTGGCAAGAACCTATCGACTCCTGTGATTTTTTTAACAGCGCGTGACAGTATTCGAGATCGAGTCGAAGGGCTAGATTTGGGCGCCAATGATTATTTGGTCAAACCTTTTAGTCTAGAGGAATTATCTGCTCGAATTCGCTTACAACTTCGACAGCAACAGCATAGTAGCTCGCAAGTATTGAGCTATGCCAATATCCAACTCGACCCACAAGCCAAAAGTGTGACTCAAAATGGTCAAGCTGTTAATTTAACCGCCAAAGAGTTTCAAATTTTGCATAAATTGATGCTCAAGCCCGAATATGTCGTTACGCGGGAACAACTTGAGGAAAGTCTTTATGCATGGGGTGGTGAGATCGAAAGTAATGCGATTGAGGTCTTTATTTATCAATTGCGAAAAAAACTCGGTAGTCAGTGTATTAAAACCATTCGTGGTTTGGGCTACAGAATGAATCAGGACACATAATGGCTCAGCCAATTTCACTCCAGCGTCAGCTCGTTAAAAGTTCGCTCCTCAGTTCGATACTGGCGGGGCTTTTGGCATTGCTGATGTTTATTGGGGTGTCGGTTTATCAGACCATGTCTATGCAAGATGAAATCATGGATGAAATGGCCGATATGTTGCTGGCAGATGATTTAACGGTCAGCAATGGTCAAGCTTTGGCAGAGCTTAGTGATGAGTTTGATATTCGCTATCGACTCGATAATGCACAGCAACTTTTGACTGCATCCGAAGATGTTCCTGAAAAAATAACCGTGGATCATTTGAGTTTGGTTTCAGATGCACCTTATGGTTTTTATTGGTCAGAGCACAAACTGTGGCGTATTTATAATGCGCAGGATAATCATGGTTTACAGGTTCAAGTGACCCAGTCGATGTCCGAACGTTTCCATGCATTTTGGCAAAGCATCCTAGTTTTCAGCGGTATGTTGTTTTTAGTCTGGTGTGTACAGTGGTTGTTGATGCATTTTGTCATTCGACGTAAATTTCGGGTGATATACCAAGTTTCAGAGCAGATTTCAAATAAATCAGTCAATGATTTAGCACCTATTTCTATGCCAGAACCTGAGCTGATTGAGTTGCAACCGATGTTATCGCAGCTGAATGCCTTATTGGCGCGTTTAGACCAAGCTTTAGTGGCAGAGCAGCGCTTTACCGCGGATGCTTCACATGAGTTACGTTCTCCACTGTCTGCGATACAAATGCGACTTCAGGTGCTCAAGCGCAAGTTTCCTGAACTTGAAAGTGAGTTCAAACCGATCCAACAAGATGTCAGTCGTGGGGTGCAGGTGTTGGATAATTTGTTGTTGCTGGCACGTCTAGACCCTGAGCAAAAGGAAAGCTTAGCGAAGACTAAGTTTGACTTCAGTCTGCTAATGCAGGACGTGATTAAAGCTTTACAGCCGTTTGCGGACTCAAAACAGATTAAAATTAACGTGGTGCTTGCAGAGCAAGCCTGTGTCTTGGCCAATGAGCAGCTCTTATTTAGCGCACTTCGCAATTTGCTCGACAATGCCATTCGCTATAGCCCCGAGCAGACACAAGTTTTTGTCAAGCTCACGATTGAAGAACAGCAACTCAGACTGAGGATTGAAAATAGTGGACATGGGGTCGATTCTGCGGTTATCCAGCGCTTGGGTGAACGCTTCTATCGGGCTTTAGGTACAAAAACACAAGGTTCAGGCTTGGGCTTATCGATTTGTCAGAAAATTGTCGATTTACACGCAGGGCAGTTGTTATTTAGTTCATCCGACTTAGGCGGTTTAAAAGTGGAGCTGCTGTTGAATCGGGTTGAGACTTAGATATGCAGATTGTGATCTGTGATAAAAACAGCATAAATGATCAAACATAAAGACATTAAAAAGCAGTACGCGCTGACATACTGCTTGTTTCCACGATTATTGTTATTGGGTTTTTATAGTTCTTATTTGGTAAGAATGAGTCGATTATTGCGAGTGAGTCGTAGACGATACTCTTCTCCAGCATGCATAATGCGAATTTCACGGCCTAGGGCAAATAAGTTGTTTGAGTATAGCATTGGTAGTGAATGGGCTGTTTCGTTACGAGTAAATAAGCTAAATGGTGCGTTCATTCTGGCGACTCCGTGGTATATGTTGAACGATTTAAATGATAATCATTATCGAATGAGGCTGTCAACATTTTCTCGCTGAAAATATAAAAAACTTCAATATCGTTACATGCAATCACTCAATACACTACACATCTGAAATGGAATCTGATTATGTCAAAACCTTTGGTTCAAGTTGCTATAGCCATCCTTTTACATCAAGGCAAAGTGTTGGTGGGCTGGCGCCAGGCGGAACAGCATCAGGGCAATAAGCACGAATTTCCTGGAGGGAAGGTGGAAGCAGGTGAAACGCCTGAGCAAGCTTGTCGCCGTGAAGTGTTAGAAGAGGTCGGAATTGATATACAAGATTGGCATGCTTTTGACTGTATTCAGTTTGAATATGACGATGTGATTGTCAATTTGCATTTATTTCATGCTGTAGTATCAAATCATCTATTGGCAGACATTCACTCACCATGGGCGTGGTTCAAGCGTGCCTAATTACAAGATCTTAACTTTCCAAAAGCCAATCAAGCCATTTTGAAGCGACTCTATGCTGCACCCGTGATTAAAATTTCAGATCAAATCGATGTGTTGAAGGATTTGCCTGAACAACAAGTGCTGTATTGGCGAGTGCCTGCCAGTCCTGACCATATTTTAAAAATTGCAGAACTGAGTGTAGAACAATTGGCACGGGTGATTGTCAATATAGAACTATGGAAAGGTTTAAATCCACTACAACAGCAGGCAGTTGCGGCCATACACCTGAAACAATCTCAACTGATGCAATTGAGTAAAGGGGAGCTGAATGTTGGGCAGCGTTATATTGCGGCCTGTCATGACCGTAGCAGTGCTGAACATGCACAAGAAATTGGCTGTGATGCTCTTTTACTCAGTCCCGTACTTGATACACTCAGCCACCCAAATAGTGAAACTTTGGGTTGGGAGCAATTGAGTTTGATTGCAGAAGAGATTCATATCCCAATTTTTGCTCTAGGCGGCTTACAGTTAGCCGATTTAGCCAAAGCGCAAAGTTATGGCGCTTATGGTATAGCAGGGCAGCGCTCCATCTAACGGAGCGTGCTTTTAAGACAGACTTTTGATTGCTGTTTGGGCTTGTTGAATGGTTTTCTGATTCTTCTGCATTTGACCTGCTTTTAAGATAACGCTCCAAAGCTGCTTTTTCATGGCATTGCTTTGGGCATAACTCAAGCCGCGACGTGCAAGCGATTCCGCATTTGCAGGTTGTTTTTGTTGATTGGCAATTAAAGCCAAATACAAAAAGGTCTCACTCGACTGTGGCGCTAAACGCTGTGCTTGCATGGCGTAGCTTTGTGCTTGACTCCACTGGCCTTGGCGATAGGCCGTTTGTGTTTTTTGCATCAGATTTTTAAAAGCAGGAAGCTGTCGCCCATCATCAAACTGTTGTTTGCTTTTCTGTTCAGGAATCACAATCTTCTGACGTTGAATTTCTTCGCGGTCATAAGGGTGAATTGTGACCCCTGAGGGTGATTTCTGCTCTTTATCCGTCTGTGTCGGCTTTTCAGGTATCTTTTTTTCAGATGGCTGTGGGAGGCTTTGACAGCCTGCCACAGTCGCGATGGTTGCTAAGATACTTAAACGTTTAAACCACATCAAAATTTAAATCCGTCCTATTTATTCAGGTTGATAGCTACCACTCGAAATGACTTGCGTCTCATCTTCTAAGTTGCGCTGCATGTTCGATTCACTTTCACGAATATAGTTGTCTATGCTGTCGCCTTGTTCAGGTGTAGCTTGGTAACCATCTGTTTCAGGATTGTAAGTGGGTTCAACTTGATAATGCGGTAAGCCACATGCGGTTGCTTTGCGTGGTACGGTGTTTCGCAAGAGAGGAATATACATTGCGCCCTCACAACCTTGAGCAGCAAGATAACCCGTGCCACGATCAATCCAATGCCATTGCACATCATCCGGTTGGCGTAAGTTGACTGGTTTTTGACGTAGCTGGCTCATCACATTGGTCCACACTGGCAACGCGCCTGAAGAACCTGTTAAGCCAGTTTGTTTGTTGTCATCTAAACCTAGCCAAACCACAGAAACATAATTGCCCGAGTAACCTGCAAACCACGAGTCACGGGTGTCATTGGTGGTTCCAGATTTGCCTGCAAGCTGAAGCGAGTTCGGTAAAGTATTATAAGCCGAACGACCTGTACCTGAGGTCATCACTTGTTGTAGACCATAATTAAGGACATAGGCCGAAGCAGGGTCAATGGTTTGTTGGACATTTAAACCATAACGGGTTAGCAAGCGACCATTTTGATCGACAACAGTACGAATGGATTTAGTCGGATACTTAAAACCGCCTGTGGCAAAGTTGCCATAAATGCTGAGCATTTCCATCGGAGACATGTCTACCGCACCCAAGAAAATGGATGGATAGGTTGGGATGTTACTGGTCACACCAAAACGTTTTAGGTGGTTACTAAACGTCGATAAACCAAACTCTTGACCAAGGCGAACTGCTGACAAGTTATATGAATTAGACAGTGCTTGTACCATTGGTACAACGCCGTGTTCGCCACCGCTATAGTTCTTAGGTGTCCATGCTTTACCATTGGCTTGAATACTAATGCTACTGTCTTCAATTGGGCTGGCCCAGTTGTAACGTCCCGACTGAATCGCACTGAGGTAAATCACCGGTTTAAGTAATGAACCGACTTGACGTTTGGCATCGAGTGCACGGTTAAAACCGGTAAAGTCTTGGGTTGAACCAACAGCTGCAACCAATTCACCATTTTCAGGATGTGCAACCAATACCGCACCTTGCAGCTCTTTTAGACGGCTTGCGCCACGGCTTAAGCGACCAACAGTCGATTTAAACGCGTCTTGAATTTTGGTTTGGGCAATTGGATCGAGCGTCGTAAAGATGCGTAGACCTTGGTTGGTCAAATCACCTTCTTGGTATTCGGTACGTAACTGACGGCGTACAATGTCCAAGAAATCTGGGAAACGTGAAGGGCCGAGAGTCGGTTTGGCAATCACATTTAAAGGGCGAGCTGTTTCAGTTTCATATTGTTCTTGGGTCAGATAGCCCATGACCAACATGTTGTTTAAAACAATATTACGACGCTTTTTTGCAGCTTCTGGGTTACGCCAAGGGTTATATAAGGTTGGACCTTGTACTAGACCCACCAAATAAGCTTGTTGCGCAATATTTAGCTCACGCAAAGGCATGCCGAAGTAAAACTGCGAAGCCAAACCATAGCCATTAATAGAATAATTGCCATTTTGCCCGAGGTTCACTTCATTGAGATAGGCTTCTAAAATTTCATCTTTGTCATAGTGAAATTCGACCAATAAAGCCATAAATGCTTCATTGACTTTACGCTTAATGGTTTTTTCAGGGGTGAGGTAGAAGTTTTTCACCAACTGTTGGGTCAGTGTTGAACCACCTTGACGTTTTCCACCCGTGACATTACTCACAATCGCACGTGCCGTACCACGAATCGAAACGCCGTGGTGACTATAGAAATTACGATCTTCTGTTGCAATTAAAGCCTCAATTAAAGGCTTAGGTACTTTGTCGAGTTTAATCAGGACACGGTCTTCGTTATGCTGCGGATAAATCCCGCCAATCAGCATTGGCTCTAAACGTGCAATCCCTGTAGAAGAGGGTTTAGTTGCACTGACTTCAGCCACTTGCTCATCGGCAAAGGTGACTTTAAGTACTTGTTCAGGCTCGACACTATCACCGAAGTCAAAGCCACGGGTGTGTACATATAGCTCATTGCCAGAACTGACAAAGTTCCCTGATTTGGTATAGTTTTCCGAGGACTTATAGCCCAAAAGTTTTAACTCTTGAGTGAAGTCAGCCTGACTGACAGGGGCATTGGTATACACTTCGAGCGGGCGTGCGAATACCTTCGCAGGAATGTCCCAGCGCTTGCCTTCAAACTTGTCACGTACAACGGAGTCGAGTCTTATTAAATAAATACTAAACACCAAGAATGCTGCAATGACTAAGATGCAGAAGATCAGTGCAATTAAACCTATGCCACGTTCTGACTTCATAAATACGAATAAGATCCTGAGAAATTGTGCTAATCATGCGAAGCTTTTCGCTAATTTGCAATAATTAAACTGTGAACAAACTTAAATATAGAGACAATTCCGTGTGTAGCAGCAGTCACTTTAGTTTTTGAATCAATTTAAATAAATAATGTTATGATAGGCGGGAATCGTAGCGGAGCGATGTTGCAGGTGCAAATTTCACATAAAACATTTCGAAACATAGGCTTAATTGGACGTCCAGATAAGTCTTCAGTTGTCGAAACCTTATGTCTTATTCATGATCATCTACTCAGCTTAGGGTTACATCCCGTTTTTGATGCGCAAACCGCTGAACTGGTTCCTTATAAAAACACACAAACGGTGAGTCGTGCACTTCTGGGTGAAGTGGTCGATTTGGTGATTGTGGTGGGCGGAGATGGCTCACTTCTGCATGCTGCACGTGCCTTGGTCAAATTCAATACCCCTGTAATGGGTGTAAACCGAGGGCGTTTGGGTTTTTTAACCGACATCAAGCCGACTGAAGTGATTTTTAAGCTCGATCAAGTCTTAAAAGGTGAGTTTCAGTTAGATCGTCGTTTCTTATTGGAAATGGAAATTCGCTCAAAGGGCGAGACGATTTATGATGCGATTGCCCTAAACGATGTGGTATTACACTCGGGTAAGTCGGTGCATATGATTGACTTCGAACTCAATATCGATGGCCAATATGTCTACCGTCAACACAGTGATGGTTTGATTGTATCGACACCAACGGGTTCAACAGCCTATTCGTTGTCAGGTGGTGGCCCAATCGTGCATCCGGGGATGGATGCGATTGCTTTGGTACCGATGCATCCGCATACCTTGTCTTCACGCCCGATCGTAGTGGGTGGGCATAGTGAAATTAAGCTTCTGATTCGTGAAAACCGTGTCTTGCCGATGGTCAGTGCCGATGGTCAACACAGTGTTTCGCTCAATGTGGGTGATAGCTTACATATTCGTAAGCACCCCTTTAAACTGAATTTATTACATCCACCGGGTTATGATTTTTATATGTCATGCCGTACTAAACTCGGTTGGAACCAAGATTTTGACTCTTTTCAACAGGATTAAATCATGAATATTGAACAGATGCTTTCTATTTTAGATGCCGATATTGTTGAGCGTTTAAAAACAGCTGTAGAAATTGGTAAATGGCCAAATGGCGTTGCGTTGACTGCTGAACAACGCCAAACTTGTATGCAAGCCGTTATTGCTTGGGAGCATCAGAATACTCCTGAAAAAGAACGTACGGGTTATATCGATAAAGGGCATAAAGAAGAAGGTGAGGAGTGTGATTCTCATGTGCCTGAACCAGAATTTAAACCTATTCGTTTTATTTAATTGATTAAAAATGCGTTGAATCGCTTAGCAATAGATGCTTGGTGATTCAACAACTCAATCTAACAAGAATACCTTCAAACTGTTTCAATCATTATGCTTATAAAAATAATAAAGCTCACTCGACTCAGTTTATTCTTCATTACTGTAATTTCGACCAATGTATTTGCTGAGCGAACAAGTGATGCAAGAAAAATTGAATGTTTATTAGATGTTTCTGTGTTACCGAGTCAAAATTTTCAAAATCCCGTCACACAATACACATCAATGAAAAATGATGGTTATCCGATGTTATTGATTGGAATAAAGATCCATAACACCCATGCAGGTGAAGCATCGAAAAAGATAAAAAGCCATCAAATCTATTGTTCACGCCTCATTGGACAACAAAAAGATGTTTATTTATCTGGTCCTCATGAATCTCAAAAAATCGACATTCATATTGGTGATCAGTTGATTCTCAGAAATATTCATTCTTCAGGAAAGCGTTATCCTTACTGGGCTGACTTTTATTGGATCGAAAAGCGTGACGAATAACGTTCACGCTTTTGTTCGTCCCCTCTGCTTAGAAACGAGTGTGCCAAAGCTGGTTGGCCTGTTGCATGGCATCGCTATATGTATCGCACACTCCCATGGTATAGAGCGCAATGCCAATGGTTTCAGTCACTGCCATTTCACCATATTCATGCTGTTTTTCACCCAGCCAAACTGCTTTAAACTCAGCCAAATCTAACTCTTCTTCAATTGGGCTTCTGTTGTCGGTGAGTTTAGGTAGCTCATGTTCGTAGAGTTCACCATTTTTGATGCCGCAGATCAGTGTTTTGGCATCTGGGTTACGTTCAAATTCGCCGCCTTCACCTTTAATGACAGCGCTATTTTTATAGCCCAGTTTAAATGCTGCTTGCTGATGCGAACCACGATAGGCAGGGTGGAAAATAGCTTGCAAGGTTGCTTTGGCATTAAATGGATTGATCAAGCGCGCAAGAGTATGAATGGGTGAACGAAGACCCATAACATTTCGTAGGGAAATTAAGTCACTTAAAATCGGGGAGATGGCGTGCAGCGGTAGATAAGCAAAATTACGCGTCGCTAATTCCTGTTCTACATCTGCTTGAGTTTGGCAAATATTAAAATCAAGATATTCCAATACCTGTTCAGTATAAATACGGTTAATGGTATGACCTGATGCACCGTGCATCACGACCTTATAACCTGCTTTGGCTAAAGTCAGCGCCGCTAAAAGAAACCATGGATAGTGTTTACGTTTGCCTGCATAAGACGACCAGTCTAAATCGACCTCTAAAGGCGTGAACGGCAGTTGATCTCGTGTGGCTTGAACAAAGCCTGCCAGTTCATCTACAGACTCTTCCTTAACCCGAAGTAGCATTAGGAATGCACCGAGTTGTACATCCAACACTTGATTTTTCAGGATCATATCAAAGGCTTGGTAAGCTTCTTCATAACTGAGTGAGCGTGCACCATTTTTTCCTTTGCCAATAATGCGAACAAACTGAGCAAAAGGGTGCTCAGCATCTTTATAAATATTTCTTTTGTTGTTCATGAAAAAACCAAAGTAAGTGAAGGCTGTGTTGTGTTATTTTAGTGGAACAATCAAAAAAAACAGCACTTTTAATTTTAAATAAATTTTCCACCATTAGACTAAAGTATGAGTCATATTGTTTAGATTTTATACATTATGATTAAAATCAGTTTACTTTGATTAAAGAATGTTAGGTAAAATTTACCCAATAATTGTGACTCGCTAGTTTTTAGTCTCTCCCATTGCAGTAAATGTGAATGAACTGTGATTTTTGTCACAGTGCTGTTGTTTGTACACCATGATTTTTTTACCCGGTGTTTGGATGCGGTCCAAACTGTGGGCTTTTTTGTGTTTATCAGAAAGCCAACTACCTATGAGGAAGTATAGGTATACCGATTTTTTCAGTCTTTTGATTTACAGAAGTATTCGTTATGACTAAGAAACCAATCTATAAGTCACTATATTTTCAAGTTATTGTCGCGATTATTGCGGGTATCTTAGTAGGACATTTTTTCCCTAGTGGTACGCAAGTTATCAATGGCGTTGAAAAATATGTACCCGGCTGGGGCGAGCTTTTTTATCCTCTAGGTCAAGGCTTTATTAAGCTGATCAAGATGATTATTGCGCCAGTAATTTTCTGTACCGTTGTGAGTGGTATCGCGGGTATGGAAAGTATGAAGTCTGTGGGTAAAACAGGCGGTGTTGCGCTACTTTACTTTGAAATTGTATCGACTATTGCACTATTGATCGGTTTACTGGTCATTAACATCTGGAAGCCAGGTGTGGGCATGAACGTTGACCCTTCAACATTAGATACTTCTGGTATCTCAAAGTTTGTTGAATCTGGTCAGCAGCAATCGACTGTCGACTTCTTTATGCATATTATTCCAAACACTGTGGTTGGTGCATTTGCTGAAGGTGAAATCCTGCAAGTGCTGCTCTTTGCCTTGATGTTTGGTTTTGCATTACACAAGTTGGGTGATGCAGGTAAACCTGTACTGAAGTTCATCGATCAAATTTCTCATGTGTTCTTTAACATTGTAAACATGATCATGAAACTTGCTCCAATTGGTGCTTTTGGTGCAATGGCATATACCATCGGTAAATATGGTATTGGTAGCTTGGCGCAACTTGCTCAATTGATCATCTGTTTCTACATTACCTGTTTACTTTTCATTTTCTTGGTTTTAGGCACAATTTCACGTCTTTGTGGCTTCAGTATTTTGAAAATGATTCGTATGATTCGCGAAGAGTTGTTGATCGTACTGGGTACGTCATCTTCAGAGTCGGTTTTACCGCGTATGCTGAAAAAGCTTGAAATTGCAGGTTGTGAAAAGTCAGTGGTTGGTTTGGTTATTCCAACAGGTTATTCATTTAACTTAGACGGTACCTCAATCTACCTGACAATGGCAGCAATCTTCATTGCACAAGCGACCAATACTCAGTTAGATCTTATGCACCAAGTGACTTTATTAGGTGTGTTATTGATTTCATCGAAAGGTGCTGCGGGTGTAACAGGTTCTGGCTTTATTGTGATGGCAGCGACTTTGTCAGCCGTTGGGCACATTCCAGTAGCGGGTCTTGCGCTCATCTTAGGTATTGATCGTTTCATGTCTGAAGCACGTGCCTTAACCAACTTGGTAGGTAACTCATTGGCAACGATTGTTGTCGCGAAATGGGTCGGTCAGTTAGACCAAGAGAAATTACATTTTGCACTAGCAAATCCAGATGAAGTAGACCGCCAAATGGCTGTTGAAGAAAATGCTCACGCATAATTTCAGCTCATCTTAAAAAGGAAGCCTAAGAGCTTCCTTTTTTATTGACATAAAAAAAATGGCCTGATGCGGTCATGACAGTTGCGTTAAAAATGGCTAGCATGTGGGCTGAATAATAAAACTAAGTCACTACAAGGAAGAAATATGTTGAATTACGATGCAGACCTAGAACTATTTCGCGATAACTTTCGCCGTTTTATGAATGAACACATTGCACCACACTATGAACAGTGGGAACGAGAAGGCTTAATGCCGCGCTCAGTCTGGAATGCATTGGGTGAAAATGGTTTCTTATGTGTCGATGTTCCAGAGGAATATGGCGGTTATGGTGTTCCAACGCATTATTCACTGATGTTGGTGGAAGAGTCGGCACGTGCAGGTTTCAGTGCTTTATCAACAGGGATTTCTTGTCACTCCGAAATTGCTGCACCTTATATTTTGCATATTGGAAGTGAAGCGCAGAAGCAATACTGGTTACCGAAAATGGTGTCAGGCGAAGTGGTCGGTGCGATTGGAATGACGGAACCGGGTGCGGGTTCAGACTTACAAGCCATGCGAAGTAATGCCATTTTGCAAGGGGAGCATTATATTTTAAATGGCTCTAAAACCTTTATTTCAAATGGGCAGCATGCCGACCTTGTGGTGTTGGCAGTAAAAACTGATCCGCAAGCCCGAGCAAAGGGTGTTTCACTGATGTTGGTCGATACCCACTTAGACGGGTTTAAAAAAGGCACCAACCTCGACAAAATTGGGCTACATTCGCAAGACACTTCTGAGTTGTTTTATGACAATGTAAAAGTCCCGAAAGATCAATTGTTGGGACAAGCAGGTCAAGGTTTTGCCTATCTGATGCAAGAGCTACCACGTGAGCGTACGGCAATTGCAGCAACGGCTATAGGTGCAATTCGCGGTTCGATAGATGTCACTATCCAATACGTCAAAGAGCGTCAAGCTTTTGGTCAACATATTTCGCAGTTCCAAAATACACGTTTTGTTTTGGCTCAAGCCAAGATTGATGAACAAGCCACAGCTGCTTTTTATAATCAAAACGTTGAGCTTTATATGCAAGGTAAGCTGGATGTAGAAACCGCAGCAGCATTGAAAAGTTTTTCAACAGACATGCAAATGAAGGTGGCTGATAATTTATTACAGCTCTTTGGTGGCTATGGCTATATGAGTGAATATCCAATTTCACGTTTCTTTGTCGATGCGCGTATTCAACGCATCTACGGCGGGACCAATGAAATTATGAAAGAAATTGTCGCACGTAGCTTACTTGGGCGCTAAGCCTGTGTTGATATAGACATGCGTAAAAGAGCCTCAAGTAGGCTCTTTTTTATCGGTTCAGTACCAATAAACTTTCTTGAATAAAGGCGGGTAGGTCATATTGGGTTTGCGATGAAATGTATAAATTATTGTCATTCATAACACCTGTGTCATACAGCACGGCACCTGCATCTTTTAAGTCTTGATGAAGGTGATGGATACACGTCATGCGTCTACCTTTCACAACCCCAGCATGCATTAAAATTTGCGGAGCGTCTGCACTGCATAAAATAGGTTTTTGCGTGTTTGCAAAGTGCCTGACAAATAAGACATAGCGTTCATCTTGGCACAGATTATCTGGCGAAAAACCGCCAGGAATGAGTAAGGCATCGAAGTCATGCACGGAGGCATCATCGATACTTTGGTCGATGGTGACAAAGGCTTTACGCTTTTTGCCATAAATGATTTTTCCAGCCTGACTTTCAAGGTTAATAATACTATGCCGAGCTGCTCGAAATGCTTCTACGGGTTCAGCATATTCGGCATCCTCAAAGTCATAGGTGACCAAGACTGCAATTTTTTTGTGCATGACAGTACCTACAGTTCATTATTGTTTTGTTTTATTGAGACTATAGAGCAATCGCTACTGCTGCATACTCTCTTTGTTATGAATACGTCAACTTAAGTAAAGCATATTTTAAAAGATATTCTAACGCACTGAAATACGGATGAATGGTGATTTTTGTGAAGGTGTAGCAAAATTTTTCAAAACCTAGACGCAGTTTTAAAAGCGAAGAGTTAAGACTCGCAAAACATCGTCGTGGTATTTTGCTTGAGCGCTGTTCTATGCATATTGGCAAGAAGAAAATAGGCAGGGCTCAGTGGTTTTATTGATGTCTATTATTGGGGCAGTTTATTGATAAACTTGATGATTAAATCAACTGTATGTTTTTAGCACTGAAACATACAAAGTCTTATTGCGCAAGATTTCAAAGCTAACTATTGTTATACTGTTTGCACAATGTTTATGAAGGGCGACATAACAATGATCCAAGACGATCAAAACACAACGACTTCTCTTGACCTCAACCAAATCCGTCAGGATATCGACTCTGTTGATCAACAGATTCAACAACTTATTAACCGTCGAGCGAAACTGGCGGAAGCTGTTGCAAAAGCAAAATTTGCTTCTGAAGAGAATCCAATGTTTTACCGTCCAGAACGTGAAGTGCAAGTTTTACGGAATGTTATGGAGCGTAATGAAGGCCCTTTGTCTGATGTGACCATGGCACGTTTGTTCCGTGAAATCATGTCTGCATGTTTGGCTCTAGAAGCACCACAAAGTATTGCATTTTTAGGCCCTGTTGGTACGTATACGCACTCTGCGGTGTTAAAGCACTTTGGTCATGATGCTGTGGTTCGTCCTTTACCGACCATTGATGAAGTGTTCCGTGAAGTGGAAGCAGGCAGTGCACACTATGGTTTAGTGCCGGTAGAAAATTCATCAGAAGGTGTGGTTAACCATACTTTGGATTGTTTTAAAGCCTCACACTTAAATGTGATTGGTGAAGTTGAATTGCGTATTCATCACCAGTTTCTTGTGTCTGAAAACACGCGTAAAGACAGTATTAAACAAATTTATGCACATCAGCAAACTTTGGCGCAGTGTCGTGCATGGTTGGACGCACACTATCCAGGTGTGGAACGTGTTGCTTTAAGCTCGAATGCTGAAGCGGCACGTCGTATTCGTACTGAATGGCATTCGGCTGCTATTGCATCTGATGTTGCAGCAAGTATTTATGATTTAGAAATTTTACACAGCAATATTGAAGATAATCCTGAGAACACTACACGTTTCTTGGTGATTGGTCGTGAAAGAATCCCGCAAAGCGGTAATGATAAAACGTCATTGCTGATTTCTGCACATGATCGCGCAGGTGCATTATTGGAAATCCTTGCACCATTTGCAAAGCACAACATTAGTTTGACCAGTATCGAAACGCGTCCTGCATTGCCTGAAAAATGGGCTTATGTCTTCTTCATCGACCTAGAAGGGCATGTGGAACAAGACAATGTTAAAGCGGCGATTGAAGAGATTCGTCCACTGGTGAAAGAAGTTCGAGTATTGGGTTCATACCCGATTGCAGTACTGTAATCTCTAAGGTGGTTGGGTTTACTCCAAACTCAACCATGTACACCACTTGTAAGAATGGAAAGGTCACATGTCGTTTGCTCCAGCCAATGAAGGTATTGCGAAGTTAAAACCATATCAACCGGGTAAGCCAATCAGCGAATTAGAGCGTGAATTGGGAATGACCGATATTGTTAAGCTTGCCTCAAATGAAAACCCTTTGGGTTGTTCGGACAAAGTAAAAGAAGCAGTTGCTGCTGAATTGGCGGAAATTGGACGATATCCAGACGGTGGTGGTTTTATCTTGAAGGATCAAGTTCATGCGCAGTTTGGTGTAGCACATGATTGTATTACTTTAGGCAATGGTTCAAACGATCTGCTAGAAATTTTTGCTCGTGCATTTGTTTCAGAAAAAGATTCGGTGGTGTATAGCCAACACGCATTTGCAGTCTATGCTTTGGTCACACAAGCCATCAATGCCGAAGCGATTGAAGTACCTGCTCAAGGTTTTTCGCATGACCTTGACGCGATGGCAGCAGCAATTAAAGACAATACCAAATTGGTGTTTATTGCGAATCCCAATAATCCGACAGGCACTTGGTTTGAAGAGGCTGAATTTGAGCGCTTCATGCAAAAAGTACCAAGTCATGTGATTGTGGTTTTAGATGAAGCTTATGTGGAATATTTCCCAGAAAACTTTAACAGCTTAAAGTTTTTAGCACAGTATTCAAACCTGATTGTTAGCCGTACCATGTCGAAGTGCTTTGGTTTAGCGGCACTCCGTGTTGGCTTTGCTTTAGCATCGGCAGAAGTGACAGATTTCTTAAATCGTATTCGTCAGCCGTTTAACGTCAACCATTTAGCCATGGTGGCAGCAGTTGCTGCACTGAAAGATGAAGATTTCATTGAGAAATCACGTGTGGTCAATAAAGCGGGCATGGTGCAACTTGAAACAGGGTTTAAAGCGTTAGGCCTAAACTATGAGCCTTCTCGTGCTAACTTCATTTTGGTCGATATACAAGCCGATCCTGCACAAACTTTTAATGCTTTATTAAAAGAAGGGGTGATTGTTCGTCCTGTGGGCATCGCCAATCATTTACGTGTATCGATTGGAACTGAAGCTGAAAATACGAAATTTTTAACGGCTTTGGCCAACGTACTGGGTTTAGAGGCGAACGCTTAAATTATGTCTGCGCCACTGTTTGAAAAAGTTGCATTTATTGGTCTTGGACTGATTGGTTCGAGTCTCGCACGCGTCATGATTGCTGAGGGTTTAACCCAAAATATTGTAGCTTCTACACGTTCGGAAAAAACCTTACAGGATGCCAAAGCTTTGGGATTAATCCAACAGGGGTATAGCGATCCTGTGCAGGCGGTTCAAGGTGCGGACTTGGTGGTTTTAGCCTTACCTGTTCGGGCAACGCAAAAAGTCTTGGAAACCATCAAACCATATTTGCAAGAACATACGATTATTACCGATGTAGGCAGTACCAAAGGCAATGTGGTCGACGCGGCCAAAGCCGTGTACGGTGAGGCATTGCCTGCTGGCTTTGTACCGGGGCATCCAATTGCGGGAGCAGAACACACGGGTGTGCATGCGGGTAAGGTCGATTTATTTGCAAATCATAAAGTGATTTTGACACCATTACCGACCAGTGCTAATTGGGCTGTAGAGAAACTGATCCAACTATGGCAAGCTGCGAAAGCAGAAGTGATTTGTATGGATGTGGCCAAGCATGATGAAGTCTTGGCGCATACCAGTCATCTTCCGCATTTGATGGCCTTTAACTTAGTCGAACAACTGGCAAACCGTGAAGATAATTTAGATATTTTTCGCTATGCTGCGGGGGGCTTTCGCGATTTTTCTCGAATTGCGGCAAGTGACCCGCAAATGTGGCATGACATCTTTTTTGCCAATAAAAAAGCCATTTTAAATGCCGTAGACGGTTTTGAAAACCAACTGGCAACGATTCGTAAACTCATTGAAGATGAAGATTCACATGCTTTAATGGGCTTGCTCGGACATGCGCAAGCAGCACGCCAGCATTTTAACCATATGCTCGCTCAAAAACCTTTCATGGAGAACAATAAAGTGACGACACAGCAATTCACCATATTACCGGGTAAAAAAAGTTTCCAAGGTAAGTTTAGCGTGCCAGGTGATAAATCTGTGTCACACCGTTCAATCATGTTTGGTGCAATTGCGGAAGGAACGACGCATGTGACAGGTTTCTTGGAAGGTGAAGATGCGTTAGCAACCTTACAAGCGTTCCGTGATATGGGCGTGAGCATTGAAGGTCCTAAAAATGGTGAAGTGACGATTCATGGTGTGGGCGTAAATGGCCTAAAAGCACCAGTAAGTGCGCTTTACATGGGTAACTCAGGGACTTCGATGCGTCTGCTTTCAGGCATGCTCTCTGCACAAAAATTTGACTCTGTCATGACGGGTGATGCATCACTGTCGAAGCGTCCAATGGAACGTATTGCTAAACCGTTACGCGAAATGGGCGCACAGATTCAAACCACAGGTGAGCGTGGTACACCTCCTGTTTCGATCACTGGAAACCAAGCTTTGCAAGGCATTCACTATGATTTGCCAATGGCATCTGCGCAGGTGAAATCTGGGATTTTATTGGCAGGTTTGTGGGCAGCAGGTGAAACATCGGTCACAGAACCCGAACCTACACGTGACCATACTGAACGTATGCTACGTGCATTTGGTTATGACGTGAAAACAGAAGGCAATCGTATTTCACTGCAAGGTGGCGGTAAGTTAGTTGGTACAGAGATTCAAGTGCCATCAGATATTTCATCGGCTGCTTTCTTTATGGTGGGTGCTGCCATTACCGAGGGTTCAGACGTTACTCTAGAAGCTGTGGGCATTAATCCAACCCGTACAGGTGTGATCGAGATTTTAAAGCAAATGGGTGCAGACATTACGGTTGAAAATGAACGTATTGCAGGCGGAGAGCCGATTGCAGACATTCGTATTCAAGGCACACGTACACTCAAAGGGATTCATATGCCTGAAGATCAAGTGCCATTGGCGATTGATGAATTCCCTGTATTGTTTATTGCTGCGGCCTGTGCTGAAGGACAAACCGTATTAACGGGTGCTGCTGAGCTGCGTGTGAAAGAATCAGACCGTATTCAAGTGATGGCGGATGGTTTAAAAACCATGGGTATCGATTGTACGCCGACTGACGATGGCATCATCATCGAAGGTAAAGGTCATTCGGGCGAGTGGGGCGCGATTTTCACCGGTGGCGAAATTGAATCACATCACGATCACCGTATTGCAATGAGTTTCTCAATGGCAGGTTTACGCACCTCTGGTGAAATTAAAATCATTGGTACTGAAACGGTTGCCACCAGTTTCCCGACCTTTACGCAATTAAGCAATCAAGCTGGTTTAGCGATCCAAGTCACTGAATAAGACTAAAGCTTAGATATTTTGTGTGAGAACAGCCAAGCTTTTGCTTGGCTGTTTTGTGTTAAGCCATTATGCTAAACCCATATAACAAAAAAGCCTTTGGGATGATCAATGAGAAAATTACAATTTACAGCACAGCATGGACAGCAGCAGGAAGTAAGTGAAAGCGGTGTGGTACAGAAGCAGGTACAAGACTTGCTGGTTCAAAAGTTAGGTCAATTTGGTTTTGAAACATTGCCACAAAGTGGTGATCAGGTGGCTGTGAGTGTCGATAATCATACTTTGCCACTGTCTATTACGTGCCAAGGTCATGACAGCGAAGGAAATCTGGTGTGCGAAATTGCCTCTTATCCAGATGAAGAGCAAGACTGGTTAGACCGAATTGCTGAACGAAGCTTGTTGAATCAATTGGCACAAGCGGTTGAAAATACGCTAAAAACAGATAAAAGTTTTACTGAGTTTGAGTGGAAAGGCTAATTGAATAGATAAAAAATGCTGAATTGGTTTTTCATAATTCAGCATTTTTTAGGACAGAACACGTTTAATATTTTGATAGGTCAACGCGCTTATAACTGGATGTGCTATAAGCCTTATTCTACGCGTAACCAAGTCTGGCTGCGTCCCACAGCAGAAACGCCTAAATAACCTCTTAAGAATAGTTTTTTCCCATTTGGGCTAATTTTACCTTTTAGGCTATACAGCTTGCCTGAAACGGGATCAATGATTTTGCCATGTGTATAATTAATATTATTTTCAGTTTTTAAACCGGTAATCACTTGCATACCAATAATAGGCTTATCGGTGTAAGGTGCAGGGCAGTTGGTGCAGAATTCTTTAGCTGTATAGCCTGGACGAGGAGTTGCTTTCAGTGCAGTTCCAGCATAAGTCCCATTGGCTTGCTTTTCAATTTTCACCAGACCTTTGGGTTCTCCAGTTTTATCATCGATATAACGCCAAGTTCCTATAATGTCCTGAGCACAGGCAGATGTGGTGGCTATAGTGACTAAAACTGCCCCGAGAATTGTTTTCATAAAATCCCTGAATATTTTAAAAATTATTTAAATGAATAGCTCTCACGAGCTAAGATGTTGATTGTATAATTTATTATTTGAATAATGATGTGCAGAATATATCAAGTTCAAGCGTAGATTGTTGCATAAAGTACCATTAGAAGGGTTCAACCCTCACTTATTTTTAAAACAGGTATTTGATGGAGGTAGTGCTGATTGAGTTTAGCACTCAAAAGGAAGCTTAAAATTATTTTGGGAACAGAAGATATATAAGGGACGAATAATGAAGCTACTTGAAATGACTTATTAAGCGTTTGAATAGAAAAGAGAGAAGTTTAGATTAAAAATAAAAAGTTCAAGAAAGAAAGGGGCTAATGTTAGACATCCATTTCTTTCCTGAACTGAGTGATGTGTTAAATCCACAGGAAACGTGTAATCGCAATACGTAACTGTTTTAAGTAACCGGTAAAGAAATGGTTTGCACCAGGTAATACAGTCACTAAATGGCGCTGCGGTTTAGCCCATGTAATCATGTCAGACAGTAAAGTAACTTCATCGGCTTCGCCATGGATGAATAAGATGTCACCTTTAAGTTGTGGTGTTACATAGTGGCGCACACCTGCAACAGTTGCCGTTGGTAGACCACATAAAATGGTTTGTTTTGGTCGAATTTCTTCTTGTAAAGCATCATAGCATTTTGCCATGACATGCGCACCGAAACTAAAACCACCTGCATAGAAGGGTAAAGTTGTATGTGCTGCACGAGCATGCTTAATCACTTCAAGAACATCATCAGTTTCGCCATGACCTTCGTCGTGTAGACCAACACTTTGACCTGAGCCACGGAAACTTGGACGGTACACAATGCAACCGCGTTCTAAGAACATTTGCGCAAGCAATGCAGGAACCTTGTGTTGAGGCGTACCACCTTGGAGTGGATGGGGGTGAGTAACTACCGCGAATCCTTTCACTTCACCCTGTGGATAATCTACAAAAACTTCAATTTGCCCAACTGGACCTTGAATGAACATCTGCTCAGACATAGAGAATCGATACATATAACAGGAGAATGGGCTAGTTTAACCGTTTATGCTTATTAAAAACACAGATTGGCAATAAAATAAGTCTACTGATATAGTCTGTTTAATTGTTTTTTAATCAGGTTATCTATGCTTGCCCTTGTTTCTCCTGCCAAAACTTTAGATTACCAAACTGCTTTACCTACCGATGCGTATACACAACCCAGATTGCTGCAACATTCCCAAGAATTGATCGAAGTTAGTCGCAAACTGTCGGCAAGTGAAATTGCAAGCTTAATGAGCGTCAGTGAAAAAATTGCCACTTTAAACGTCGATCGCTTTCGTGATTGGCAGCCAGAGTTCAGCTTTGCCAATGCGCGACAAGCCATGTTTGCTTTTAAGGGCGATGTCTATACCGGTTTAGATGCTTATCATTTGTCAGAGTCGAACATTGAATATGCACAGCAACATTTAAGAATGCTCTCAGGTTTATATGGTTTGCTACGTCCACTGGACTTGATGATGCCGTATCGTTTAGAGATGGGAACCAAGCTGGCTAACCCACGCGGACATAATCTGTATGAGTTTTGGGGCAATCACATTACCGATTTAATTAACCAAGATTTAGAACAGGCAGGTTCTAAAATTTTGCTGAATATTGCTTCGGATGAATACTATAAATCTGTGAAAGAAAGCAAAATTCAAGCAGAAATTATTAAACCTGTGTTTTTAGATCAGAAAAATGGCAAATATAAAGTCATTAGTTTCTATGCCAAAAAAGCGCGTGGTTTGATGGCGCGTTATATGATTGAAAACCAAATTGATCAAATTGAAGGGTTAAAATCATTCCAGACAGATGGTTATTACTTTGATGCCGACAGCTCATTAAAAGGTGAGTTGGTCTTTAAACGAGATGAACAGGCAGCATAACGAAAGGGCATTCCAATGGTGCAGTATACAAAACAGTTTCAGGACTATTGGGCGCTCACCGCAAAGCAATTGAGTTTGGATGACGATACCACTCAAAAGTTCCATGCCTCGCTGTATAACGCCTATAGTGAAGTACAGCAGCATTATCATAGCATTCAACATATTGTTGAATGTTTTGAGCATTTTCATCAGATCAAAACCTACTTAGACGATACTTTATCTGTTGAGTTGGCCATTTGGTTTCATGATGTCATTTATAACCCGCAAGCAAATGACAATGAGCAGCAAAGCGCCGACTACATGCAACAGATGCTTGAAAATGTGCTTGGAGCTGAGCAAATTGCAAAGATCTATGCATGGATTTTGGCAACCAAAATACATGCACCGACAGTTGACACTGATTTGGCTTATCTATTGGATATTGATCTGGCTATTTTAGCCAGCGATCCTATGCGTTTTGCTGAATATGAACGCCAAATTCAGCAAGAATATGCTTGGGTTGAGCCCTCACTTTATGTGAAGAAGCGTCAGCAAGTGTTAAGGCACTTTTTAGAAACGCAGCCACTGTACCAGACGCCATTTTTCCAAAAGCGCTATGAGCGTCTGGCTAAGCAGAACTTAGCCCAAGCTTTGGGTGATTAAAGCCCTTTAAATGCTTCAATGGCACGAATACGACTCGATTTTAAATCGACGATTGGTTGGGGATAGTCCAATTCCATATTCGGCTGCTTCGCATAAGGCTCATGAATGCTTTTGGCATCTAAATGTGCAAGCTCTGGTAGCCACTGTCGAATATAGTCACCATTGCTATCAAATTTCTGAGATTGGCTCACAGGGTTAAAGACTCGGAAGTAAGGCACAGCATCAGTGCCCGTGGAGGCACACCACTGCCATCCGCCATTATTGGCTGCTAAGTCACCATCAGCCAAATGTTGCATAAACCATTGCTCGCCCAGTCGCCAATCAATCAACAAGTTTTTAGTTAAGAACATTGCAACAATCATACGGACACGATTGTGCATCCAGCCTGTCGCAAGTAGTTGCCGCATACCTGCATCCACAATTGGAATACCAGTACGACCTTGTTGCCATGCGTTTAAATCTTCAGGCGAATCTCGCCATACAATACGCTGTGTGTTGGCTTTAAATGGCAGATGTTTAGAGACCTGTGGAAAATCAAATAAAATATGCTGATAAAACTCCCGCCAAAGTAATTCATCTAACCAAGTCTGCTGGCCTGTGTTATCAATCATAAATTGACCGTGTTGAGCACGAAACAGGGCATTGAGGCACTGGCGAATGGACACGATCCCAAGATTTAAATAAGCCGAAAGTTGGCTGGTGCTATTTAAAAATGGAAAGTCTCTTTCTTTTTGATAGTCACTAACTTTGTGATCGATAAAATCATCGAGCACTGAAAGCGCATATATTTCCGTTTCAGGCCAATAGGCTTTAATTTGATTTAACTCATTCGTATTTACATCAATCAGTGATTCAATGTGTGGAATGGTTGTATTTAAATCGGCAGGAAGCTGTATAGGTTGCTGTGCAGAAGGGAGAGGGTAGCACTGCGGTAAGCCAATATTTAAGCGCTCATAACAGGTTTTTTTAAAAGCGCCAAAGACTTGATAGGGCTTACCAGATTGGTTACGAATACTGTTTAAGGGAAAGAGGGTTCGATCTTGGAAGAGCGTAAATTCAATGTGTTGCTGATTTAAGCATTGTTGAACTTCGGCATCGCGCTTAAGTTCATTCACGCCCATTTCGATATTTGCAAAGATCTGTTGTACTTGCAGTGTATGACATAAAGATGAAAGCTGACGTGGAATATCTTGCCACAGCGGAATATTTAGAATGACCAAAGGAATATTCAGCTGAGCAAGGCTCTGTTTTAAATCGTGCAATTGTCTGACATATAAATCAATTTTTACAGCCGCGTCATGATGTAATAGCCACTGTTGTGGGGATAGGATCACTAAGGCCAGCATAGGTCCATGTTGGTTTGCATGCCAAAGTGCAGCATGGTCGTGTATGCGAAGATCTTGTCTAAACCAAATTATGTTCATAAAAGGTTAATCAACTGTAATTTTTTGAAATATAAAATATTACAAAATTGAGCACTTTGATCATATTTTTTTCTCACTCGTTTAACTTAATCTTATGTTATTGAAATAATTAAATCAGAAAAAACTATAAAGTGTGAAGATGCTTTTTATCTGATAAATGTGTTGCCTTTTGTATTATTTGTTATGATTTGTAATCATGCTAAAGCAGTTGTGGATATTGTGAATGTCATGAAAAAAATTCTAATCCCTATTTTTGTGGCTGCAGTTTGTTTGCTTGGGTTTGTTGTTTTTCAGGATACAGAAACGAAAAAACAGCAACAGTTGAATCAACTCATGAACAGTGCTGAGCCTAAAGTGCAAAAGTTGAGTCCTTTCTCAAAGGCAAAGGTCGTGCCTGAAAAAGTCAATAGCCCGCTTCAAAGTGATGCTGAAGCAATAATCGAGCAGGTCTCCATTAAAGTACTTTGACGTTTAAGATAGAATAAAATCATGTGTAAATGACTTATCATGTTGAATTTTAATTAAAAATAAATTTAAAACAATTAAAAATCAGTGTGTTATAATTCGCGCCAAGATATATTGAATTTTAGATTTTGAGTCTAAAATGACGTTTTTGTTGAAAGCTGCATACGGTTTATGCGGCTTTTTTGTTTAGGTATATATGGTTCGACCCTGCGTTTGAACCATTCATGGCTAAATAAACTTTTCCTGAATTGAGGAAATTTGGCATATTCATTGCTTTAACTTCCAGAAATTTAATCAGATTTTCATCGTACTGAGTGTCTAAATTTTTTGGCAGTTATACAGTTTTAAAAGTTTATTTACAGGGGCTAGGTCATGACGACTCCTAATCCATCTTCAGAAAATATGCTCGAGCGTATGTTCAAACTGAGTGAAAATAAAACCAGTTTTCGTACAGAGCTTCTTGCAGGTGTAACCACATTCTTAACCATGTGTTACATCATTATTGTGAATCCAATGATTTTATCCGAAACGGGGATGGATCATGGTGCTGTCTTTGTAGCGACTTGTCTTGCAGCCGCAATCGGCTGTTTGGTCATGGGTATTGTTGCAAATTATCCAATTGCATTAGCACCAGGTATGGGCTTAAACGCTTACTTTACCTATTCGGTGTGTATGGGTATGGGTGTGCCTTGGCAAACTGCTTTAGCTGCAGTGTTTGTATCAGGTTTGGTGTTCATTGCGATCAGTATGTTTAAGATCCGTGAAGCCATTGTGAATGCAATCCCAATGTCGCTTAAGCTTGCGATTGGCGGCGGAATTGGTTTATTCCTTGCGTTGATTGCTTTAAAAAATGCAGGCGTTATTGTGGACAATCCAGCGACTTTGGTTGGATTGGGCGACTTAAAGCAACCGACAGTTCTTTTGGCTTTATTTGGCTTCTTGATGGTGGTTGTACTGCATCACTTTAAAGTGCGTGGTGCCATTATTATCAGCATCTTAGCTTTAACTGCAATTTCAACAGCAATGGGCTTAAGCGAGTTCAAAGGTGTTGTTGGTGAGATTCCATCAATTGCTCCAACATTCATGCAAATGGACTTTGAAGGCCTATTTACAGCAAGCTTAGTGGGTGTCATTTTTGTATTCTTCTTGGTCGATTTATTTGACTCAACAGGTACATTGGTTGGTGTGTCACACCGTGCAGGCTTACTGAAAGATGGCAAGCTTCCACGTTTGAAAAAAGCATTATTTGCAGACTCAACTGCAATTGTTGCAGGTGCGGCATTAGGTACATCTTCGACGACACCATATATTGAGTCATCTGCCGGTGTTGCTGCTGGTGGCCGTACAGGTTTAACCGCCGTTGTGGTCGGTGTGTTATTTATCTTATGTTTGTTTTTAGCACCTTTAGCTCAATCTGTACCCGGTTTTGCAACAGCTCCAGCATTGTTATTTGTTGGTGTGTTAATGATTCAGGGAATTACCCATATTGATTGGGATGATATTACTGAAGCCGTTCCTGCGTTCTTAACCATTGTATTTATGCCATTTACCTACTCAATTGCAGATGGTATTGCGATGGGCTTTATTAGCTATGCATTGGTTAAATTATTCACTGGTAAAGCGGCGACTGTACCGTACATGGTATGGATTGTGGCTGTGCTTTGGGCATTAAAATTCGCATTGTTTGGCGGCTAATTCATCAAATAGTGATAAGGGTGTAAACTCAGTTTACGCCCTTTTTTATTTTTAAAGAGGAAAAGATATGAGTCAATTGGAGCTCATTCGTGCTTTACCAAAAGCTGAATTGCATGTGCATATTGAAGGGACATTTGAGCCAGAACTCATGTTTGCAATCGCACAGCGTAATCAAATAGACATTCCTTATAAGTCGGTTGAAGAAGTGAAACAGGCTTATAATTTTCACAATTTGCAATCGTTTTTAGACATCTATTATGCAGGTGCAAATGTACTGATTCATGAGCAAGACTTTTATGACTTGGCTTGGGCATACTTTGAAAAATGTGCCGAAGATCGTGTAGTACATACCGAAATGTTCTTTGACCCACAAACGCATACAGATCGTGGTATTGCTTTTGAAACAGTGATTAATGGTCTGCAACGCGCATGTGATGATGCCAAGGCAAAATTCGGCATTAGTTCGCATTTGATTATGTGTTTCTTGCGTCATTTAAGTGAAGAAGCAGCCCTTGAAACTTTAGCACAGGCATTGCCTTATAAAGATCAAATCATTGGCGTAGGCTTGGACTCAAGTGAAGTAGGGCATCCTCCTTCAAAGTTTGAACGTGTCTTTGCTAAAGCACGTGAAGCAGGCTTTTTAGTGGTTGCGCATGCGGGTGAAGAAGGCCCAGCGGAATATGTGTGGGAAGCTTTAGATTTGCTTAAAGTGAATCGTATTGACCATGGTGTGCGTTCTGAAGAAGATCCTGTATTAATGCAGCGTTTGATCGCAGAGAAAATGCCACTGACAGTTTGTCCACTCAGCAACTTAAAGCTATGTGTCGTTAACGATATGGCACAGCACAATATCCGCCGTTTGTTGCAACAAGGTGTGCAGGTGACGGTAAATTCAGATGATCCATCGTACTTTGGTGGTTATATGAATGATAACTTTATTGCCATTACAGATGCGTTAGACTTAACAGCAGCTGAGCTAAAACAATTGGCGCTGAACTCTTTTGAGGCGTCGTTTATTTCGGCAGAAGAGAAGCAAAAATGGGCGGCTGAAATTGCAGCCATTGCTTAATCTGATGTCCTTTTAAAGACAGAGTTCGCTCTGTCTTTTTTATGTGAGGTCGATATGAAAAAAATGATTGCGGTGCTTGTGGTTATTTTTGTGCTCTTTGCAGTTTATTTGCTCAAAACGGATACAGGGTTAACTCAAAAGCTATTAAAGCCAGTGGTGGTGTATCAGTGCGGTATTGAGCTTGAAGCGACAAGGCTATGGAAAGTCAGTACAGCATTGCTTGGTGAAGAGAAAAAGAATCAGCTCCAAACGCAAATCTGTGGTTGCGTGGGTGAAAATGCGTTAAAGGATATTCCTGCAACAACTTTGTTACGTGCAGTGGTTGATGCACAAGTCAAAAAACAAGTGGTACAACAGGGTGTGTTGAATACACTTAAGGGATGTGTGGTAGATGAAGTCCTAAAAGCAACACATTGATGCTTTTAGGCTGATTCAACTTGGTCTTACTTTGCTTGTTTGGTCATGCTATTTAACACATTATCTTTATCAATAAAGTGGTGTTTTAGTGCTGCTCCAATATGACCTACCAACAGCAATCCTGCTGCCCATGAAATCCAGATATGTAAAGGTTTTACGATCGCGAGTAATTCAGGGTTATCTTGTACTAAACGGGGAATTTCAAAAAGGTACAATACAGGCGCAGGGTGCCCAGCACTCCAGCTAAATAAACAGCCAGTAATTGGCAAAGCCAACAAAATGAAATATAAAGCCAAATGACCGAGGTGTGCCATTTTTTGCATTAATGGTGACATACTGTCTGGAAGTTTGGGTGCAGGGTGGGTATAACGCCAAAAGATACGAATCACCACTAGAAAAATAATTGTGGTTGCAATGTTCTTATGTAAGGTAATGACATCCCCTTTAAAGCTACCATCAGCATCATAACTGAGGAAGTTTCCGCTATAAAACCCAATCAGCCAAGCAGCAATAAAGATAATTGCCATGAGCCAATGCAGGATTTGAGCAGTACGCGTGTAATGGGTATTTGCCGAGTTCATTAGATTCTTCACATCCATTTTTATGTTGCGCTATTTTATAGAACTATAGATAGGTCAAAAATGTAGTAGATGCAACATAGCGTTGATATTCTGCAACGCTGCACAGACCAATGGCGCATGACTGATCTAAAACTGTGCAATAAGCGAAAGATATTAAAATGGCATGGAAATAGTGTTTCCGTAAATAGCAAAGATTCGGCAAAATACGCGCACTTTAACTGTTATAAATGGATAACTCCGTGAAAAAAATGATTGCAGTGCTTGCTCCTTTGGCTTTGATCCTTTCGGCTTGTACAGCGACTGATATGGCAACGACCAATACGTCGACCACCACGCAACAACTGGGTACAGCGGCGCTTAAAATTGCCATTAATGCAAAATGTACGACTGAGTTGAATAATCTACCAGCATGGAAAACAGCAACCAAATTTATGACGACGGACCAAAAAACCGATATTCAGACTGAAATTTGTGGTTGCGTAAGTGACAACGCCCCGCAAAATGTTACGGCTGTCGATGTGGCAACAGCGGCCATTGACCCTGCGGCGCGTACAACCATTATTAGCAATGCAGTAACCAAAACCATCAATGCATGTGTGGCTGAAGCGGTGAATTAAGTTGTGATATATCAAAGAAGCGGGGACATGCCTCGCTTCTTTGCGGTTTTTTTGTACTTTTTGGCGTTTATCTTTTATATTGATGTGAATAATAACAATTGAAGCCTGATTTCTTTTACAACAAAGGGTGTATCTGTATGAAAAATGATAAGTTAATTCTCTGTTTGTTTGGCTCGCTTATGCTTTCCGCGTGTGTGTCGAATCCTTTATCTAGCTCAGATGATGATGGAATCTCGGCTATTAAAATGGCCTCACATGCAAAATGTATGGATGAAATAGAAACTAATCCGACATGGATCATGGGCAGTAAGCTGTTATCAGAAGACCAAAAACAAAAGAAAAAACGTGAAGTATGTAATTGTGTGGGTGATAACTCACCCAAAGTGTTGTCTAAAGAACAGTTAGCTTTGGCGGCAATTGATCCCAAAGCAAAGGCAACCTATGGCGCTTTAGCAGCAACAAAAACAACAGCCACATGCGCCTCTGAAATGCTAAACTAAGCTGAATAAATTGTTAAATTTTAGAATGGCTGTTGATCAGCCATTTTTTATGAGAGTAGAAAATGCAAATTGCAGGTGCAGATGAGGCAGGGCGCGGCCCTTTGGTGGGTTCAGTGGTCGCTGCTGCGGTAATTCTAGACCCGAATAACCCGATACAAGGGTTGAATGATTCCAAAAAACTGACCGAAAAAAAACGTGAAAAACTTTTTGTCGAAATTCAGGAAAAAGCATTGGCATGGGCGATTGCTGAGGCGAGTGCTGCTGAAATTGATGAGATCAACATTTTACAAGCATCTTTGCTTGCGATGCGCCGCGCGGTTGAACAGCTTGCAATACAGCCCGAACATGTCTTGGTTGATGGTAATAAAATTCCACAAGGCTTGAGTATGAGCTGTGAGGCAATTGTGGGCGGGGATGCTTTACATGCTGAAATCTCAGCGGCGAGTATTTTGGCCAAAGTGACACGTGACCATCAAATGATTGAGATGGATCGAAAATATCCTCAGTTTGGTTTTGCCAAACACAAAGGTTATCCAACCAAAGCGCATTTTGAGGCGATTGCTGAACATGGGGTCATTGACGAGCATCGTCGCAGTTTTGGGCCTGTAAAGAAAGTGATCGAGGCACTTGAGCAAAAAGAGACTGTATAAAAATTTAAAGCGGCCAATCGGGCCGCTTTATATCTGAATGTTTCAATCTTAACGATTGAAATTATTCTGCTGTGCACCTTCATCTTCAAATGCAGGCTGGTAGTCCTGATCAAGATGTTGAAGATGTTCATGCATTGCACGTTCATGCTGAATGCGTTGATAAATCTCTTCACGATGTACAGATACTTCTTTGGGAGCATTGACACCAATACGAACTTGGTTGCCTTTGACACCAAGTACAGTAACACTTACTTGATCCCCAATCATTAATGTTTCACCGACGCGTCGGGTCAAAATCAGCATGTTTATCTCCTTGCAAAACGCTAAACCTGCAGTTGTACTAAAGTAAAATACATAATTTTTTGTATTTAAAAAAATTTAAACAAATGTTTAATACAACCGCATGACACTTGAATTTTTAGATATCTAGTGACATTAGGTATAACATTCATCTAAATTTAAGAAAGCCTCGGGCTTAATATAACAGAGCCACTATAGAAAAAACTATAGTGGCTCCTGATTTTTGTAGTCTTTTGCAAAAACTGTCAGACAATGACAAGTTTTTCGCAAGATTGCTTAAGCACGTGCGCTTGATTCACCATGTTCACGGTCTAAACCGAAAGCAGTGTGTAGAGAACGTACAGCAAGTTCTAGGTAGTTTTCTTCAATAATCACAGAAATTTTGATTTCTGAAGTTGAGATCATCAAAATGTTGATGCCTTCATCAGCCAAGGCAGTAAACATTTTACTTGCAACACCTGCATGCGAGCGCATACCAACACCTACGATTGACACTTTAACAATGTCATCACGTGTAGCAACTTCGCGCGCACCAATGGCTTGAGCAGTTTCTTGAAGAATTTTTGTTGCTTTTGCAAGTTCGCCGCGGTTTACCGTGAAAGTGAAGTCAGTTGTACCATCTTCTTCAACATTTTGGATAATCATATCCACTTCAATGTTGGCATTACCAATTGGCGATAAAATTTTAGATGCAATACCTGGTTCATCAGGAACACCTAGAATCGTAAGTTTAGCTTCGTCACGGTTAAATGCGATACCAGAGATAATTGGTTGTTCCATGTTGTCTTCCGCCTCAGTGGTGATTAGTGTTCCGACGTTCTTTTTAAATTCTTCGTCGAATGCGCCATCATCGTCATTATCAAAACTTGATAATACGCGTAAAGGCACTTGGTATTTTCCTGCAAATTCAACCGAACGAATTTGTAGAACTTTAGAACCAAGTGATGCCATTTCCAGCATTTCTTCAAATGAAATACGGTCTACTTTTTTCGCTTTTGGTGCAACGCGTGGGTCAGTGGTATAAACGCCATCTACATCTGTATAGATTTGGCATTCATCTGCTTTTAATGCCGCAGCAAGTGCTACACCAGAAGTATCTGAACCGCCACGGCCGAGGGTGGTGGTGTTACCATCGGCATCGAAGCCTTGGAAACCAGCAACCACGATCACACGACCAGCATCTAAATGCGCAGTCATGGTGTCAGTATCAATCGACTCGATACGTGCTTTGGTAAATGCATTGTCCGTTTTGATACCGACTTGGCGGCCCGTAAGTGACTTAGCTTCAACGCCAATAGAATTGAGCGCCATCGCTAACATTGAAATCGTTACCTGTTCACCCGTAGAAACCATTTGGTCTAATTCTCGTGGGTCAGGGGTTTCGGTAATGGCTTTCGCTAAAGCAAGTAGACGATTGGTTTCGCCACTCATTGCTGATACAACCACTACAACCTTGTGGCCGTGGTCATGCCAACGCTTTACACGACGAGCAACATTTAAAATGCGCTCTGGAGTACCCATAGAGGTACCGCCATATTTTTGAACGATTAATGCCATAGTTGTTCCATATAAACCATGACCCTGAATGCATCATTCAGGGTCAGTTACACAAAAGGTGAAGTTTTATTTCGCTTCAAGCCAAGCAGTTAAATCTGCCATCACTGTTGCAAACTTCTCGTTTAGTGGCGCGCCACCTTGTGCTAAGTCAGGTTTGCCACCACCTTTACCACCAAGCTCAGTTGCTAGATGTTTGATGATGTCACCTGCTTTAATAGAAGCAGTAAAGTCTTTTGCTACAGATGCAATCAGGCTAACTTTGTCACCTTCAACACCAGCAAGTACGATGACTGCATTTTCTAATTTTGATTTCACACCGTCATGTAGGTTGCGAAGTGATTTCGCATCCATGTTTTGAACAGTCGTGATTAGCGTTTGACGACCCGCAAGCGTTTGAACTTGGCTAAGCAGTTCAGCAGCTTGGAAGCTGGCAAGTTTTTGATTGAGTTGCTCAATCTGTTTTTGCAAGCTTGATGCTGTGTCGACTAAGGCTTCAACTTTTTCTAAAGTTTGGTCTTTTTGAGCTTTCAATAAACCATTGATGGTATTGATATCACGGTCAGCTTTTTGAGTAACTTCAATGGCTTTGGTACCCGTTACCGCTTCAATACGACGTACACCCGCAGCTACACCACCTTCAGAAGTGATTTTAAACAAGCCAATGTCGCCTGTGCGTTTAACGTGAATACCACCGCATAGCTCGATTGAGAAGTTCTTCTCTTCAATGATTGAACCCATTGAAAGGACACGAACTTCATCGCCATATTTTTCACCGAACAGCATCATCGCACCTTTTGCTTTCGCAGATTCGATGTCAAGAAGTTCAGTGGTCACAGCGCTGTTTACAATCACTTCAGCATTGACCAAACGCTCAATTTCTTGAAGTTGTTCAAATGAAACAGGTTGATCGTTGGCAAAGTCAAAACGTAAAATGTCTGAAGCAACCAATGAGCCTTTTTGTTGCACGTGTTCGCCTAAAATTTGACGTAGTGCAGCATGCAAAAGGTGAGTTGCAGAGTGGTTGCGCGCAGTTGCAGCGCGGATATCTGCTTTGACTGTTGCTTCAACATTTTGAGCAAGCTTAATGCTACCTACAGTCACGATACCTTGGTGGACAAAAGCGCCGCCAGATTTCTTGGTGTCTTGGACTTCAAAAATACCTGTATCGTTTTTGAAAATACCTGTATCACCGATTTGACCACCGCTTTCCGCATAGAAAGGGGTTTGGTTTAATACAATCAGTGCTTCATCACCTTCAACGACTTCGTCAACCTGTTCGCCATCTTTATAGATCGCGATAATTTGACCTTCACCAACCGTTGCGTCATAGCCGTCAAATTGAGTTTCGCCTTCAACTTTAACAACAGAGTTGTAGTCAATTGCGAATTTACCTGCATCACGTGCACGTTGACGTTGAGCAGCCATTTCAACTTCAAAGCCTGCTTCATCAATGGTTAAATCACGTTCACGTGCGATGTCAGCAGTCAGGTCAGTTGGGAAACCGTAAGTATCATACAGCTTAAACACCACTTCACCGGGAATCACTGAACCTTTCAATTGAGCCAATTCACCTTCAAGCAATTTCAAACCTTGCTCTAAGGTTTTAGCAAATTGCTCTTCTTCTTTCAGTAATTGCGCTTCAATACGTGCCTTTTGTGCTTCAAGTTCTGGGTAAGCTTGACCCATCACTTCAATTAAAGGTTGCAACATTTTATGGAAGAATGAACCTGTTGCACCCAGCTTATTACCATGACGCACTGCACGACGGATAATACGGCGAAGTACATAACCGCGACCTTCATTTGATGGGTTTACACCATCAGCAATCAGGAATGAACATGAACGTGCGTGATCCGCAACCACTTTAAGTGATGCAGGATATTGAACTGGTGTACCTTTTTCGCGAGCTTCTGCTTCAAGTGCAGCGGTATCTAAACCAATAATTTCAGCGGCTGCTTTGAGTAAGTGCTGGAACAGGTCAATTTCGTAGTTTGAGTTAACATGTTGTAAAACAGCAGAAATACGCTCTAAGCCCATACCTGTATCAACAGAAGGCGCTGGGAGAGGGTGAAGCACGCCATCCGCAGTGCGGTTGAACTGCATGAAAACGTTGTTCCAAATTTCAATGAAACGGTCGCCATCTTCTTCAGGTGTGCCTGGTAAGCCACCCCAAATATGGTCGCCATGGTCAAAGAAGATTTCAGAACATGGACCACATGGACCTGTATCACCCATTGCCCAGAAATTATCTGATGCGTATTGGCCACCTTTGTTGTCGCCAATACGGATAATACGGCTAGCATCTAAACCAATTTCTTTGTTCCAGATGTCAAATGCTTCGTCGTCAGTGTGGTAAACCGTTGCATAGAGTTTGTCTTTAGGCAGAGCTAACCAAGCTTCACCAGTGAGAAAATCCCATGCAAATTTGATTGCATCACGTTTGAAGTAGTCGCCAAATGAGAAGTTACCTAACATTTCAAAGAATGTATGGTGACGTGCGGTATAACCGACATTGTCTAAGTCGTTGTGTTTACCACCTGCACGGACACACTTTTGTGAAGACACTGCACGTACATAATCACGTTTTTCTAGGCCTAAGAAACAATCTTTAAATTGGTTCATACCCGCGTTGGTAAACAACAAAGTAGGGTCGTTGGCGGGAACTAGAGAACTCGACGCGACACGTGTATGCCCTTGCGATTCAAAGTAGCTTAAAAAAGCTTCGCGAATTTCAGCTGATGTCATAAAACGAGTACTCACAACCAAGTCACTCCATAATTTCGATTTGGCTAATAGTAGCTGAAGAAAGTCTTATTCTAAATACGCTGACTTCAGATACTGGCTTAAAAATTTTAAAACGCCAAATTATAACGGAAAAAGGATGTTGCACCAATCACTTTAAGGCGAATTGATGACATTTCTATGTATTCGATAGTTCTAAGATTTTGCTTGTTATTGTTGGATATTTATATCATTTCGTGGAAATGAGTTGATTGGTCCGAGGTGGTTAGGTAGATCAATTTATGACTTAAGGGTTCATATTCATCATCTTCGCTGATGGATGATAGAAAAAGAAAGCTTAACCAAATCTATATAAATCCATTAATATAGGCCTGCTTTATCTTTCATCATTTTATAAATAAGGGCAAGTCATGCAACGAGTGGCGATAAATGGATTTGGTCGAATCGGACGTAATGTACTACGCGCTTGGTTTGAAAATCCAAAGAACTTTCAGTTTGAAATCGTCGCGGTAAATGATGTAGCAGATGTAGAAACCTTATTGCATTTATTTAAATATGACACCACGCATGGGCGCTTTCCGGGAAAAGTCGATTTAAGTTATGAAAATGAAAGGATTTATTTACATCTTTCTAAAGATCAAGCGCAGCTCAAAGTTGAAGTATTGTGTCAGGAAAGCCCGCAAGATTTACCTTGGGCAAGTCTCCATGTAGACGTGGTTCTAGAGTGCACAGGTTTATTTCGCTCGCGTGAAGCAGCAACAGGGCATATCAGTGCAGGTGCAAAGCGGGTCATTATTGGCGCGGCACCTTTTGACTCAGTTGATGCCGCAATTGTGTATGGGGTGAATCACCATGAGGTGAAAGCCAGTGACCAAATCATTTCCAGTGTGTCATGTACCACACAGGCCTTAGTACCTTTGGTTAAAATCATTGATGATGCTTTTGGAATTGATACCGCGCTCATGACCGAAATTCATGCAGTGACTGCCGATCAGTCTGTATTGGATCATGCGCATCGTGATTTAAGACGTGCTCGTGCTTCAGGTCAAAATATTATTCCCACCACATCGTCAGCCCTTGGTGCTTTAAAACAAGTCATGCCAAAAATGGCCGATCGTATCGATGGTTATTCGATTCGTGTGCCAACCATTAATGTGGCTGCAATTGATTTAACTTTTATTTCGCAAACACCGATTACCGATCATAAAATTAATGAAGTACTGATTCAGGCGGCGAAGTCAGACTACCGTGAAATTATGGATGTGACGGATGAACCTTTGGTGTCTTCGGATTTTAACCATTCACCCTATTCACTCATTGTTGATTTAACGCAAACTATGGTGGTGGGGCATCAAGCTAAAGTCTTTGCGTGGTATGACAATGAATGGGGCTATGCAAACCGCTTATTAGATTTGTGTGAATCTTTTAGTGCGTCAACCACCTAAGGTTCTTTATTTTTAGGCATCTTTTACTCTGAAAACAAGATGATAAGCATAGACCGAATACGGACTTGTGGTTATCATGAATTCATAAACGAAAATAATGTAGAGCGGTGCTTATGTTGATCTTAATTTGGGGATTTATTTTGTTGTTGGCGGTCGCTGTCATTTTTTTAATTTGGTTTCAATTTAAAAATCAGGCAGATAAAACCGATCCAAGCGTAGAGCAAAATCAACTGCAAGAAAAAGTACATCATCTTGAAGAGAATTTAAAAAAGACCTTGGAAATTATGCAAGATCTTGCAAAAAAGATGCATGTGCAACAGGAAGTGATCGAGCAGACCACTTCTAAGTTGCAAAAAGTTGAACTACAAAACGCTGAGTTGGTGAATATTCTCGCTAAAGCCGTACAGCCTGAGCGCTAAAAATTCAGTTTAGATGAGCGCGGTACGTAATAATGCCGCGCTCAGCATACTAATCACAACGGTTGGTAAGAGTGAAAAGCGTGAAGCTGCAATTAAAGTGATGGCAATGGCAAGTAGATCTGCGACATTGTCCTTCACAAAATAAGGTGCAATCACTGAGATAAGTACGCAGCCCGGAACAACTTCCAAAATCTTTCGTTGTTTGTTGCTTAAAGTTTTATTTTTCAGCAAAACATAGCCCAATATACGCGTCAGATAAGTGGTAGCTGCGACCAATAAAATTGCGACAAGTGTTGTGCTGTGGATCATAGCTCATCCTCCTGAATAAATAAGAAAGCAGAGGCGATGCCACAGATTGCCCCAATAGGCACATACCAACCCGTCGGTAAATATAAATAAGCAATGGCTGCACTGATGAGACTGATAAGCCAAGGGCGTGCTGCACTGAATCCTTTCCACATGCCACGCAATAAAACCAGAAATACTGCAGCAAAAGCCATATCAAATCCATAACGGTGAACATCGCCTAGCAAAGGACCAAGAATGGCTCCTAAGCTGGTAAAACTGACCCACATCAAGTACAGCGCAAAACAGATGCCTGCGTAGTAGGACATGCTAAAGGCCTGTTGTAGCCCAAATCTTTTCTTCTTTTCTGCATCGGCAAGGGCTGCGGCCCAACTTTCATCACACATGAAAAACAGGGCAGGGAAAACTTGTCGATTAGGCAAATGGCGTAAATAGGGAACGAGACTTGCACCCATGAGTAAATGACGGCTATTAACTAGGAAAGTAATGAAAATTAAAACGAGAAAATTTGGTGGATTGGTCCAGACTTCGAGTACGGCAAACTCGGAACCGCCCGCAAAGTTTAGGCCAGTAAATAATGGAACTTCTAAATGGCTAAAGCCTTTTTGAGTAGCTTGTGTTCCTAAGACCAAAGCAAAAGGAATAATGCCCAGCAGCATGGGGATAGATGTTTTAATACCACGCTTAAACTCGACGTAATCGGTGGAGTCATTGAGTTCTTGAGTCGTATTTCTAAGAGAGAACATTTTAAATCGCCTATGCGTGCTAGGTTTTGGTGCAGTAGGTGAATAAGTGTAGGCTTTTTCCAAAGATATTTTTTGCTTTATTTAGCTTAATATAGAGTATGTTTGGAATAATATGCTGTGATTGATTAAATATGAGCTAAATTATGCTTTAGGGGTGGAATTTATGGATCAAACAGATAAGCGGATATTGCAAGTACTACAAGTTGATGGAAAACTTCAAAATAATGAGTTGGCTCAGCGTATCGGACTGTCTGCCTCACCGTGTTTAAGACGAGTAAAACAACTAGAAGAAGACGGGATTATTCGGGCTTATGTGGCTTTGGTTGATCCTGCTAAAGTGAATCTGCGATTGACCGTTTTTGCACGAATTTGGCTAAAAAGTCAGGATCCGCAAACTGTGAACCAATTTGTTGAATCGATTCGTGAAGTTCCTGAAGTGGTCGAGTGTCATTTAATGGCAGGGGATTGTGATTTCTTTTTACGTATTGTGGTTGCAGACTTAGACGCCTATCGACAGTTTCAAATCCATCGTCTAAATAAAATCCCGAATATACAAAGTATTAAAACAGAAATTCCATTACAAAATATCAAACAAACCACAGAATTGCCGATTTGGTAGATCAAAAGTTGATAACAAAATCGCCTGTGAATGTGGCAGCATGACTCAAAGTGATAGGACTTGTACTCTAGTCATGCTGCTTAGGATGTTATGACTCTTCGTTTAAAAAGCCTTCTTTAATTTCTTTAGGCAGATCTGCGTGCCACCATGCATAAATACTGGCTTTAATTTCTTCATCTTCTTCAGGGTCATTTAAAGGTTCATCATCTTCACGAACCAGTTCATCGCCTTCAAATTTGAACCAAAATTCCCAAGGATCATCATCACCGCAACCCCATGCTTGTGCATGGATGTCTGGAAGCAAGGCTTTCAGGAAGAACAAAATCGCTTCCATGAATTCATCACCTGATGAACCATGGACAAAGTGTGCGATGGAATAACCCCCGAGGGAGTATAGTGATTCAGGACCCAAGTCAAACTCGATATTATCGACGGTATTTAAAATATCTTCGGCCAGTTCAGCGCCATGGTCTGGGTTGATGTCACAGACCAAAGCTGTAAATTGACTCGCATCGCCGCGATGTTCTTGAAATAATCGGTCTAACTTTGACATGATTTGAGCATCTGGATGCTTGTAATATAAGTTGCTGTGCATTTCCATCGAATTTTCCCCAAGTAAAAATATGTGATTAAAAGTGTTATCTGTATAACGACGTTGTATTTATTGTTGCTGTTAAATTGAGCTGAAGTATAAAATAATGTGTCTTTTGTGCAAGCACAGTTATTATTGGAAATAAAATATAAAACAAAGCCTTATATGAATTTTTCCAATCTCTGTAGAGCACTAGGATGAGTTAATATTATTTATTCTGATACTTGGGCATTGTCTAAAGCTATGTTTGGAATGGCTTAATCAAAATCGGTCAGATTTTATAAAGTTGTTAACGATGACATCGAAACGATAAATTAAATTTTCCGAAATTGTCTAATGCACAGCACATTGTATCGTGATAGACTAAGAGAAATCGGGTGTGCCCCGATTTTTTTATGCGGATTCGTTCCGCGCAGACAAGATTTTAGGTTTACAACATGCCCATTTCAGAGACATGGTTATTACCTGATGGTGTAGCTGATGTACTACCAGAACAGGCGCAAGTGATTGAAACTTTGCGTCGTCAAGCATTAGATTTCCTCGCAACTCGAGGTTATCAGTTGGTGTACACGCCATTCATTGAATACATCGAATCGTTATCTTCTCTATCAGAATCGAATCAAGATTTAGACTTAGCCACTTTTAAAGTGATTGACCAGCTTTCTGGTCGTTTGCTTGGTGTGCGTGCCGATATGACACCACAAGTGGCTCGTATTGATGCGCATGTACATCCAGTTGAAGGCGTTGCTCGCTATTGCTATGCAGGAACAGTCCTACATACCAAACCACAGGGCTTTAATACCACGCGTACACCTTTGCAGTTAGGTGCCGAGTTATTTGGTTCAGACAGCATCGATGCCGATGTGGAATTGATTGATGTGATGATCAGCCTGCTTGAAAAAACAGGTTTTGTAGACGGTATCCATTTGGATTTAGGCCATGTGGGTTTATTCCGTAGTATGGTGAAGTTTGCGGGGTTAAACAAAGCGACTGAACGCCAACTCTCTGATTTATACCAACGTAAAGCACTGCCAGAATTGGCTGAATTTACCCAAGATTTAAATTTTGGTGCAGACTTTTATACTTTAGGTCGTTATGCAAGTGACTTAGCTGCCTTGCAAACGCATTTAAGTGCAGAAGTCATTGCCGATACTGAATTTAAGCACGCTTTTGATGCATTGAAAACCACACAATCTGAGATTCAAGCGCGTTGGCCAAATCTTCAGATGGGTATTGATGTGGTTGAGCTACGTTCGTATCACTACCATACAGGCTTAATGTATGCCGTTTATGCACCAAACCGTGCTGCGCCATTGGCACAAGGTGGACGCTATGACGGAATTGGTGAGCACTTTGGGCGTGCACGCCCAGCAACAGGCTTTAGTTGTGACTTATATGCACTTAGTGCAGGTCGTTTTCAGCAAAACAGTCTTGTGGTTGCACCCAAAGGTACCCAAACAGATTTGATCCAAGCGATTGAACACACGCGTGCTCAAGGCATGAGCGTGATTCAACTTTTGGGGCAGGATGATTTAACTACGCTTCCATATGCAACGCACCAGTTGGTGAATGTTGCAGGTCAATGGACTGTAGAACAAATTTAATCACTTCTTCAGGTAAGCTAAAACCTGAGAAGTTCTTCAATTTTAACAGCATGATGCAATGAGGCTATTATGGGCAAGAATGTTGTGGTACTCGGTACCCAATGGGGCGACGAAGGTAAAGGTAAAATCGTCGACCTGCTCACAGATCAAGCGGCTGCGGTCGTTCGTTATCAAGGCGGACATAACGCAGGTCATACACTTGTCGTTGGTGGTAAGAAAACTGTATTACACCTCATTCCATCTGGTATTTTACGTGAAAACGTACTGTGCTTAATTGGTAATGGTGTGGTGCTTTCTCCTGAAGCGCTCATCAAAGAGATGGACATTCTTGAAAAAGAAGGCGTGCCAGTTAAAGAGCGTCTACGTATTTCTCCGAACTGTCCACTGATTTTGCCAAACCATATTGCACTTGACCAAGCGCGTGAAATCAAGCGTGGTAATGCGAAAATTGGTACTACTGGTCGTGGTATTGGCCCTGCGTATGAAGACAAAGTTGCACGCCGTGCAATTCGTGTTGCAGACTTGGTTCGTGGTGGCGAGCATCTTAAAGCTCAGTTAACTGAACTTCTTGAGTACCATAACTTCCAATTAACTCAATTCTACGGCGTAGAAGCAGTTAAATTAGAAGATGTACTTGCGCTATGTGATCAATGGCGTGAAGTGGTTGCACCACTTGTGATTGATGTCACTACAGAGCTGCATAATTACCGTAAAAACGGTGACAACATCATGTTTGAAGGTGCTCAAGGTTCACTTCTAGATGTTGACCATGGTACATATCCGTATGTAACGTCTTCAAACACGACTGCTGGTGGCGTAAGCTCAGGTTCTGGTTTGGGTCCATTACATCTTGACTATGTATTGGGTATTACCAAAGCGTATACCACGCGTGTAGGTGCAGGTCCGTTCCCAACTGAGTTGGTTTATGACGCTGCAAATGACGTAGGTGATGCGATTGGTAAGCACTTAGGGACTGTAGGCTCTGAATTTGGCGCTTCTACAGGTCGTCAACGTCGTTGTGGTTGGTTCGATGCTGAAATCCTTCGTCGTTCTGTAGACGTAAACTCACTTTCAGGTATTTGCTTAACTAAACTTGACGTTCTTGATGGTTTAGAAGAAGTGAAAATCTGTGTAGGTTATGAAGCAGCAGATTCTGGTTGTGTTGGTTCTTCTGATGCGCTTGCATTTGAAACTTTAAAACCAATTTACGAAACAATGCCAGGTTGGTCTGAGTCTACCTTTGGTGCGAAATCAATGGATCAATTGCCACAAGCGGCGATCAACTATGTAAAACGCATTGAACAATTAATCGAATGCCCAATCGATATCATTTCTACAGGTCCAGACCGTGAAGAAACGATTGTTTTACGTCATCCATTTGACGCCTAAGCGATAAAGCATTGAGTAAAAAACCCTGTCTCGTACAGGGTTTTTTATTTGTGCGGTACATCTGTGCATGAGCATTACTGGTGTTGATTTAAGCTGCTGAGCTGGAAGATTTTCCCGACTAAAGTTGCATGAATAAGCACGACATAATGTATAAGTGCTTGTTAGAATAAAATGCATAATAAACAGATGAGCAGGCAGGATGCAAAAGAATATCGCGGGAACTATTTTTTACTCACTACTTTTTGCTATGGGTGGTGCGCCAACAATCGCGATGATGATTATTCAAGGGCAAACCACCGATCCAGACGTGATTTATAGTGCGCTCATTGGATTGTCTGTGATTATTGCTTGTATCTTGGTGCCGATCATTCTGCTCCAAAATGCATTTCTGTTTGCAAAGCGTAAAAGTGTGGTCCTTGAGGAAAAAATTGAACCCTTAAGCCATCTGTATTTGGGTTTAAATATCCTGTGTTTGGTTTATTGGCTTTTGATTCAGTTTATGTAACTAGGTTTAAGGTGGTGTGTAGATATAGCTCTAGCGCGGAAATTTGGCTTATTGTGCTTAATTGTGAAGATATTTTTACATAATTGCTATGATAAAACGTGGTGATGATATTTAACACTTTAAATCTATTCAATATAATTCAGCACATTATGTAAAATGCTTTGAGATGGATGGAGTTAAGCAATAATGAAAAATAAAATATTAATGAGTTTGTGTGCAGCAAGTGTGGTTACAATTTCAGGTTGTGCAACTTTTGCGGAAGTGGCAGGTGCGGACACTGCGACATTAAATGCAGCAGCAACCCAAGGCTTCAACAAAACAGTGAATGAAGCACGAACCACAAAGACCCTAGATACCTCATCTACGACCTATAAGCGTATTTATGGTGTATTCAATCGCTTGAAGCCATATGCCGATCAAATGAATCAAACTGGAACGAAATTTGACTGGCAGTTGGCAGTACTTAAGTCAAATCAGGTCAACGCCTATGTTGCCCCTGGTGGTAAGGTGGTGTTCTACACAGGTATTGTAGATAAATTGAACCTAACTGATGCTGAAATTGCAGCGGTGATGGGACATGAGATGGTGCATGCTTTAGAAGAGCACTCGAAGAGTAAGGTTGGTGCGCAGGCATTAACGGATTTGGCATTGGGAATTGGTCTAAGTGCAGCAGGTGTAGGTCAAACGGGTTCGGCAGCAGCACAGCTAGGTAGTCAAATTGGTATTGGTTTGCCTTACTCACGTAGCCTAGAAAGTCGTGCAGACCAAGGTGGCTTAATGTTGATGGCTAAAGCAGGCTATAACCCTCAAGCCGCAATTAGTCTGTGGGAAAAAATGAATAAGCTTGATGGAGCAGGCGGTTCTTCATTCCTGTCGACACACCCGTCAAATAGCCAACGTATTGAAGCAATGCGTAAGAACTTAGCCGCTGCTCAAGCGGTTTATAATCAAAGACGTTAATTTGTTTTGAATAAAAAAGGACGCTAAGGCGTCCTTTTTTACTGTCAGTTGATGATTTTGAAAATCATCAATTATTTGTGACAGGTGAAGTAGTGCTTCACCTGAACAGCTAATATAAGAAATATCTATGGCGCAGGATTAGGTTGTTGCTGATGAATAGCTTGAATACCGTGTAAAACATCTTCGGATAAATCAATCTCAAAAGCTTGAATATTTTCTTTCAGCTGGTCTAAGTTGGTCGCACCAATAATTGTACTGGTCACAAAAAACTGCTGCTTGATGAAGGCTAAAGCCAGTTGTGTCGGCGTTAAACCATGACGTTCAGCCAATTGTGCATACTGTTCCGTTGCCCATTCACTTTCAGGGTTGCTATAACGACTAAAGCGGCTGAAAAGCGTCACGCGAGCATTCGCTGGGCGTGCACCATTGCGGAATTTACCTGTGAGATAGCCAAAAGCGAGTGGGGAGTAGGCGAGTAAACCAACGCCTTCATATTTCGCAATTTCCGACATACCAATTTCATAAGTACGGTTCAGTAGGCTGTATGGATTTTGCACACTGACAAATTTAGACATGCCGAGTTGTTCTGCAATTTGTAGAAACTTCATGGTGCCCCAAGGTGTCTCATTAGATAAGCCAATATAACGAATACGCCCTTTTTGAATCTCTGCTTCTAGTGCTTGTAGTGTTTCTTGCAAAGAAGTCACGGTTTGCGTGTTCTGGGCTTCACTGTTTTCATAGCCTAATTTGCCGAAAAAGTTGGTTGGGCGCTGTGGCCAGTGTAGTTGATATAAATCGATATAATCGGTCTGTAAACGCTTTAGGTTGCCATCTAGGGCAGAAGAAATGTCGGTTGCATTAAAACGAGTCTGTCCATCACGAATATGACTACCACCTTGAGATGGCCCCGCAATTTTAGAGGCTAGAAAGAGCTTGTCTCGACCGCCGCGCTGGGCAATCCATAGGCCAATAATACTTTCGGTTGCACCTTGGGTTTCAGGTTTTGGAGGAACAGGGTACATTTCAGCAGTGTCCCAAAAGTTAATGCCTTGCGCTAAAGCATAGTCAAGTTGTTCAAAGGCTTCAGCTTGAGTGTTTTGCTCACCAAAGGTCATGGTGCCGAGACAAATTTCAGGAAGCAAAATGCCTGTATTGGCTAAGGGTTTAAATTGCATTCAACATTTCCTTTTATGGACTGCGTTTTTTCGGTCGAATTAGGTTACATAGTTATGCCCAGTAGGTTAAATCACTATTTTTACAAAGTTTGTCATGATTTTGTCAAAGCAGAAGCAGATTTAAAGACATAAAAAAAGCAAATCCTAAGATTTGCTTTTGGCTGTATCAGCTATGGAGAAAAGTCTTATTCTTCGTCTTCATAGTCATCAGCATTCGCTTTTGACTCTTCTAAAGATGCATCAAAAATTAAGATGGCTTTACCATCAGTTTCGATCATGCCTTGCTCTTCGAGTGTTTTCAAAACACGACCAACCATTTCACGTGAACAACCGACAATACGTCCAATCTCTTGACGCGTAATACGAATTTGGCGGCCATTTGGTAAAATCATCGCTTCAGGTTGCGAAGATAGGTCGATTAGGCAACGTGCAATACGACCTGAAACATCGATAAATGCAAGGTCAGTCACTTTACGAGTGGTATTTTTTAGACGGCGTACCAGCTGTGCAAATACTGCATAGCTCAGGTCAGGGTATTGTTTGCTGAGTTCATGGAAGTTTTCATAAGTCACTTCAGCAATTTCGCAGACATCACGGGTACGCACTTCTGCAGTACGTTGTGAGTTTGCTTCGAATAGACCCATTTCCCCAAAAAAATCACCCGCATTTAAATAAGCGACCACGATTTCACGTTCATCGTCTTCACGCAGAATAATGGAGACCGAACCTTTTAAAATCAAATATAAAGATTTAGATTCTGAGCCTGCATCTACGATGGTGGTACGCTTAGGATAACGATTAATATATGCGCGTTTTAATAATGCTTTGACTGACTCGGGGAGTTGACCTGGAGACAGCGCATCAGTGCTTAATTGTGAAAAGCTTGAAGTCATGCTAACGGTTCCGAAAATGGATAAAATATAGATCGCACAGACCTAGGGTGAACTTGTCACACAGTCAGAGCTGAAATTCCTTATCAACTCAATTTATGTTAGTGTACAGTCACTTCGTCAATCTATAGCTTTTTTTAGGTACTTGCAATGCAAACAACTGTTCATTGGTTAGAGAATGTTGCTTTCGAAGCAAAAACTCAAAGTGGTCACAGTGTTATCATGGATGGATCGCCAGAATATGGTGGTTAAAACCGTGGTCCAAGACCAATGGAATTGATCCTGACGGGACTGGGTGGTTGTGCCTCTTTTGACATCGTGACCATACTTAAAAAATCACGCCAAGAAATTACCGATGTACGCTGTGAACTCAAGGCAGAGCGGGCAGATAGCATCCCTGCAGTGTTCACAAAAATCCACTTACATTTCGTGATTACGGGTCATGCGGTGAAGGAAAAACAAGTCGCAAAAGCCGTGGAATTATCGGCAGAAAAGTACTGTTCTGCGAGCAAAATGTTGATGGATGGTGGGGTTGAAATCACCCATGATTTTGAGATTATTGAAGCAAATTAAACGCTGACTTTTAAGTCATTTGAGGCTGATCTAGTGATCGGCCTTTTTCATGCTTCACGCTTTTGTTTTGATTCCGTAAACTGGGACACAATTCATCACACGAATAAATAGAAAAATGCGTTGCTTGTTTGATTAACAATTGATCAAATGATTTTGGTTGTCACTGATTGATAGGTCGTTGTGGTCTTTAATACATAAATAATGTGGGGTGACGCTTGAAAATAAGGCGGAGAAGACCCATCTTATAACCGAGTCTTATGAGTTTATTATTAAGATAAACTAATGAAAAATAAGTTAAAATGTAGAAAAATTAATTAAATTTGAATTGAATTTTGAGCAATTGTTCCCATATATCCATCAAGTTCGAAATTTGTTGTGAGGAAAACAAGAATGCGATTTGAAAAATTCACAAACCGTTTACAGCAAGCTCTCTCAGATGCTCAATCACTTGCAGTGGGGAAAGACCATACCGCAATTGAAGGTATTCATATTTTATCAACATTGTTAGAAGAAACCTCTAATCTGAGTTTGTTGCAACAAGCAGGTGCCAATTTACCTGCTTTACAAAGCAAATTAAAACAAGCGCTAGCTGATGCACCAACACTGACAAATCCTACAGGAGACGTCAACTTAAGTTCAGAGGCAGTCAAAGCGCTGAATTTGGCAGATAGCTTCGCGCAAAAAGCAGGCGATGAGTTTTTGTCTACCGATTGGGTGATGCAAGCCTTGGCCGAAGTGGGGGCAACTAAAACGCTACTCAACAGCGTGGGCGTACAAGCAGACAGCTTACGCAAAGTCATTTTAAAAATTCGAGGTGATGAGAAAGTCATGAGCAACAATCATGAAGATCAACGTGATTCTCTGAATAAATACACCATTGATTTAACTGAACGCGCACTTGCAGGTAAGTTAGATCCTGTGATTGGGCGTGATGACGAAATTCGTCGTACCATTCAAGTTTTGTCGCGTCGTACCAAAAATAACCCTGTGTTGATTGGTGAACCAGGGGTCGGTAAAACAGCTATTGTTGAGGGCTTGGCACAGCGGATTATTAACCGTGAAGTACCTGAAAGCCTACAAGGTAAACGTGTTTTATCCTTAGATTTGGGTTCTTTGCTTGCGGGTGCCAAATACCGAGGCGAGTTTGAAGAGCGCTTAAAAGCAGTACTGAAAGATTTGTCTAAACAGGATGGTGAAGTCATTTTGTTCATCGACGAATTACATACGCTGGTAGGCGCAGGTAAAGGCGATGGTGCAATGGATGCAGGTAATATGTTGAAACCTGCTCTGGCACGTGGTGAGTTACGCTGTGTTGGTGCAACCACATTAGATGAATATCGTCAGTACATTGAGAAAGATGCTGCGCTAGAGCGTCGCTTCCAAAAAGTGTTGGTCGATGAGCCAAGTGTGGAAGACACCATTGCGATTTTACGTGGTTTGAAAGAGCGCTATGAAGTGCACCATGGTGTGAAAATTTTAGACTCTGCCATCATTGCAGCAGCGAAAATGTCACATCGTTATATCACCGACCGTCAATTGCCTGATAAAGCGATTGATTTGATTGATGAAGCGGCTTCTCGTATTAAAATGGAGCTGGACTCTAAGCCAGAAGCTTTGGATAAACTTGAACGTCGTTTGATTCAATTGAAACTACAACTTGAAGCAGTGAAAAAAGATGAAGATGCAGGTAGTCGTGCGGAAGTCGCTCATCTTGAAAAGCAAATCAGTGAAGTTCAACACGAATACAATGATCTAGAAGAAGTTTGGAAAGCTGAAAAAACCTTAGTTGAAGGCACCAAACAAGTTCAAGCTGAATTGGATCAGGCTCGTATTGCGTTGCAAAAAGCGCAGCGTGAAAATGACTTGGGTGAAATGTCGCGTCTTCAGTATGGTGTGATTCCAGAGCTGGAAAAACGTCTCAATGAAGAAGAAGTCGTTGAGGAAAAAGAAGAGCCAAAACTACTGCGCAACAAAGTCACTGACAATGAAATTGCAGAAGTCGTTAGTGCTGCTACGGGCATTCCAGTGGCTAAAATGATGCAAGGTGAACGTGAGAAACTTCTCCATATGGAAGAGTTCTTACATAACCGTGTCGTCGGGCAGGATGATGCTGTGGTTGCAGTATCTAATGCGGTTCGTCGTTCGCGTGCGGGCTTGTCTGACCCGAACCGACCGAGCGGCTCGTTCTTATTCTTGGGCCCAACTGGTGTTGGTAAAACAGAGTTGACTAAAGCACTGGCAAACTTCTTGTTTGATAGTGACGATGCCATGATTCGTATCGACATGTCCGAGTTTATGGAAAAACACTCTGTCAGCCGTTTGGTGGGTGCGCCTCCTGGTTATGTCGGCTATGAAGAAGGTGGTGTGCTAACCGAAGCTGTACGCCGTAAACCGTATAGTGTCGTGCTGTTCGATGAAGTGGAAAAAGCACACCCCGATGTGTTTAACATCCTGCTCCAAGTGTTGGATGATGGTCGCTTAACGGATTCGCAAGGTCGCGTGGTTGACTTTAAAAATACCGTGATCGTCATGACATCGAACTTAGGTTCGAGTGATGTGCGTGAGTTGGGTGACAATCCGTTGGATGAAGAAGTTCGAGCAGTGGTGATGAATGCCGTGACGCAACATTTCCGTCCAGAATTTATCAACCGTATTGATGAGTTAGTGGTCTTCCATTCACTCAAAAAAGCGCAAATTCGTGGTATTGCCGATATCCAATTGGATCGTTTACGTGATCGTTTGGTTGAAAAAGATATGCGTTTAACGGTGGATGATCAAGCCTTTGACTTATTGATTGACGCTGGTTTTGACCCAGTATACGGTGCACGCCCATTGAAACGTGCCATCCAACAACAGGTTGAAAACAACTTAGCTCAAAAAATATTGTCGGGTTACTATGTGGCCGGAGACAATATTATGATCACTGCACATGATGGTCAGTTGAGCTTTGACAAAGTGAAAATGAGTTAATCATTTAAACGGTTTATTGAACCTAAAAAACCCAGCTTCGGCTGGGTTTTTTATTGCGTGATAGAAATGTTAAAAGATGACACTTTTAAGCAAAAATGTGACGTAAGTTTTCACATTTATGTGATAGATATTACATATAAGTGCTTTATTTGCAAAATTATTATCTTTATTTTAGGATTATCTTTATAATTTATTTTAATAAAAAACAAACAACTTGAGATAGAAGAAATGACTCAATTGAAGTGGGGTATTGGAGGCGTACTTACGCTTGCCGTGGTCGCAGTAGGGGGTAATCTTTATGCGGATAAAAGCTTGAAGGCTTATTATCAACACAGCACCAAACAGTCGAATGATTTAAAGTTGCAATATCAACAATTTCAAATGGGTGCTTTAAATGGCAGTGCGAACTGGACCGCTGAATTAGCCCTAGACCCATGTAAACCGAAAGAAGTGATCCAATTGAAGGGGCAGGATCATATTCAACGGAGTTGGAATGGATATGCGATTCGTTCAGATATTAATATTACTCAGGCACCCGGCGCACTTCAGTCTTTGTTGAAGGAACCACTTAAAGTACAAAGCAAAGTGAATTGGTTGGGTACTTTGAATAGTACCTTGACTACGCCAGTGATTACCCGCAATGAAGCTCAACTCCAGTCTAGATTAGACCCGATGACATTAAAGTTTCGTGCAAAACCGATCGAACAACAGTTAAAAATACTGGATTTACAGCTTGAAATTCCGAATTTAACAGTCACTGATCCAAATATACATTTGCAAATGGTGGGGCTGAAGTTAGAAAGTAACCAAGGGCTGAATGGTGAATATCTTGAGGCGGGGGAAACCAAAATTAAGATGGATCTGCTGAAAATGTCAGATCGAGATATCAATAAACCTACCAATGCCGAACTGAAGAATTTTAGTATAGAAACGCAAAGTGAACTGACAGACCGAGTTGTAAACACTGAAATGTTATTGCGTCTAGATGAAATGAAAATGCCTTCAGCGCCCGCTGTCCAAAACGTACAGTTTAATTTTAATGTGCTCGATGTAAACCGACAAAAATTACAGACGCTGTTTGATATTTTGGCGAAAAGTGAAAACAGTTGTTTGGCAAAAGAGGCAATGGAAAAAGATATGGAGCCTGCTTTATTGGCAGTGATCAATGAAGGTTTCCGTTTTGAATCCAAAGAGAACCAATTTGCTATCGGGGAAGGGGTTGCACAAGCGAGTGTGACGGGGCGTATTATGCCGAGTCATCAATCGACGGTGATGGGTATGGCGAAAATGATGCCGAGTTTAATGGAATACAAAGCAGATATTCAGTTTGATAAAAATATGATCTCGCGCATCATGAATAATTATCTGCAAAAAGGAGGCATTAGCATGTCTGATCAAGAGATCGAAACCATGCTTTCGACGATGCAGAGTTCAGGGCAGGTGAAACGTGAAGGGAATGTCATGAAAATGTCAGTTGATTACAAATATGGGCAAACCAATTTCCTGACTGAATAATGCAAAAATGATGGTATAACATATAAAAAAGGGACGCATTTCGTCCCTTTTTTATATCTGAAAATTGTCTAATGCAAATTTAGCGAAGATGAAATGCCAGCGGGTATTTCATCTTCAGTGCATTAGTTTTTTGGATGGGTAATTTTCCACGCACGGTGGATTTTTTGATTGCGCTTGAAATCAGGCCCAATGGTTTCACTGGTAATTTCTTCGACATCAAAAAACGCTAAAATTTCTTCGTCCATTTCAAAACCACGGTAGTTGTTCGAGAAGTACAAAGTACCATCCGTGGTTAAACGGTTCATCGCGCGTTTGAGCAATGATAAATGGTCGCGTTGTACATCAAAGGTACCGTAGAACTTCTTCGAGTTTGAGAAGGTTGGTGGGTCAATAAAGATCAGCTCATACTGTTCATGACCTTCTTTTAACCACTCAAAACAATCACTAGCAAAGAACTGATGTTGTTCATCGGCATGATCGACCGTTAAGCCGTTCAAGACGAAGTTCTCTTTAGACCAGTTCAAATATGTATTTGAAAGATCGACACTGGTGGTACTTGCCGCGCCGCCTAAAGCTGCATGTAAGCTGGCTGTAGAGGTATAGCTATACAAGTTCAAGAAGTGCTTACCACGTGCTTCTTGTGCAATGCGTAAGCGGATTTGACGGTGGTCGAGGAACAAACCTGTATCTAAGTAATCAGTTAAGTTCACTAAGATTTTTGCTTTGCCTTCTTGCACGATAAAACGCTTAGAAGCAGTACTTTGCTTGGTATATTGAGTTTTACCTTCTTGGCGAGCACGTGTTTTGATAAAGATCGCATCACGGCCTAAACCTGTCACCGCACGAATCGCCTGTAAAGCAAGATTGAAACGTTTCTTGGCTTTTTCAGGATCGATTTTTTTCGGTGGCGCATATTCTTGGACATGTAAACGTTCACCATACAAATCGACTGCGACGTTAAAGTCTGGAAGGTCAGCATCATATAAACGTAAACAGTGAATGTTTTCTTTCACTGCCCATTTCTTTAAGGTCTGCATGTTCTTTTGTAAACGGTTAGCAAAGTCTTCAGCGCCTTCAATTGCTTCAAACTGTTGCGGTTGCCATGTTTCCAAGAACGGCTTGATCACTGCAACAGGTTTAACTGAACCTGAACGAACGTAAATTGGCAGTTTACCATTCATCAAACGCATGGTTTGCGGGTCATTCAGGGCCAATACATCGGCTTGCTCGACGGCTGCGGCGATAACTGCTGCGGTTTGATTTGGGAAGTTCTTTTGCAGCAAAGCAGATAAGCCTAAATATAAAGCACGGTTTGAGGCTTTATCACCCAAACGCTCACCATAAGGTGGATTGGTCACAATAAAAGCTGTTTTTCCTTCGGCTTCAAAGTTTGGCCAATCGGCTAAAGTTCGTTCTTCGATTTGGATCTGGTCAAGTACACGTTCAAAACCAGCAGCAATAATATTTTGCTTGGTGGCTTTTACTGCTTCCCAGTCTGCATCAAATGCGTAGAACTTAGGAAGAGGTTGTTCCAAGGCTGTTTGATGACGTTCAGCTGCTTCCGCTTTAATGCCCATCCACAGATCATGATCATGGCCATTCCAGCCATTGAAACCGAAACGACGAACTAAACCAGGTGCACGGTCAGTCAGCATCATTAATGCTTCAATAATGAACGTCCCAGAACCACACATTGGGTCAAGGAAAATATCGGGCCTTTTTGCAAGGAGCTTAGCTTTTTGTAAAATCGCAGCGGCTAAGTTTTCTTTAATTGGGGCATCGGTCATATAACGACGGTAGCCACGTTTATGTAATGAATCACCAGATAAGTCTAAACAGTAGGTGTGTTCAGTTTTTCCTGCGAGTGCATAAATGGTAATTTCAGGTTGCTTAATATCAATACTTGGACGCTTACCGACAGCTTCCATGAATGAATCCACGATACCGTCTTTTACGCGTAGAGTTGCAAACTGGCTGTTCACCTTAATTTCACGTTCAATATGTAAACGAACGGCGAAGGTGCTTTGTGGTGCAAAAATCAGCGACCAATCAAAGTTCATTGCACCTTCGTAGAGCTCTTCAGCGACATCACGTGCGTCATGGCTAAATTCCAGTTCATGGACATGAATTGGTGTGAGTACACGCGACGCAAGACGCGACCACATACAAATGCGATAGGCATGTTCCAGTGTACCTTTGAAAACTAAACGCCCAGGAAAACGTTCAATGTTTTGAACACCTAAACCTTCTAATTCTTCTTGGAGTAAGGTTTCTAAGCCATCGGCACACGTAACCCAATAGCTGCTTAAACGCGAAGCGGTTTTCATAAATTTGAGAGACCAAAATAAAACAAAATAAACTCGCTAAAGTTTAACGTATTTTGCCTCTGAATGGTTTTTTAAATATGCCTCTACTCAGCGGAAATATCAAAATAAATGAATCACCATGTGAACAATAACGTTTTTGGTACGTATTTTGCTAAATCCTTGCAAGTTTAATTTGCTGACTGATTTCTGATAGATCGTCAGTAAATATTTTTCACTTGAAAGGGGATGAATATGTCGACCAAGTTAGATCGCGGTGTTGTAAGTCATGCTGATGCTTTTTCAATTGCAACTTTACTTTATGCACGTCTGCGCCGTGTATCGGGGCGTGTAATTGATGTGATGTATTTGGTGGAAAATCCAAGTTATGCACGTCAGATAGCAGAGCTTGCTTTAAGTACAGAAGATGCTGAACTGATTCGATTGGTGAGTCGTTTAGACAGTGTCATGGATGTTTTTAACTATGAAGAAACCGCCGTGATCGAAAAACCTAAGCAGGTCGACACGACACGACATGAGTTGGAAGTCACTGAAGAAGAAATCTACCGTGCCCAAGTGTCACATCACTATATTGGCGCTTTACGATAAGAATCGCTAAAGTTGGATCGCTCTCGCAAGAGAGCTTTTTAAAACGTCCGCTTGGATAAATGAGATAAGAAACTCTATAGAATTGATATCTATAGCAATTTGATGAACTCTGAATTTAGCTAATTTAGCCTTTGATGGTTTAATTTAACTGGTTGAAATAATAGATAAGAATTTTATAATCTTAGTTTTGAAGCCGATGATAATTAAGGCAATTGTTTTAAACTAAGGTCCAAATCAAAAAGAAAATCTGTATAATGCGTTAACTTAACGTACAAGGAATCTCTCATGCACTTGGCAGCATTGCATACTCCGAGTCAGATTCAACTCAACCAAGATGGTCATCTCAAACACTTCCTCACCATCGAAGGTCTTTCTAAAGAAACTCTTACAAAAATATTGGACACCGCGCAGTCCTTTTTTAATGACCAAAATCAGCTGATTACCAACAACCTCTTAGAAGGTCGAACGGTAATGAACCTTTTCTTTGAAAACTCAACCCGTACTCGTACCACTTTTGAAGCAGCGGCAAAACGTCTTTCTGCAAATGTATTAAATATTGATATCGCACGTTCAAGTACTTCCAAAGGGGAGACGCTCAGAGACACTTTGTGGAACTTAGAAGCGATGGCTGCGGATATTTTTGTGGTACGTCATTCTTCGTCGGGTGCGGCACATTTTATTGCCCAAACCGTTTGTCCGCATGTTGCAATTATCAATGCAGGTGATGGCCGTCATGCGCATCCAACACAAGCTATGTTGGACATGCTGACTATTCGCCGTGAAACCAAAAAGAAATTTGAAGATATTTCAATTGCCATCATTGGTGATATTAAACATTCACGCGTGGCACGTTCAGATGTTGCTGCATTACAAACACTGGGGTGCAAAGACATTCGTGTAATTGCACCGAACACACTGCTGCCATATGGTTTTAATGAATATGGTGAAGGTGTGCGTTTATTTAATAACATGGAAGCAGGGATTCAAGACTGCGACGTGATTATTACCTTACGCATTCAAAATGAACGCATTGATTCGCCTGCGCTGTCATCTCAAGCTGAATTCTACAAAATGTACGGTTTAAACAAAGAACGTCTGGCAATGGCAAAACCTGATTGCATAGTGATGCATCCAGGGCCTATGAACCGTGGTGTAGAGATTGATTCCAGTATTGCCGATGGTCCACAGTCTGTGATTTTAAATCAGGTGACCAACGGAATTGCAGTACGTATGGCAGTTTTGGCGCTTGCAATGCAAGGTCAACTGCAAGAGCAAGGTTTGTTAGACGCGATTGCGGGATAAGGAATAAGTCATGACTGTTGTAAAAATTGAAAATGTACGTGTTCTTGACCCAATTCATCAAACAGATACGGTTCAAACAGTGTATATCGAAAATGGCAAGTTGGTTGATGAAACAGCCAATGTCACTGAAACCATTGACGGTCAAGGCAAGTGGTTGATGCCAACCATGGTGGACTTATGTGCACGCCTACGTGAGCCGGGTCAGCAACAGCACGGGACATTAAAATCAGAAGGTCGTGCTGCGCGTGAAAATGGTATTTTGCATGTGTTTACACCGCCAGACTCAAAACCGATTGTGCAAGACAATGGTGCTTTGATTCATGGTTTGATGGAAAAAGCGATGCTGGATGGCGGCATTTATCTTGAAGTGATTGGTGCTCAAACCCAAGGCTTACAAGGTAAGCAACCTGCAAATATGGCGGGTCTCAAAAAGGGTGGTTGTACAGCCGTTTCAAATGCCAATGCGCCTTTTGCAGATGACGATGTGGTGTTGCGCACTTTAGAATACGCAGCAGGCCTTGGTATGACGGTGGTGTTTTATGCCGAAGAACCGCAAATTGCCAAAGATGGCTGTGTCCATGAGGGCTTTGTGGCATCGCGTCAGGGCTTACCAACCATCCCTGCGATTGCCGAAACCATTGCCATTGCCAAGTATTTTTTAATGATTGAAGCGACGGGTGTTCGTGCTCACTTTGGCTTATTGTCTACAGGCGCTTCTGTCGATTTGATCAAAATCGCTAAAGATAAAGGCCTGCCAGTCACATGCGATGTGGCAATGCATCAGCTGCATTTAACAGATCAGTTGATTGATGGCTTTAACTCACTTGCACACGTCCGCCCGCCGCTACGCGCTGAGTCGGATAAAGAGCTTCTTCGCCAAGGCGTGAAAAGTGGAGTGATTGATGCGATTTGTACCCATCATGAACCGCTGAGCAGCTCTGCAAAGCTAGCACCGTTTGCTGAAACACAACCGGGCATCACTGCTTTTGATACCTATGTAGCTTTCGGTGTGCAATTAGTATGTGAAGGTTTATTTAGCCCTTTAGAATGGGTCGAAAAAGTCACGATTGCACCAGCCACGGTAGCCAATATGCTTGAACGTTGGACTGCTGAAGCAGGCTGGGTATTGGTTGACCCGGAGTTAGACTGGATTGTGAATAAAGACAATATTTTGTCGCAAGGGAAAAATACACCTTTGATCAATCAAGTGGTGAAAGGAAAAGTTCTAAAAACTTTTGCAGCTTAAGCATTGCATTAAACGTGGATTAAAAAGTCAGCTTCGGCTGGCTTTTTTATTGGGCCTAGATAAAACTGATGCAAATACAATATTTTACAAAGTATAAAAAATGAACAGATAAACTGAAAAATGACGATGAAAACAATGAGACAGAGTGGGGTAAGACTTCATGAATGTCGATTTTATGGATTTACTAAAACAAAATGTCTCTGCAATTGTTTTAGAGGGTGATACACAACATTTACTTGAAAAAAATCAAGCAATTCAATCCTTTTTACCAATTTTACTGTCTATATTAAAGTCAAAGTCTGAACTGATTCCTGCATTTCAACAGCAGTTGAATCCACGTCTCAATGATGCTTTTGCATCGAATGTCAGTCTCAAGCAGCAGTTTTTGGATCATGTCCGCGGGGCAGCACCCGCAGATGAAATTGAAAGTACCTTGAGTCGTTCGATTACACCTGCATTAGCATTTTTAGCCACAGAGGCTGGCTCTTCAGAACCTGAAGCGATTTCCCATTTACTACAGGTCAACACGGATCCCATTAGCCGAGCCTTACCTGAGTGGGCAAGTGCATTACTAGCCGGATTAGGGGTAAATACCTTACAAGGACAGGCTACACATGTCGCGCCTGCAAGTGTACATGCTACAAAAGTAGATGAGAAACGGTCATTTTTACTGCCAGTTTTGGCTTTAATTATTTTTGCGGCATTGTTTGCTTTTATTTTTAGGGCCTGTACCGAAAAAGCCACAACTGAAACAGCACCTCCTGCAAATGTGACTGCCAGCCAACCCGCTAAATTTCAAATCACCACAGGGGCAACAGGAGACTTGGTCACTTGCCAAATTTTCTCAGCCAATGCGGCTTATGTTGAAATTTTGCAAAAAGAAGTAAAGCAAATTTTTAATAACAGCATCGGCTGTGGTGCAGATATGCAGAGTATGTATCACACTGAATTTATCGACCAAGATGCGATACCCAGTGTAATCAGTGCATTGAAAGGTGTGCCGAATGTAAATTTAACATGGTTTGGCAATCAGTTATCGATTCAATCGCAAGATCCAGCCAATGCACTTAAAGTGGCAGATCAAATTAAAACTTTACTGCGTAATATGACAGTTGTGACTCAGCAACCACTGGATGTAAACCGTGCCGTGGATACCAGTATTAGTGATGCTGAGCGTGCGCTGGCAGAAATTAATCGTGAGCAAGTTCGAGCACTAGACGTTGCCACGGCATTGAATTTGCAAATTATTAACTTTGATACAGCTTCATCGGCGATACCTGATGTCAATAAGTCGATTTTGGATCAGGCCGCAGCACTGATGCAAAAATCACCTCAAGTCAAACTAACCGTGATGGGGCATACAGATGCAACGGGAGATGCGGCAGTCAATAAAACCTTGTCGCAAAATCGAGCACAAGCGGTGGTGGATTATTTAATTTTTAAAGGCGTCGATCCTGCGCAGTTGCGAGCGATTGGTTATGGTCAAGAAAAGCCAATAGCAGACAATCAAACTGATGAAGGTAAGTTTAAAAACCGCCGTATCGAGTTTGAGGTTTTAAATACAGACTCTGGTGTGGTGCGTGAAGTAGATGAACGTGGTGTAGAAAAGGTCAACTAAGTGATACTTTAACCCTGCTACGGCAGGGTTCTTTTATTTAGATACTCGCATAAAAGCTTATTTTTTGGTTAAATACGCTGCGAAAAACAACAGCCTTATGGTTTTATAACAATGATGAAGAAAACAATTTTTGCCAGTCTAATCTTGAGCAGTTTATTTTTAAGTGCTTGTAACCGAACAGAGAATAAAACAGAAACGGTTGCTGAATCACAAGAAATGTCAGATTGGAGTTGTACGGCTCCTGCCAATGTCGAACAAATTCAATCGCATTTAAAAGCTGAATACTTAAAAGCCCTAGACCGCCGTTTGCGTGATAGCCGTGAATATGAGGCCGATGAAAAATTATTGGCGCAGATTAATAAAGGCATACGCTTTGAAATTAAAGGGATTTCAACCACCACAGAAAAGCCTGAAACTGCGAAGCAATTGGACTGTGAAAGCCAGTTGGTGGTGATTTTCCCGAAAGGTTTACAGAAACGTGCTGAAAATGCGTTTTTAGCGCGTCCATGTGAAGAGTGTGAGGACGGTTATCAAAGTACTTTGCGTGATGTCTTAGAAGAGGGTGAATATTCCCTTAGTTTGGATAATGATCAGCTACAAGGTGCATTTAGCTATAACATCATTAAAACGGATAAAGAAGGCATTAGCCTGAATGTACCGAATCAAAATGGTGTGATTGATGGTGTAGTGTTGGTGACTCAGCATGCGGTTCAGTTTGCGGCGTATGAAAAAGAAAATGCCGAAATACAGAAAAATATAAAACAATATAATGAGCAAGAAGTTGCGCAGATGGAACTGGCACAGAAAGCCATGAATATTCGTAAGAAGGAACTGGATGCTGATCAAGTCAAAGTGGTGGAACGACTGAACCAAACTTGGGACAATTTCGCTGAGGAGCAAAAACAGCAGCTACAACAAGACCAAACCGAGTGGTTTGAAAAACGTGATGTAGACTGTAAAGTGATTTCTCAAAAAAGTGTCTACCAAATGACGGATAGTGAAAAAGAAACCTATCAAAAGCAGTCGCAATATTGGGATGAAGCTTTACGTGCTCAAGACCAACAATTGCAATATACCAAGTGCTTTAACCAAAAAACCAATGAGCGCATTGTGTATTTAAATAATGTGTTTAATTAATTGGGCTAGGTAAAAAATACGCTTTATTGAGTATTTATAGAATGAGAAAAGGACGAATATGATTCGTCCTTTTTTATTTAGATTGTGTTCTTTTTCCCTCGTTTAGAAGGTAGGTGGCATATAGGTCAGGCTACGGCCTAAAATCCAAAGTAGGAACAGCACCAAAGGCAGGTGGAAAACCAATTGAGTGACGGTAAAGCCAATCACATCTTTGGCTTTTAATTTGAGAATACCGAGCATGGGCAGCATAAAAAATGGGTTGATTAAATTCGGCAAGGCTTCAGCAGCATTATAGATTTGCACCGACCAGCCCAAATGCACTTTTAAATCATGTGCAGCTTGCATGACATAGGGTGCTTCAATAATCCATTTACCGCCGCCAGAAGGAATGAAAAAGCCTAAAATGGCAGAATATAAGCCCATCACAATGGCAAAGGTCTCTTTGGAGGCAATCGAAACAAAAAACTCAGCAATATAATGTGATAGCGATAAATCATGGCTGTTTAACGCTTGCGTCATCATAAAGGCGATACTGCCATACAGTGGAAACTGAATTAGGACACCTGAAACCGCTGGCACGGCTTTGGTAACGGCATTGAGGAAATTTCGTGGCGTACCATGCAGTGCAATACCCAGCATGAGAAAAATAAAGTTGTAGGTATTTAAGCTTGAAATAGCTAAGATCGGATTGCTTTTGCTGAATTCATTGAACATCCAAACCAGCCCCAAGAGTACAATCAAGATACTCAATAAAGGCGAGTTCTCTAACCAGTCTCCTGGGCGTTTTATGGTTGGTGTCGGTTTAGCTTCTTCCTCAAACTGGATAGGGAATTGATCAATGGTTTTAATGTCTTGCCCTTTGGGTGCAGACCAAAATGCAATAGCAATCGAGGCAATAATCAATACAGCCGTCATGATCATCGACTGAGGCAAGAAAATAGTTTCAGTGAAGGGAATCACACCGGTTAGATTGTAAATCGATTCGGGCAGGCTGGCTTTGTTGGCTTGCAGTTGTGCCGCAGAAGAACTAATACCTAAGGCCCACGTCGCCCCCATACCAATAATCGCGGCAGCAGCAGCAGCACGATAGTCCATATTGAGTTCTTTGCGTTTAGCTAAAGCAATCACCAGCAGGGCAGTCAGTACTGTACTCATGGCCCAGTTAATCAGCGAAATTAATAAACTGACTGTCGCAACAAGAACAATCGCACTGCGGCCACTATGGGGGATTCGGGCCATTTTTTGAATCAGTAGCTCCACAGGCTTTGAAACAGAAACCACATAACCAACCACAATCAGCATACACATTTGTAAGGTAAAAGGGATCAGACTCCAAAAACCATCTCCGAAGGAAACCGCGACATCTTTGGCAGGCGCACCAATACTGATAGAGGCAATCGCAACGATCACGACACCCAATAGGGCAAAAATATAAGAGTCTGGGAACCATTTCTCCGACCAATCACTGACGCGTAGTGCAAAACGTTGCAAAATATTTTGAGAGTTTTCCATGCATTGATTCCATTTTTATCTATGAGGTATGAATTTTTGATTCAGCCTATCCGTGCTGATAGAAATGCCTTTAAAACAGGATCGCTGCTTTAAAGGCATTGGATTATTTTTCTATTGGTATAAATGGTGTTGAATTAGCGGATCAGAGCAACACCTGTCACTTTTTGAATGTCTTCAAAACTGACATCTTTCGCCAGTTCAACTAATTTCACACCTTCCTGTGTAATGTCCATGACACCGAGGTCAGTAATCACACGATGTACGACATTTTTGCCTGTAAGCGGCAGGCTGCATTGCTCGACAATTTTCGGTGTACCATCTTTTGCAGAGTGTTCCATGAGCACCACCACTTTTTGTACTCCAGCCACCAAATCCATCGCACCGCCCATGCCTTTGACTTTTTTACCCGGAATCATCCAGTTCGCCAAGTCACCATTTTGTGAGACCTCCATTGCCCCTAAAATAGCAATATTGACATGACCTCCACGGATCATGGCAAAAGACTCTGCACTAGAGAAAAATGCAGCTCCCTGACGTGCGGTAACGGTTTGTTTGCCAGCATTGATTAAATCGGCATCGACTGTTTCCGCCGTTGGAAACTCGCCAATACCCAACAATCCATTTTCAGACTGCAACCAGACGTTGACGTTTTCAGGAATATAGTTGGCCACCAGTGTGGGTAAACCAATGCCTAAATTGACATAAAAACCATCTTCCAGCTCAAGCGCTGCACGTTGTGCCATTTCATTACGAGACCAAGCCATGGGTTAAGCCTCCTCTTTTAATGTGAGTTGTTCGATACGTTTTTCAGGGTTTGCATTTAGCACAATGCGATTGACATAAATACCCGGCAGGTGGATTTGGTCTGGATCTAAAGTGCCAATTTCAACAATTTCCTCAACTTCGACAATGCAGACTTTTCCAGCCATTGCACATACAGGGTTAAAGTTTTGTGCGGTTTTACGGAAAATTAAGTTACCTGCGGTATCGGCCTTATATGCCTTCACGAGTGCAATGTCAGCGGTGAGCGAGTTTTCTAGAATATAAGGTTTGCCATTAAATTCACGCTCTTCTTTGCCTTCGGCAATGAGTGTGCCGACACCTGTTGCGGTAAAGAAGGCCGGGATACCCGCACCGCCAGCACGGAGTTTTTCTGCCAGTGTGCCTTGAGGGGTAAGCTCCACTTCAAGCTCACCACTTAAGAACTGACGTTCAAATTCTTTGTTTTCGCCTACATAAGAGGCAATCATTTTTTTGATTTGTTTGCTTTCTAATAAAAGACCTAAGCCGAAACCATCGACGCCTGCATTGTTCGAAATACAGGTGAGGTTTTTCACGCCCGTTTGTTTTAAGGCTGCAATCAGACTTTCTGGAATACCGCATAAACCAAAGCCACCAACCGCTAAGGTTTGACCATCTTGAACCACATCTTGCAGTGCATCCTTTGCACTTGAATAAACTTTATTGACCATAGTGTTCTCGTTATGAATTGAATAGCTTAGGCACAGCGCTTTTGCCAGTAGGCATTGGCATAGTTAGATGGATTGGTGCGTTGTAGCACTTGGCTGATGTTTTGGCTGGCAACCATCAGTGCATCAAGATCAATCCCTGTGATATAACCCATGTTGGAGAGTAGGTAGTAAAGGTCTTCTGTGGAGACATTGCCCGATGCGCCTTTGGCATAAGGGCAGCCACCTAAACCTGCAATGGACGAATCAAATACACGAATGCCTTGCTCTAAAGACTGGTAAATATTGGCAATGGCCATGCCATAGGTATTATGAAAATGTCCTGCTAAACTCGCGGCATCCATTTCAGCTAAACACGCCTGCCAGACTTTTTTTACACGGTCAGGTGTTGCTGTGCCAATTGTTTCACCTAAGGACACTTCATAGCAGCCCATGTCCAGCAAACGTTGGCTGACTTGTGCAACTTTGCTCGGTACAATTGCGCCTTCATAGGGGCAGTCCACAATACAAGACACATAACCACGCACTTTAATGTTATAGGCTTTCGCTGCAGTCATGATGTCTGCAAATTTTTCAAAGCTTTCGTCAATCGAGCAATTGATGTTTTTTTGGGTAAAGCTTTCGGAGGCTGCGGTAAAAACGGCAACCTCCTGACAGCCGACCGCCAAAGCAGATTCAAACCCTTTTAAGTTCGGAGTCAGTAAACTAAAACTGATATTCGGATCTTTGGGTAAGCTGGCAAAGAGTTCGTCACTCTGTGCCATTTGTGGAACCCACTTTGCAGAGACACAAGAGCCCACTTCAATGGCACTGAGTCCTGTCTGCATTAAATCTAAAATCAGTTTACGACGGTCATCCAAAGTGAGTGGTGTCTTTTCATTTTTCAAACCATCTCGCGGTCCGACTTCAACAATTCTGACAAATTAACTCATGCGGCACCTTCCAAGCTTGAAAACTCAACCAATTCATCGCCTGCTTTGACCTGATCACCGACTTGGAAGTAAGCCGTAGAGACAATGCCGTCATGTGGAGCACGAATTGAATATTCAATTTTCATCGCTTCCAGCGTGAGTAATACATCATCTTTTTTCACTGCGCTGTTGTTTTGTACCAAGACTTGCGTGATCACACCCGGCATTGGTGCTTTTAAGTTGTTGGCATCAGAAGCATCATCTTCCGTATTAAAGTTAGGCTTAATATGTGCAAACTTATAGCTTTGACCATCTGCATACAGGGTTAGGCCCTGTGCATTTGAACTATAAGCATAGGTCTTTTTGCTTGTTGCACATTCAATTTTAGCTAAATGTGCTTCTAACAATTCACCCTGAATGAAAACGCTCTTTCCATTGTACTTCGCTGTAAAGCCTTTTGCTGTTGGGCTGAAATAGACTTTATATTCTTCATCGTTTAGTGCCAGTTTAATGTCATAGCTGGCATTAATATTTAAACGCCATAGAGACTCTGCTTGCCATACAGGATTTGCAGCTGTTTTATTGCTGGCAAAGCGGGATAAGAGTTCAATCAATGCCGCCGTGATGATGAGCTCTGAAGAGGCTGTTTCATTATGTTGCAATAAAAACGCTTCTTCACGTTGAATTAAGTTGGTGTCTAGATTGGCGGTTTTAAAAGACTCTGAACGGACCAAACGGTCTAAGAATGCAATGTTATTGCCCAAGCCATCGACATGGAATTGACTCAGTGCATGGTGCATTTGGGTGAGTGCGGCTTCACGATTCTTTGCCCAAACAATTAATTTGGCAATCATTGGGTCGTAAAAGGTCGTGATTTCATCCCCTTCAACAATGCCACTGTCTACGCGGACATGTTCATTTTGCTGAGGGTAGTGCAGGTAGTGGATTTTACCAATTGCAGGTAAGAAACCTTTTTCAGGTTCTTCAGCATAGACACGCGCTTCCAGCGCATGACCATGAATACTGAGCTCGTGTTGTTGTTTAGGCAGTGGTTCACCAAAAGCTACACGTAGTTGCCATTCCACCAAATCCTGCCCTGTAATCATCTCTGTTACAGGATGCTCAACTTGCAGGCGAGTATTCATTTCCATGAAATACGCTGTGCCGTCTTGCTCCACAATAAATTCAACAGTACCTGCACCGACATAATCCACTGCACGTGCTGCATCAATAGCGGCTTGGCGCATGGCTTCGAGTTTTGGCTCTGCCATTTGGGGTGCAGGCGCTTCTTCTAGTACTTTTTGATGGCGACGTTGTACCGAACAATCGCGTTCAAATAGATGCACATAGTTACCATGCGTATCACCAAAAACTTGTACTTCAATATGGCGCGGTTGTACTACATAGCGTTCAACCAGAACATCGTCATTGCCAAAGCTTGAACGCGCCTCACTTTTACATGAAGCTAGATGGCTTAAAAAGTCTTCGCCGCGATCAACTAAACGCATGCCTTTACCACCACCGCCAGCACTGGCTTTAATCAGCACAGGGTAGCCAATGGCATCGGCTTGTTGTTTTAAAAAATCAGGATCTTGGTTGGTGCCATGGTAGCCCGGCGTCAGCGGTACGCCTGCTTTCTCCATTAAGGATTTAGAAGTGGCTTTCAGGCCCATGGCTAAAATGGCATCTACAGGTGGACCAATAAAGACAATGTTGTTTTTTTGGCAAGCATTGGCAAATTGGTCATTTTCAGATAGAAAGCCATAACCTGGATGAATGGCTTCTGCGCCTGTATCTAAGGCAGCTTGGATAATACGTTCAATTTGTAGATAGCTTTGTGCAGCAGGGGATTCGCCGATATAAATGGCTTCGTCGGCTTGTTGCACGTGCTGTGCTTGAGCGTCAGCATTTGAATAGACTGCAACGGTGGCAATGCCCATTTTTTTTGCAGTTCGGATCACACGACAAGCAATTTCACCACGGTTTGCAATTAAGATTTTATTAAACATATCGATATCCTTTCTTGTTGTTATGCCGTTGTCTTGATCCAGACAGGACTGTGTTTATTTAAAAAAGCATTTAAGCCATTTTTCGCCTCTGATCCTTGGCGTACATGGGCAATATGTTGTGCAGTTTGCAACAACAATGCTTCGGTTAACACTTGCTGATCGACCATTTGGATAAGTTGTTTTGAAGCAGTTTGTGCTTCTGGCCCACCCAAAAGTAAGACATCGACTATTTCTGTGACTTTTTCATCTAACTGTTCAGCATCGGCCACCACATGCGCCAGACCAATGTGTAGGGCTTGTTCCGCAGAAATACGTTCTGCGGTTAAAAAGTAGCGTGAAGCTTGACGTGCACCAATCGCACGAATCACATAAGGACTAATGGTTGAAGGGGCTAAACCTAAGCGCACTTCAGAGGTTGCAAACTTAGCATCGCTGCTTGCGACACAAATATCGCAGGCAGAAGCCAGTCCCATCCCACCACCAAAAGCAATGCCTTGTACGCGGGCGATGGTCGGTTGTTTTAATGTCGCTAAACTTTGTAGCATTTTCGCTAGTTTCAATGCATCGGCTTCATTTTCAGCCTGTGATGCTTGTCCTGCTTCTTTCATCCAGTTCAGGTCAGCGCCCGCTGAGAAGCTTTTGCCACGACCAGCTAAAATCACGACACGAACATCATCACGCGTGTTGAGTTCGCTAAAGCAGTGGTGCAGTTCTTCAATCACTTGAGTATTGAAGGCATTATGCATTTCTGCACGATTAATCCATACCGTTGCCACTTGGTCGCGTTGTTCGAGTTGTAAATATTGAAAGCTCATCGCTCATCTCCTACATGCGGAACACGCCGAATTTGGTCGGTTGAATGGGTGCATTTAAAGCTGCGGCTAAACTTAAACCGAGCACCTGACGGCTTTGTGCAGGGTCAATCACACCGTCATCCCACAAACGCGCCGATGCATAATATGGATGGCCTTGACGTTCAAACTGATCGCGGAAGGGTTGTTTAAAATCATCTTCTTCTGCCGCAGACCAAGACTCGCCACGTTTTTCGATTTGATCACGCTTTAAGGTCGACAATACACTTGCCGCTTGTTCACCACCCATGACCGAAATACGCGAGTTGGGCCATGTCCACATGAAGCGTGGAGAATAGGCACGACCACACATACCGTAGTTGCCTGCACCAAATGAACCACCAATCACAAGGGTAAGTTTCGGCACGTTCGCAGTTGCAACAGCCATGACCAGTTTAGCGCCATTTTTGGCAATGCCTTCATTTTCGTATTGGCGACCGACCATAAAGCCAGTAATGTTTTGAAGGAACAGTAGGGGAATATTGCGCTGCGTACAGAGTTCAATAAAGTGAGCCCCTTTCTGTGCAGACTCTGAAAATAAAATACCGTTGTTGGCAATAATGCCAATGGGCATGCCATAGATTTTGGCAAAACCAGTGACTAAGGTGGTGCCAAAGCGAGCTTTGAATTCATCAAACCGTGAACCATCGACAATGCGCGCAATTACTTCACGAATATCGAATGGTTTGCGCGCATCACTTGGAACAACACCATACAGTTCAGTTGCATCAAATAACGGTTCTTCAATCTCTGTTGTACGCGTATGTGGTGCTTTATTTAGGTTGGCTACGATGTTACGAGCAATGGCAATTGCATGTTCATCGTTTTCAGCCAAATGATCGGCCACACCTGACAGGCGAGTATGCACATCACCACCGCCTAAGTCTTCACTGCTGACCACTTCACCTGTTGCCGCTTTCACCAGCGGTGGGCCACCTAAGAAAATCGTCCCTTGATTACGCACAATAATGGTTTCATCAGACATGGCAGGTACGTATGCACCGCCAGCCGTACAACTCCCCATTACCACCGCAATTTGGGCAATCCCCATGCTCGACATGCGTGCTTGATTATAGAAAATACGGCCAAAGTGATCGCGGTCAGGGAAAACTTCGTCTTGCATTGGTAAATAGGCACCACCTGAGTCAACCAAATAAATACATGGCAGATGGTTTTGCTCCGCAATTTCTTGAGCACGTAAGTGTTTTTTCACAGTCAGTGGGTAGTACGTGCCGCCTTTTACTGTCGCATCGTTGGCGACGATCATGCAGGTCACACCATTGACCTGACCTACACCAGCAACGACACCAGCCGCAGGCACATCGTCTGCATAGACGTTTTGTGCTGCCAACTGACCAATTTCAAGGAATGCCGTGCCTGCATCAATTAACTGATCAATACGATCACGTGCTAACAGCTTTCCGCGTGCCAAATGCTTTTGTCGCGCCGCTTCGCCGCCGCCTAAAGCAATTTGTTCTGCTTTTTGCTTTAAGTCATCGACCAAGCTTTGCATCGCGGTTTGGTTGGTTTTGAAGTCTTCACTTCGAATATTGATCTTGCTATGTAATTGATTCATCACGAACATCCTTGTCATTTTTATTGTTGTGGAGGGTTAAGCTGTTTCATTAAACAGTTCACGGCCAATCAACATACGGCGAATTTCAGAAGTTCCCGCGCCAATTTCATAGAGTTTTGCATCGCGCCATAGACGGCCTGCGGAAAACTCATTGATATAGCCATTTCCACCTAAGGTCTGAATGGTTTCACCTGCCATCCATGTGGCTTTTTCCGCAGCATATAAAATTGCACTTGCTGCATCTTTACGTAGGCTACGGCTATGGTCGGCCTTGTCGCACTCAGCACCCACGGCATAAACCAACGCTTTACATGCCAACCAAGTCGAATACATATCGGCAATTTTTCCTTGCATCAACTGGAACTCACCGAGCGCTTGGCCGAATTGTTTACGGTCATGGATATACGGAATCACGGTGTCCATGCAGGCATCCATAATGCCTAAAGGACCTGCGCTTAAAACCGCACGCTCATAGTCCAAACCACTCATAAGTACTTTCGTGCCGTTTCCAACACCGCCCATTACGTTTTCTTTTGGCACTTTCACGTTGTCAAAGAACAGCGGGTAAGTGTTCGAACCACGCATACCCAACTTGTCTAAATGTGTGCCATGGCTAAAACCTTCCATGTCTTTTTCTACAAGGAAAGCAGTCATGCCTTTAGCGCCTGCATGCAGATCCGTTTTGGCATAAACCACAAGCACATCAGCATCACCACCATTGGTGATCCACATTTTTGAACCATTTAACAGGAAGTGATCGCCACAATCTTCAGCTTTGAGTTTCATGCTCACCACGTCTGAGCCTGCGTTTGGTTCAGACATGGCAAGTGCACCGACATATTCACCTGAAATTAGCTTCGGTAAATAGCGCTGCTTTTGTTCCTCGCTGCCATTTCGGTTAATTTGATTCACACATAGGTTAGAATGTGCACCATAAGAAAGACCAATCGAAGCTGAAGCACGTGAGATTTCTTGCATGGCAATGATATGCGCTAAATAACCTAGACCTGTACCGCCATATTCTTCACTGACGGTCAGACCGAGTAAGCCCATATCGCCAAATTTTTTCCACAACTGAGCTGGAAATTCGTTGTTCTGATCGACTTGTTGAGCAATAGGAGTAATTTCCTTGGCACAAAAAGCCGCAACGGAATCACGCAGTGCAATGAGTGTTTCATCTAAACCGAAATTTAAGCTTTGTAGGGTCATTTCTTCATTCGTCCTATGAGTGTATTTATTGTTCCTGATAAAGCATTTTTGTTGTGCTTGATTTTTACAATACATCGAATTTTTAAAAAAGTGAACTAAAATTCACAAATTGATTTACAATTCATTTTATCTGGTTGAGAATAGAATTATGAGTTATAAAAGATCATCGTTGATGCAAGAACGAATGGAACAAAATCGTGAAGCGATTTTGCAATCTGCTCGTGAACTTATTGCTCAAGGGGGAATTAAAGACGCGCAAATTCAAGCAATTGCTGAACGCGCGGGAGTTTCGAGTGGTTTGGTGTATCGATACTTCGATAACAAAAGCCAAGTGTTAATTGAGGTTTTGTCTGAGGCCATTCAGCATGAGGTGAAAATTTTAAATCACATTGCTGAAAGTGAGCTTACGTCAAAACAGAAATTGGACAAGGCGGTAACCACGTTTGTGAAACGTGCTATGAATAGCCCCCAACTTGCGTATTCACTCATGTTTGAGCCAGTCGATGCTGAGTTAGAACATGAACGTTTTCGCAGTAAACAGCTGATTAAACAGAGCATCAAAGAAATACTGGCCGCAGGGAAAATTAACGGTGAGTTTGGATTTGAAGATTTAAATACCGCAGCACTTTGTGTGGTCGGTGCTATGACTTTTGTGGTAATTGAGCCTTTAAATCCGTCTCGAAATGTGATGTTTGATCAAAACTATAAAGACTACTTTGTGAAACAAATTGCCGAATTTTGTGTCAATGCAGTTCAGGTTCAGGAGGAAAAATAGTAGCAGGTGTGAACACAAAGGCTTGGTGTTTGAAGGGAAGTAGTCATAGAACAATTAAAGTTGAATAACAAGATTACAATGAATCAAGGAGATCGATTCGATGACACAAGAACGGTTAAGTTATGCCTATGGAACGAGCAGTCAGCCCCTATTAGGCATGACAATTGGTGAGAAATTTGATCAGGCTTGTCAGCAGTATGCGGAACAAGATGCTGTTGTCAGCCTGCATCAAAATGTCAGACTCACGTATAAGGAATTACAAGCTCAGGTCAATGCGTTTGCCTGTAGTTTACTAAAACTGGGCTTGAAGAAAGGCGATCGACTTGCGATTTGGTCTCCAAACTGTGTGGAATGGACGATTACCCAGTTTGCTGCGTTTAAAGCGGGCATCATTTTAGTCAACTTGAACCCTGCCTATAAAAGTAATGAGCTCGAATATGTGTTGAATAAAGTCTCTTGTAAGGGCTTGGTCATTGCATCGCAATTTAAAAGCACGAATTATCAAGATATTCTAATGAAAATTGCACCTGAAATTAAAGGTGCTGAAAATAAAGTGTTAAAGGCAGAACGACTGCCACATTTGAAATATATTATTAAAATTGATGAAGAAGAGCATACGGGTTTGCATCGTTTTAGCGATTTGCTCACTCCCCCCAGCAAGAGACAGCTCAATCAACTAGAGCTCGTTGCAAGCGAATCGCAGTTTGATGAAACCATCAATATCCAGTTTACTTCGGGCACCACGGGTAACCCGAAAGGCACAATGCTGACACATAATAATATTCTCAATAATGGTTATTTTGTTGGTGAAGCCATTCACTTAAGTCCAGCCGATCGAGTCTGTATTTCTGTACCGCTCTTTCACTGTTTCGGTATGGTGATGGGTAATTTGGCTTGTATTACGCATGGTTCAACCATGGTCTATCCATCGGCGGTGTTTAATCCTTTAGAAACGTTAAAAGCCATTCAGCAAGAAAAATGTACGGCCGCATACGGTGTACCGACCATGTTCATTGCCATTTTAGAGCATGAACAGTTTGATGATTTTGATCTTTCCAGTTTACGTACAGGCATTATGGCGGGTAGTCCGTGCCCACGCGAAATTATGCAGCGTGTCATTGATCGGATGCACATGTCTGAAATTACCATTTGCTATGGTATGACTGAAACGGCACCTGTCAGTGCACAAAGTTCAACATCAGATTCAGTTGAACAACGAGTCGGAACCGTAGGGCGTGTCCATCCACATCTTGAAATTAAAATTGTTGATGAACAAGGCAAAGTTGTGCCGCGCGGTCAGTTGGGTGAACTGTGTGTTCGTGGCTATTCGGTAATGTTGGGTTATTGGGAAGACCATGAGAAGTCACAAGAAGTGATTGATTCAGCACGCTGGATGCATACAGGTGACATCGCAGAAATGGATGAAGCTGGCTTTGTGAAAATTAAAGGCCGAATTAAGGATGTGGTCATTCGTGGCGGAGAAAACTTATTCCCGAAAGAAATCGAAGACTTTTTATATACCCATCCTGATGTCAGCGATGTCCAAGTCATTGGTCTGCCCGATGCACGTTATGGTGAAGAGTTGTGTGCTTGTATTATTTTACATGAGCATCATGAAATTACTGAAGAGTCGATCCGTCAGTACTGTGCGGAACATATTTCACACAATAAAGTTCCGCGTTATGTACGGTTTTTTAATGAGTTCCCAATGACGGCTTCGGGCAAAGCGCAGAAGTTTAAATTGCAGGAATTTATGTGTAATGAACTGGATCTGAAAGAAATCGCATAAGGTTGAAGACGGACTTTCTTTTGCTGGGTTGAAGCCAAAGGAAAGTCCGAAGTGAAAAGCAAAAGGAATAGCATATGCACCTGAAAAATGATTGGACTCGCGCTGAAATACAAGCACTCTACCAACAGCCTTTTTTAGATTTGGTCTTTCAAGCACAGCAAATTCATCGTCAGTACTTTGAAGCGAATGCCATCCAAGTCAGTACTTTACTATCGATCAAAACAGGTAAATGCCCTGAAGACTGCAAATATTGTTCACAGTCTGCGCGCTATGACTCAAAGCTTGAAGCTGAAAAAAGAATTGCGGTTGAAAAGGTCATTAGCGAAGCACAGCAGGCGAAGGCCTCTGGTTCTACACGGTTTTGTATGGGCGCGGCATGGCGAAATCCACATGAGCGCGATATGCCTTATGTCTTGGATATGGTGCGTGAAGTTAAAGCATTGGGTTTAGAAACCTGTATGACGCTAGGCATGCTGAATGCTTCACAAGCCGAACGTTTAAAAGGTGCAGGACTCGATTATTACAACCATAACTTAGACACGTCTCGTGAGTACTATCCAAATGTGATTAGTACCCGTAGTTTTGATGACCGTTTGGATACCTTAAGTCATGTTCGAGAGGCAGGCTTAAAAGTGTGTAGTGGCGGGATTGTTGGCCTAGGCGAAGAGACCAAAGATCGAATTGGGTTATTGTTTGAATTGGCGACCTTACCGATACATCCTGAGTCTGTGCCGATCAACATGCTGGTTCCAATGCAAGGTACGCCTTTGGCAGAAGTTGACAAGTTAGATGTGACCGAGTGGATTCGTACTATTGCGGTAGCGCGCATTATTATGCCGAAAAGCTATATTCGTCTGTCCGCAGGACGTGAATCGTTGTCCGATGCCGACCAAGCTTTGGCTTTTATGGCAGGTGCAAACTCACTGTTTTCGGGTGAAAAATTGCTGACTACGCCAAATACAGCACAAGGCAAAGACCAACAACTCTTTCAAAAATTGGGGCTACATGCAGAAAAAACCAAACCGCAACTTGCTGAGTTAACGGTCGATGCTATGGCTGTGGCTTAAGTGCTAGAACATGTGGTTATGAAAGTGTAGATTTAGGGCGACGAATAAAAGTAGATGAGTGAACAATAAAATGGCGAAAGACTTTCAGAGTCAAACTGTAGTGGATGGTTATGATCAACATATTCGTAAGCTCATTCCAGGTTATGAGTTGGTTCATCTGCAAATTCAAGCCATTTTAAAAACACATTTACCAGAACATGCGCATGTATTGATTGTGGGATGTGGAACAGGTTATGAGCTTTCATATTTGTTGGCGCAGCATCCGGCGTGGAGTTTTACCGCTGTTGACCCATCTTTGACCATGATTGAAAAAGCGCAGCAGTTATTGAGCGAGACCCATAGTGATTTAACGCGGGTTCGCTTTGTGCATGGTGATACGACGGCATTACAGGAAAGTGCACAGTTTGATGCCGCTTTAGCCATATTGGTGGCGCATTTTATTCCACTTGAAGCAAAGCCATTCTTCTTTGCCGACATTTTACGCTGTCTTAAAAATCAAGCCATTTTACTCAGCTATGACCTGATGCGTTCTAGTGATGACACTGAACTCAAGGTTCTACAAACCTTATGTCAGAGCAATGGTTTGACGGTGGTACAGAGTGAAAAAATGATTGAGCGCCTGCAACAAGATTTTTATTTGGTCTCGGCCAGCCAGATGCGAGAGCTTCTGACTAAAGTTGGATTTCATGAAGTACGAACTTATAGTCAACTGTTGAATTATTATGGTTTTTTTGCACAAAAGTAAAAACCAATGGCAGTGAAAAGATACATTTTAAATATAAGAATGAAGGAATACACATGGCAGCCTATTATCAACTTTTAAATCGTGAACAGCACAGTGATGGGAGCTGTACGGCGTCTTATCTTTCCAATATTCATGCACAAGGCGCATGGAACCCGCATGAACAGCACATGGCACCTGCAACAGGGGTTTTATGTGCGGAGTTAGAGCAGTTTCAACCACGCGATGAGATGCGCATTGGACGCGTGAGTTTAGATATTTTTGGACTGATTGCTTTTGGTGAGTTTACCGTGCATACCCGTGTCATTCGTGCTGGAAAAACCATTGAACTGATCGAGGCGGAAATGCAGGCAAACGGGAAGACTTGTATTGTGGCCCGTGCTTGGAAAATGATGAAGCAAGATACCAGTGCAATTGCAGGGCTAGAAGATCAATCGATTGTACATCCTGAAACTTTGCCAGTATGGGATGGGATGAAATGTTGGCCGGGTGGTTATATCCAGAGTATTGAGACACGTGCGGCAGAAGGGCACCGTGCTGGTAAAGGCATCGTCTGGTTACATAACGATTTGAACATGGTGGAAGCTCAGGAAACATCAAGTTTTGTGCGTTTATTGGGCATGGTCGATACAGCCAACGGTATTGTCCCACGTCAAAATCCAGCATCTGGATGGGGCTTTCCCAATTTAGATCTACAACTGCATTTATACCGTTTACCCCAAGGGAAATGGTTAGGTTTGGAAGCGACTCAGCAATATGGTCATGATGGTATTGGCTTAACCAGTGCGGTTTTGCACGATGAACAAGGGCCATTTGGCCGTAGTGAACAGATTTTGACCCTGCGTAAGTTTTAGTTGGTCAGTGTCAATTTAATAAAAAAGGATGAATTGCTTCATCCTTTTTTTATTGGCATGCTGTAGGCACTTTAAAATAGTGAAATGAAGATGCGGATCAGTTTAATTGGAGCGGGGCGGGTGGCTCATCATTTGGCCAAAGCCCTGATGTCTCAGCATGAAATCATCAATATTTATAGCCGAAGCTTCGACAAAGCTGCGGATTTAGCGCAAGTCGTACATGCAAAGGCGGTCAGTCATTTTAAGCAGTTAAATGCTGATGTGGATTTGGTGATGATTGCAGTAAGTGATCAGTCTATTCCAAGCGTGATTTCGGCATTGACTGAATATCTGCCGAATGTGTTGATTGTACATACTTCGGGGAGTACAGCGCTTTCAGTTTTGTCCACGAAACATGCACGTGCTGGGGTTTTTTATCCCTTACAGACCTTTAGTTTAGAACGTGAAATTGATTGGTCAAATACACCGTTGTTTGTAGAAGCCACTGAAAATACGGATCTTCAAAGACTACATACACTGGCAGAAAGCCTGAGCCAACGCGTGTATAGCTACAGCTCTGCGCAGCGTCTAAGTTTGCATTTAGCGGCCGTTTTTGCCTGTAATTTTAGTAATTATTGTTATGACATGGCAAAACAAGTGGTGGATGCAGAGCAGGTCGATTTTATTCTGCTGAAACCCTTGATCTTAGAAACTGCGCAGAAAGCCACACAGAATGATCCGAAGCAGATGCAAACTGGCCCTGCGATGCGTCAAGATCAGAATATTTTACAGATGCATCAACAGATGCTTGCGCAAGCTCAAAGAGCAGATCTAGCTGAAGTGTATGCCCTAATGAGTCAGCAGATCAGTCAACGTCACAGTTGACATTTAAAATAATAAACAAAAAAGCGAGTCACAAGAACAAGCAAAGCCACTGAAAACGTGGCTTTTTTTATGCCCTAAGATTCGGTACAGTGTTGCTTAAAATAAATACAAATAGAGGGTATATGCGTTCATATTCATTATTAGAACAAGTGCAGTGGAAAGATCTCGTTCAGCTAGGCCATACCGATGTGATCAGTGAGTTATTTATCTCTTTACCGTGGTTGATCGTTTCTTTCATTTTTGCAAGCTTACAGTGGTATGTCTTGGCGCTGTTTTGCTCATTTATGTTTTTCTTAACAGGGCTCAGACAGGTGCATAACGCCTTTCATTTTGCCTTAGGGATTAGCCGACCTGCGACCCATTGGGTCATGTTTGTTTTGAGCATCATCATGCTCGGTTCGATGCATGCAGTACAAATTAATCACCTCCGCCACCATCAGCACTGTATGCAAGAAGAGGATATTGAAGCGAAAAGTGCAACCATGAAGTGGTGGAAAGCCTTACTTTTTGGCCCTGTTTTTCCATGGATGTTGCATAAAAAAGCCTTTGAGGTTGGGACTAAAACCCAGAAAAAATGGATGTCTGCTGAACTGGTTGCCAACGTCATTGTATTGTTTTTGGTTTTTGTGATCTTGGATATCAGTATTTTAAAATACCATGTCAGTGCCATGTTAATTGGGCAATGTATGACGGCGTTTTTTGCGGTGTGGACGGTACATCATGATACAGAAGATCATGTGTATATGGCGCGTACAGTGCGTAATGAGTTTAAACGGGTCGTGACCTATAACATGTTTTATCATGTGGAGCATCATTTGTTTCCAGCAGTGCCGACACGTCGTTTACATATTTTAGCAAAACGCTTGGATGAACATGATCCAACGGTTGAAATTAGGCATGTGTTCTAACATTTTAAGCATAAAAAATAGGGCACTAAGCCCTATTTTTTGAAGATATAAAATTTATTTAATTTTCTTAAATAAGAAGTCGTTGATCTTATGACCTTCTTCTAGTCCACGACGTTCAAATTTAGTTTGTGGGCGCCAGTCTGGACGTGGGTAGCTATTGCCTTTACCTGCCATATTTTCAAGATTTGGACGGTTGTCGAGTACATCAATCATCCATTCTGCATACGGTTCCCAGTCTGTCGCTGCGTGGAATGTGCCACCCATTTCTAGCTTTTGCTCAACTAGTGGCATACGGTCATGTGACACAAAACGACGTTTGAAGTGACGTTTTTTCTGCCATGGGTCTGGGAAGTACAGTTGCACAGCGTTGATGCTGTTATCTGGCATTTCACGTAATACTTGAATGGCATCTGCATCTAAAAGACGAAGATTGGTTAAACCTGCAATTCCAGCTTCATACACACATTGCGCAATCCCCGGAACATGCACTTCAATCCCGACATAGTTACGTTCAGGATTGGCCTGCGCCATCAAGACCAATGAACGTCCCATACCAAAGCCGATTTCAACCGTGAGCGGACGTTCTGGATGTTCAAACTGCTGGCGTAAGTCACCTACAGGGTATTCCAAAATCATGTGACCATATTGTTCAAGCGCAGTACGTTGCGAGGTGTTCAGTGGAGATGAACGACGCATAAATGTCACAATTTCGCGGTGTTCATTTAAGTTGTCTAGCTCGACGACTTGCTGGTCTAATTGATCATTCGTCATAATTTTTGCAGATGTAGAAATTCGAAAGCGGTATTGTAAGTCCTGAGCAGGACAAGTCAAATTTTTTACTCAGAATTTATTAAATTCAGCACCACCATGTTTGCGCAGCCTAGAAACTGTCATGATTTATTAATCATGATGTAACGAATAAAAATTAACCTGCCAGCTGATTTAACCAACTGATAAAAAATGATGAAGAATTTTAAGCCACAGATATTAAGCCTGAGCCTGATTTTGGCGGGTTGTTCCTTTCCTGCGTATGCGCAACTGTTATTGAGTCAGTATGTAGATGGAAGCAAAAATAAGAAAGGGTTGGAAATTTATAATCCAGATCCGACGACGGTCAACTTGGCAGAATATCAGATCAAGCAATATGCAAATGGTGAGACCAGTGCAAATTTGACAGTGAATTTGACAGGTCAATTGGCGGCAAAGGGGCATTACTTGGTCGGGCATTCTGCTTTAAAAGAAGCTCTGGGTGATGCGGTGCAACAACAGGCGAACTTAGCTTTCAATGGTGACGATGCTTTGGTGCTTTATCATAATGGCGTTGCGATTGACCGCTTTGGCACAGTGGGTGAACGCCCAAGCACTGGATGGGGTGGTGTTGCAAAGGGAAATAGCTTTAAACGCACTTTATTAAGCAATAATGTTTCTAGTACGGGGATTGACGTTACCGCACCATTTGACTTGGCGTCGGCATGGGAAAAGTGGTCAGATCGAGATGCCTTTTCCAGTTATCTTGCTGGAAATACGGCACCACCCCTAGCCACTGTGAGCTGTAGTACGACAGCTACCCCAATTGCAGCATTGCAAAGTGCCGCGCAAGATGTGGAATATGTAGTGAAAGGCGTAATCACGGCTGATTATCGTTATAACAATGGTTTTTCAGGTTTCTTTGTCCAAACCCCAGATGCTCAAGCCAAAGCCAATACCAGCAATGCGGTGTTTGTCTATGTGCCATCTTCAAGTCGCGTGACCGGTGGGCAAGTCGGGCAGGAAGTCATTTTCAAAGGCAAATTGAAAACCTATCAGAACCAATTACAGCTTCAAGATTTAAGTAGCGATATTAATGTCTGTAATCCTTCGGCAAGTGATTGGGTTAAACCAATGGCGATCAATTTGCCCTTTGATAATTTGACTGAAACTTCAGGTCATGCACCAAAACGCTATCAAGGCATGTTGGTCAATATCCCTCAAACGCTTACGGTTAGTGAAAACTATGATTATGGGCGTTATGGTCAGTTGGCTTTAAGCCCCGCGCGGTTATATATTCCAACCAATTTATATCCTGCCCATTCAACCGAGGCCAAAGCACTGGCACAACAGAATTTACGTTCTAAACTCATTTTGGATGATGGCTATAACAATCAGAACAGAACGCCGTGGTTGCCAACGACCTTTAGTGCTAAAAACACCCTACGTACAGGTGCACAACTGCAAAATGTACAAGGCATTTTAGAATACCGCTATAACCAATGGCGAATTCAACCTGTGCTTGGGGCAACAGCGCCACAAGTCTTAGACGCGACAAACCTACGTGCAAGCGTTCCCGCAAAGGCTACACAGCAAGTCCGTGTTGCAGCATTTAACGTACTGAATTATGACAATGGTTTGGTACAAGGTTTTCCGACGGAACGTGGTGCAAGTTCTGAGGCTGAGTTTAAAAAGCAACATCTGAAAATTGTCAGTGCATTAAAAGCGATTGATGCAGATGTTTATGGTCTGATGGAAATTGCCAACAATGGTTATGGCGAGCGTAGCGCAGTTGCTTATTTAGCTCAGGCGCTTGGAAGCGACTGGAAATATGTAACGCCTCCGAATGCTGACAAACTTGGAACCGATGCGATTGCTGTTGCCATTATTTATAATGCTAAGCGCGTCAAACCAATCAATGAAGCAGCGGTCTTTGATGACCAGAGTCAGAAAAACCGAGTCACGATGGCGCAAACCTTTCAATCTCTATCAGGTGGGAAGACTTTTACGGTTATTCCGAACCATTTGAAATCTAAAGGTAGCTGTCCAGATGATAAAATTTCGATAGAGGCAGATCAGGGCGACGGTCAAGGTTGCTGGAATCCAACCCGCGTTAAAGCGGTCCAAGCGTTAATGCAATGGGTCGCGAAAAATCCAACACAGGTAAGTAAACCGAATGTCTTACTGTTGGGGGATATGAACAGTTATGCCAAAGAAGATCCAATTTTGGCGCTTGAACAAGCCAACTATAAAGTGCTGTTGAATGATGAAAAAATTGGTCAGGGGAAAACTGCTTATAGCTATGTCTTTGGTGTAGCCAGTAATACTCAAGGTTATGGTGGTGCAGGAAATCTAGATCATGCGATTGCTGATGCAGCACTTTATCCATTGGTGAAAAAAGCATTTGCATGGCATATCAATGCAGATGAACCGACTGCACTGGACTATAACGAAGAATATAAAACTGAGGAGCAAATTGTTGCATTCTATGCGGACGATGCTTACCGTTCTTCTGACCATGATCCTGTGATTGTAGATTTAGACTTAAATGATGCAGTGGTTAACGATGATAAAACCAGTGCGGGAAGTACAGGGCTGTGGACTGCATTAGGATTAATTAGTTTGGCATTGTATGGCAGTTTAAGACGTCGCAAGAATCAGTCTTAACTCGCTTTATTGACAATAAAAGGGCGTCATCGCCCTTTTATTTTGTTTATGGTTTCAACTTTATGAGCTGATACGGTCAATGAGGGTGCTGCTGGCTTCATTTAAGCCTAACACCTCGACCACAACACCGTGGACTTCAAACTTTTCAACTACCGCATTTAACATTTGGACTGAAGTCATATCCCAAATATGTGCATTACTGAGTTCAATTTCAACCTTCTGAATATGTTCGTTAAAGTCAAAAAACTGAAAGAATTTCTCTGAACTGCTAAAGAAAATTTGACCGCTCACCAGATAGCGACGGGTATGGTTATGCAGTTCGGACTGAACATGAACCGTACTTTCTAGTTTATTGATGAAAAATAATGCGGACAGTAAAACTCCGACAAAGACACCCAAAGCAAGATTATGTGTGGCTAAGACAATCATCACGACACTGAGCATCACCACATTACTTTGTAGCGGATGTTTAGAGAAGTTTTTAACCGAGTCCCATTGAAAGGTTGTAAATGCCACCATGATCATAATGGCAACCAAAGCTGCCATTGGAATATAGGACAGCCAGTCTTTAAAAAACACCACCAAACACAGTAAAAACACACCTGCCACTAAGGTTGAAAGTCGAGTACGTGCACCTGAGCTGACATTAATTACAGACTGTCCAATCATGGCACAGCCTGCCATACCGCCCATGAAACCGCTTACAATATTTGCCATACCTTGTCCGCGGCATTCTTGATGACGGTCACCTTCAGTACCTGTGACTTCATTCACTACTGTGGTGGTCATCATGCTTTCAAGCAAACCGACGGTCGCTAATGTGATGGCGTAAGGGAAGACAATTTGCAGCGTTTCAAGGGTTAGTGGAATATCAGGCAGTAGAAAAATAGGTAAAGTATCGGGGAAATGACCTAAGTCACTGACCATACGCATGTCTGTGCCTAAAAACAGCGCCAAAGCGGTCAGGACAAGAATACAAATAAGTGGTGAGGGAATGCTTTTCCCTACTTTAGGCAGATAGGGAAACAAATAAATTACCGCTAGGCCAAGTGCGACAAATGCATAGCCCCAGTGATTCATTTGGCTGAGTTCTGGAAGTTGTGCTATGAAGATTAAAATCGCCAGCGCATTTAAAAAACCATACACCACCGACTGCGACACAAAACGCATCAGTTTGGCAACTTTAAAATAACCCGCAATGATTTGAATGACCCCAGTGAGAATGGTTGCCGCCAGTAAATACTGTAGGCCATGCTCTTTGACTAGCGTGATCATGAGTAGTGCCATCGCGCCTGTTGCTGCTGAAATCATGGCTGGACGGCCGCCAAAAAAAGCAATGCTCACTGCGATACAAAAGGAGGCATACAGTCCGACTTGAGGGTCTACACCTGCAATTGCTGAAAAAGCAATAGATTCGGGAATCAGTGCAAGTCCTACCACTAAACCTGCTAAAACATCGGTACGAATGTTAGAAAACCATTCATCTTTTTTAAGGCTAATCACAGATCAAATTCATTTTAGGGTCAAGGGCGCTATGTTAAAACAACTCTGTTGCAAATTGCAGTGTTGTTGTACTTGAAAAAAAATGTGAATTAGACAATATTCAATAGGCGAACGAATGATTTTTCGTTTACGCTTTTTTGCAATTTACAGGTTTTGATCACTTGAAAGTTTGTTAGAAGCCATTTAAAACAGAGAATAGAGTTATAACAAGGATCAGATATGAAGCTTTATTATGCACCGGGTGCGTGCTCGCTTGCGGCGCACATTATCCTCAATGAAATTAATGTTGACTTTGATTTAGTCCGAGTAGATTTAAAAACACATAAAATAGAAAAAGGTGCTGATTATTACGAAATTAATCCAAAAGGATATGTACCCGCTTTAGAAATTAATCCAGGTTTGATTCTGACTGAAAATGTAGCCATTTTGCCATTTTTAGCACAACATGATCCAAAACAAGATCTTATTCCGCCATCGGGTTTGGGGCGTGCCAAAGTTTTAGAATGGTTAGGTTATTTAAACTCTGAATTGCACGATGCTTATGCCGTTTTCTTTGGTGCGCCATTAGATACAGCTGCCAAAGAAAAAGCTTATGCAGAGATTGATCGTTTACTCAGTTATATCGATAAACAAATTGGTGAGTCGGATCATGACTATTTGGTCGATGATAATTTTGGCCCCGCAGATGCGTATTTATTTGTCCTCACCAATTGGTCAAATGGCATCGAACATGATTTATCGCCGTATAAAAATATTATTTTTATCCGTAATAAAGTGGCTGAACGTCAGTCAGTACAAATTGCAATGCGAGATGAAGGTCTAATTCCTTAATTTTGATGCATTGAAGAAGCGCCGAAAGGCGCTTTTTTTTATACTTTAAAGTTTATTGTTGATATTTAGTCAATAATATTTTGCAAATTCACTACTTTTTAGCGCAGAACAGAGTCTCTATAGTGCCTACATAGATTTTGGCTTTTAGGCTCTTCCAATGAAAAATATTTTATTAATTAACGGTGCAAAAACTTTTGCACACTCGAATGGTCAGTTAAACGATACCTTAACTGAATTTGCACAAGAGGTCTTGTCAGGCTTAGGACATCAGGTTCAAGTGACCCGTGCCGACAGCGAATATGATGCAAAAGTTGAAGTGGAGAAATTTCTGTGGGCAGACACCGTGATTTACCAAATGCCGGGTTGGTGGATGGGTGCACCGTGGACTGTGAAAAAGTATATTGATGATGTCTTTACCGAAGGGCACGGTAGTCTGTATGCCAATGATGGTCGCTCACGTGCAGATGCTTCAAAAAAGTATGGTTCAGGCGGTCTGATTCACGATAAAAACTATATGCTGTCGTTGACATGGAATGCACCGATGGATGCATTTAACGACGCTGAACAATTTTTTCATGGGGTTGGGGTCGACGGGATTTATTTACCTTTTCACAAAGCCAATCAATTTTTAGGGATGCAAACCTTACCGACTTTTATTGTCAATGATGTGATTAAAGCACCTGAAGTTGAAGCCTATATAGCACAGTACCGTGAGCATTTGACGCAAGTTTTTGCTTAATTGGGAGATGTGAGTATGTTAACTGTCATTGCTGAAATTATTTGTCATTCAGAGCAAGATTTTAAAACGGTTCTTGATTCATTCAACAACATCCGTGAGCAAGTATTACAAGAGCCCGGTTGCCATCTCTATGATGTGCATATCGAGCATCCTGCTGTTGAGAGTGCATTACAAACCAAAGTACAGTTTTCAATCATGATGTATGAAAAATGGGAAAGTATGCAGCATTTAGAAACACATATGCAGAGTGTCAATATGCAGCAACATGCTCAAGCAACCGAAGGTGCAGTTGCTCATGTGCAAATTCGTATTTTAGAAGCGCAATAAGCTACGCATATGAGTTTGACAGCGCTTTTCTTTGCTCTGTTTATTTAAACTCCAGTGGCTCATTGAACTGAACCTGTTCGAGTTTCAATGCGTAGCGCTGTTTTAATGTTGTCCATTGAACTTTGACAGGTTGTGTTGTTTCAGCAAACTCATTTTCACCTGTCGTACTTTTTACTTTACCTGTCATAAAGTTAATACTTCGCGCCGTGATGTCGCCTGATGCACGGTGGAAATCATCGACATCATAACCAATCAGCTTAAATGCACGGTCTTGGTATCGGAAAGTAAACGTGTGATTGGTCACATACCACGAACCACAGCTTAACCAGTAGTGCAGATGAACTTTGAGCACGCCTTTTTGAATGCTTAACGCTTCAGTCTCACCGAGTGGATCTGCGAGGCAAGGGGACTCTATGTCACCTTCTGTCGGCAAAGTAGTATTAGTCGCCGCAAGTTGATAACCATGCGTTTGCTTCAATAAAAGCAAAAGCTTTCGTTCATTGATATTGAGGACATCACTCCCTAAGCGATCATTTTTAACAATATGTTCAGGATTGCTATCTTCAATAATCAGGGCAATGTCCGCTTGACCATCTTGGTTTAAATCGCCTTGGACTTTTTCTAAAACCTTCCAGTTTTTTGGCACAAAAGATTGGTAGCTCGTTTTGAGAGTCGGTTTTTCCTCTACTTTGGCCCAAGCATTGCTTGTGAGTGTTATGAAAAATAGGGTGTTGAGTATGAGTGTTGGTCTGATCCATTTTTGCATGGGCATCGTTTCCTCTCATTTTTATATGGTTATAGATATTTGAAGATGGATATTATTGAGTGTATCAAAGAGTATGGCGGAATGTCCCTACAAGCTAAGTCAGCATAAAATACTGACTTTATATTGAAATAAATAAAAAAGGACTCCGAAGAATCCTTTTTATCGCTTAAAACAGATTAAGAGATTATTTAAAGAAATAACCTGTTTCTGGTGAGCTTGCATTGGCCATACGTTTGCGAGGCATACGACCTGCGAGGAACGCTTCTCGACCCGCTTCAACTGCTTTTTTCATTGCAGAAGCCATTAAAATCGGGTGTTGAGCGGCAGCAATCGCGGTATTCATCAACACGCCATCACAGCCGAGTTCCATGGCAATGGCTGCATCGCTTGCCGTTCCCACACCAGCATCCACTAATACTGGCACTTTGGCATTTTCTTTAATAATAGAAATCGTGTGTGGATTCAAAATCCCTAAACCAGAGCCAATCAAACTGCCTAAAGGCATGATGGCAACGCAGCCCATGCTTTCAAGTTCTTGTGCCACAATTGGGTCATCCGAGGTATAGACCATGATTTCAAAACCATCGTCAATCAAGGTACGTGCCGCTTTCAATGTTTCGGTAATATTTGGATACAGCGTTTTTTCATCGCCCAATACTTCAAGCTTGACCAAGTTATGACCGTCTAATAATTCACGCGCCAACATACAGGTACGCACGGCACTATTGGCATCAAAACAGCCTGCTGTATTCGGGAGAATGGTGTATTTTTCAGGTGGGACCACGGACAATAAGTTTGGTTGGTCGGGGTGTTGACCAATATTGACGCGACGAATTGCAACCGTCACGATTTCTGCGCCACTGGCTTGAATGGCCAAATCGGTTTCTTGCAGGTCCTTATATTTACCTGTGCCCACCAGTAGACGAGATTGAAATGATCTAGAACCAATGATGAGAGGGCTGTCTTGCATGTGAACTCCGTATTAACCGCCACCGACGGCATGAATAATTTCAATTCGATCCATTGCACAAATTGGAGTGTGTTCCAATTTACTTTTACTAATAATGTTTTCATTTTGCTCAACAGCAAAACGTTTGCCTTCAAGTGCGAAGGTTTGCACCAGTTCAAGCAGGTTTTTACATTCGGTGTGCTGTAGTTCGCCGTTTAAATAAATCTGCATCGTGCTCATCTCTAGTTGTTTACTTGGCATATTTCATGGCATTCCATGCCAGAACCAACCAACCAGCAATCATCAATGCACCACCAATCGGGGTAATCGCACCTAGGCCACGCGGTAAGCCCAATGCCATGATATAGAGGGAACCACAGAAAAAGAAGATGCCGATTTGAATCAGTAAAAAGCTGGTTTTAATGGGAAGTTGGGGAATAACTTTGGCCAAAATGCCGAGCGCCAGTAAACCCAGCGCATGGTAAAAAAAGTAATCAGTTGCAGTTTGCCACCAAGCCAATTGGGCTTCAGTAGCACGTGCTTTGAGACCATGTGCGCCAAAGGCACCTAATATAACGGCAAACGCTAAATTCAGCGCTGAAATCGCAATCCACATATGCAATGCTTTACTTATATCACTGTGCGCAACAAAGTAGCATATTTTGAAGAAAGGTTAAAAGACAAAAAGCCTCATTTATTGGTAAAAAGAAAAGGGCATTTCGCCCTTTTCTGTATCTGTATCATCTTAGTTTGATGACATTGCCACTTTAATTTTTTCCATGGCATTTTTTTCAAGCTGACGAATACGTTCGGCCGAAACATTATATTCAGCAGCTAGTTCGTGCAGCGTCGATTTTTCATCATCTAACCAACGGCGCTGTAAAATATTACGCGAACGGTCATCAAGCTGTTCCATCGCATCATGCAAAGCATTGGTGCTCTGTTCTTCGTAATCTTCTTCTTCAGCCAAACGCGCTGGGTCGTAGCGGTTATCTTCAAGATAGAGCGCAGGTGCAACATGGGTTGAACCTTCATCGTCATCATCGCCCTGAGCTTCAAACGCTGCATCATAAGCAGTTAAACGACCTTCCATTTCTAACACTTGTTCAGGTGTTACATTGAGGTCATTTGCAATCGATTGAGCTTCTTTTAGAGTGAGCTTTTTAGACGATTTTTTTAGACTACGTAAATTAAAGAACAGTTTACGCTGTGCTTTAGTCGTCGCAATTTTGACAATACGCCAGTTACGAATCACATATTCGTGAATTTCTGCTTTAATCCAGTGCACCGCAAAAGAAACCAAGCGTACGCCCATGTTTGGGTCGAAGCGTTTAACGGCTTTCATTAAGCCCAAGTTACCTTCTTGAATGAGGTCACCTTGAGGTAAGCCGTAGCCTGCATAACTGCGGGCAATATGAACCACAAAACGCAGATGCGACATGACTAAAAGTTTAGCGGCATCTAGGTCTTGGTCATAATAGTAGCGTTCAGCTAACTCTTTTTCTTGTTCCGCTGTCAAAATCGGGATTTGGTTGACAGTACTAATATAAGCGCCCAAGTTTACACCTGGTGCCGATAATGACAGGGGCATCAATTGATTGCTGCTGTCACTCATGTGTTCTCCTTAGGGATTTCATTTTTACCCAACAATTGAATTTATCTTAATCCAATCTTCCACTGAATAATGGAAAATTGGGTATAGAAATGTAAACTTTTATGCAAATGTGAATAGACTTAGTGTAGTTGAAATGAATTAAGATTCAATGAAGTAGTGAAATTCATGTTCATTAATTTGTTTCAAAACACAAGTTAAATGATGGATTTCGCAATACCGCGTGATATCGATCTGACTGTGCGGATCAGACGATTTTAATAGAAAATGCTGCGCCGGACTCTTCTTAAGTGCGCGTTTAAGCAACAACAGAGGCATAGGACATGGTTGCCCCATTGCATCAATAATGTTGGTATTTTGTTCGATATCACTCATATAGCTTAGTAAGGCTTCACAACATTCAGGGTGATAGAAATAGTAGCAAATTCAGTGCCAAAACCCAAATATTTCATGTGTTATAGGCCTATAGTCGCTATATCCAAAATTACAAATAACTAGTTAAAAAATATGCTGAATTAAAAAGACGATTAATCAAAAAAAAGGGTATGAATTGTTTTTAACCCATGTTAAGCTCGTCGCGTACTGGGATTTAACACAACCATAAATTGTTTTAAATCCTATTTTACAAATGGATGTAACCGGGATTTTGTTAATAGTTATACAGAATGATTACAAGCTTAGAAATAATAAATATTTTTAAACCTTGTTTGGTCTGCTGTTTGCAACACCGGGTGGTCCTTCTTTTAGATACAATGAGGATTAACTTATGACAGCTCGTGAACAAGGCGTAGTTAAATGGTTCAACGACACTAAAGGCTTCGGCTTTATCCAACGCAATGGCGGCGACGATGTATTCGTTCACTTCCGTGCAATCCAAGGCGACGGCCACCGTTCACTACGTGACGGCCAACGTGTTGAATTCAGCGTTGTAAAAGGTCAAAAAGGCTTCCAAGCTGAAGAAGTACAACCTTTAGACTAATTGTCTGAACGTACTTTAAAACGCCCCAATGTAAATTGGGGCGTTTTTGTTTATACTACAGATCAACTTTCGTGATTTTTCGTCAGAGCGCACTTATATGTCATCAGGTTTTGAAACCTTAAATTTACATCCTCAACTTAAACGAGCTATTGATGCTTTAGGTTTTAAGGATATGACGCCTATTCAGCAAAAGGTTTTAAAATTCACTTTGGCGGGACACGATGCAATTGGTCGTGCGCAAACAGGGACTGGTAAAACAGCGGCATTTTTGGTGAGCGTGATTAACGACTTGCTGAATAACCCAATTCAAGAGCAGCGCTACCGCGGTGAACCTCGTGCCTTGATTTTAGCACCGACCCGAGAGCTTGCATTGCAAATTGAAAGCGATGCGAAAGAACTCACAAAATTCTCAGATTTACATGTCGTGACGCTTTTAGGCGGCGTTGACTTTGATAAACAAAAAGCACAACTTGATAAAAAACCTGTCGATATTATGGTGGCGACGCCAGGTCGTCTAATTGACTTTGTTGAGCAAAAAGAAGTTTGGCTCGACCAGATTGAGTTTTTGGTAATTGATGAAGCCGATCGCTTATTGGATATGGGCTTTATTCCTTCAGTCAAACGCATTGTTCGTTTCTCACCGCGTAAGGAACAACGTCAGACTTTGATGTTCTCTGCAACATTTAGTTACGATGTTTTAAACCTTGCGCAGCAGTGGTTGTTTGAACCTGTAACTGTTGAAATCGAACCAGAGAAGAAGACCAATGCAGACGTTGAACAACGTGTGTACATGGTCGCAAAGTCTGATAAATATAAATTGCTACAAGACATTCTGCGTGATGAGCCCATTGAAAAAGTGATGATTTTCGCAAATCGTCGCGATCAAGTGCGTAAGCTCTATGACAACTTAAAGCGTGATGGCTATAAGGTGGTAATGTTATCAGGTGAAATTGCACAAGACAAACGTTTGAAAATGTTGGATCAATTTAAAAATGGTCAACATAACATCATGATTGCAACCGATGTTGCAGGGCGTGGTATCCATGTGGATGGTGTATCGCATGTAGTGAATTTCACCTTACCTGAACAGTCGGATGACTACGTACACCGTATTGGTCGTACAGGCCGTGCAGGTACACGTGGTGTGAGTATTAGTTTCTTATCTGAAGATGATGCGTTCTATCTACCTGAAATTGAAAAAGCCATTGGGCAAAAACTACCACTGACACGTTTAGAAGGCTATTGCTAATCGTTTGACGTGATTGGTGTAAAAAAATCGCTCAGATGAGCGGTTTTTTTGATGGTATCTTTATTTTGCTTTACACGAAAAAGTCAGGATTGTTTGATAGTCACTGTCTTGGTTAATGCCTGAGTTTGTACCCGAAATAGAACCCAGTACTGAAGCGGCTGCTTGGATCATTTTTCCAGTTTCATCGCTCACCACGCCTTTTAAAGCGCCTTGATATTCGGTTTTTTCATCACTCACAATCGCTGTTGCTTTAGAGCCACACGTTTTAGATGCTGCTTCAATGGCGTTGTTTTTTGCAATCAATGCAGTTTTACCAATACCCGTAACTTCGTATTGATTGTCAGCTTTTTGGATCGCTAAAGAGTTGCTTGGTGTCGATGCGCAAGCGCTTAGAAGTAGTGTTAGTGCTGCTGCTCCAGCAATAGCGATATTCTTTTTCATTTCATACCCCAGTCATGTTTTATTAAATCATTGTTTATTGGAACATAGCTTGTAGGATGAATCATGTAAGAAATGTATGAAAAATGCAGTCTTATCGAACAGTTTAAAAAGTGCTCAGAATTTTAAAATTAGTTTTTCCGAAACTGAGTATTTCATACTGAAGCGCTAGAGCAAACTTTTCAGAGTGTGCTACTCTAAAACGTATTGTTTAATTTGAAAGATTAAGAGCCTAATGACGGAACTCGCGGTAGATATCGTTCACCAGAATATGCATCAACGTCAATCGATTGGCCATTTGGTCGAGCCTGCTCCCAATGCAGAACAATTAAAGCGGGCATTTCAAGCCGCATTGACTGCACCAGATCATCATCGTTTAAAGCCGACACGTTTTATCGTAATTGCTGAAGATCAACGTGAGGCATTTGGTGAGTTATTGTCACAAGCCTTGGCAGATTTGGGGGAGACTGAGTCAGCACAGTTAGAGCGTGTTAAAAATCATCCTTTTCGTGCCCCATTACTGGTTTTGGCATTGACCAAGTTTCAATCGCATCCGAAAGTTCCTTATTTTGAGCAGACTTTAAGTAGTGGGGCTGCTATTCAGAATTTTATTTTGTCCTTACAAGCTCAAGGCTTTTCGAGTATGTGGCGTAGTGGGTCAGTGGTGGAATCGGTGCATTTCAAACAGGCTTTAGGCCTCAGCGCAGATGATTTGATCTCAGGTATTTTATATATTGGTACGGCAGTTAAAGCGATTCCGCCACGTGCCGAAATTCAAACCCAAGATTATGTAAGTTATTGGAATCAATAGTTCCACTTTAGGATATAAAAATAATGTCAGAGTTAAAGTTTTCAGATTTGGTTGAACCTGTAGCAGTAGATCAAAAAACGGCACTACGTATTACCGTTTTGGGTGGCGGTAGTTTTGGGACGGCCATGGCGAATACCGCGGTTCGTAATGGCTGCGATACCATGATTTGGATTCGTGATGAAGCCGTTGCAGCTGATATCAATGCGACGCACATAAATAAACGCTATTTGCCCGATTTTAAACTTGAAGATGGTTTGCGTGCAGTTTCAAATATAGAAGAGGCTGTTCGTGATCGCGACATTATTTTGGTGGCGATTCCGAGTCATTCTTTTCGTGATGTCCTTAAACAAATTAAACCGTTTATTACTTCGCAAGCAGTGGTGTCTTTGACCAAGGGTATTGAAGCGAATACTTTTAGTTTTATGAGTGACATTATTCGCTCAGAGCTACCAGAAGTGCCTTATGGCGTGTTATCTGGGCCAAACTTGGCCACGGAAATTGTGGCAGGACAACCAGCTGGGACGGTCATTGCAAGCCAGTCTGACTTGGTGCGTTATGCGGTACAGCAAGCTTTACATAGTGCCTTGTTCCGTGTTTTCGCCAGTGATGATGTGCATGGTGTAGAACTCGGCGGTGCGCTTAAAAACATTTATGCGGTTGCGATGGGAATGGCTGCTGCATACAAAGTCGGTGAAAATACCAAGAGTATGATTTTGACTCGTGCTTTGGCGGAAATGAGTCGTTTTGCTGTGAAGTTAGGGGCAAATCCACTGACCTTCTTAGGTTTGTCTGGTGTCGGTGATTTATTTGCAACGTGTAGCAGCCCACTGAGTCGCAACTATCAAGTCGGTTTTGCACTGGGGCAAGGCAAGAGTTTGGAACAGGCGACCACTGAATTGGGACAAACAGCAGAAGGCATTAACACCATTGTACAAGTCAAAGCACGTTCTGAAGAGCTAGATGTGTATATGCCGATTACTAGCGCTTTATACAGTGTTATTTTTGAAAATGCGCCACCAATGACAATTGCATTATCCTTAATGAAAAATGGACACCGCAGTGATGTGGAGTTTGTTTTGCCGCATCATGAGGTTTAAAGTCACTTAAAAACCGAAATAAAATGAGCGTTTAAGTGGGTATAATGACTGAATTGTCATAAAAATTAATTAAAATAATCAGGATTTGAATAAGGATTTTTTATGCAACTGACTTTGGTACGTCATGGCGAAGCTGCGCCACCGATCATGGGGAATGACACTAAACGCCCACTCACCGAACGTGGGCATGCACAGGCAGAGCAAACTGCTGACTTTTTAAAGTCACGGATACAACCTGATGTCTTTGTGGTTAGCCCATTGCTGCGTGCACAAGAAACATTGGCACACATTAAACAGCACTTTGCGGATGTGCCTGTTGTAATTTGCAATACTATTAAGCCAGATGATGATGCAAAAGCGGCTGTGGAATGGTTATCACATTTGCCGTATGAGTCTATTGTGGTGGTGTGCCATATGAATGTGGTGGCACATATGGCCTCGATTTTGGTGACGGAATCTTTTAATCCTTATGCTTTGGCTGAAGCGCGGATTTATGAGCAAGCAGTTATCGCGAAAGGCTTGTCGACACAAACAAAAGCATTTATACCTAGCATATAAAAACCAATTAAAACGGCAGAATATAATACATGTTGCAAATTTGGATGCCCGAAGCCGATGGAACATGGCACTGGTCTATAGGGGAAAGATGGCAATCTGCTCATACACTTGAGCAATTGATCCAAGATATACAAGCGCATCATGGTGAGGAAGCAACTGTTTTCTTTCCAAGCCGTGATGTGCAAATTATTCAGCAAAATATGCCTAAGGCTCAATACAAGCAGTTGGGGGCTGAAGGTGTGAAGTATTTGCTCGAAGAATATGTATTGAGCTCAATCGATCAGATGAAAGTATTACATCACTTTCAAGCGCCTGAGCAACTCACTGTTTTAGGTATTTCAAAGCATCGTTTAGAGACTTTACAGCATGCCTTGAGTTTGATTCCTGTGAAGCTGGTCAGCCTATTGCCTGATTTTCTGATTTTGCCTGTACCTGACGCAGAACAGGTAATCTTGGGCTATGTTGAAGAGCGACTTCTGTTTCGCGCTAATACTTGGTTGGGCGGATCAATTGATGATCTTGCTGTATTTTTAGATTATCAAATAGTCAACCAAAAATATAAAATTTGTAACTTTAGTGCTTCGCACATGCATAGCTTAAACGCCAGTGTGACGCAGGAGCAGCTTGAGTCTTTCCATTATGAATGGGCGGCATTGCCAAGAGCAAAACAACATCCATGGAATCTTTTGCCGAAGGTGAAAGAGCAACATGTTTCAACGGGCTATTGGAAAGCCTGTGCAGTGGTATTGGCTGCATTGATTGTGACGCAATTGACCTATGATGCGACCCGTTGGTATCAAAATAAAAAGCTTGCAGAGCAAGTGGCTGTTCAGGCGGTCGATCAATTTAAATATTGGTTTGGTGCGAACTATCCTGTGACCGAGCAAACCCTGCGAAGCCAGTTTGAATATCAACTGAAGATGAATAAACAAGCGGATGCGCAAGCTTTGTCTTTGTTGAGTCGCGTTGGGCCTGTGCTCATGCAACAGCAAATTGTGGCGAATCAGGTGGTGTATGAAGCGAATAGCTTAAATATGCAACTTAAAGCCAACTCGGCAGAGGCTTTACAGACACTCACTCAGCAGCTTAATCAACAAGGTTTTCAGGTTGAATTAGGCAATATTCAGCCGACCACGGGTGGGGCAATTGGAATGGTGAAAATACAATAATGAAAGCCATGCAAAATTTACAGACTGTTTTGGATCAGCGTTTAGAGCTGATCAGTACTTATTTTGATCGTCTTACACCGCGCGACCGTGTATTAGCCATCTTCTTGCTCATTTTCGTATTGGTGAGCTCGATAGGGGCTGCACTTTGGTATACCCATGCTGCGGCAGAGAAACAGCAAAAACGCGTGAACCAGCTCAAAGAAACCATGACATGGATGCAGAGCAATGCAGTCACCATGAAATCGAGCTCAGATGGGCAACTGACTCCGATGGAGCAGATCCAACGTATTGCACAGCAGCAAGGTTTGTCGGTTGCTTCGCAGCAGAATGCTGAACAAATTCAGTTGGTGGTAAGCCACGCAAACTATGTGGTGTTGGCCAACTTTTTGACCCAACTGACGCAAAATGGTTTGAGTATTGAAAAAATGGAGTTGGTCTCAGATGCAGGGCAGATTAAATTATCGGCTAGCGTTAAATAATCGCTAAAAATAAAGCCAGACGAAGCATGGTGTTTTAGCTAGGCTATGCCTATAATATGGCGACTTAAAAAGCAGTAGACTTTTACAGATATGTTGTATTCTCTTGCCCGCCCTTTGTTGTTTACTTTAGCACCAGAGCGTGCACATGAGCTAACACTATCGCTATTGAAATCAACGCATAAGCTAGGCTTAATGCGTCAAAATATAGCGGCTAAACCGGTGACATGTATGGGCATCGAGTTCCCCAATCCTGTAGGTTTGGCTGCTGGTCTAGATAAAAATGGTGCTTATATTGATGCACTGGCAGGTCTAGGGTTTGGTTTTATTGAAATTGGAACCATTACTCCACGTCCACAGCAAGGCAATCCTCTACCGCGTTTATTCCGTATCCCACAAGCTAAAGCCATTATTAACCGTATGGGTTTTAACAACGCTGGTGTGGATCAACTGATTGAAAATGTCAAAGCGGCAAAGTTCAAAGGTGTTTTAGGGATTAATATCGGCAAAAATGCGGATACCCCAGTCGAAAAAGCAGTAGATGACTATCTCATTTGTTTAGAAAAAGTCTATAACTATGCGTCTTATATTACCGTTAACATTTCTTCTCCAAATACTAAAAACCTGCGTAGTTTGCAAAGTGGTGATGCTTTAACCGAGCTACTAGAGACGCTGAAAAAACGTCAGTTAGAGTTGGCTGAAGAGCAGCAGCATTATGTACCCTTGGTGTTGAAAGTTGCGCCGGATTTGGAAGCGGAAGATATTCAATTTATTGCGAAACAACTGCTTCAGTTTAAAATTGATGGGTTGATTGTGACCAATACGACTTTGTCTCGTGAAGGGGTGGAAAACTTACCTTTTGGTGATGAAGCGGGTGGTTTATCTGGTGCGCCTGTGTTTGAAAAAAGTACAGCGTGTTTAAAAGCCTTTGCTGAGGCTTTAAAAGGTCAGATTCCTTTGATTGGTGTGGGTGGGATTTTGTCGGGTGAGCAGGCGCTTGCAAAACAAAATGCAGGGGCAAACCTTGTACAAGTTTATAGTGGCCTCATCTATACAGGACCAACCTTAATTCAAGACTGCGTCTCTGCAATGAAAACAACATGAATGCCATTGATATCTTCATATTGATTGTATTGCTCATTGGAGGGCTCAACGGTTTGCGTCAAGGATTTGTTAAAGCCTTTGCGAACTTGATAGGATGGATTTTAGCGCTGATTGTTGGTGCTAAATTTGCAAGCGTCCTAGCACCTTCGATGGTCTCACTCAGTGAAGATCCAGTGGTTCAAAAAATTGCAGCTTTTGCATTTATTGTATTGGTTATTGTGGTTTTGACGTGGATTGTCACGGCATTACTGAATAACATATTGAAGAGTTTAAAACTCGGGCCTTTGAATCGATTAGCCGGCGGTGCTTTTGGTTCATTAAAAGGGTTGTTAATTGTTCTGATTACGATGCAAGGTGTCGGGTCTTGGGTTGAAAGCTCTCCATATTGGAGACAATCCAAGTTTGTCCAAACACTTTTGCCTTACGCGCCTTGGGCGATGGAGCTTTCTAAAGAGGCTGCAAGCGAGGCGATGTCACATATCAAGTCTAAAGATACGCATGTATCTTCAGATTCTTCACCGAAAATTTCCTCGAAAAATGCTGAGGGACAGGGTGAGTCAACAAATAATCCTTTTTATTAATCCTAGCTTGTCTGCGAGGTTGCTATGTGTGGAGTAGTTGGTATAGCTGGTAAATCAGCTGTTAACCAAATGTTGTTTGATGCATTAACGATGTTACAACATCGTGGGCAAGATGCAGCTGGGATAGTAACCTGCCACGAAGGTCGTTTATTCTTACGTAAAGACAATGGCATGGTTCGTGATGTGTTCCACACTCGCCATATGCGTGCATTACAAGGTAACTATGGTATTGGGCATGTGCGTTATCCTACTGCGGGTTCATCGAGCAGCGCTGAAGCGCAGCCCTTCTATGTGAACTCACCTTACGGGATCACGTTGGCGCATAATGGTAACTTAACCAATGCTGAAGAAATTCATGACGATCTGTTCAAAACAGACTTACGTCATATGAATACGGATTCAGACTCAGAAGTACTGTTAAACGTGTTTGCGCATGAATTGCAAAAACGCGGCAAATTAATGCCTACAGCAGACGACATTTTTCATGTGGTTAGTAAAGTACATGAGCGCTGTAAAGGTGGTTATGCCGTGGTTGCAATGCTTACTGGGCATGGCTTAGTCGGCTTCCGTGATCCAAATGGTATTCGTCCACTGATTTACGGTTCGCGTGAAACTGATGCTGGTATGGAATATATCATTGCATCTGAGTCTGTCGCTATTACGGCACTCGGCTTTAAAGTTGAGCGTGATATTGCACCGGGTGAAGCGATCTTTATCGACTCACAAGGGCAGATGTTTACCAAGCAGTGTGCTGAAGCGCCTGAATACCGCCCATGTATTTTTGAATATGTTTACTTTGCGCGTCCAGATGCGATTATTGATGGCATTTCAGTCTACAAAGCACGTTTAAAAATGGGCGAAAAGCTTGCTCAGAAAATCCTGACGGAGTGGAGTGAAGAGCACGATATCGATGTCGTGATCCCAATTCCAGATACCTCGCGTACCTCTGCACTTGAACTGGCAAATATGTTGGGCGTGAAGTTCCGTGAAGGCTTTATGAAGAACCGCTACATCGGCCGTACCTTCATTATGCCGGGTCAGCAATTGCGTAAAAAATCAGTACGTCAAAAGTTGAACCCTGTTGAACTTGAGTTCCAAGGTAAAAATGTACTTTTGGTGGATGACTCGATTGTGCGTGGTACTACGTGTAATGAAATTATCCAAATGGCACGTGATGCGGGTGCGAAAAAAGTATTCTTTGCTTCTGCTGCGCCGATGGTGAAATATCCAAACGTGTATGGCATTGATATGCCAGCAAAAGAAGAGTTGATTGCATCTGAGCGTACCGTTGAAGAAATTCGTGAAATTATTGGTGCAGATCGTCTAATTTTCCAAGATTTGGAAGACTTAAAAGCAGCTGTGCGCACTAGCAAAGTACCAGATTTACAAGAGTTTGATTGCTCGGTATTTGATGGTAAATATGTTGCTGGTGGTATCGATGAAGCTTATTTAGATGAATTACAGGCGAAACGCCGTGAAACATCGAAAAAGAAAGACAGCTATATTGATGTCAATATTGATGCAGCTTCCGTTGATTTGACGGGTGTGAAAGAAGTCTAATTGATTTAGATTTGAGAAAAGCGGGAGTTTCCCGCTTTTTTCATTTATGATGGATTGATTCAAACAATGTAAGAAAAGGGATTTACATTGAAGGGTGTAAGTTATTCAATCATAAAGAATAAAAACATGTTGTGGTCTGCCAGCATCTGTTTGCTTGCGGTACTTTTGTCGCTATTTATTTTAAATACTGTGGCTGGGCTGCTGGTTTTTTATTTTGATTCGAGTCAAAGCATTTTTTGGCATAGCTTGAGTATTTATATCATTGGTTTATTGCTCTTGGTGATGAGTTATTCCGTGGTATATGAGCTGTATGTGTTCCGTTCGGGTGGACATAGTCTGGCCAAGCAACTGCGTGCACGACGTTTAAGTTTGATTGAAAGTACACCAGAAGAAAGTATTGCACTGAAAATTACAGAAAAACTAGCTGATACTTTTTTAATTGAAACACCTGCTGTCTATGTTTTGCCCGATGAAGTGGGGGTGAATGCCTTAACTGCTGGTTTTTATCCCAAAGATATTGCGATTATTTTAACGTGGGGCGCCCTGCAAAATCTTGATGAACTTGAGCTGACGGGGTTATTGAATCATGAGTTTAATCAAATTTTATCAGGTGAGACCGCTGAAAATACACGGCTAAAAATTTTATATAGTGCTCTCACCACCTTCAGTCAGTGGGGCAGTAAAATTGCTAAATTGGGATTTTCAACTCATCATAAAAAGTCGCAAAGTTTTGAAACTACTTTTGTCGCAACAGGTGGTGTGATCTGGCTGATTGGTAGTTTGGGGGTGCTGGTTACACGCTGTATTAAGTTTTTGACTTTGGGGGGGCGTACTTTAAAAAATGATATGAAAACACGTCGTCTGATGCAAAATGATGCCAATATTCAAACCCTGATGCGTATCTATGTGCATCACGCAGGTTCGCAAATTCACAGCGAATATTCTGAGTCGATAGCACACATGTGTTTTGCCAATTCATTAAGTGCGCAAAGTTGGATGAATATTCATCCAAGCATTGAAGAGCGTATTTATGAAATGAATCCGAATTTGGTTCAGGATATACAGTTAGAAAACCTAGAGAAACTGCGCAACCGTCCGCTATTTGGCTTATTTCGCTCCTTAGAAGAGCAGTACGCGGATTTCCAAGCACCTTGGACTTCACCGCAGCCTTTGCCCTTATTACGACTGTCTCCGATTAGTTTTGCCATTAAAGATGCGATTAAACCGCTTAACCCTGAAGTACGTGCGCATATTGAACGTCCAGAGCTAATTCAGCGTGCTTTACAAACCGCAACAGGTTCACGCGAGCTGATGGTCGCGATTTTAATGATTCGCCAATTTCGTGAGTTCATTCCTGCTGAGGCTGAGGTCAGTCGTGCCATTGTTGATTCATTGTTAAATCTAGATGGTCGTGTTGATATTTAAATTTTACATGAGGCATGCCGAAATATTTGTGGCATGCCAGCGACAATTGCACGCCAGTTCTTATTAAAGTTGGCGAGGATTATTCAAGAAGACGGTGAAATTGGACTGTTGGATGCGCTGTTACTCGAACGAGTCAAGTTTGAACTGAATCTGTTGCCTGTACATACACCTGCGGCCCTAGATGAAGTTAAACCGCAGATTGTGCGTTTAATTGATGCTTTGTTACACGTGCAACAAATCAATAGTGAAACACAGCTGGAAGTACGAGAGAAAATTTTACGTCGAGTTTTAACTGTGCAAGAGTTGGAGCAGTATGCGGAAATTTCAGATGAGCCGATTGATTTGGCCGAAATTTTAAATGATATGGCGGGGCTGCTGCTGCGGGATCGTTTGAGTATTTTGGGAGTGGCTGAAATTTGTCTATGGAACGACCGCATTATTACCCAAGATGAGCAGGATGTTTTGGAGTTGCTTTATTGGCGTCTCGGTTTTGACAGTGAAGAGATCGTTGAGCAAATGCAAAAGAAGAATCGCTTGATGATTGTTTAATTGAGGGTTTAATGCGTTCTTAGTATTTACATACTGTCTATGCGAATAAAGTGTGAAAAGAACAGCATCTCTAAGCATTTCTCGATAGAATATGCACTGAATAAAGTGTGAAGGTAAAAGATGATCGGGCATCAGCGTGAGGTTTTGGCGAGTTTAGGAATTGATTTGTGGGTTCCTGATTTTTTGCTGTCTCAACAAAATGTAGCCACATCGATCTGGCGAGATCAAAGCACGACTGAGATTATTTCTGAAATTGTGCGACCTCAGTCTCAGCCCGAAGCCAAAAGTATTCCTGAACATCCACCTGCACAGCATAAGCTTCCACATCCTGCGCCTCCTGCTGAAATCGTGGCACAGCCGATTGAACAAGAAACTGTTGCAACATTAAAAGAAGAGATTGTCCGAGAGGCAATCCATGTTGATGCTTTTCAGTTGCAAGCTGTTGCCTTGGAGCACTGCGCCTTAGTGATTGAAGCGACACAATTGAGCGTGGAGCAGCAACAGCTGTGGCAAAATATTGTGCAAGCTTTACCTACGCAAAAGTATGCGCTGAATTGGCCTTTTCCTTTGTTGAACTTACAAGATGGACGTGGTGTTCAGAGTTATATTCAAGGTTTCTTTGATGGTTTAAGTCAGGATAAAACTGTTATTGCATTGGGCCCTATACCAAATGCTAATGGTATAAAAGTCACACAAGCAGCAAGCTTACAAGAAATGCTTGATCAGCCATTACTTAAAAAAGCCCTGTGGCACATGATGCGAGCAAAACAACAAAATATGGAATAGGTATGAAGCAGAAAGTCGTTGTTTTTAGTCAAATAGATGTAGAAGTATTACAGCGCCTAGAGCAGCGTTATCATGTGGTGGTCATCAACCCGAAAGCAGGTGATGTAAATACGCAAATCCGTGAGCAAGTTGCGGATGCGGATGCCATGATTGGTGCAGGGCGTTTACTTAATCAAAACAACCTAGAAACTGCGAAACAGCTCAAAATTATATCTAGTGTTAGTGTTGGCTATGACAACTATGATCTGAACTACTTAAACCAAGCAAAAATTTGGCTCAGCCACACCCCTCATGTGCTAACTGAAACGACTGCCGATTTGGCCTTTACTTTGTTGATGAGTGCGGCGCGTCAAGTGCCTTATTTGGATCAATGGACCAAAACAGGTCAGTGGTCGCGTACTGTCGGGCAGGCACAATTTGGTCAGGAAATTTTTGGTCAAACATTGGGTATTATTGGTTTAGGGAATATTGGTGCGGCAATTGCACGACGTGGTTTTCATGGTTTCAATATGAATATTTTGTATCACGGGCGCCGAGAAAAATTAGAATTGGCACAACCCTTAAATGCACGTTTTTGCGAATTAGATGAGCTGTTGGAGCAATCGGACTTCATTGTCGTGGCGGTTGATCTGAACGCGGACACGCAGCATTTGATTGATGCAGAAGCTTTTAAGAAAATGCAATCGCATGCTGTTTTTGTAAATATTTCGCGTGGTGCCGTAGTAGATGAGCAGGCACTCATTCAGGCCTTGGAGCAAAAGCAAATTTTTGCAGCTGGGTTGGATGTTTATGAAAAAGAACCCTTGCAAGATTCAGCACTGTTCCAGCTGCATAATGTGGTAACGCTGCCGCATATTGGTTCTGCAACGTCTGTAACACGTAAAAAAATGTCAGAGTTGGCTTACCAAAACTTGGTGAAAGCATTGGAAGGTGGTCAACCTCAATATGTGGTGAATCCTGAATTTAGATAAAGAATTGATAACACTTCATTGCATTTTCATTCAATTATCAATGTTATAGTCATTCGATTCCTTTAAATAAAGTCGGGGTGAGGGTTGAAGCGTTTTCTGTGTGCGTGCAGTTTAAGTCTTATTTCGACTGTTGGTTTTGCAGAAGGTCAATTTCTTACGAATGCTCCACAGTTCAATGTGCCTGAGATTGGTTCAGGTATAGGTTTTATTGATCAATATAATGAGCACTATATTGGTGAAAAAGTTTATCGTGAAGTACAGCGTCAGCTACCTGTTACGCAAAATCCATGGCTAGAAGACCAACTGATGAATGCTTTTTCAAGCATTTTGAGTCAAACCCAGCTTGGTCAACCGATTGGTTTGGTGGTTATTAATGACCCGCAAATTAATGCCTTTGCAGTCCCGGGAGGATTGTTTGCATTAAACGCTGGTTTGATTACCAATGCCAATAATATGGATGAAGTTGCCGGCGTAATGGCGCACGAAATTGCGCACGTCACACAGCGCCACTACAGTCGTTCGCAAGAGGCGTTTAAGGGGCAGGGATTACTCGCGCTGGCAGGGATTTTGGTTGGTGCTTTGGTTGCATCTCAAGCCGATGGTGATGTCGGTTCAGCGGTCATGGTTGGTACGCAAGCCGCACTCATGGACAAGCAGCTGTCTTATAGTCGTAACCAAGAGCGTGAAGCTGACCGTATAGGGATGCAGTACATGTATAGCGCTGGTTATAATCCACAAAGTATGGCTGATTTTTTTGAAGTGATGCACCGTGCAACCAGTCGAGTGAGTTTTTTACCTGACTTTTGGTTCACACACCCACTCACGACTGAGCGAATGAGTGAAGCGAGACTTAGAGCGAATCAGTTGCCTAAAGTGAAATCTACTTGGCGTGATGAAGACTTTGAAATCTTGAAGCTGTATACCGCGGTGATCTCGAATCAGGCGACAGAACAGCAACTACAGATGTTGGTGAGTCGTAACAGCTATGCAGCACAACTGGCTTTGGCCAGTTTTTACCTTAAACAAGGTGACTATAAGCTTGCTCAACAAGTGTTAGATCAGGCCAAGTCGCATCAGAAATTACATAACCTACAAACCTTGATTCAAACTGATATTTTACTTGGACAAAATCGGGTGAATGAAGCTCTTACCGTGATCCAATCACCTGCGAGCATCATGCCTGAAAATCGGGCTTTAAATTATAAATTGGCTGAAGTTTATATTCGTCAGAATCGACCTGAGCTTGCGCAGCCTGTACTCAATCGGTTTTTGAAAAATAATCCGCGTGATGTGAATGCGTGGAGACTGATGCAACAAGCCGCGAGTTTAGATAAAAAGTCGCCAATGCATACCATTAATGTTTTGCGCTATCGGGCTGAAGTGCAGTTTTGGTCGGGCTTTGAAGAAGAGGCGATTAAATCTTTATTGCATGCTCAGCGTTTAGCGAAAGATAATGAATCAATGTCAGCGACCATTAAAACGCGTTTAACCCAAATGCAAAAGGATCGACAATTTAGAGCTTAGAAAAGTGGTATTGCAAATAGAGGGATAAAACAGAGATGAGTCAGGAATTGTTTTAAAGCTGAGAATGAATAGATAAAATAATAATTTTTATAGAAACTAAAACTTTGAACTGCCTTTTTTAAGGTCAGTTCAACGTAATCGATTTAAAGATTTTTAAATTAAGCCAGTTTTGCTTTAATTTTTGCTGAAACTTGAGAAGGATCGGCGCGCCCGGCTATGAGCGGACGCAGAGAATTCATCACCTTACCCATATCTTTCATGCTAGTAGCTTCTTGCGCTGCAATCGTTTGCGCAATCATGGAATCAAGTTCTTCCTCAGTCATAGCTTCTGGTAGAAATTGAGATAAAACCTCAAGTTCGGCTTGTTCCTTACTAGCTAAATCTTCTCGACCAGCGCCTTCAAAGGCTTTGATCGATTCTTTACGTTGTTTAATTTGTTTTTCAATGACCGCAAGAACTTGAGCGTCGTCAAGTTCTTTGCGCTCATCGACTTCGATTTGCTTAATTGCCGCCTGTAGACCACGAATTACCGTTAACTTATCCATTTCTTTAGCACGCATAGTGGCTTTCAAAACTTCAGTTATTTGGCTTTTTAAAGTAGTCATTATTTAGTCCAGACAGTCAATCACAAATTAATCTTAGTAAAGGCGAGTAGTACGTACTGATTCACGCGCCAATTTCTTTTGGTAGCGTTTAACAGCAGCAGCTTTTTTGCGCTTACGTTCTTGAGTTGGTTTCTCGTAGAATTCGCGCTTACGTACGTCAGCTAAAACGCCCGCTTTTTCGCATGAACGTTTGAAACGACGGATAGCTACGTCTACTGGTTCGCCTTCTTTCAATTTAACTTGTGGCATGAAGAATCCTCATTAAGTTATGGATAAGATCTGGGCGATATTGCCCTGATCACAAGTGAAGGTCAGTATTTTACTCATTTACATCTCATACCACAAGTCTATAATGGTTCACGCAATAGATTTGATACAGGTTATAGGCAGTTTAATGATCGTTTTAGGCTTAGAAACATCTTGTGATGAAACAGGACTTGCCCTTTATGACAGCGAGTTGGGTTTGCGTGGGCAAGTGCTGTACAGCCAAATTAAACTGCATGCAGAGTATGGTGGTGTGGTGCCAGAGTTGGCATCGCGTGACCATGTGCGTAAGCTGATTCCATTGATGAATCAACTGCTTGAAGAAAGTGGTGTAAAAAAATCTGAAATTGATGCCGTGGCATATACGCGTGGCCCAGGGTTGATGGGTGCGCTGATGACAGGCGCGTTGTTTGGTCGAACTTTGGCCTTTGCTTTAAATAAACCTGCAATTGGTGTGCATCATATGGAAGGGCATATGTTGGCGCCACTTTTATCGGAAACACCGCCAGAATTTCCTTTTGTAGCACTTTTGGTCTCAGGTGGACATTCTCAACTGATGGCTGCCTATGTGATTGGGCAGTATGAATTTTTGGGGGAGTCGATTGATGATGCTGCAGGTGAAGCCTTTGATAAGGTTGCGAAAATGATGGGGTTACCGTATCCAGGTGGCCCAAATATTTCAAAACTGGCTGAGCAAGGTGATCCGAATGCCTTTGCTTTCCCACGCCCAATGCTGCATCAAGGTTTGGAGTTTTCATTCAGTGGTTTAAAAACAGCCGTATCTGTGCAAATGAAAAAACTCGGTGACGAAAACCGTGATGCGGATATTGCAGCGAGTTTCCAAGAAGCCATCGTGGATACTTTAGTTAAAAAATCTGTGAAAGCGTTGAAGCAAACAGGTTTAAAACGCTTAGTGATCGCAGGTGGTGTCAGTGCCAATAAACGTTTGCGCGAACGTTTGGAAGCAGATTTAACCAAGATTCGTGCTCAGGTCTATTATGCCGAACCTGCACTGTGTACGGACAATGGCGCTATGATTGCTTTTGCTGGTTATCAGCGGTTAAAAGCAGGGCAGCATGACGGTTTGGCTGTAACGACAACACCTCGCTGGCCAATGACTGAGTTGACCAATCCCAGTGAAGTCTAAGACTTTCATTTGATAAGCTTAAAGCCCGACTAAATGTTGGGCTTTTTTACATTTAGGTCTTTACCAAAGGGCTGTTAAAAATGTGCTGCTTAGACTTTAAAAATATTTTTTGACTCACTTAAATGTAGCTTAGCATCAAGTTAAAACTATTTACCCATAGGTTTATCCATAGAAATTGGGGATAAGTATGCCTAGCGTGATTTTTGACTGATCTCAAAAGATTAAAACTTTGAGTATTTTGACTTCAATTGAAATTCTATTTTATATGGTTTTAAGGTATTGATTAATATTAAGAGTTTGTATGTTTCTTAAGTTTTTCTTTCTATACAAGGATAAAACTCAAAGCCACGAAGGCCAATTACAACACGTAACATGATTTAGCTTCCTGAGCTTAAGGATATTCTTTAGTTTATATGAAAGACAGATATAGATTTTCTTAAAAAAATATCTTGGTCGTATAAATCACAAAGCTATGACGGTCTGTCTTAGGAACTTTCATTACAACAATGGAAGTACATAATTAGAAGAAAATTTTAGAGGTGTTACCCATGGCGGCTACTAATGGAATGCTAGACCCTGATGATTCGATAATTCTACTGATTGATCATCAAAGTGGACTTTTTAATACCGTACGCGATGTACCTGTACCCGACTTACGCAATTATGTGATTGCAATTGCAAAAGCGGCAACTTTATTAAATATACCTGTAATTACTACTGCTTCTGTACCTGACGGCCCCAATGGCCCTCTAATCCCTGAAATTCACCACTTTGCTCCGCACGCATTTATGTACCACGGACTGGACAAATTAATACTTGGGACAATCCCTTATTTGTAGATGAAGTTAAAAAAACGGGTAGGAAGACACTGATTATTGCGGGAACACTAACCAGTGTATGTATGACTTTCCCTGCTGTAAGCGCTCGTAAAGAAGGTTATAACGTCTATTGTGTTGTGGATGCATCAGGCAACTGGAGCAAATTAGCTACAGATACATCAATTGCTCGTGTGACCCAAGCAGGTGCGATTCCAACCGATACTTTTGCAATCGTGGCCGAGTTAATGCGTACTTGGAACCGTCCTGAAGGCTCCCGTTTTGCCGAAATTCTTTCAGATCATGTCTGCCCAGAATATAAATGCTTAATGGAGAGTTATGCAAAAGCACAAGCTGTGGTTAAAGATGGGCCAGAAACAAACTTAGATAAATATCAATAATCAGATCAAACCGATTTGAACTGATATTCATCCCGCATTTTTTCAAAGAAATCACCCAAATTCTAATGCGGAATTTGGGTGATTTCTTTGATTAGGCTGAACTGTTAGTCGTAGAAAATTAGATAAAATAAATGCTTAAGTGCCGATCAGTATTTTTATCCTAAAGCTGCTTTAATTGTTGTGAACCGACCCAGTGTTTAGAAAATTGATACGCGGCACGTCCAGAGCGTTGTCCACGTGCTTGACACCAACGAAGCGCTTCGGCTCGTACCATATCGTCCATGGCGATTTGAGCTTTTGCTAAGTAGTGCTGCACAATGTCCAAATATAAGTTTTGATCCATTGGATAAAAAGACAGCCATAATCCAAAACGATCGGAGAGTGAAATTTTTTCTTCAATCGCTTCTTGTGGATGCAGTTCAGTGTACTGCGGTACGTCGACTCGAGTCACAGGTGTGTTTTCATGCATAAACTCAGGCAGTAAATGACGACGATTACTGGTGGCATAGATAATAAAATTACTTGAACCTGACTGCAAAGATCCATCCAGTACACTTTTTAAACTGCGATAGTTTTCATCTTCGGCGTTAAAAGCCAAGTCATCACAATACACAATAAACTTTTCAGGACGTTCTGCAATCAGCTTTTGAATTTCAGGCAGTTCGGATAAATCATCACGTTCAATTTCAATCAGCCTTAAGCCTTGCTCTGCGTATTCCGTTAATAAAGCACGCACAATAGAGGACTTGCCTGTCCCGCGAGAGCCAGTAAGCAAGACGTCATTGGCAGGTAAACCATTAAGAAACTGTTCTGTATTTTGCAGTACTTTTTCTTTTTGACGCTCAATGCCTTTTAAATCATTTAATTCGATTCGTTTGAGCTGATGAATCGCTTTTAACTCGCCATTTTCCCATTTAAAGGCAATCGCTGAAAAATCAGGTGCTTGTTTAACTTCTGGTAGGCTTTGCTGTAGTTGTTGGAGTACAGTCGATAGTGCTTCTAAGATATTGTTCGGTAGGTCAATGGTCGCCATGATTAATCAGCTTATAATTACACTTGTCGTTGATCTTAACATCCGATCTAGCCGCATCAAACCCTTAACGTGGTGCAGATTTGCCAATTTTAGGGTTGAAATGGCAATTGTAATGCTCACATAATTTGCACATAGTCAGTTAGACTGACGGTTGAACGTGTCAGTGAAATTTTAGGAAAACAAAAAAAGTGGGTGAGGATGAATATGTTGTTTAAAGATTTCACACGGGAAATCAACCCGCACCAAGCCTATCGAATCAAAAAACTGAAAAACCAATTGGCTCAGGCAGACAACTATACTGAGTGGAAAAGCATTGCGCTTAAAATTGATGAAGAGTCAGGGGCGCAAGAGTGGAAGTATGACAACTGTTCACCTTATTTCGATGCAGAAGTGATTACCCATCGTTTGGGGTTGTTGAAGCGTTATCGCCAACAAAAGCGTACGACCGATTTAATGTACCTGCTACGTGAAGGTCTGAGTTACGACATTGCCAATATTGCTCACCCCATGCTGTTTACCGCAACCTATGTCGGCACCAAGAAAATTATTGAAGACTATATTGAAGAAGTTAGTCGAGGTTTGGCATTTGTAGCATCTACGGATTGCCAGTGTTTAGATAAACAGCAAAAAATTGAATTTTTTCAGCACTGCCAAAAGGCTTTTGGGCAACCGGCCATGATGTTTTCAGGCGGTGCAACATTAGGACTGTTTCATACAGGGGTGTGCAAGGCTTTGCTTGAGCAAGACCTGATGCCGAAAGTGCTGTCTGGTTCAAGTGCAGGTGCCATTATGACAGCGATGCTGGGGCGAGCAACGCCTGCAGAAATGCTGAGCATCTTAAATGGTGAAAACTTTTTCACTGATGCCTTTCAGTTTCGAGGCTTTCGTGAGGTCTTAAAGGGCAACGGCGGCTTAGCGGATGTAAAGCATTTAAAAAACTTTTTAATTGCAAATTTGGGTGATGTCACCTTTGAAGAGGCCTTTAAGCAGTCAGGCTTGTATAACAATGTCGCGGTTGCGCCTTATGATGCCTCACAAAATCCGCGCATTATGAATACCTTTACTTCACCTGACTTATTGGTGTGGAGTGCGGTGCTCGCGTCTTGTGCAGTACCGATTCTATTTCCACCAGTCAAGCTCACCAGTAAACGACATGATGGCTTATATACTCCCTATATGTCTTCTACTCGCTGGGTTGATGGTAGCGTGCGTAGTGATTTCCCGCAGGAAAAAATGGCGCGTTTATATAATTTAAACTACACCATTGCCAGTCAAGTGAACCCGCATGTGGTGCCATTTATGCAGTCGGATGAAGCGCGGTTTCGTAAAGACATGTTGAGCTGGCCTGAACGGATTGTACGCAGACAGGGTAAAGTGATTAGTAAAGGGGTGATGGACTTTGCCCGTGAGCGTGTGGGGATGATTCCACCGATCCGCCGTTTACTGGATCATGGCTATGGCGTGGTCGATCAGCGTTATTATGGCGATGTAAACATTGTGGGGAAATATGGCCTGCGCCATTATAGTTATATGCTGCAAAATCCAAGACCACACTTGTTTAAGCTCTTACAACGTGAAGGTGAACGTGCAACTTGGCCAAAAATCTCAATGATTGAAACACATGCTCGTGTTGGGAAAACTATACAACATTGTTTAGAGGTCTTAACTGCATTGGATACGGCAGGGATGAATGAATCCGAATTCTTGGCAGTTTAATCGTCAAGAATTGAATACTCTTGCGTTGTCGCTTCATACTCCGACTCAGCGTTTCGGTTGGGGGCGAAGGCTTTATCGCTTTGATGTTGCAGGGCAGAGGTATTGGTTAAAATATCAGTCGCTATCAGAGCATGCAGCGCTAATTAACGGCTTTGACGCTGAACTTAGTTTTTATCAACATGCACTTGCGATGCTGCAACTGCCGAAGTTTTTGTCTGAAGTGCAAATCCTTGAAAATTTTGAGTTTCACTCAGAGCAAGTGAAAGTCGCACTCATCTTAAAAAATGTTCCATCATTACTTATGGCGAACCCCCGTCAGTTAAGTCGAGATCATGTCATTCATATCATCTTTAAAATGCTGAATGCAGTTGAAGAATTACATCAGATGGGTTGGATTCATGCTGATTTAAAAGCTTCGCATTTTTTGCTAGATGGTTCTGTATGTAAGTTAATTGATTTTGAGCAGAGCCAAAGAATTGGTGAAATAAGCTGTCAAAAGGCTCTAACGGCGACACCGCGCTATATGGCACCTGAATTATTTCATGGTGAAGCAAAGACCGTACAAACCGATCTATATGCACTTGGGATCATTCTACTTGAGTGGCTGTCTGATCAACGTTTGCAAGCAGCAAGCTACCAAGATTGGGCGTATTTACACTGTCAGTCTTTGAAGATAGCACTTCCAGAACCTTTTCAGGGTTTTAGTCCACTATTACATGGACTTTTGGCCAAGCAAAAAAGCCAAAGATGGCAAAATATCATGGCTGCAAAACGATGCTTAATGACTGAAATTGAATGAGAAAAAGCCAAGTATATGATTTTTGTTTCTTATTTAATCAAATGAGTGTGTTTTTCTTAAAAATTGCTTGTCATGCGAAAATGATCTCTATAGTATACACAGCCATTGGGGACGTGGCGAAATTGGTAGACGCACTGGATTTAGGTTCCAGCGCCGCAAGGTGTGAGAGTTCGAGTCTCTCCGTCCCCACCATAAATCATTTGAATTAAGATGGTTTATAAGGTAATAGAGGATTGGTGTAATGGTAGCATGACGGTCTCCAAAACCGTTCGTCAAGGTTCGAGTCCTTGATCCTCTGCCAACTTAAAGTCTAACGCAAAGTTAGCACCCTGATGGGGACGTGGCGAAATTGGTAGACGCACTGGATTTAGGTTCCAGCGCCGCAAGGTGTGAGAGTTCGAGTCTCTCCGTCCCCACCATCAGTAATGAAGCAAGGTATAAAGCCTTGCTTTTTTATTGCCTAAAATTTAGTGAAGAACTGAATAGTCTTTTTATACAGATAGAACATAAAAATAGATTCAACTGCCGATTTTATGACAGAAAAGCGGGTGATTGCTTATAAAAGCGCTTGTCATATAGTGTCTATCGCTATAATATACACAGCCATTGGGGACGTGGCGAAATTGGTAGACGCACTGGATTTAGGTTCCAGCGCCGCAAGGTGTGAGAGTTCGAGTCTCTCCGTCCCCACCATCAGTAATGAAGCAAGGTATAAAGCCTTGCTTTTTTATTGCCTAAAATTTAGTGAAGAACTGAATAGTCTTTTTATACAGATAGAACATAAAAATAGATTCAACTGCCGATTTTATGACAGAAAAGCGGGTGATTGCTTATAAAAGCGCTTGTCATATAGTGTCTATCGCTATAATATACACAGCCATTGGGGACGTGGCGAAATTGGTAGACGCACTGGATTTAGGTTCCAGCGCCGCAAGGTGTGAGAGTTCGAGTCTCTCCGTCCCCACCATCAGTAATGAAGCAAGGTATAAAGCCTTGCTTTTTTATTGCCTAAAATTTAGTGAAGAACTGAATAGTCTTTTTATACAGATAGAACATAAAAATAGATTCAACTGCCGATTTTATGACAGAAAAGCGGGTGATTGCTTATAAAAGCGCTTGTCATATAGTGTCTATCGCTATAATATACACAGCCATTGGGGACGTGGCGAAATTGGTAGACGCACTGGATTTAGGTTCCAGCGCCGCAAGGTGTGAGAGTTCGAGTCTCTCCGTCCCCACCATAAATCATTTGAATTAAGATGGTTTATAAGGCAATAGAGGATTGGTGTAATGGTAGCATGACGGTCTCCAAAACCGTTCGTCAAGGTTCGAGTCCTTGATCCTCTGCCAACTTAAAGTCTAACGCAAAGTTAGCACCCTGATGGGGACGTGGCGAAATTGGTAGACGCACTGGATTTAGGTTCCAGCGCCGCAAGGTGTGAGAGTTCGAGTCTCTCCGTCCCCACCATCAGTAATGAAGCAAGGTATTAAGCCTTGCTTTTTTATTGCCTAAAATTTAATAGATGTTTTATATATAAAAAAAGCCCCTTTAAGGGGCTAAATTTTGATTCATCACGCGAAGTAAGTATGGAGCAATTTTAGGCTTTCAAATGGTCTTCGAATTCTTCACCGAGCTGCATGGCTAAGTTATTGCCCGCTAGGTCGCAAGTCACCAGTCCATATTCTTTTTTAAAGCTAAAAGTAAAGCCACGGTTGTCTGCTAAGGTTTTAACTGAATAACCTAATTTCTCTAGCCAAATACGAAAGGCGATGAGGTTTTTTGCTTTCACTACTTTTTTCACGAGGATATTCCTTTTTCACTGATATATTATTAATAGGGATATTTCACGCTTTTTTAAAGGGGATTTTTTTATATATTTTTGTTTTTGCCTCTTTTTAAAGCAATCTAAACTAAGGTGAAAACGTGTAGAAAGCATAAACCATAGTCTTTCATTGTTTAAAATAATTTTATCATGATGAAAAATAATAATATTTTGAGATGAGTCTCAATACTTTAGAATTATGTGCGTTCGTGGTAGAGAAATATTTTGTAGTAAATAGAAATGTAATGATTTTTTTCAAAGTCTGGGTGTTTTGAGACAGAATTATCACCCAGTCTGGTCGTGATCATTCGATTCTGGCATCGTGTGGCTTGAAACTGTATTGGTTGAAATTTTGAGAGCTCAAAGGTTAAGGGTAGAAGCCCCAACTGATCGTTTTAACTCAATAGAAGCATACATACATAATAGGAGACTGCGTTAGTCAGCAGTCTCTAGAAGGGGGAGACCAATTAAAATTGATCCTTCAGATCACGCAGTCGTTTAAACTCTTGAACATTTTCTGTACGTAAAAAAGGATTGGTTTCAAGTTCAATCTCAATACTGCTAGGAAGGGTACATTGGCCCAAATAGCGCATGGTTTCCACGCGGTCTAGGCGTTCTTGAATGGCGATATTGTCTGGTTCGATATGGATGGCAAACTTCGCGTTAGAGAGCGTGTATTCGTGCGTACAATAGACTTTGGTTTCGGCAGGTAAAGCTGCTAAACGATTGAGCGAATGGTACATCTGCTCATGTGTACCTTCGAACACTCGCCCACAGCCCATAGCAAACAGAGTGTCACCGCAAAATAGAGTCTGGATAGATTCAATAAAGTACACAATATGGCCCAGTGTGTGGCCAGGAACTGCTAAAACGTCGACATGTAAATCATGAAACGAGAAATAGTCATCATCCATCAATGCATGGGTGATGAATGGAATTTTAGATAATTCCTCACGTGGCCCATACACAGGAATATTCCGACTCGCAATCAGGTCAGAGACACCGCCAATATGGTCTTTATGCCAATGAGTCAGCCAAATTTGAGCAATGCTTAAGCCATGTTCAGTGCAATAGTCTTCAACTAATCCAGCCTCAGTTGGATCAACCACCACGACTTGCTTTGATGAGGTGTGTTCCAGTAGCCAAATATAGTTTTGGAGTTGGTTTTTCACATCAATCATATGAACTTGATAAGTCATTTTTCTTCTTCAAAGAGCTGCATGTATTCATTCTACTGTAGCGGGTACACGCACTGAATTCCAGTCATGAATTATGTGTAGTGCATAAAGGAGAGTTCTTTATTGTTCTGTATTTTTCTCTTTCTTGTCATATTGTGCTGTTATCTTGGCCATAAAAAACCACGCTAAAAAGCGTGGTTTTTTATGTGTTCAATCTAATTTAGATTAGATTTTACCTACTAGGTCGATTGAAGGAGCAAGAGTTGCTTCGCCTTCTTTCCATTTAGCTGGGCAAACTTCACCTGGGTGAGCGTGAACGTATTGAGCTGCTTTAACTTTACGAAGTAATTCTTGAGCATCACGACCAATACCACCAGCGTTAATTTCAACGATTTGGATTTTACCTTCTGGATCGATTACGAAAGTACCACGGTCAGCAAGACCAGCAGCTTCGATTAGAACGTCGAAGTTTTTAGAAAGAGTCCAAGTTGGGTCGCCGATTAATGGGTATTGGATTTTACCAATAACTTCAGAAGTGTCGTGCCAAGCTTTGTGAGTGAAGTGAGTGTCAGTAGAAACACCGTAGATTTCCACGCCTAATTTTTGGAATTCAGCGTAGTTGTCAGCAAGGTCACCAAGTTCAGTTGGGCAAACGAAAGTGAAGTCAGCTGGGTAGAAGAATACTACAGACCATTTGCCTTTAAGATCTGCTTCAGTTACGTCAACAAATTGACCGTTGTGATATGCAGTAGCTGCAAATGGTTTTACTTCAGTATTAATCAAGCTCATCATTGTCTCCATGATTGGGGTTTGTATTTAATGTTGAATAGGGTATCGAAATTTTTGTTATTGCTGAAACAGTATTTTTACATTACAAGAATCGGAAAAACCGAATCTTACTCCAGACTATTTCAGCGAATGTGATCATTCTGTTCATTTAGCATGATAAATATGATGACCAAATGACAAAATCATCTATTCCGCAACTCGTTTACAGACATGATGTCCCTAGGCTTAAAATTCAAGGGGATATTTGAAAAAAATTTAAAATTAAAAAATTATGCTGTACTTTCGCTTCGCTGTATTACCACGTAAACTAAGCGATTGATGTTTTTGATGTAGGTATTTTTTCTGTGCAGCGTCCTTTAAATATAGAGCAATTGGTGATGGTCAAAGACCGTCATCGTTTAAACAGACTCAAAAAAGGAAAAGATGCCAACGAAAAGCAATATCAAGCATTATTTGAACAGTCGCATTTAAAAGTTCTAGAGCGTATTGAACGCATTCCAAATATTAAACTTAACCAAGACCTGCCTGTTACGCAGTATGCAGATAAGTTAATTGATGCCATTCAAGAGCATCAAGTGATTATCGTTGCAGGGGAGACGGGTTCGGGTAAAACCACACAGCTACCGCAAATTGCAATGTTGGCAGGTCGTGGTTTAACTGGTCTGATTGGTCATACACAGCCACGTCGTTTGGCTGCGCGTAGTGTGTCTCAGCGTATTGCGGAAGAAGTTGGTGAGAAACTTGGCGAGTCAATTTCTTTTAAAGTTCGTTTTAATGAGCAAGGTTCGCAGGACTCTATCGTCCGTTTAATGACGGATGGTATTTTGCTGGCAGAACTGACCAATGACCGTTATCTCAATAAATATGACACCATTATTATTGATGAAGCGCATGAGCGTTCGCTTAATATCGACTTTATCATGGGTTATCTCAAACAGCTTTTACCCCGCCGTAAAGACTTAAAAGTCATCATTACTTCGGCAACTTTAGACGTAAATCGTTTTAGTCAGTACTTTAACAATGCGCCTATTTTTGAAGTAGAAGGTCGTAGCTTTCCAGTCGAACTACGTTATCGTCCTGTATCTGAAATGAGCATCGGCGGTAGTGATGATGATGAGTTTGATGACTTTGAAGAAAATCTACCTCGTGCTGTCGTACAAGCTGTGGAGGAATGTTTTCGTGATGCACAAGAAAAAGGCCATCCTGAACATGCAGATACTCTTATTTTTGCCAGCACTGAACAAGAGATTCGAGAGTTACAAGAAACTTTGCAAAAGCATGGGCCTCGACATACCGAAGTTCTGACTTTATACGCACGTTTGGCTTTGGCTGAACAACAAAAAATCTTTAATCCATCGGGTGGTGAGCGACGTATTATTATCGCCACCAACGTTGCAGAAACAGCGCTGACTGTACCCAATATTCGTTATGTGATTGACAGTGGTTTTGCGCGTATCTCTCGCTATAACTATCGTTCACGTGTACAGCGTTTACCGATTGAAGCAGTTTCGCAAGCAGCGGCAAATCAGCGTAAAGGCCGTTGTGGTCGTATTGCCCCAGGTGTATGTATTCGTTTGTATTCTGAGGAAGACTTTCAAAGTCGCCCTGAGTTTACCGAACCCGAAATTAAGCGAACGAACTTAGCTTCAGTGATTTTACAGATGCAAAGTTTAGGGCTGGGTGCTTTAGAAGATTTTGATTTTATTGAGCCGCCAGATCATCGTTTAGTCAACGATGGTCGTAAGTTGTTGGTTGAACTTGGGGCAATGTCTGATAAGAATCCGCCAAAAGTTACAGATGAAAAGCAGTCCGTAACATCTTCTTCTGTAGGTAAAGGAGGCATACAAGGTGGATTAACCAAAATCGGTCAACAAATGGCCAAAATGCCAATTGATCCACGTTTGGCCCGTATGATTTTGGGTGGGGCACATTTTGGAGTGTTGAATGAAGTCTTGGTGATTGTTGCCGCTTTGGCAGTACAAGACCCACGTGAACGCCCTGCAGATAAACAAATGCAGGCGGATCAGAAACATGCGTTGTTCCGTGAAGCCGACTCTGACTTTTTATTTTATATCAAACTTTGGGAAGCACTGGTTGCCAACCGAGACATGAGTGAAAACAAACGCCGTACTTTTGCGCGTAATCACTTTTTAAGCTGGTTGCGTTTACGTGAGTGGAAGAAAACTCATGAGCAATTGGTCGATTTGGCAAAAGGCTTAAAGCTTTCTTTTAATGAGAAAAAAGCCAGTTATGAAAATTTACACCGTGCACTTTTAACAGGTTTGTTGTCTTTTATTGCCAATAAAACCGATGAACGCAATGTGTTTATGGCGGTGCGTCAGCAAAAGGCCCGCATTTTTCCAGCATCTACTTTACATAAGACCAATACGCCTTGGGTCATGGCTTTTGAGATGGTAGAAACTTCACAGGTCTACATTCGTACACTGGCAAAAATTGAACCTGAGTGGATTTTGCTTGCAGCAGGTGATTTGCTGAAGCACCACTATTTTGAGCCGCACTGGTCGAAAAAAGCAGGTGTGGTCAATGCCTATGACCAAATTTCATTGTTTGGCTTAATTATTGAGCCGAAACGTCAAATCAACTATGAAAAAGTCGACCATGTTGCAGCACATGAAATTTTCCTTCGAGATGCACTGACGACAGGGCATTTGGGCATTACGCCACCATTTTTAAAACACAACCTGCTTAAACTTGAAGAAGTAGAGCGGGTCGAGGATAAGCTACGCCGCCGTGATTTGGTGGTGGATGAAGAGACTATTTACCAGTTTTATGCGGCTAAAGTTCCTGAAGAGGTGGCAAGCCGTCGTAGTTTTGAAGACTGGCGCGCAACGGTTGAACCGCAAAACCCACGTTATTTATTTATCGATGATGATGCGCTTTGGATGAACGACCGCCCAACCACGCAGCAGTTTCCCGATTTTTTACGCAATGGCGAACTGCGCCTTGCGGCCAGTTACCGTTTTGATCCAAGCCATGATGAAGATGGTGCAACAGTAAAAATTCCGTTGCAAGCCTTGCCTCAGGTGGATGAAAACTTATGGTCGTGGGGCATTCCCGGCTGGCGTCAGGATTTAATGGAAGCTTTACTCAAAGCACTGCCTAAAGATAAACGTCGTCACTTGGTACCAATTCCTGATACGGCTGCAAAGCTAATGGCGAAAGTAGATGCGATGCATTTGCAACAGCATATTTTTAGTTTTTTAGCTTTCCAGTTACGTGGCGAACAAATCACTGAAAAAGACTTTAGCTTTGAGCGGGTTGAACAATATTTGTTGCCGCTGATTAAAGTGATAGATGACAAAGGCCGTGTAATTGAACAAGGTCGTGATTTGTCTGAGTTAAAAGCGCGTTGTCGAACAGAAACTCATAGTCCAGTCAAACAGCTTAAAGGTGAGTTCCAAATTTTCCCTGAAAATTTTGTGTTTGAAGCATCACAAAAAGTGACGGGTGTGGTGGTGAAGCAGTATCAAGCTTTGGTGCCAACCAAGACATTTGCAGCATTGGAACAAAAGGATGAGTCTGGTGTCGTGATTCAGACCTTTAATGATCAAGCTGAGGCGATTAAACAGCACCGTGAGGGTGTACTTCGTTTGGTGCATGTACAACTGGGGGATTTGGTCCGTCAGTTGAAAAAGCAAATTTCCAAACCTTTGGCATTGGCGTATTCACCTTTGGGTGATAAGGCGCAGCTAGAGCAAATGTTAGTTTATGCCACACTGCAAATGTCGATCAATGAACTGCCTGTTAATGCACAAGAGTTTGAAAACTTGGTTGCAAATGTCAAAAAAACTTTTCTGACCCATGGGCAAAAAGCACTGGCAGATGTGACAGAGATCTATATTCAATGGCAGGATATACGTCGAAAACTGTTGGTCTTAGATGATGCTGTGTTTGGGAAAAATATTGATGATGTTGAAGATCAGCTAGATTTGATGTGCTTATCAAACTTTGTCTATGTAAAATCTTCCGACATTTGGCTTGAATTTCCTCGATATTTGAAAGCATTGGTCTTGCGTTTGGAGCGCCTGCCCAATAACCTACAGAGGGATAATTCTGCCATTGATCAAGTTGACCCGTGGATGGAAAAATTATTTAAGTTTAAAAATGACACTCGCCTTAAAGAATTGTATTTCATGGTTGAGGAGTTTCGGATTTCTTTATTCTCTCAACCGATGAAAACAAAGATGCCCATTTCTCCGACTCGCTTGCAAAAAGTATGGGAAAAACTTGGAATCAGTTAAGATATAGGTAATTTAAAGAAGGAGTTTTACATGGGCATCCGCATTACAGGTACGGGTCTTTATCATCCTGAAGACATCATTACCAATGAAGAGTTAGTTGAAAGTTTAAATGCTTATGTGGAACAGTATAACCTAGACAATGCTGACAAAATTGCTTCGGGCGAGTTGGAAGCCCGTCGTGGGTCAAGCGCAGAGTTTATTGAAAAAGCATCTGGTGTAAAGCGTCGTTATGTGGTTGAGAAAACAGGGATCTTAGATCCGAAGCGTTTACGTCCATTGTTACATGAGCGTTCAAATGATGAATTCTCGATTCAAGCCGAATGGGGCGTGATCGCTGCAAAACAAGCGATGGAAAATGCAGGCGTGACTGCAGAAGATATCGATGTCGTAATTTTATCGTGCTCTAATTTACAGCGTGCTTATCCTGCTGTTGCAATTGAAATCCAAACAGCATTGGGTATTCAAGGCTATGCCTACGACATGAACGTGGCATGTTCGGCCGCAACCTTTGGCATTAAACAAGCCTATGATGCGATCAAAGCGGGCGGACGCCGTGTATTATTGGTGAATGTAGAAATCACCTCTGGTCATACCGACTACCGTTCACGTGATTGTCACTTTATCTTTGGTGATGTTGCAACGGCTTCAATCATTGAAGAAACCGACAGCAAAACTGGTTTTGAAATAGAAGACATTAACTTATTCACACAGTTCTCAAACAACATTCGCAATAACTTTGGTTTCCTAAACTTAAGTGAAGTCGATGCAGACATTGAAAATAATCGTTTCGCTCAAGACGGTCGTAAAGTGTTCAAAGAAGTTTGTCCACTGGTTGCCAAAATGATTACAGCGCAACTTGAGAAAAACAACATTGCACCGACTGATGTGAAGCGTTTTTGGTTACACCAAGCCAATGCCAGCATGAATGAGTTGATTCTGAAACTGGTCGTAGGCAAAGAAAATGCTCAGCCTGATTTAGTGCCAATCATTTTAGATGAATTTGCAAATACCTCTTCAGCAGGTGTCATTATTGCGTTGCACCGCACAGCAGACCAAGTCAATGATGGTGAATACGGTGTCTTGTGTTCATTCGGCGCAGGTTACTCTGTTGGTGCTGTGCTTGTGAAAAAACACGTCGCATAAGCCCGTATGTTGCAGGTTGAACATGATGCAAAATGGATTAAACGCCTGAGTGCTTTATCCAAAGTTTATTTCACACCGACATTTATCGGTGCCGAACGGTTAGATGCATCACAACCTGCAATGTATGTAGGAAATCATTCCTTATATGGTGTACTCGATTCACCTCTGTTGATTGATTATCTCTACAATGAACATCAAGTGGCTGTGGTCAGTATTGCTGATCATAGCCATTTTTATTTGCCACTGTGGCGCAGTGTGGTGAAAAAATTTGGTGCGGTCGATGGCGTTCCAGCCTATGTACGTGAAGCTATGCAACAAGGCTATTCCATTTTGGTTTTTCCTGGTGGCGGACGCGAAGTTCTAAAACGTGAGGGCGAACAGTACCAACTGATTTGGAAACAGCGCTACGGCTTTTTAAAACTCGCTCAAGAATTTGGCTATGACATTGTACCCTTTGCCGCTTTGGGTGGAGATGAAGTCTTTGATATTGGGTTTGATGCAAATAAAGTGGTTCAGCACCAATATTTTCAAAAGTTGCTACAAGTGCCGCAGTTAAATCGCTTATTGCGTAAAGGGGAGGTGATTCCATCTTTGCCGAAACATTTGATTCCGAAACGCTTGCCTTTTTATTTCAAGTTTATGCCTAAACAAAGTTTGATGCATATTGAAAACCTAGAACAACTACAGCAGTTCCGAGACCTGATTGCAGCAGAAATTTATACCGGGCTTGCAGACTTAAGAGTATTGCGTCAACAGCAACATGGTGACCGATTTGATTGAGCATTTATAGGCGTAAAATCAGCTTAGTCTTCCTGTAGATCTTTCAACAAATGTGCAATTTTTAAAGTATGGGTCTTATTCCCTTTGACTTCCATAACCTTATTTTCCACCCACCATAAATATTCAAAAATTTCAGTTTCACTGGCTTGTTCACAAATGAACCGAAATAAACTGGGTAAGTATTCCTCATATTCATCTTGTAGTGCAGGATTACGATAGATCCGCAGTGGATCCCAGTCTTTAATCAGTATTTTGTTAATCGCATGTAATAAAGAAACATGTCGATTTTCCTCGGTAAACATAATACACCCCGCTGTCCTTGGGTTAGTTTGACGTTTAAAAAAGAAGTTGTGATGAATATTATTTATCTATTGTTTTCATGTTTTAAAAGATATTAGCGTGCTTTTCGCATGAGTAAATAGCACGCTCAGATAAATGGAAGCTAAAGAAAAATGCCCAATAAAGTGGCAGTAAAGTTAGATCATAGATTTACTTCAAAATATTTTTCAGAATAAATGTTTTAAAATGGTGCGTAATTACGTATCAAGTAACATATAGTAATAATTTAAAAATCAAGTATTTGTTTAAAGGACGCAATTTTCACTAATGCTGTGAATTTCATCACTATCTAAATTTATATTATCCCATTTTTGCATTTGCTGTGTGAGCCAAACAAAATCCGAAACTTGAGGCTGGGCTTGTTCTGGAATAAAACCACGAATGATGTTCTGAATCAGATGATATTTTTCGACGTGAACACTTGCTGAACACGCAAAGCGAATGATGTTGTAATCGACCAAGACTTGCCAAACCGGTTCAAGATCCTGCATCTGTTTAAGTTCAACTTGTGCTTTTTGGATGGCTTGGACGAGGGCTGCAAGTGTATTGGGATTGGAGATAGCCCATTCTTGAGTCACAGCCAGTACTTTGTCTGCGACGCGAGGAATAATTTCTGAGCCAGTCGCAATGATTTGGCTATAGCCTTGAATTTCCGCTTGCGTGTTCCAAGGTTCCCCAACACAAAAACCATCGATCAATTGATTTGAAATGGCTTCCACCATATAGGGCGGCGGTAAAGTGCGGAGATGTACGCGTTTGGCAAATTCAGTATTGGCCAACGCCAACCACTCACGTAAACAATAATGATGAATAGACTGCTTAAACACATGGGCAATCGGAAGATACTGTTCATGCTGCATGGCGCTAAAAAATTTCAGTGCAGTGGTGGCTGCTTCGTCAGTTTTTTTGATATCGAGCGCATAGCATAGTTTTTGGCTTAAGCTGATAAAAGCACTGTTATAACTTAATACGAGAGGGGTTTGTAGCGGAATACCGAGTTGATCTTGAGCGAGTGCAGCAGCAGGCAACATGGCAGACAAACAATGTGCGGCGTCTAGGAAACCAAAAGCCAAACGATCTCTTAAGCTTGCCCAAGACGCTTCTTTCACTAAGCTTACGTCTAAGCCTATTTCCTCAAAAAAACCGCGTTGTTTAGCCCACAGTAAAGGAACACAGTCTAAAAGTGGAATATAGCCCAGATGAAGTTGTGACTTTTCGAGTTGAGCCATGACTTAGTCCTTGAGTTGAGATTGTAAAAGCTGTTGAGCATCCAACAGACGTCTTGCCATTTCACCGATGGTCATCCGGTGGCTCATGGCATTTTTACGCAGCAATTGAAAAGCATCATCTTCAGATAGTCCATGTAATTGCATCAGCAAGACTTTTGCACGCTCCACATCTTTACGGTCAGCCAGTTTATTTTTAGTGTCTTGTAAGTCTGTGAGCAACTTTTTGTGTTTACGAAACTGCTCGATCGAGATTTCTAAAATATTTTCTAACTTTGAAGGATCGATCCCGTCCACTATATAAGCCGTCACTCCAGCATCTATGGCACTTTTAATGGTGTCTTTATGGCTATTTTTTGTAAATAAAACAGTGGGTAGGTTAAATTGACTTACACAGCTTTCAATAATGTCACGTTGCGGATGGTCCATATCTAACAAAATGACGTCAGCACTTAATTGTTTAAGACGGCTAATATTGATGTGATCGATAATCAGGCAGGCAACAACATCAAAATCATGTTCGATGAGGGAACTTCGAATATATTGTGCGCGTTCTTGATTGTCATCAATCAATGCAATTTTCAGTTTAGGCATACTGTACAGTGCTCAGGAAAACCTGAAAATGAGATCTAAAAGTGTACAAGCAATTTAAATGCCAAACTTAAAAAATGCCAGCTTTATCTCGAATCAGGCAGTCAATCTTTATGGTCGCGATTACAGACAAAGTATGCATGTTGCATATGTTGTGATCGGAGTTTTAATGAAAGAGTTTACGGATATGGATTCAGTAAATTGAAGTGTTGATGTTCTCAGTCGATTTGTACATCTAAGGGCGAATTTCTAGATGTCGTGCTTAGAACAAAGCAATGTCGTTTATTTGAGAAAACAGATGCTCATCGATAATGCAAAATGCACCAAGAGGTAGCAGGGTTTTAAAAAGTCGGAAAAATTAGCTGTTGTGCTTTAAAAATAAAAAGAGCTGCTTATATCGTAATATAGAATTGTATTTTAAATAAAATATTAAAATACAACAGGTTAAGATTTAATTGCAAGTGTTGGCACACTCGTTGCATTATCCCGGATGAGTCAAAGACGACTCTAAATCAAATTTGTAAGACGGCCAACGACGTCCGTTCTGATCGCTTCTACATCCCAAGTGTTTGTGCTGTAGAAAAACTATACGCTCAGTTCAGTCTGGAGAAGGTTATGTCTTCAAATTTACATGCTAAAAAAGCAACAAAAATAAGTCTTTTCAGTTTTAACAGCGCAGCAATGAGAGCCTTCCACATGAGTTGGCTCGCCTTTTTTGTCTGCTTCTTTGCTTGGTTCGCTTGTGCTCCGCTGATGCCAGTGATTGCGGGTGAATTTCATTTAACCAAAGATCAAATTGCCAATATTAATATTGCTGCTGTAGCCATCACCATTTTAGTTCGTCTTATTGTGGGGCCATTGTGTGATAAATACGGCCCGCGTAAAACCTATACCGCACTTCTTGTACTCGGCAGCATTCCAGTCTTTGGAGTCGCGTGTGCAAATAGCTATGAATCCTTCTTGTTGTTGCGTCTATTGATTGGTGCGATTGGGGCAAGCTTTGTCATCACTCAGTATCACACCAGCATTATGTTTGCACCAAACGTAGTCGGGACTGCAAACGCAGCGACAGCAGGCTGGGGTAATGCAGGCGGTGGCGCAACACAAGTGCTTATGCCATTGATGCTCGGTGCCTTGGTGATGTTTGGTGTAGAGCAAGCAATGGGCTGGAGAATTGCACTGATCGTTCCGGGTGTCTTGATGCTGATCGTGGGTTTGATGTATTGGAAATTTACCCAAGACTGCCCACAAGGCAACTTCAAAGAACTTCGTGCAGAGGGTGTAAGTGTTGGTTCAGATAAAAAAGGTGGTGTAGCAATTCTGATGCATGCTGCGAAAAACTACCGTGTTTGGATTCTATTTGGTGCCTATGCCGCGTGTTTCGGGATTGAAATTTTTATTCATAACATTGTCGCGATGTACTACGTTGACCACTTTAGCTTTGGTTTAAAAGAAGCAGGGATGGCGGCAGGTATTTTCGGTTTACTGGCATTGTTCGCTCGTGCTCTGGGCGGCATTGTGTCAGACAAAGTTGCAACCAAAAAAGGGCTTGATGGTCGTACCAAAGTGTTGTTCGGCATGATTTTGCTGGAAGGTCTCTTCCTCGTCCTATTTTCTCAAATGAATACCCCTATCTTTGCGATTCTCGCAATGACAGTCTTTGCATTGTTCACGCACATGGCATGTGGTGCAACTTACGCTTTGGTGCCTTTCATTGATCGTGATGCCTTGGGTGGTGTGGCAGGCATTATTGGCGCAGGGGGTAATGTGGGTGCAGTGGCAGCAGGTTTCCTACTCAAAGGTATGTTGGATATTCAAACCACACTGATGATTTTAGGTGGCTTGGTGGTCATCGCTGCAAGTTTTGTTCTCATGATTCGTTTCTCTGTTGAGCATAAAGAAAAGGAACAGCGCTTATTCGAACAAGCGGTACATGATCGTAGCATTGCTGAAGCGCAAAACTAAATATAGAGATTAAACCCAAGCCTCAAGGCTCAGGCAGAACAAATGAAATATTGCGGAGAAAGAATATGAAAATCATCATGATTGGTCATGGCATGGTCGGCCACAAATTTATCGAATCAGTACTCGAACATGTGGGTGATGATGTTGAAATTACCATCTTGGCCGAAGAACCGCGCTTGGCTTATGACCGCGTACATTTGACTGAATATTTCAGTGGTAAATCAGCAAAGGATTTAACCCTTTGTCGTGCAGATTTTGCTGATGCTTATGGCATTGATTTACGTTTGAATACCAAAGCAGTTGCAATTGATCAAAGCCATAAAACGGTGACGACGAATCATGGTGATGTTCTTAGTTTTGACAAATTAATCTTGGCAACAGGCTCATATGCTTTTGTTCCGCCTATTTCGGGTAATGACCGTGAGAACTGCTTTGTCTACCGAACCATTGAAGACTTAGATGCGATTCGTGCTGCAAGTCTTAATGCGAAATCAGGTGTGGTAATTGGTGGCGGTTTATTGGGCCTAGAAGCCGCTAAGGCGCTACGGGATCTAAACTTGGAAACCCATGTCGTTGAGTTTGCACCGCGTCTTATGGCGGTTCAAATTGATGACTTGGGCGGAAAGGTTCTACGTGCAAAAATTGAAAACTTAGGCGTAAAAGTCCATACCCAAAAAGCGACTTCATCAATTGAGGAAGGTGCTACGACGAAGCATGTGATGAAATTTGGTGATGGTTCTGAGCTTGAAACAGACATCATTTTGTTCTCAGCGGGTATTCGCCCACGTGATGAGTTGGCACGTCAAAGTGGTTTAGCCCTCGGGGAGCGTGGCGGGATCATGATTAATGATTATTGCCAAACGTCAAATCCAGATATTTACGCCATTGGTGAATGTGCACTGTGGCAAAACAAAATTTATGGTCTGGTGGCACCGGGCTATGACATGGCACGTATTGCAGCAAAACATGTCACTGAACAAGCTTGTGCTGAATTTGCAGGTGCAGACATGAGCACCAAGTTGAAACTGATGGGCGTTGATGTGGCTTCCGTCGGTGATGCACATGCGATGACACCGAATGCACTCAGTTATTTCTATGCCGACGAAGATACACAAGTCTATAAAAAAATTGTGGTGAACGGCGAAAAGACCAAGTTACTTGGCGCAGTTTTAGTGGGCTGTGCAAAAGAGTACAATGACTTACTACAAATGATGCTGAATGGATTAGTGCTTCCAGAAAATCCTGAAAGTTTAATCATGCCGGGTTATGCACAATCCTCAAGTAAATCTGGCGGCAGTGGAGTTGATTTATTGCCAGATAGTGCAACCATTTGCTCATGTAATAACGTCTCTAAAGCCGATATTTGCAGTGCAATCGCCGAGGGCTCAACGTCTCTAGGTGCCCTAAAAAAATGTACCAAAGCAGCCACTGCCTGTGGGGGGTGTGCGCCACTGGTCACTCAAGTATTGAAGTCTGAATTACAACGCCAAGGCGTGACCGTGAATAACCATATTTGTGAGCACTTTGCTTACTCACGTCAAGAGCTGTATCACTTGGTACGGGTCAATGAAATCAAAACTTTTGATGACTTGATTCAACAACATGGTCATGGTTTGGGCTGCGATATTTGTAAGCCAACAGCAGCCAATATTTTAGCGTCGTGTTGGAATGACTTTGTTTTAAAACCAAGCCATGCAGGTCTACAAGACAGTAACGACTACTACCTAGGGAATATTCAAAAAGATGGTTCTTATTCTGTAGTTCCACGGATGGCAGGCGGTGAAGTGACCCCTGATGGTTTGATTGCTGTGGGGCAAATTGCTAAAGAATATGGTTTATATACCAAGCTCACTGGTGGACAACGTGTCGATATGTTTGGCGCGCAAATTCATCAACTTCCTGAAATTTGGGAAAAGCTCATCGCTGCGGGCTTTGAGTCAGGCCATGCGTATGGGAAATCGTTGCGTACAGTGAAGTCTTGTGTCGGCAGTACATGGTGTCGTTACGGTGTGGATGACTCGGTTGGTTTAGCTATTTTCCTAGAGAACCGCTACAAAGGATTGCGCTCACCGCACAAATTAAAAATGGCTGTTTCAGGCTGTACCCGTGAATGTGCCGAAGCGCAAAGTAAAGATGTTGGTGTGATTGCCACTGAAAAAGGCTGGAACCTGTATGTCTGTGGTAATGGCGGGATGAAGCCTCGCCATGCCGAGTTATTGGCTTCGGATCTTAACACCCAAACTTTAATTAAATACATCGACCGATTCTTTATGTTCTATGTGCAAACAGCAGACCGTTTACAACGTACTTCGGTATGGCGTGACAATATGGAAGGTGGTTTGGATTATCTTAAAGATGTGATTGTTCATGATTCACTAGGTGTCGCAGCAGAACTTGAACGTCGTATGAGCCATGTGGTGGGGACTTATCAAGATGAATGGCGTACGGCTGTTGAAGACCCAGAAGTACGTAAACGCTTCGTGACTTTCATCAATGCCAAAGCTGAGCAACAACAAGATCCGCATATTCAGTTTGCAGAAGTTCGTGGACAGATTCGTCCTAAAACTGAGGCTGAACGAGATCGTAGCCGTATTCCAGTGGTTGAAGCTTAACAAATTAGGGTATTCAAACTTCTTTCTTCAGTGCTCTCTTAATAGGAAAGGCAGAGGGGCTAAATGAATGAAAAAGTTTAAAAAGGATCAAGATGATGACAATTTTAAAAGAAATGAATGAGCTAGATTGGGTTGATGTCTGTGCGCTAGATGATCTAACGCCAAATACTGGCGCAGGTGCACTTATTGAACATCAGCAAATTGCTATTTTTCGTGTCGGCGCGGAAAAGCGGGTATATGCCTTGAGCAATCAAGACCCATTTAGCCAAGCTTTTGTGATGTCGCGCGGCATTATTGGTGATTTACAAGGTGAGCGTGTGGTGGCATCCCCGATTTACAAACAGCATTTTAGTTTAGCAACAGGACGCTGTTTGGAAGATAAAGACCAAAAACTTTTAGTTTTTCCAAGCAAAATTGAAAATGGCCGAGTGTGGATTAGTCCGACACCACAAAAAACCTATATCACCAACACGGGTGCATCTCAGGAAAAAATGAAGTTGGTGCTGGTTGGCAATGGCCTAGCGGGGATGCGTTGTTTGGAAGATTTACTCGACATGGCACCAGACCGTTATGAAGTGACGGTGATTGGTGAAGAGCCTTGGGGGAACTATAACCGTATTATGTTATCGCCAGTGTTGTCAGGAGATAAAACCATTGACGACATCATGTTGCATCCACATGCGTGGTATAGCGACAAAGGCATTCGTTTTATTGCGGGTGATCCTGCGGTACGTATTGACCGTCCTCGTAAGCAGGTCTATACCGAAAAAGGCGAAGTGGTCGATTATGATCGTTTGATCCTGGCGACAGGTTCGAAACCGTTCATTCCTCCAATTGCTGGAGCGGATTTGAAAGGTGTCATTAGTTTCCGAGATATCTACGACATCAACACTATGTTGGATTACTGCAAGACCAAGAAAAATGCCGTGGTAATCGGTGGTGGTTTGTTGGGACTTGAAGCTGCATATGGCCTCAAACAACGCGGGATGAATGTCACCGTTTTACATCTGATGGATCGCATTATGGAGCGTCAATTAGACAGTAAAGCTAGCCAAATGTTACGCCATAGTATTGAACAAAAGGGTATCTCCATTATCACTGAGGCCAATACTGAAGCATTGGTGGGTGTGGATGGTCACGTCACTCAAATTCGCTTGAAAGACGGTACAGTCCTAGAGGCGGATCTTGTGGTATTTGCAGTTGGTATTCGTCCGAACATGGCACTTGCACAAAGTGCAGGACTGCGCTGTAACCGTGGTGTGTTGGTGAATGACACCATGCAGACTTTTGACCCAAGTATTTACGCCGTGGGGGAGTGTATTGAACATCGTAGCCAGACTTTTGGCTTGGTTGAGCCACTTTGGGGGCAGGCGTTCATTTGTGCCTCACATTTGGCGGAGCATGGCAGCTTAACGTTCAAAGCACCAACTGTTCCGACACAGTTAAAGGTAAGTGGCTGTGATGTGTTCTCAGCGGGTAATTTTGAACCGAAGGATGACTTTGAAGACATCATTTTAAATGATGAAAAACGTCAGATTTATAAACGCATTATTATTCAAAAGGATAAGGTCGTTGGCGCGGTGTTGTTTGGGGATACTGAAGATGGAGTTTGGTATGCAGAACTTATTTCGGATCAAACCCCAATTTCTTCGATCCGCAATAAATTGCTATTTGGTAAAGATTTTGCATTAAAAAAAGCAGGGTAAAAATCTCCTCTTGAAAGGAGGGGGATGGATTTTCTAATAGTTAATTTGATACGCGGAAACGTCATTCACGACTTGTTTGAGGCAGGGTTACTTATGAAAATTAATGTTTCTGCGAGTAAGTTGGGATGAAGGTGGTATGGGACGAGTTTTGTGAATGACAATGGTTTTGCCTACTTTTCCCAAAAGAAAAGTAGGTCGAACCGAAGGTTAATCCTAAATCTAAACACAAAAGAAAAGACGCTGTTGTGAGTGATTCAAAATAAATGAAAGGCAAATAGGAGCGAAGCAGAAATGAATAGTATCCCTGTAATGGAACTGCATAGCTCCACAGAAAAAATGATTACAACTACACAAACCACCTGTCCATATTGTGGGGTGGGTTGTGGGGTAACAGCAACTGTTGAAGAAACGGCTTTAGGGCAAAAAGTCTCTGTGGTGGGTGATGCTCAGCATCCATCTAATTTCGGAAAGTTGTGCATTAAAGGCAGTAATTTAGCCGACACGGTAGGTTTAGAAACGCGCGTCTTACATCCCATGTTGGGGCGTAAACCGCAACGTGAGGTAAGTTCGTGGGATACCGCAACAGATTTAATCGCCAACAAATTTCAACATTATATCGATCAATATGGGCCTGAAAGTATAGCTTTTTATGTCTCAGGTCAACTGCTGACTGAAGACTATTATGTGGTCAATAAATTTGTTAAAGGCTACTTGGGTACGGCCAATATCGACACCAATTCACGGTTGTGCATGTCGTCAGCCGTTGCTGCGCATAAACGTGCTTTTGGGGAAGACTTAGTTCCAGCCAGTTATAGTGATTTTGAACATACCGATATGGTGGTTTTAGTCGGTTCAAATACAGCTTGGTGTCATCCTGTGCTGTATCAACGCATCATGAAAGCCAAAGAGGAGCGAGATCTTTTTGTTGTCGTGATTGACCCACGTTTTACAGCCACTTGTGAGGCGGCTGACTTACATTTACCGATTTTACCGGGTCAAGATGTTGCGCTGTTCAATGGTCTATTACAGTATTTAGCAACCAATCATTATACCGATACCGATTTTATTGCAAAGCATACTCAAGGGCTAGAGCAAGCGCTGGCAAGCAGTGCATCGGAAGCATCAATAGCGAATGTAAGCGAACGGACGGGGATTTCTGTTGAAAAATTAGCACTCTTTTTTGAAAAATTTGCACAAACAGAAAAAGTGATGAGCTTATTTTCAATGGGTGTGAATCAGTCTTCACGTGGGGTAGACAAAGCCAATAGCATTACCAACTGTCATTTGTTAACTGGCAAAATTGGGAAATTGGGCGCAGCGCCTTTTTCCATGACGGGCCAGCCGAATGCAATGGGCGGGCGTGAAGTGGGTGGCCTTGCCAATATGTTGGCTGCCCATATGGATTTGGATAACCCCAAGCATCAACAATTGGTACAGCAGTTTTGGCACAGTCCAACCATTGCCAAGCAAGTGGGTTTAAAGGCTGTCGACCTTTTTGAAGCGGTCGAAGCTGGAAAAATTAAAGCCATTTGGATTATGGCGACCAATCCTGTGGTGAGTTTACCCAATGCTGATCAGGTCAAACGCGCACTAGAGAATTGTGAGTTTGTGGTAGTGTCAGACATTTGTCTAGATACCGATACCACGCAATATGCCGACGTGTTGCTGCCTGCATTAGGTTGGGGTGAAAAAGACGGCACGGTGACCAATTCTGAACGCCGTATTTCAAGACAGCGTGCTTTTTTAGACATTCCAGAACAAGCACAAGCCGATTGGTGGTCGGTTTCACAAGTTGCGAAAAAATTAGGATTTCAGGGCTTTGACTTTGAAAGTAGTCATGACATTTTCAAAGAACATGCCCAGCTTTCAGCTTATCAAAATGCAGAAATTGCTTTACGTTCATCGACTGAAACATTCCGCTATTTCAATTTGGCAGGTCTGACGAATCTTTCACTTGACGACTACCAAGAACTTGAACCGACGCAATGGCCTGTGCTTGCACCTTTGAAAAATGGCCAAACCAAGCCAAACACTTTTGCCCAATTATTTAAAGATGGTCAGTTTAGTCACCCAGATGGTAAAGCCAAGTTTATTGCAACAACAGCAGTTGGTGCAGTAAATCCAACCAGCAGTGAATATCCATTGGTACTTAATACAGGACGTATCCGCGATCAATGGCATACCATGACGCGTACAGGTTTATCAGCTAATTTAAGTACGCATAAAGCAGAACCTTATTGTGAAATTCACCCGAATGATGCCTTGAAATATGGTTTGAAAGATGGGGAACTGGTGGAGATCAAATCGGCTTGGGGAAATTGTGTGTTACGAGCCACAGTCAGTGACAATATCCGCCGTGGACAGATTTTTGCACCGATTCACTGGAGTGATCAATTCGCATCTGATGCACGGATTGGCAAAGTGGTGAATCCTGTAGTGGATGCTATTTCGGGAGAACCTGAGTTCAAACATACCCCTGTGATGATTCATCCATTCTATACGCAATGGCAGGGTGTATTTTATGTCAGAACGGGCTTTGAGCATTTGGTGCAACAAAGTATTGAACAAAGCATTTGGTGGACCAAAATCAAAACGCCCAAAGCTATTCGTTATGAGTTGGCAGACCGTCGACGTTTTACGGAAACGACGGAACAACTCAAAGCTTTATTGCCTTTTGATGATGAAAGTTTTGAATGGCTCAATGTAGAAGATCAAACCGCTCATATCAGTCATAGTGTGGTGTTACAAGATGGACACCTCGTTGCAAGTCTGTATATTGCGCCCAAAGCGTTATTGCCAGATCGAGACTGGGTGGCAAGTCTGTTTAAGCGCGAACGCTTAAGTGCTATGCATCGGAAGGCTTTATTGGCAGGGCAAGCCATGTCAATGACTAATAGTGATGGCCCACTGGTCTGTAGCTGTTTTAAAGTTGGGAAAAATCGTATTATCGATGTCATTAAAGAAAAAAATATCACCCATGAAAAACAAGTCACTGCATGCTTAAAGGCAGGAGGCAATTGCGGTTCTTGCTTACCTGAAATTCGAGGTCTGATCAAAGCGTGTCAAACGGAGGATGTAGAATGAAAAGAAAAATACTCAAACCCGTGAGCTACCCAGAAACTGAAGTTGTTATTTTGGCGGGTGGTCAGGCGCGCCGTATGAATGGCATTAATAAACTCTTGCAAAAATTTGATGATGAAATTCAACTTATCAAAATTCATCAGCAGCTAAAATCACGAGCAACCAAGGTATGGGTCAACAGCCATCGGGATCATTCCATTTATGAGCGGTTGATTCCGTCGATTGGTTTTTTTGAAGATGAGGCAACAGGCTTTCAAGGGCCCTTGATGGGGATGAAAAGTGCATGGACACATGTGCAATCAGACTATGTGCTGTTCGTACCCTGTGATGTAACTTTTATTCCGAAAAAAGTGTTTTCACGGTTACATCAAGCGATGCAACAAGATCCGAACTGTGGTGTCGTTATTGTAGAAATCAATGACCGTGCACTGTATCCGTTTTGTTTGTTAAAACGAAGCAGTCTACCGACATTGATTCAGCACCTTGAGCAAAATCAGCGCAGTTTAAGGCAGTGTTTTGCAGATTTGCACCCACAAGTGGCACGATTTAAAAATCATGCACTGTTTTTTCACAGCATTAACTCGTTGGATGAGTTACAACAGCATCGGCAACTCAATTTTTTATAAATACCTCAGATATTGAAGAGAGGAGGTTTGTGTCGAGAGTAGAAGATGTTGCCATAAACCGATTTGACTGTTTAAATAAAAATCTATAAAAGAACCAAATAAGTATTCATTTTGATATTAAATTTATTATAAAACAACAATCTATAATATGTTTATGGGGGTCGTTATTTTATTTAGATTATAAACGTATGTAGCAGTGATCACTCATGTCGGCGCTGAACTGAAAATACTCAAAATTTAGAAAGTGCACAAAGTTGGAACAGTTATTGCAAAATATACTTCAGAAAATAGGGCGTGAAATATGAACTGCACCCACATCGCTCAAAGGACGCATAGACAAGACAGATGAACAGCATGACCCATGTATCCGCAGTTAGAGTATTCCAAGATCAGTTTGGACGTGAAAAGCGAAAACTACGAATCTCGGTGACGGATCGTTGTAATTTTAAATGTGTCTATTGCATGCCCGAACATCCCGAATGTATGAAAAAACACGACTTGCTCAGTTTTGAAGATCTTTATCATTTTTGCAAATTTATGGTGCAGCATGGCATTGAGCAAATTCGTATCACGGGTGGTGAACCGTTGATGCGTCAAGGTGTGGTGCATTTTATCGAACAGCTACAAAGCCTAAAAAAACAGGGGCTGAAGCGTATTTCCATGACCACCAATGGTCATTATTTAAAACAATATGCCGCTGCTTTAAAGCAAGCAGGGTTAGATGATTTAAACATTAGTCTAGACAGTCTAGATGCCGAGCAATTTCAACACCTCACAAAAAAACAACTACATACAGTGCTAGAAGGCATTCAGGCCGCACAACAGCTTGGTTTTAACATCAAAATCAATACCGTGCTGATGAAAGGCATCAATGACAATCAAATTGTCCCTTTGGTGCAGTGGGCAAAGCAGCAAAAGGTAGAACTGCGTTTTATTGAGTTTATGCCTTTAGATGGCGATCAAAATTGGTCGCAAGCCGATGTCGTCACTGAACAAGAGATTTTGTCCCAACTCAGCTCGCAATTTACGGTGCAAGTGCTTGAAGGACAAGGTGCCAATCCAGCGCGTAGTTATCGAGTAGATGGTGAGAAGGTTGGGATTATTTCTACCATTAGCAACTCGTTTTGTGGGGAGTGTGACCGACTACGGTTGAATGCACAGGGTGAGTTTTATAATTGTCTTTTTGCCAAGCAAGGCTTAAATTTAAAGTCAGACATTCAGCAACTTGCCCAAATCAATCAGCATGAACCCTTTGTTCTAGAGGGGAAACTTTCAACTTATGTTTGGCATAAAGAGCAAGGCTTTCATGCTATTCAAAAACAGCAATTGAATCAGCCAGTACGAAAAATCAGTATGCATATGATTGGAGGTTAGGATGACTCAGGAATTAAACAACGTGATTAGAGTGAAGATCGAAGCTTTTGGTGCGATTGAACGCCAGTTACCTCCCAATTTAATGCTGCAATGTGAGCTTGATTCATCGGTTGCAGCGGTATTAAAGGATCTCGTTGCTCAATACCCAGCTGTCCACACATTATTGGAGCGCTGTGCCTGTGCAGTCGGTGAAGACATTGTTCCAAGGCAGACTATTTTAAGTCGAGATTGTACTTTGGTGTTGTTGTCCCCTGTGGCAGGAGGTTGATATGGAATTAAAACAATTTCCGCGGGTTCAAACAGTGACTTTTAGCCAAAATGACTTTGATGGCATCCAGCATTTTCCTGAATGTGGCGGTATAGGCATATTCATTGGTACGGTGCGGAATCACCATCAAGGTAAAGCTGTAAAAGCGTTAAAATATACCGCTTATGCACCTGTCGCTGAAAAAATGATTCGTCAAATTGAACAAGAGATCCAAGTAAAATATGGCGTGTCCTACGTTCGGGTGGTGCATCGCATTGGTGCTTTAGATATTGGTGATACAGCCATTATTGCGATGGCGTACGCCGCGCATCGCCGTGAAGCCTTTCAAGCCTGTGAGGAAGCAGTAGAACGGGTGAAACATGAAGTTCCTGTGTGGAAAGAGGAATTTTATGTGGACGGTACCAGTCAGTATGTCGAGGGTTGCTGTATTCGAACAGATCATGAAGCGCCAGAACCTCATAGCCATCAGCATTGCGAGCATGAACATGTTCATCCCTAACAAATGCATCATGCACTGCCAATATTTACCAATAATCCCTTTAAGACCTGAATGAAGGAAATTTAGTAACAGTTGCGTATGAATGAAAAGTGGCGAGATAATTGAAAGAAAAATCTTCTGAAAACTTTATGAAAAATAATGCTTAGGTTAAGATGATCCATTCTTATATTTGAAGTCTTTTGAATCGCTATGCAACCATTTGTTCTATATAACTCAGAGCAACGCAAAAAAGTAGAATTCGTACCTCGTGTTGAGGGGCATATTGATATGTATGTCTGCGGTATGACGGTGTATGACTACTGTCATATTGGACATGCGCGCGTGATGGTTGCATTTGACTATATTATTCGCTTCCTGCGTAGCCAAGGTTGGAGCGTGAAATATGTACGTAACATTACCGACATTGACGACAAAATCATTAAACGTGCCAATGAAAATGGCGAGTCGATTACTCAACTGACAGACCGCTTTATTCAAGCGATGAATGAAGATGCTGAAAATCTAGGCTGCCTACATCCAGACGAAGCACCGCGTGCAACGGATTATATTGATCAAATGCAAAGCATGATTGGTAATCTGGTTGAAAAGGGCACAGCTTATCCATCTGCCAATGGTGATGTGTATTTCCAAGTGGAAAAATTCGCTAAATATGGTCGTCTTTCAGGACGTAAACTGGAAGATATGCAAGCGGGTGCATCTGAACGTGTCGATGTTGAAGTTGAGAAAAAACATCCCTTTGACTTTGTACTTTGGAAACATGCCAAAGAAAATGAACCTGCATGGGCTTCCCCGTGGGGCAAAGGTCGTCCGGGCTGGCATATTGAATGTTCTGCAATGTCGACATGCTGCCTAGGTAACCATTTTGACATTCATGGTGGTGGTTCAGACCTCATGTTCCCGCACCATGAAAATGAAATTGCACAGTCTGAGGCTTCAACCGGCGAGCAGTATGTTAACTACTGGATGCATGTCGGTTTCATCAACGTTGATGGCGAGAAAATGTCGAAGTCATTGGGCAATTTCTTTACCATTCGCGATGTGATGGATAAGTTCCACCCTGAAGTGATTCGCTACTTCATTGTGTCATCACACTATCGTAGCCCTGTGAACTTCTCTGATGTTGCCTTAAAAGAAGCAAAAACAGCACTGTCACGTTTCTATCATTCATTCAAAGCTTATCAACAAGCCTATGGCGATACACAAGTCGATACCTTAGATGAAACATTGCTTGAGCGTTTCAATAGTGCCATGCGTGATGACTTCAATACCGCTGAAGCCATTGCGGTATTGTTTGAAGTGAACAAAGAATTGAACCGTGCCGTGAAAGAGCAACAAGCGGAACAAGCTGCGATTTACTATGCAACTTTACGTCATTTAACCAATATTTTAGGTTTGGTTCAGCACAATGTTGAAGAGTTCCTGAAGTCTGATATTGGGCAAGAGGCTTTGGCTTTGTCTGAAGAGCAAATTGAAGATTTGATTCAACAACGTCAAGATGCGAAAAAAGCCAAAGAATTTGCCAAAGCGGATGGAATTCGTCAGTCCTTGTTAGATCAGGGTGTAGTTTTGGAAGACACTCGCCAAGGGACAATCTGGCGCCGTGCTGATTAATTCAGCAATTGCATTATAGAGTGTTGACAGTTTGATGAAACTCTCTATAATGCACATCCATATTGCGGGAATAGCTCAGTTGGTAGAGCACAACCTTGCCAAGGTTGGGGTCGCGAGTTCGAGTCTCGTTTCCCGCTCCAAAATTTAAAAGCCTCAAGTTTAACTTGGGGTTTTTTTATGCCTGTAATTTGAGTGTGTTGAAAATAATTCATTTAAATGTGAAATTATCTCGGTGTTTCAGCCCATAATTTTGACAAAAATATGCTTAAATTATTCATCCTAATTTGTGAATAAAATTGTGTTTCTTCAACCCCATAGCACTGTAGTACCGACCGAAGCTCGAGACTATCCTGAATGGCATTTGGGACGAGAGCGCTATGCACTTTGGTATATTGAAGTGGATGATCCCGTTTTGATCAGCTATTTAACAAAGCTTCGTGAGCAGTTTTCAGATCTACTTTATCAACCAAATCAACGGCAGTTTCATATCACTTTATTTGTTGCAGGTTTTTGGGTAGAACAGGCAACACAGTCGGATGACTTTAGTCGAGTGCAACTGAATCAGCAGCTTGAACGCCTTAAAAATTTAAAACTAGAATCTTTTCAGTTACAGATGGGTGCATTAAATAGTTTTGAAAGTGCCTTATTTTTAAAAGTGGATGATACCGCAGGCATGTTGGATAAAATTAGAAAAACATTGCTGCAAACCTCGCAGGAAGTCGCGGCATTGAGTTATTGTCCACATATTACATTAGGTCTATACCGTGAAGCAGTGTGCAGTGATCATGTATTGGAACGTATGGCTGAAATTGAAGCTATCAACTCTAGCTTAAACATCTCAAAGCTCACGTTTGGTTTTTATCAGGCACATGTCCTACAAGGGCCATTGTTTTCACATGTACAAATTGAGTTGGGGAATGCGCAATGCAGCTGATTTTAGGTGGTGCACGTTCGGGGAAAAGCCGCTTGGCGGAGCAGATTGCACAACAGTTGGCGCAGCCTGTGGTTTATGTGGCAACTGCACAAGCCTTGGATGGGGAGATGCAAGTGCGTATTCAACACCATCAGCAACAACGACCCGAAGATTGGAGGCTGTGTGAGGAACCCATTTATCTTGCAGAGCAGTTGGTCAAATTAGATCGCTTAAACCAAACCATTTTGGTCGATTGTCTGACTTTATGGATGAGTAATTTACTGATGCATACTGACCCCGATTTGCAAGTTCAAGAATGCCAGAAGTTGTTAGAGGTTGTAGGAAGTTTACAGTCCGAGCTAATTTTAGTGAGCAATGAAACAGGCTTAGGTGTGGTTCCAATGGGACAAATCAGCCGTCGCTTTGTCGATGAAACAGGGCGGTTGCATCAGCAGTTAGGTCAAATCGCTCATAAAGTGGTGTTCTGCGTAGCAGGATTTCCAATGATTTTAAAAGGAGAACAAGTGTGAGTTGGTGGTTAGAAGCATGTCAAAGTCCGAGTGAGTCTGTATTGGCTCAAGCCCTAGCACGCCAGTCACAGTTGACCAAACCGACAGGCTCGTTGTCGGAGCTTGAATCGGTTGCAGTGACTTTAGCCAGTTTGCAAAACACTGTAAAACCCAAGATTGACCGCCCATGGATTACAATTTTTGCAGGTGATCATGGGGTGATGGAGGAAAATATTTCTGCCTACCCACAAGCGGTGACACGTCAAATGTTGCAGAACTTCGCAACTGGCGGGGCGTGTATTAGTGTGATTGCCAAAGAGTATCAAGCCAAGTTACAAGTCATCGACTGTGGTTCAGTCGGTGAAGCGTATGAATATGTCGGGGTTGAACGCCACTGCATCCGCGCTGGGACGGCTAACTTTGCTCAAACTCCAGCCATGACTGAGGCTGAATGTGAAGCTGCTTTTGCTTTGGGGCAAAAAAGTGTGGAAGATGCCATTGCTTATGGGGCAGATATCTATGTCGCGGGGGAGATGGGCATTGGAAATACCTGTTCAGCCTCAGCTGTCGCTTGCTTTTTATTGGCTGAGCCAGCTGAAAAGCTCACGGGTGTTGGAACGGGTATCCGTACTGAACAATTGACACATAAAAAACAGGTGATCGATCAAGCACTTTCACGGCATGCCCAATATGTCGGCAACGATCCGTTTAAAGCCTTATGTGCCGTGGGTGGACTTGAAATTGCAGCCATGACAGCTGCGTATATTCGCTGTGCGCAATTGGGTCTACCGATAGTGGTGGATGGGTTTATCAGTACTGTTTCGGCATTGCTCGCAGTACGCTTAAATCCAAAGGTTCGTGCTTGGATGCTCTTTGGGCATCAGTCGGCTGAATATGGTCATGTCCGTTTGCTAGAAGAACTTAAAGCGATGCCTTTATTGAAGCTGAATCTGCGTTTAGGTGAAGGCAGTGGTGCAGGGGCTGCACTGGGGTTGATCAAGCTAGCCTGTCGTTTACACAATGAGATGGCAACATTTGCTGAAGCAGCAGTGATTGGTGAGAAAGTTTAGAGATGTTGTATTTAGATTTTCTGCGCCACGGCGAAACCTGCTTAAGTCATACCCTACGGGGTAAAACGGACGATGCTTTGACGGAGAAAGGATGGGCGCAAATGCGGTCTACTATCGCCCAGGCTGAGCAGGTTAGGCCGGCGTGGGATGTCATTTATAGCTCACCACTACAGCGCTGCCGTCTATTTGCAGAGCAGTGGGCGGAGCAAAAACAGCTCCCTTTGTCTATAAAACCGAATTTGCAAGAAATGGATTTTGGAGAATGGGAGGCTCAGCCGACCGAACGACTCTACCAACAATTTCCTAATGAATTGGCTCAATTTTGGCAAACGCCGTTAAGTTTTACACCGCCTCAGGCAGAAAGCTTATTGGCATTTAAAAGCCGTGTTCTAGAGTCTGTAGAGACGTTAACCCAGCAAATGCATAAGCAGGGCTGGCAACGGGCGTTGATTATTTCCCATGGTGGAGTGATTAAACTCTTAAAATGCCAAGCGCTGAAGCAAAATGATAACGATCTTTTAAAAATGTCAGCAGAGTTGGGACAATTGAACCGCTTTGTATTCGATCAAGGACAACTTCAGTTTATTCAAAGTGAGGATGTGTAATGACGCCTTTTTGGATTGCACTGCAGTTTTTAACGACCTTTCCAGTTCGTTTAAGCACAATGCCAACGCCTCAGCAAAATGCGCAAGCACTGTTATTTTATCCTGTGGTGGGTTTGCTCATAGGCGGCATTCTGTATGGGATCGCCCTGTTATTGCATGCTTTTCCACTTGTGCTGTTAAGCAGTGTGGTTCTGGTGTTATGGATTTGGTTGACGGGTGGTTTGCATCTGGATGGTTTAGCCGACACTGCCGATGCTTGGGTCGGTGGTTTTGGCGATAAAGCACGCACACTTGAGATCATGAAAGATCCGAGTTGTGGGCCGATAGGTGTACTCAGTCTTGTTATTGTATGCATATTAAAGTGGTCGGCATTGTATGTGTTATTGCAGCAGCAGTGTTATAGCACACTCATTTTATTTCCTGTCTTAGGGCGTCTCGTGCCGCTATTTTTCTTTTTAAGCACAGACTATGTGCGTGCTCAAGGACTCGGCAGCCAGTTGAGCCAACATTTAGCACGACCGATGGCAATGGCACTTTTAGTGCTGATACCTTTGGTGGCTTTGTATTGGGCATGGATTGGTGCTGTGGTGATTGCCACATTTTATCTGGTACTGTGGTATTTGCGGTATAAATTTATACGGCGTATTGGTGGTGTGACGGGAGATACCATTGGTGCCAGTATTGAAATAATTGAATTAGCGACATTGTTTAGTTTTGTGATGGCTACTTTTTATTTCACTTAAGTTAGGGAATAAATAAGAGCCTCTTAGTGTGAAGGTTGTGCAGTCATATGTGGCCGAAAGAAGAAATAATGAAAAGGGAGCGAGCTATATGCACTTGAAACAAAGGTCTTCTATCATCAGCAAAACACATTTGTAGATATGTTGTGAAAATCCAAAGATTTCCGCGCTAGTTGTCTACAGAGATATGATAAAATTGCGAAAATTATTTTTTATGTGCTGACGTTTCATTTCGTCACACGGTTCAGGTAAAACAACGTTGAATTCTGAAAATATGTCAAATCCCATTGATTTCCAAAAAGTTGCTTTAGAAACACTAGAGATAGAGCGTCAGGCACTCTCGGTACTTGCTAAGCAAATCGATGATCGTTTTAGTCGTGCTTGTGAAGTTATCTTAAAGTGCAAAGGTCGCTTAGTCATTACTGGCATGGGTAAATCAGGGCATATTGGCCGAAAAATGGCAGCCACATTTGCCTCTACAGGTACGCCATCATTCTTTATGCACCCAGGTGAAGCGGGGCATGGTGATTTAGGGATGTTGGTTGCAGGTGATGTGCTGATTGCGATTTCAAACTCGGGAAAGAGTGATGAAATCATGATGCTGATGCCTTTGATTAAGTATTTAGGTGTGCCTTTAATTACCATCAGTGGTGATGAGCGTGGGCCGATGCCACAGAATGCTGATGTGGCGCTGACGTTGGGCAATATTCAAGAAGCTTGTCCATTAGGTCTAGCACCAACATCGAGTACAACGGCGACTTTAGCTTTGGGTGATGCATTAGCTGTTGCACTGTTAGATGCACGCGGGTTTACTTCAGATGACTTTGCACGCTCGCATCCTGCGGGTGCTTTGGGTAAACGCTTGTTATTACATGTGAAGCATTTAATGCACACTGGAGACGAACTACCGAAAGTGTCTCCAGATACAGCAATGAACAAAGTTCTGTACGAAATCTCTAACAAACGCCTAGGTTTAACCACAATTGTGGATGACAATGATCATCTATTGGGGATTTTTACTGATGGTGATTTACGCCGTTTGATTGATAAACAGCAAGGTTTTGATGTGAACTTGGCGGTGTCTGATGTGATGATTAAGAGCCCGCTGACGATTTCACCGGAAGCACGTGCTGTTGAAGCATTAGAGCGAATGAATGAAAAGAAAATTAACCAATTTGTCGTTGTTGATGAGAGCAATAAAGTCATTGGTGTTTTGAGTATGCATGACCTGATTCAAGCTGGGGTAAATTAAAAAATGGCTTCTTATATTTTGTTAGAACAAGCGCGTTATGTAGAAGCTCTAGTTTTGGATGTTGATGGTATTTTAAGTGATGGTTTTGTGACTTTGACCAACTCAGGGGACGAAATCAAATCTTTCGATATTCGTGATGGTTTAGGCATGAAACTGGTTCAGCAAGCTGGTGTGAAGGTGATTATCATCACGGGGCGTAAAAGTCAGATTGTAGAAAAACGCATGTCTGATTTGGGCGTGGACCTTGTTTATCAGGGCCGTGAAGACAAAGGTGTTGCACTGCGCGAGGCTTGTGCAAAATTTGGTATTTCACCCGAAGACTGTTTATACATGGGTGATGACTGGCCTGACCTGTCTGCATTTGCCATTGCAGGCATGAAAGTGACCGTACCAAATGGTCATTTAGAAGTACGTCGCCGTGCCGATTTGGTGACTCAAGCGATGGGTGGACGTGGCGCGGTACGTGAAATCTGCGATATGATTTTACAAGCCAAAGGTGTATACGAAACTTTACTTGAAAAGTACACCACAGTCCCGCATTAATCTGTATGCATGCATGAGAGTTTAGTTAACATTTATGGATACTAAAGTTTTATATATCACTGCTGTAGCCATTGCGGCTATCAGTAGTGGTTATTACTATTACAGCGGAAAAGGGCAAAAGCTCGAGGTCGATGGTGCTCAAAGCATGACCTATTCTGCTGAGCAGATCCAACTGACTCAAACAGATGAGCAGGGTAATTTATACGTCCGCGCAAAAGTAGACCGTCTTGAGCAGGATATGCAAAAGAAGACCTCTAAGTTAGAGAACTTAAATGCTGAGACCTATAAAGATGGAAAAGTGGATGCGACTTTCTATGCCAAGCAAGCCAATGGTATCAACGACAACGAAAAAGTCGTTCTGACAAATCAAGTGGTTGCAAAGAAAATGTTGGATCAAGGTCAGATGCAGTTTGAGACTGCAGAACTGACCGCGTTTCCAAATACGCGTGAATTGGAATCTCAGCATCAAGTGGTTGTCACGACACCACAAGCAGAATTTGTCAGTCAGGGCTTAAAAGCGAATTTAAATACGGGTCAATATGACTTTTTCCATATTCGAGGGAAGTATGAACCATAATCCAAAATTTTCTATTTCGAAAACTTTCCTCAAGCAAACACTTGCACTGAGTTTAGGTGTGGCTGTTTCAACTTTTGCTTTGGCGCTGCCAAGTGACCGTAGTAAAGCGATTTCGCTGGTGGCAGATCGTGCAACTTTTAATGAAAAAACGGGTGTAACGACGTACACCGGCAATGTCATCATTGAACAAGGCACGATGAAACTACAAGCGGATTCGATTGTTGCCAATTTAAATCAAACTCGCCAAATTAGTACCATTACGGCCAATGGTAAGCCTGCACGTTTCCAGCAGCAAGTCAGTACCAATAAAGGTATTGCCAAAGGTCAGGCGCAAAAGATTATTTATAATGCGGAAACAGGCATTATTACCTTATCGGGCAGTGCTCTTCTAGAGCAAGATGGTGCCAGTATTCGCGGTAATACATTGCGCTATAGTATGAATAAAGGTGACATTGAAGCGATTGGCACACCAAACAACAGTGGTTCGTCGAGTGGTCGTGTTCAAATTGTGATTCCACCTTCAGGTTCTCAATCCTTCCCGGGAGCGCGTGACTAATGGAGCAAACTCTCAATCAGCCACAAACACTATGTATTAAGCATCTCGCGAAAAACTACAGTAAGCGTTGGGTAGTGAAAGATGTATCTTTTAGCATGCAAAGCGGACAAATCGTAGGTTTACTTGGCCCCAATGGTGCAGGGAAAACCACCAGCTTCTATATGGTGGTTGGACTGGTGCGTATGGACAAAGGTGAAATTCATCTTGATGACCTAGACATGTCTGATTTGGCCATGCATGAACGTGCGCGTAAAGGTATTGGTTACTTACCTCAAGAAGCCTCAATTTTTAGAAAACTCACCATTTCTGAAAATATTATGTCGATTTTGGAAACGCGTAAAGACCTGAACAAAGAACAACGTAAACAGCGTTTGCATGAGTTGCTGGCCGATTTCAAAATTAGCCATATTAAAGATTCATTGGGTATGAGTGTGTCTGGTGGTGAACGTCGTCGTGCTGAAATTGCACGTGCACTGGCAGCCGATCCAAAATTTATGTTGCTCGATGAGCCTTTTGCTGGGGTTGACCCAATTTCAGTGGGTGACATTAAAGATATTATTCGTACTCTAAAAGACCGTGGTATTGGAGTTCTTATTACGGATCATAACGTTCGTGAGACTTTGGCGATTTGTGAACGTGCTTATATCGTGAGTGAGGGTGCGGTGATTGCTGAAGGTTCTCCAGATGAAATCTTAGCCAATGAAACCGTGCGTCAAGTTTACCTTGGTGATGACTTCACTGTATAAGCTTTTTCTGCGCCAATGAAAATAATTGGCGCAGATTTCCCTCTCATATTTTTAATCCATCGCTTTGTATTGAATTAAGAATAGGGCATTCCCTTATATTCAAACTGTGTGCTCTATCATCCTTTTGAAATCGCTTTTTCAGCATGTTCCACAGTATGCATATCTGTTTATTTTGTATGGGCTTAAAGCGAAAAGCCATTTTCATACGATAGCTGATTGAAAATACGTTATAATTTTTTGTGAAACTTTTAAAAATTACGCTATGCCATTTGCCATCTCTAGTTTAGTGAGCTATGAAGAAGACATTAAAAAAAGTCGTTTTCAAGCTTTTGCTGTGCCTGTAGAAAATGAACAAGCCGTTAAAGATTTTCTAGAGCAATATAAAGATATCAGCACCACACATCAGTGCTGGGCATGGAAAATTGGTCATAATGTTCGTTTTAATGATGACGGTGAACCTTCGGGTACTGCAGGTCGCCCTATTTTAGCGACCATTGAAGGCAATGAACTGACCAATGTTTTGGTTTTAGTCAATCGTTGGTATGGTGGCGTCAAGTTAGGCACAGGCGGGCTGGTACGTGCTTATGGTGGAACAGCAGGACAGTGTTTACTGTTGGCTGAAAAAATTGAACTCATTGAAAAGAAAAAAGTGCATTTTGCCTGCCAATTTAATGAATGGGCAATTTTCCAGTACGAGCTGAATAGCCAGCAGATTGAGTTTAATGAGCAATATACTGCGGATGGCGTACTTGTAGAAGCATTATTACAAGTGCATCAGATTGAAGCGCTCGCACTTAAAATACAAGATGTGACCCGTGGACGTGAAGCGTTAAAAATTGTGGATGGCCATCATGACTGATCCCTTATTAAAATATCGTGAGCAGCATAAGCACCGCTTAAACTATATGCCCTGGTTATATTGGTCGCTCAAGCCTAAAAACCGTGTGTGGGCTGAAGCATGGCAGCAAGAATACCAAGCTTATTTAATGGAAATGGAAACCGTTGAAATTGGTCAAAACTGTTTTATTTCTCCATTGGCACACATTTTTGCAGAGCCTGGCCGCAAAATTGTCATTGGGGACAACACTTTTATTGCTGCCGATTGTACTTTGCATGGGCCTCTAGAGATCGGCAGCGAAGTTGCGATTAACCATCATTGTATTTTGGATGGTGGTCGTGTGGGGATTAAGTTACATGATCAAGTGCGTATTGCGGCTTATTGTCACTTATATGCCTTTGATCATGGTATGGCACTTAGCGATCCGATTTATCAACAGCCTGTGCGCTCACAAGGGATAGAAATTGGACGGGATGTTTGGTTGGGTGCGCATGTGGGCGTGAAAGATGGGGTGAAAATTGGTGCACATGCTGTGGTGGGGATGAATAGCATGGTGACTAAAGATATAGCTGAACAATCGATTGTTGCTGGCAATCCTGCTCAGTTTATTCGTTTACGTGATTAAGATATCAAAGAAAAGTGAACACTTATCAATACTTAATTACATAAAAACCTGCCATCAAAAAAAAAGATATGCTAAGTTTAGAACAACAATGAGACCTTATACCAAATGCGGTGTAATGAGAGGCGATAATGAAACGAGTCATTGCATGTATTGATTCTTCCCCTTGTATCAATGCCCTAGCAGAAGCTGCGGCATGGATTGCAAAACAGACGGGGCGGGAATTGGTCCTTTTACAAGTTTTGGATTATTATCCTGCAAGTTATCACTTAGGTGAAATTAGCGGGGTAATTGGATTTGAAAGCAATGCAATGTTGCTCAAAGAGCTGGCTGAATTAGAGCAAAAACAAAGTGAACTTGCGCTCAGTTATAGCAATAATTTACTCGATCATATTTCTAAACTCATTCTTGAAACGCATGGCCTGCATACAACGCATATTCAAGAAAAGGGTGACTTTCTAGAGCAAAGTTTTAACTTATTGCATGAAGATGACATTGTGGTGATTGGCCGTGTGGGTGAGAAATCGGCTGAACGCAATAAACCATTGGGCAGTAATGTTGAGAACTTTATCCGTGGCGCAAACTGTACCGTCATGACAGTAGGCGATAGCTTTAAACCACCTACGCGCTTTATTTTTGCTTATGAGTATTCACCGACGTGTGTGAAGATGATGAAGCGGATTGCGCAAAGTGATCTACTGCGCCTCTTACAATGCCATTTGGTCTATGTCGGTGACCACCCTGAAATTTTAAGAGAGCCTGAACAGTATTTGAAAGATGCGAATTTGGATGTGATTACAGAATATCGTTATGGCGACGTGGCTGAGAATATTCTGGAATACCAAAATGAACATGGTATACAACTGATCGTGCTCGGTGCATTTAGCCACAGTAAAATTCATCAGTTCTTCTTGGGCAGCATTGCAACCACCATTTTTAGGAATGCTAAAGTTCCCTTACTGGTGGCCCGTTAATTTAGAGTGATTTCTCTAAATTGGAACTGTTTTATCCATAGTTATCCGCATTAATTGTGGATAACTATATGGACAGTAAATGTAAGTTTATAATTTATATAAGCTTAAATTAATCGATTGTTTTTTAATCTAAGTTTTAGCTTATTTTACAATGGCTAAGGCAAAGCCATCATGTCCTTTGCTGCCGACAGTTTGAAGTGCTGTGCACGACAAAATTTTTGGATGGTTTTGCATCGCTTTGAACATATCTCGAATCCCTTCAATACTTGGTTTATGATTTTCAGGATTGATAATATCGCCTGCACGAATTACGTTATCGAGAAAAATCAAAGTACCTGAATGAGATAGGTTCAGGCTTAATTCCAAATACTCTGGGTAGCTTTGTTTATCGGCATCAATGAAAATAAAGTCGAAAGGTTCAATGTCTGCGGGCAGTGATTTAAGGATATCTGCTGCACGTCCACATTTGAGTTCAATGGTTTGTTTGAGCTGAGCTTTGTCGATATTTTCTTGACCCATTGCGGCATGCGTATCACGCCCTTCAATCGTTAAAATATAACCATCTTCAGGTAAAGCGCGCGCTAACCACATGGTGCTATAGGCAGCAAAAGTTCCGAGCTCCAACACACGTTTACATTGATTCATTTGAATCAACATTTGTAAAAGCATGCCTTGGTTCGGTGCAACAGCTAAGTGATCTGGAAAACCATGCTTCTCTGTATTTTCTAAAGTTTGCAGTAGAATGGGGTCTTCAGGAATTAAATGTGCATCGATATAGTTATCAATCTCTGTCCACATTTGTTGCATAGCATGTTCACCTTGGTTGCGATGTGGAGCATTTTAAACTTTTATTTTCAGAGTGCAATTTTTCCGACCATATTTGTTGAAATCAATGCTCAAAAAAAGAGGTCATATTGACCTCTTTTCATTTTTAAAAACTAGTAACTACACATCGAAGAATTGCGACTGAGGTCTGGGCCCCATGTACGATATCCTTGGGTATCAATGTGAATCTGACCAGAAGCATATAAACCTAAGCCCATGTTCAAGCTCTGACCATGTTGGGTCCAAAATTGGCATAGTCGATATTTTGTATTTTCAATATAAGCATAATCTTCAGGTTGTGGGTTTTCAGACCCAATTCGAAAATCGATGGCAGAATTGAATAAGTGGCGTGACGAGTTTGCACCGCCAGCACATTGGTTTAAAGGCAGATCACGATAAACAGAAGTGACTTCAAAATCGGTTAGTACTTTGGCTGCAACTAAATATTTAAATACTTTTAAGGTCGCAATTTGGTTTTTCCAAAGTTCACGGTTTGGGATCATATATTGTGAACGACCACATTTTTGCCAGTCACGTGCTGTTCTGAGCAGTTCAAAGCTTGGGATGATATTTCCCACACCATTGCGTTCAAGAAAAACTTCATACTCACGTACGCGTGCTAGCGTGTCACCGACAGACATCCAAGCATTGTAGGTATAAGGAATAATTTTAGGTGGAGCAGGGCGGTCAAAACTAATTTTCTCTTGTGGGATAAAAATACGTTTTCCATCAGGAGTTGTGATGGTCTGGCCTTTGTGAGATGAAGTCGTACAGCCAATCATCACCAAGGGGATTATGCTAACCGCAAATAATCCCTTTAAAAATTTCTTCATTATAGAAATCAAATATTTAAAAAATACGCCTATTATTTTAATCCAAATTTGTGAGGAAAAATTGGAAATATTGCAATCAAATGTGTGTTTTAGGTATAAAAAAAGATCAGCTTATGCTGATCTTTTTCTGGCTTACTTTTCTAAGTATTGTAACTTATCTGCTTTACCGTTCCATTCTTCACGGTCAGCAGGTTGGTCACCAATCTGGGTAATGTTCGGCCAAGTTTGTGATAACTCAGCATTTAGTTCAATAAATACTTCTTGACCTTCTGGCAGTTCATCTTCAGAGAAAATTGCATTTGCTGGACATTCAGGTTCACAAAGTGCGCAATCGATACATTCATCTGGATTGATCACTAGAAAGTTTGGACCTTCATAGAAACAGTCTACTGGGCAAACTTCTACGCAGTCTTGATATTTACATTTAATACAATTTTCAGTGACAACAAAGGTCATGGCGAAGGCTACCTAAAAATATGGTTCTAATAACTAATGTGTATTTTAGGCAAAAACAGCACCAACTAACAATTGCTTTTATTGATATTTGTTATATGCACGGCTGTTAAATTTGATAAAAACTGAACATTCTGCTGAAAACTGCTTTTGACAATAAAAAAGACCGTCATTTTGACGGTCTAGATGGATTACAAAAATAGAGAACCACTATGAATGTAACTGATCTTTTAATGCATAAAGCTGCTGTAAAGCTTCACGTGGGCTTAAGTTATCGACATCAATGCTTTTGAGTAGTTCAAGTGCGGCAGAAGGCTTTTCAATTTCGACCACACGTTCAATGATTTCAAGTTCAGGCGTTTCTATTGCAGCAAACAAATCATTTTGAACGACTTTAGGTTTTTGCAGTTGTTGCTTCTCTAAAATTTTCAGACGATTTTGTGCTTCTTTGATCACACTGGCAGGAATACCCGCCAATTTTGCTACCTGTAAGCCGTGACTTTGGCTTGCAGGCCCATGCTGGACTTTATGTAACAAAATGAGATTACCGTTGAGTTCTTTTGCGGTGACATGGTAGTTATCAATAGCAGTTTCTTTGGCCAGCTCGGTCAGTTCAAAGTAGTGTGTGGCAAATAAACATAAACATTTAATACGTTTGGTTAAGTCGAGTACGCAAGCCCATGCCAAAGATAAACCATCATAGGTACTGGTGCCACGACCAACTTCATCCATCAGAACCAGTGACTGATTGGTTGCATGATGCAGGATTTGCGAGGTCTCAGTCATTTCCACCATAAAGGTCGATTTGCCTGTAGATAGGTCATCTGCAGAGCCAATACGGGTAAAGATTCGGTCAATTGGACCTAATACTGCCGATTGGGCAGGTACATATGAGCCACAATAGGCCAATAGGCTAATTAAAGCCGTTTGACGCATAAAGGTTGATTTACCGCCCATGTTAGGACCAGTAATAATGGCCATACGGTGGTTGAAATCAAGTGTCGTGTCATTCGGTGTAAATGTAGCTTTGTTCAAAGCCTCAACCACTGGATGACGTCCCGCAATAATTTTAACCCCAATTTCTGGGCTATACTCAGGACGTGACCAATTGCGTAAGCGAGCCTGATGTGCAAAGTTGGCTAAGAGGTCGATTTGCGCAATAGCGCTGCTCATCATTTGTAAATGACCAATGTCGGCGCGGAGTTCATCTAAAAGCATTTCGAACAGCATTTTTTCGCGAGCTAATGCACGGGATTCACTTGAAAGCACCTTGTCTTCAAAGGTTTTCAGCTCAGGCGTGATATAACGCTCAGCATTTTTCAAGGTTTGACGTCGAATGTAGTGATCAGGCGCTTGCTCGGCTTGTGCACGGGTCAGTTCAATGTAGTACCCACTGACACGGTTGTAGCCAATTTTTAAGGTCGAAATTCCAGTATTTTGACGTTCTTGAATTTCAAGATCGATCAAGTACTGTCCTGCATGATCGCGGATTTTACGCAGTTCATCGAGTTCATGATCGAAACCTTCCGCTATTACATTTCCATCTCGTAAAAGCACAGGTGGATGTTCAACGATGGCAGACATTAAACGTTGATGTAAGCCATGGAAATCACCCAATTCCTCATTCAATTGGGTAATGAGTGCGGACTGTTTGCTTTGGATCACGGGTTGAATGGCATGACGTAGATAAGGGACTTGCGCACAGGCTTGACGCAGCTGCACTAAGTCACGTGGACGGGCACTTCCTAAAGCCACACGGCTGAGAACACGTTCAATGTCTCCAATCTCTTTTAATACTAAACGGACTGGTGATTCATGGTAACCATCCACAAGACTCTTGGTGGCATCTAAACGTGCGTCTAAGAGCTTGGTATCACGTAACGGTTGCATCAGTGTACGACTAAGTAAACGTCCACCCATTGCCGTTTGACAGTCATTGATGAGTTGGAATAATGACGTGCCGTGTTCAAACAGAGGCTCAACTAGCTCTAAGTTTCTACGTGTCACAGGGTCAAGCGCAATGAAATCACCGCTTTGTTCAAGCTGAATAGAGCGAATATGCGGTAAGGCTGTTTTTTGCGTTTCTTTGGCATAATGAATCAGGGATGCTGCTGCTGCTTTGGCAAGTGGCAAATGGTCAATACCGAAACCGGCTAAAGTCGATACTGCAAACTGATCACATAAAGTTTTTTGTGCATTGTTTAGGTTAAAGTCGACATTCGGACGGCGTGTCACAGGGCAGTCGAGCAGTTTTTTAATGTGTTCAATGATATTGGGGTCGACAATATTTTCATCGACCAAAATTTCACTTGGCATGAGGCGAGATAGTTCAATACCGAGTTGCTCAAGCTGAAACTCTTGTTGCTGAACTTTGAATAAACCTGCACTTAAATCTAACAGCGCAATACCAATTTCATTTTGTTGTACGCAAAGCGCCACAAGGTTTGAACTTTGATGTGCAGTCAGTAAGGCATCGTCAGTCAGCGTACCTGGTGTAATAATCCGGACAACGCCACGTTCAACAGGGGCCTTACCTGTAACTTCACCAATTTGCTCGCAAATAACGACGGTTTCGCCTTTTTTCACCAAGCGAGCAAGGTAGCCTTCAGCTGCATGGTAAGGAACACCTGCCATAGGGATGGGTTGACCATTGGCTTTGCCACGATGGGTCAGGGTAATTCCGAGAAGTTTAGCGGCCTTGTGTGCATCTTCAAAAAATAGCTCGTAGAAGTCACCCATACGATAGAACATCAAAGAGTGCGGATGTTGCATTTTGACGCCCATGTACTGTTGCATCATGGGAGTGAGGGTGGACAAATCAGTTATGATTCCCGAATTGCTCATGTAGGTGAAATCCTTAAATCTTTGAAAATGCACAATATAAAAATAGACCGAGCGACACCGCTTACCGTGTGTATTTATGCGCTATGAACAGCTATTGTATGAATGGCAATATCTTAGCAAAATTGAAAACGACTAAACAATAAATCATCTATAAAGCGAACAGTTGTTAAACAGCTAAGTGATTATTGCTGTAGGCGTTAGGCGTAAAGCAAAAATAAAAAAGCCTAAACATCTGTTTAGGCTTTTTAAGATTTAAGGCTTATACAAACCGAGTTCAGTCAGGTGCAACCGCAGGATACGACGTAACTCAAGAACGGCTTCAGGCGTTTCTTGAATAGAATGTCCACCTTTAATAATTTTCTCAGACAATGCACCATCCAGATGGGCACTCGTATAAGGCACGACATCGTCTGTAATGATATTGAGGTCATCACTTTTGGTCGCATTCCCCATGATGCTGTGGAATTTCATGCCTTTGTATGGAACGACATTTTTAGTTAACCGAGTAAAGTTAGAGTTTTTACTGAGATCACTTGGCCCATTTTGAATGAGTCCATTATCGACATCTTTAATGAAGGCTTGTAGGTCAGGGTCACTACTTTGTATAACATCGGTCAGTGCCCCCAAAAACGCACCTGGTAGACGAATGACTTTACGTGCCGCAAGGGTAAACCAGCGGTCAGCAAACTCTGTCCCACGATGTGGCGCTGCCAAGAAAATGGCCCGACTAAAGTTTGGAATCGGTTGAATATCGAGGCGGGATTTAAACAGAGGGTCATTTTTAAATTGTTGCACACGTCGATTGGGTAGCAGTTTCATTGCCGCAGGGGTTAAGTCAGCATCGCTCACCAAAAGCCGCGCAATAATACCGCCCATACTATGACCCACTAGCACGGCATCCTTTTTGGCAGGCGCTTTGCTATCGACCAAATTAAAACTTTGTTGAATGATTGCATAGATTTGGAAACGACTTTCTAAAATTGGCATATTGGTCGAGTAGAACACTTGCCAGACTTGATAGTGCTCACGTAGTACGGGATCGCCCATGACATCATTCGTCAGACGAATCCAGGCCTCTGGGCTGCTGGCTAGTCCGTGAACGAGTACCACCACTTTTTTATTTGGGTTGTACGGCTCAAGCATGTATAGGTGCGGCATGGTGAGACGTGCGTCACGATCAATCAGTGATAAATACGCGGCTTTGCCTAAGTTGTTCTGTGCTAACCATAAGCCATAAGGTGCAGAAAAGTTCGCAGCAAGAGGATAGCTTTTGCCTGCAATTTTCGCAGATTCAAACTTATAGGGATCATAAGCTGAGATTTCAAACTCAGGGTTGTTTAAGATCTCATCGATACTGGATGCAGAGCGTGGCTGTGCGGTAATGGTTGCCGCCAAATAACGAGCATTGTGAATGTTAGGATTACGACCATTGGTATACTGATAATGTAATGGATCGACAATATATTTGGCTTTTTCGGGTGAGGTATCGTTGTGCTCGGGTGGGAGGACAATCAGAAACTCTGACCCAAAACCATCGCGACGTGTGATAGAGCGTAGGCCTGAAAAGTTCATATTGTAAGTTGACATCAGTTGTTCAACTTGACGGTTTTTTAAAAGTGGGTAGTTGTCATAATTAATACGGTAAATACTTTGCCCCACTTTTATTTGATTGCCGACTTCAGATGGCCCATGGCGTAAGCCATAACTATTTACAAGCTTAGCGATAGCTTGGTTATAAAAGTCACGCAGTTGGACTTGTCGGTTATCAAAAATACGGTCTTGGGGACCACGTTTGGTGTTAAACATGTAGGCATAACTGTAGCGAATGCTTTTATCCAGCATACCAAGTTGTTGATCTAGGCAGTTTTGGTAGTTTTGTTTTTGCAGCGCCTGTTTTTCTTCAGACTGGGTCTTGGCTAAAATACTCACTTTACAGGCTGATGATTTTTCTAAGGAAAGTGCTTTAGCGAGATAGAGTTCGCTGGCAGTAGAGAGGAGCTGTTCATCTTGAATTTGTGGAATTTGTTTGAGTTCGCTGACACATTCTTCAGGTTGCTCTGAACAGATTTTTGCTTCTCGGCCTGTCATAGACAGCACGTTTAGACTCGCTTCACTGAGCTTATCCCGCGTTAAAATACTCTCACGCTCATTGGTAATCGTGACGTTCAGTGATTGATTTTTCACACTGACCACTTGGCAACCACTCAAAAGCGAAACGAGAGTGGTCATCATCAAGGTGCTACGGATGTATTTAGGCATAAAAAGCGTCGACTACCGTTTATTCTTTTGAATTTTTTAAATCATACGATAATTCTCGGATTTATCAATTCGCCTAAAATAAAAATAGACCGAAAATTCGGTCTATTTTTAGATGCATCATAAATGATGGGATTATTTTGCAGTATTTAGAACTTGCCAAACATTCCAACGACCTTGTTTTTCAATTTCATTAATCAAGCGATCCGCAACTTCAGCTTCTTGCGGATATTTCAGCTTGTAGTTTTTCAAGGTTTGTACCGCATTTTTCTTTTGTTCCATCGCGATGTAGTTATTTGCTGTCGCTAAATAGGCTTCTTGAACACCAGATTTCATTGCTTTATCGAGGTATGGCATTGCTTCACGTTGACCACCACCTTCAGACAAAGCAAAACCGAACCAGAAGTTTGCTTCAGGGTCTTCTTGGTTAATTTTTAAAATACGCTGTGCATAAGCCAAAGACTTGGTGGTATAGACTGAACCAAGGTCTAAATTACGTGCCATAACGCTGGCTTTGAATGCACGAACCAATACATCAAATGAAGCATTGTCTTTTGATGCTAACGTATCGAGCTGTTGTGTTACTTCTTTTAGTTTTAACTCAAAACCTTTCCGTTCCTGACGTTCTGTAAAGCGTGGTGGGTAGTGGCGTGCTTTGCCTTCAACCAACTGTAAGAAGTCATCAATTTCAGTAATGTCGACTTCATTGTCGCCCGCCAGTACGGCAAACTTCAACTGACGGTCTTTGCTGTTTACGGTTGGAATAATCAGTTTATTGGTGTCTAAAACCAGTTTTTTAGTTGGGTCGTCAGAGCGAGTCACTTCCATTTTAGTTACGGGTTGAGCCGCTGCTTTTTTTAAGTTAATTTCAAATGGAGGTGGCGCATCATAATTAAATGGATTGAGTGCATAAAATGGTGCAGTTAATTCAGGCTCTGTAAAAACGATGGTATCGCTATTGTTCTTCGTTGGGTTTGAGCTACACGCTGTTAAAAACGAGACAGCAAGAACAGCAACCGCTAAGGGTTTAAGCATCATAAGGTTCATCCATTCATTATTTTAAGAAGTGGTATAAAAGGCATGTTCGTCAGTCTAAAAAAACTCTGATGAACATGCAAGGTTTGCTATAGGCAGGTTTTCAAAAACTAACACTTTTCATGTTTAGTCATTGGATGGCAGGCTTTGAGCTTCACATTCGCGGCGTACATCTTCCAAAATTTTCAATTCTTCAGCACTAAAGGGTTGTTCATTTTGTTGTTGCTTTTTAAAAGTTGGATCAAGCAAAGACAAACGTTGGCATAGGGTGTTCATCCGTTTCTCATTCAGCTGAATGCGGTCAAGTAGAACACGCATACCTTCAAGAATTGGATCAGACTGGTCTTGCGTTGCAGCATAAGGTTGGAAACCAATACTTTCTGCATAATCGCGGCGACGTGTTTCTGCTTCATCTTTCGGTTTATCTTTAGAAATAAAGCGTGCAGGGTTACCAACTGCGGTCGTGTCGGCTGGAACAGCTTTGGTGACGACTGCATTTGAGCCGACTTTCGCATTTTTACCGACAGTAAAAGGGCCTAAAATTTTAGCACCAGCACCAACCACCACGCCGTCTTCTAAGGTTGGGTGACGTTTGCCTTTATTCCATGTGGTTCCACCTAAAGTGACACCGTGATATAGGGTCACATCGTCACCAATTTCAGCGGTTTCACCAATCACGACGCCCATGCCATGGTCAATAAAAAAACGACGACCAATTTTAGCACCTGGGTGAATTTCAATACCTGTTGCAAAACGGCTAAAAGAAGACAATAAACGTGCTGAGCCTTTACATTCTTTTTTCCATAACTCATGCGCCATACGGTGCATGATCAAGGCATGAATGCCTGGATATGTGGTTAGAACTTCTAAAGTGTTTCGTGCCGCAGGATCGCGCGCGAATACAGCTTGTATATCTTCTTTGAGCTGTTTAAGCATTAGATTGATCCTCTGTTTGATCCGTATTTGACTTTTTCCATGTGCCGTTATTTAAAGCTTGTACACGACTAAAAATACCACGAAGTAAATGATATTCCATACGATCTAATTGTATACGTCCAAAAAGGCGACGCAAGCGTAAAGGCAATAATCGTGGATTTTTTGGATCTAAAAATTCAATTTCAGCCAACATTTTTTCAATGTGTGGATAGAACTGTTCCATTTGCTCATGTGTGACCAAAGGCTCATCCCACTGCATGGACTCTGTATCTGTCACAGGCATGGTTGCAGTTTCATCTTCACCACTTTCTACAGCGGCCAAAGTTGCCATACGCATTTCATAACAGATGACCTGAATAGCTTGAGCTACATTCAGTACGCCATAGTCTGTATTGACTGGAATAGTAACGTGGTAGTTGGCCATCGCCAGTTCTTCATTGGTCAGTCCGCGGTCTTCACGGCCAAATACAACAGCAACCTCTTGCTGATCATTCACCACTGCTGAAATTGATTTTTCAGCCGCAGGGCGTGCGTCAAGCAAAGGCCAAGGAATGGTACGACTACGCGCACTGGTACCAAACACTAAATGGCAGTCTTTGATGGCATCTGCAAGGGTTTCAACGATTTCAATCTGCTCGATTAAATCAGTTGCACCCGCTGCCAAAGCATCAATATTGGGATGCGGATAGGTTTTTGGCGCAACCAAAACCAGTTTTGAGAGTCCCATCGTTTTCATAGCACGCAGTGCGCTACCAATGTTCGCAGGGAGTGTAGTATTGACCATGACAATACGCACATGGGAGAGATGCGCTGAAACAGCGGCATTGTCAAATTGGCTCATGATTTTTCCAATGAATCTTTAAAATTTAAATAATTAAGAGAACTGACCGACTTCAGCTTGATATAAGTCCATGGCATCATCCATGCTCATATCCGCAGGTGGCGGTGGTACATCTATCGGTTTGGCTTCTTCATAGCTCACCGCTTTGGCTGCTTTGGATTTGACTTGATATTCCACATGAAGATTTTCTTTACCAAAATAGTCACGGAGTTTAGAAAGCAGTTCATCCTGCGGTGCCACTTTCCAATTAATCCCTAAGTGCAATTCAGCCGTGGCATACGGGTAGTCCAACAGCAATTGCAGCGGGATGTGATTACACATATCGACATTACAAAAGGGTGCAAGAATATTTTTTAAATCTTGGCTCAGTGTTTTTGTGCTGTGTGTTGGGTCGAGACGAATTTGAATACAGTTGGCGCGTTTTTGACGAATTTCATTTAGGGTAAATGCTTTGGTTAAGCGACCCATTGGACGGTCAAAACCTTCACGCTCGTAAATTTCACCTTCAATTACCACCACTTTTTCATTTTGAATGATGTCTTTGAAACGCATAAAGCGTTCATGATTCGCAGAGACTTCAATCCGTGAGGTACCATCATCTAAGGTCACCATCATTCGGTTCGGGAAGTTGGCTACATCGACCACGAGACCTGCAAAAACCGTAGTGACACCACGACGGGTTGGGGTAAGTTCATTAATTTTGTTTGGAATAAACGCTTTCAACTCAGTGCGATAGACATCAATTGGGTGACCGGTTAAATACAACCCTAGAGTGTCTTTTTCACCTTTGAGACGGACTTCATCTGACCAAGGTTTAACAGGTTTGGCAGGTTTACGTTGTACTTCTTCAACCTCACCGAACAAGTCCATGATGCCTGTTTCACGGTTTGAGCGAGCTTGATCTGCCGCTTGTACCGCTTCAGGTAGCTGTGCCATTAGACTTGAGCGCTCAATGCCGAGACAGTCTAAAGCGCCTGAGCGAATCAATGCTTCTAAAGTCCGTTTATTGATTTTTTTCAGATCAATACGATGGCAGAAATCAAACAAATCACGATAAGGCCCATCTTGAATACGAGAGTCAATGACCGACTGCATCGCCGCTTCACCGACACCTTTAATTGCGCCGAGCCCATAAACGATCGTTTTGTCGTCCGAAGCATGGAATTGATAGATAGACATATTAACCGAAGGCGGCAATACCTCTATATCATTGTGTCGACAGTCATCAATCAAGAACACCACGTTATCGGTGTTTTGCATTTCCGATGACATCACCGCTGCTAAGAATTCAGCTGGATAATGCGCTTTGAGCCATGCCGTTTGATAGGCCACTAAGGCATAAGCTGCGGCATGCGATTTGTTAAAGCCATAACCTGCGAATTTTTCCATATAGTCAAAGATATGGTTGGCAGTGGCTGCATCAATGTCTTTTTTCGCTGCACCTTCCGTAAAAATTTGGCGCTGTTTGACCATTTCTTCGGGCTTTTTCTTACCCATAGCACGACGTAGTAAGTCCGCACCACCCAAGCTATAGCCCGCACAATACTGTGCTGCCTGCATTACCTGTTCTTGGTAAACCATAATGCCGTAAGTCGGCTCAAGTACACCTTCAAGTAGGGGATGGAGATATTCAAACTCGCCACCATGCATACGGTGGATAAAGTCTGGAATCAGGTCCATCGGACCCGGACGGTAAAGGGATACGAAGGCGATAATTTCTTCAAATTTGCTTGGACGTGCTTCCTTGAGCATTTTTTTCATGCCCACGGATTCAAACTGGAAGACCGCTGTGGTGTTGGCATTGGCAAAGATGAGGTATGCATCTTTGTCATCAAGCGGAATGAACGCAATGTCTAAAGGCACATCTAACTGAATGCGCTTATTGATATTCTTCACGGCATCTTCAATGACCGTTAAGTTACGCAGACCCAAGAAGTCGAACTTTACTAGACCTGCAGATTCAACATCGTCTTTATCGTACTGCGCAACACGGCCTGTACCATCTGCGTCACATAGGACGGCAGAAAAGTCGGTAATTTTAGTTGGGGAAATGACCACGCCACCTGCGTGTTTACCTGTGTTACGGGTAATGCCTTCGAGTTTTAATGCCATTTCCCAAATTTCAGCAGCATCGTCATTGTCTGGGTTGGATGGGTTGGTGACAATATCTTTAAGCTGTGGCTCTGCTTCAATCGACTCTTCAAGGCTTAGACCTAAAGGCTTGGTCGGAATCATTTTTGAGATTCGGTCTGCCAAACCATAGGATTTACCCAAGACACGTGCCACGTCACGAATGGCACCTTTGGCTGCCATGGTGCCGAAAGTGGCAATTTGTGATACTGCATCGCGTCCGTATGTACGCGCCACATAGTCAATCACACGATCACGACCAGCAATACAGAAATCGACGTCGAAATCGGGCATTGAAACACGTTCTGGGTTTAAGAAGCGTTCGAAGAGTAGCCCGTATGGGAGAGGATCTAAGTCCGTAATTTTTAAGCTGTATGCAACAAGTGAACCTGCACCTGAACCACGACCTGGACCAACGGGAACGCCATTACCTTTGGACCATTGGATGAAGTCCATGACAATCAAGAAATAGCCCGGAAAACCCATTTTAAGAATGGTCCCAATTTCATACTCTAAACGATCATCGTATTCTTTACGTTTTTCAGGCCAGTATTCATCACGCGTTTCTGGTGGATATAAAAAGTCTAAACGCTCTTCTAAACCTTCTTTGGATAAATGTGCAAAGTAGGTGTCAATGGTATGGCCTTCAGGAATAGGGTAGTCAGGCAGGAAGTATTTACCTAATTGCAGGGTAACGTTACAACGCTTCGCGATCTGATAAGTATTTTCAATTGCAGATGGAATATCTGCAAATAATTCCGCCATTTGTTGGCCAGATTTAAAATATTGCTCTGGAGAGTAATTTTTTGGTCGGCGGTTATCCCCTAATACATAACCATCGGCAATACAGACTCGGGCTTCGTGTGCTTCAAAGTCGATTTCTTTCATGAAGTGCACATCATTGTGCGCAACTACACCAATATTGTATTTTTTAGCCAGTTTTAAGGCTTCATAGTTGAAGTCATCTTCACCTGAGCGTTCTGTTCGACATAGAGCCAAATAAACACGATTGCCAAATTTTGCAATCCATTCTTCGAGTAAAGGTTCGGCTTTTTGCGGATTCGATGTACAGAGCATTTTGCCGACATCAGATCGCATGCCAAGTAGCGCAATCAGGTCATGGTTTTGTTCTAAAATCCAGTCTTTTGCAACGCAAGGAATATCAAGCTGTTGACCTCGGATAAAACCTTCTGAAACCAGTTCGGTTAGATTACGCCAGCCAACATTGCTCATCGCCAATAATGTCACGCGATGTTCAGCATCGTTCAAGCGAACTTCTGAACCCATAATCGGTTTGATGCCATTATCTAAGCATTTACCATAAAATTTTACAGCAGCGTGTAAGTTAGATAAGTCAGTAATGGCAAGGGCTGGCATACCTTCTGCCTTAGCAGCTTTGACTAAATCAGGTATACGTACAATTGATTCTGTGATTGAAAATTCTGTATGAATACCAAGATGTACAAAGTGCATAAGTGAGTCCCTGCAAAAACCGCTGAATAGTTTAACATGCTCTGCCTTCATTCTGAGTGCGATTCAAATGAATTGGCAAAATTTAATAGGCCACAGTGTTTGGACTGTTTATTTTATTGTCAGTAAGTTCTAAACGACTTAGAAAAGGCAATGTCAGTCGCATTGTTTCTTGGCATAAAAGCCTTTAGCAGGCCACAGCTTGCTGAATGGCAAAGCTGCTTAACCGTCCATTTTTAAAACCAAAGTTGAGATAAGCCGTGTAGGGTGGGGCAAAGTCTTGCGGTTCTTTTAGAAAGGCTTTGATTTCTTTGGGCTGCAAGAGCAAAAATTGGGCTTCAACTGATGCTGCCATACCTTGTGCACTGTATTTAAAGTCTTGTTTAAACTGCTGTAAAGTATAATTTGGTGTGATCTGAATATTTTGCACGCGTATATTTTCGCTCATGGCTTGAGTGCTTTTCCAGTCAAGCCAAACACGGCCTTTGGTTTGACCGAGTTGTTTGAAATTCGTTTTGTCTTTATAGAATTTTTCAGTCTGAATCTTTGGATTATCTTCGTTAAAAATCTCAAACTTTAGGCTTTTGGGTTGGGTACTTGTAATACTGTATTCATAGTTGCCTGTACATTCGGCATATAGTTTGCTGGTTTTTCCATTCGGATGAGCGAGTAATTGACTGACTTGATGTGCTGACACGGGTGCATTGAGTTCAACCTGATTCACTTTCACACTGGTGACGTAGTTATAGGGATTTGAAGCTGCATGACTGAGCATCGGCAAAAGACTTAGACTGATCAATAGAGTTGTTATTTTCATCGTTATAGCTTTTAAAAGTTTTGTTTGCCAGATTATATAAAACTTAGACCTGAAAAAAAGCTCCCAATATTGAGAGCTTAATTTTGTTAGCGTAGTTTAGATAGCCAATCGCCAACGGATTGTACAATTTGCACCATGATCAACAGCACAATCACCGTGAGGATCACGACACTGGTGTCAAAACGTTGATAACCATAAGAAATAGCAAGGTCACCAATACCGCCTGCACCCACTGCACCGGCCATCGCGGTTGCACCAATTAAGCTAATCGTGGCTGTGGTTAAGTTTAAAATCAGTGAACTGCGTGCTTCAGGTAGAATAAATTTGAAGATGATTTGTAGCGGAGTTGCACCCATTGCTTGTGCAGATTCGATAATGCCTTCATTCACTTCCAGTAATGAAGTTTCCACCAAACGACCAATGTATGGTCCGACATAAATGGTGAGCGGAACAATCGCAGCCCACGTACCAATCGATGTACCGACGATGAGTTTGGTTAAAGGTAAAACCGCAATCAGTAAAATAATAAAGGGTAGAGAGCGTAAGGCATTCACAATCGGGTTCAGGCTGTGATAAATCGCTTTGTTTGGCAAAATACCATCAGGACGTGTGACCAATAAAATAATGGCCTGAATAAAACCCCAAATACAGCCAAACAGCATTGCAAAAAACACCATATGAAATGTTTCTTGCAATGCAGTAATAAACTGGTCAATCGATAAAGAGCTTTTCCAAAAAGGCGCTGTGATTTGAGTTAACCACTGGACAATTAAATCTCTCATGCCAGCTCTCCTGATTGTTCAACAGCCACACCATGTTGTTTTAAAAACTCAACCGCTTCAGCAATCAGGCTTTCATCGCCCAAGAGCTGAACAAACATTTGTCCAATCACATTGCCATCAATTTCAATCATGTTGGCAAACAGGATATTGAGACTAATATCAAACTGTTTAATTAAGTTTTGAATAACGGTTTCGTGTGCAGAGTTACCAAGAAATTGTAAGCGGTAAATACTATGATGATGCTTATGTTCGAGGTTATTCAGAAGTTTAATCGGTAGTTGTTGATGCAAAATCGTTTGAATAAAATTCTGTGTCGTTGCATGTTGCGGACGACTAAACAGGTCCACTGTTTTTCCAGTTTCAACTACTTTACCAAGTTCCATTACGGCTACATGTGAGCAGATGCTTTGGATCACATCCATTTCATGTGTCACCATGACGATGGTAATGCCTTGCTCTTGATTGATTTTTTTGAGCAAGTCTAAAACTGACTTAGTGGTTTGTGGATCTAGTGCAGAAGTCGCTTCGTCACAAAGTAATATTTTAGGATGGTTGGCAAGCGCGCGTGCAATACCGACACGTTGTTTTTGACCACCCGAGAGCTCGTCTGGATAAGCTTCTTTTTTGTGTTTGAGATCAATAAACTCAAGTAGCTCATTCAAACGTTTTTCACGTTCAGCTTTGCTATAACCTAAAAGTTTCATGGGCATTTCAATATTGGCTGCAACGGTTTTGGTTTGCAGTAAATTAAAATGCTGGAAAATCATGCCAATATTTGCACGTTCTTGACGTAATGCTTTTGCATCTAATGCAGTAAAGTCTTTTTGATTGATAATCACTTGGCCTTGAGTTGGGCGTTCAAGTAAATTGATCAAACGAATGAGGGTACTTTTACCTGCACCACTATAGCCAATAACGCCAAAAATACTGCCTTCTGGAATGTCCAAATTGATTTGGTCCAGTGCAGGAATGGTTTGGCCCTTCAACTGATAGTGCTTTGAAATGTTTTTAAATTGAATCATATCGTCAAAAACTACACAAAAATGAAAAAACAGGCAAAGAGACTTTGCCTGTTTCGTTGATTTGATTATATTACTATTTAGCTTGAGTAAGGTAGCTTACTGGCTTGTTCACATCAATTTTTGTGCCGCCAAAATGTTCTTGAACATATTTGCCTACTGCAGCAACATGGTAAAGCTCACCGACTTTTTTCAGTACAGGGTCATTTTGACGCGCTTCAGCCACCGCAAGAACGTTTACGTTCATTTTTGTGGTTTGATCGATTGGTTCATAGTAAATCGCATCTTTCAATACGTTTAGACCACCTTCCATTGCAAGGGTATTACCCAAAACAATTGCATCAACTTCGTCTTTCACACGTACAGCCGTTGCCATTTGAATAGGCTTGATGACGAGAGCTTTGTTGTTTTCAACGATGTCTTTCGAAGTGCCTTTCACGAAGTCAAAGTCATTTTTTAACTTCACAAGACCCGCAGATTGTAATAATAACAATGCACGTGATTCGTTCGCACCATCATTTGGAATTGCAATCGTAGCACCATTTTTAAATTCAGCCAGTGTTTTGACTTTGCTTGAATAGATGCCCATTGGCTCTAGGTAGGTCGTTGAAAGAGGGGCAATCTTCGCTGTGTTCGCTTCGTTATATGCTACAAGGTAAGCATAAGATTGGAATGCGTTGACATCGACTTCATTGTTTGCAACAGCAGTGTTCATTGCAACATAGTCAGTGAAGTTCTTAATGTCTAACTTTAAGCCAGCTGCTTTAGTTTCTGGCAAAGTTGCAATGTGGCGCCAAATATCAGCATCAGAACCAGTCGATGCGATGGTTACTGTTTGCTCAGCTGCTGCAGTATCCGTTTTAGCCGCATCTGTTGCAGGTGCTTCAGGTTTGCTACAACCCGTTAAAACAACAGATAAACCCAGCGCAATTCCTAGAATTTTTTTCATTTTTTCTTCCCGATTAAGCATCCAAACGAGGCTTAACTTAGCTGAACAATAGAGAGATCAATTGATTTTAAATCAGGTATTCCTGATTTGATGCATATGACTGTAATGTGAGTTTTGCAAGTGTGCAATTCGATATCAGTCGAATATGTACTTTCACTTTGGAAAAGATTAACTTTTTTAACTCACTAGAAACATCTCTGCTCAATCGTTAAATTTTGCACATCATATCAACAAAGTAATATTCGATATAGAGCATAAAAGTTCAATACTTATCTTATTTAAAGATTAGTAATTTGCATTTTGTTTATAATTTTATAATGAAAACAATATATTATTTTTAATTAATCTATTTAAAAATAATAATTTGCATAAATTTTGTGCTTTATAAGATTTTATCTAAACTAAATACAAAAAATAGATATAACGAGTATAAAGTGCAAAAATTAATGTATGCAGAGTAGTCATCCTAACGCTCTTAAAAGAACGGCATGGGCTTAATGCATTCGGGGATAGGAGAAATAGTTATTATAAGGTGTATGTTCTATTTTTTTAAAGCAACTTAAAGTCTTAGTTATTTTTTGATGCTTGTGAGAACAAACTAAAGCAATCACTAAAAAGAGTGATGCTTTAGTTTGAGCTGTATGCGGAAAGGCTGAAATATCAAAAATACTGATAGTAAGGTTGATATCTCAAGCCATTAGCCCTTTAAAAAGGTAGCTGACTCATATGCTGGATTTGGGTAATTATAAAACCCTTTACCTGTAGGCATACCTAAATGGCCTAGATCAATAAATTCAGCTTGTAGTTTTTCCATGATACGGATCATGGCTGGATTGGCATCCTGATACAGTTTTGCAACATTATAGACGGTGGTAATTCCGATCATATCCATGATTGCAAAAGGCCCTTTCGGAGAGATGTAGGCTTTCATCCATGTTTTATCAATGGTTTCTGGATCAGAAACTTTGTTCACCCAAAGTTCCAATGCAGAGATGCAATACGGTACCAATATACTGTTAAGCACATAACCCGGCTGTTCTTTGTAAATTGGAATTGGCAACATGTCGATGGCTTTGGCAAATTCAACTAAGTCATCAAATACTTTTTTATCAGTTGAGTCATGGCCCATGATTTCTGCCATATTGTGTGCCCAAATTCTATTGGCAAAATGCAATGCTAAGAATTTTTCAGGGCGTCCAGTCACTTCTTTAAACTGACTTGGTAACAATGTCGAAGTGTTGGTTGCAAAGACTGTTTTTTCAGGCGCCACTTGACTCAGTTTTTCATAAAACTCACGCTTGATAGCTGGATCTTCAGGTACAGCTTCAATCATCAAATCTGCATCTTTGACTGCTTCAGCAAGGTTTGATTGATAGCTTAGATTGTTAAATGTGTTATCGAGTTGCTCTTGAGTAGCATTCATTTCCTGTTTGTAGCATTCAGATAATTCAAAAAATTTAGCTTTGGCTTTATCAAGAACTTCATCATTAATATCGTAAACAGTCACTTTAAAGCCATGAAAAGCGGTTTGAAATGCAATTTGATAACCGAGTACACCACTGCCAGCAACAGTTACATTCTTAAAATTCATTTTGTATTCCTTGTTTTATCCTTGATGAAAAATGTAGTGTTCATATCCATGTGCTACATTTATTCGCGCCAGCGTTTTATGTGTTTGAAGCGTAAAATTGATGAACAAATAAATTGCTCATAGGGCTATTCTGCCGTGGCTTTTTTATGCTAACTTGACGTAATGAGTCAATTTTTTGACGTATTGAGACAGGGATTGTGGAAATGAATCAGGATGATTCGATCGCAGTTGAGTACCCGAGAAATATCCATGAGGATATGGTGCATAGTTCAGGGCTACGTGGCTATCTAGAGGTAATGCAACATTTGGGCATCGACCCAATGCCGTTGTTGGCCAAGCATGGAATTCAACTTGCACAATTACAAGATGACAATGCATGGATTTCACATACAGCACTAATCCAACTTCTAGAAGAAAGTGCGCAACAGGCCAACTGTGCCGATTTAGGTTTACGGATCTCACAGTATCAAGATATTGGCATTTTGGGTGTACTTGGGCTGATCTTACAAAGTGCATCGACACTTCATGAAGTGATTAAATACAGTTCAGATTTACTGTTTTTACATGGTTCTGCACTACGTTTATATATCAATGATCGTGTTAGCACAGATGCATTTGAACCCAGCTCGGATATTGTAGAGCTTATTTTTGATATTCAGCTCCATGACGCTACGCATATTTTGAGTAAACGACAAACCATGGATTTGGGACTTGCTGTGTGTCATCGGGTTCTACGTTATTTGAGTGGTGAGCGTTATCAGCCGCTCCGAGTTGCACTACCGCACAGTCCAATTGCGCCCTTAAATGTGTATAAACGGTTTTTCCATGCGGAAATCATGATAGATCAACAGCATGCAGCTTTGTATTTTCACAAAGATATGTTGAATATTACTTTAGATAGTATTGATCATGGCTTACGTGAAATTGTCGATAGTTATCTGGAGCGGAGTTTTAGGAGTCATCAAGGTTCATTTAGTGATCGTGTTCGACATGCGATACGCATTCATTTATCGGGTCCAAAGGCCAATAAAACAGATATTGCAAATATGCTTGCGATGCATCCTCGAAGCTTACAACGTAAATTAGATGAAGAAGGGACCAGCTTTGAGCAGATTCGAGATAAACTCAGACAACAGTTGCTGTTGCAATATTTAGCAGACTCAAAAGCATCGATGAGTCAAATCGCTTCTGTACTGGGTTTTTCCGAGCAGTCAGCATTAAGCCGTGCCTGTAAAAATTGGTTTGGTGTAACACCGCGACAGCTAAAAAAGCTTCGCAGCGGTTTGCAATAAAAAAACCCGCATTTAGCGGGTTTTTACGGTATGAATGTTTTTAAGCATTTTCACGCGCAATAGCACGATAACCAATGTCTGTACGATATTGCATACCCGTAAATGTAACTTGACCACAAACTTCTAAAGCATTGATTTGTGCTTCAAGTACGGTATCGCCAAGAGCTGTGACACATAAAACACGACCACCCGCAGTCAAGATGTGACCGTCAGCACTCATTGTTGTGCCTGCATGGAAGATTTTTGTGTTTTCAGGAGATTGACCAAGACCAGAGATTACGTCACCTTGACGAACAGTTTCTGGGTAGCCTTCTGCAGCAAGAACAATACCAATTGATTTGCGTTCATCCCATTCAGCTTCTGCTGGAAGATTACCTGCAATACCAGCTTCAACCAGATCGACCAATGATGATTTTAAACGCATCATAATCGGTTGTGTTTCAGGGTCACCAAAACGACAGTTAAATTCGATTACACGAGGTTGACCTTGTTCATCAATCATGAGGCCTGCATATAAGAAGCCTGTATAAACATGACCATCTTTTTTCATGCCTTCCACAGTTGGACGCATAATTTCAGTCATTGCACGATCAAATACTTCAGCTGTAACCACTGGAGCAGGTGAATAAGCACCCATACCACCCGTGTTTGGACCTTGGTCACCTTCAAAAATGCGTTTATGATCTTGCGAAGTTGCCATTGGTAAAATATTGTCGCCATCAATCATACAAATGAAAGACGCTTCTTCACCCGCAAGGAACTGTTCAATCACAACACGTGAACCAGCATCACCAAACTTGTTGCCCGCCAACATGTCATCAATCGCATCAAAAGCTTCTTGATTGGTCATGGCTACAATCACGCCTTTACCCGCAGCAAGACCATCGGCCTTGATCACGATTGGCGCGCCATTTTTTTCAACAAATGCTTTCGCTGCATCGACTTCAGTAAATACATCGTAGAACGCAGTAGGAATGTTGTGGCGTTTTAAGAAGTGCTTAGCAAAAGCTTTCGAGCCTTCTAGCTGGGCAGCAAATTGAGTTGGGCCCCAAATTTGAAGCTCTGCCGCGCGGCAAGCATCAACTACACCATTTACCAGCGGTGCTTCTGGACCCACAATAATCAAATCTACTGCATTATTTTTTGCAAAGTCGATAATTGCAGCATTGTCTAAAATGTTGAGTGCAACATTTTCACATTTGTTTTCTGTTGCAGTTCCTGCGTTGCCTGGCGCAACAAAAACTTTTGCAACTTTTTCATCTTGCGCGATTTTCCATGCCAACGCATGTTCACGACCGCCATTACCCAAAACTAAAATGTTCATCGGTTCATACTCCATGAATCGAAATGACATAAAGTCCTCAGCCTAAGAAGGAGAGGACTTTATGTAAGATTTAGAAATCTGTTTTAAACCACATGTATGACTTTGTCATTACGGTCTGCATATATCACTTAGTGACGGAAATGACGCATGCCCGTGAAGACCATTGCAATACCAGCTTCATCAGCTGCTGCAATAGTTTCTTCATCACGCATAGAACCACCCGGCTGGATAATACATTTAATGCCTGCTTTCGCTGCATTATCAATACCATCGCGGAATGGGAAGAATGCATCAGAGGCCATGACAGCACCTTCAACCACTAAGCCTGCATGCTCCGCTTTAATCGCAGCAATACGCGCTGAGTTAACACGGCTCATTTGACCTGCACCTACACCAATGGTTTGACGACCTTTAGCATAAACAATGGCATTTGATTTCACGTATTTCGCAACTTTCCATGCAAAAATTAAGTCATCAACTTCAGCATCCGTTGGTGCGCGTTTTGTCACGACTCTTAAATCATCTTTGGTGATCATACCTAAGTCTTGGTCTTGAACCAATAAACCACCATTGACGCGTTTATAGTCAAGTTGTGGCGCACGCTCATCAAGTGCCGGTAATTCACCACAAACCAGAACACGAACATTTTTCTTCGCTCCAGTGACTTCAAGCACACCTTCAGCAATGCTTGGTGCAATGATCACTTCCACAAACTGACGGTCAACAATCGCTTGTGCAGTTGCAACGTCTAGTTCACGGTTGAATGCAATGATGCCGCCGAAAGCTGATTCAGGATCTGTTGCATAAGCCAAGTCATATGCTGCTTGAATACCATCTAAAGACACCGCAACACCACATGGGTTCGCGTGTTTAACGATCACGCAAGCAGGTTTTGCAAATGATTTGACACATTCAAGTGCGGCATCTGTATCTGCAATATTATTATAAGAAAGTTCTTTACCTTGAAGTTGTTTCGCTGTTGAAACAGAGGCTTCAGTTGCTGTGCTTTCTACATAGAATGCTGCTGACTGATGCGGGTTTTCACCATAACGCAAATCTTGAGCTTTATTTAATTGTGTATTGAAGGTACGTGCAAACTTGTCTGCTTGACCTTCTTCTTTGCCTACGCGAGCGCCTAGGTAAGAAGCAATCATGCCATCATACTGTGCTGTATGTTCAAATGCTTTAACTGCTAAGTCAAAACGAGTTTCGTAAGACAAAGCACCATTTGTTTTTAGTTCAGCAACAACAGTGTCATAGTCTGTAGCATTGACCACAATACCGACAGAGGCATGGTTTTTCGCAGCAGCACGCACCATAGTTGGGCCGCCGATGTCGATATTTTCAATCGCATCCGCAAGTGAGCAGTTTGGTTTAGCTACAGTTGCAGCAAATGGATAAAGGTTTACAACCACAAGATCGATCGCATCGATATTGTGTTCAGCCATCACAGCTTCGTCTAGACCGCGACGAGCTAAGATACCACCATGAATTTTCGGGTGTAGCGTTTTTACACGACCATCCATCATTTCTGGGAAACCAGTATGCTCTGAAACTTCAACTACAGCGATATTGTTGTCTTTTAACAACTTATATGTACCGCCAGTAGATAAAATTTCTACCCCTAGAGCAACAAGGTTTTGAGCGAACTCAACAATGCCAGTTTTATCGGAAACAGAGATTAAAGCGCGTTTAATGGTCATGATCTTCGTCACAGTTATCAAGAATTAAAACAAAAAGCCAAAAATAGCAGGTAAAAAAAATGCCCGCGGAAGCCGCAAGCATTTTATCATTTATTCACTCATTAAACCGTGAGCTTTTAACTTTTTACGTAAAGTTCCACGGTTAAGTCCTAGAATCTCCGCAGCACGTGTTTGGTTACCGCGGGTATATTCTAAAACTACAGATAGAAGAGGTTTCTCCATTTCTGCCAGCACCATGTCGTAGACCTGAGATGGTTGCTCGCCTTGCAGTTGTGCAAAATAGTGGCGAACTGCGCGATCTACGTGAATACGAAGAGCGACATCAGACTGTGCAGTAAAAATAGGAGATTTGCTATTCATGCGAAGTAATCCGAAAAATCTAAATATCACTTGGGTAAAGTGACATATATAAAGTGGTCTAAAATTAAAATGAACTTCGTTTTAGATCCTAAAACGACTAGTTCTAAAACTGTACATTTAGCATGCCACAATATCGCCAAGTTGGTCGAAATATAAGCGTAACAATAGTTAAATATTTGTTACCGACCTTTTTTAAACAAAAAAATCTGCTCAATACGCGATATTTCGATAACGCGCATTTTTGCTGATGTTCTATTTGTATTAAAAGACTGAGGAGATTGCAGCACTAAGCTTTTGTGGCGCGTATCATACCATTGTCTAAGAAAAAGTGAGCAAGAAAACTGCATTTTTTTTCACTTTTTTTACATTTTTTTTAAATTTTAGGGCTGGACTATTTCTAAACTGTAATGATTGAAGCTTTTACGGCTTACTGGCAGGCTAAATTTGAATTTGAATGGACTATTTTTAGGAATTCGTTTAATTCCAACCAGACTATCAATCAAATATTCATTTGCATGCAGTTGATAGGTTGAATCGACTTCACCATCCACTTTTAAAATGACCTTAAGATCTGGTAGGGGAAGGCTGGTGTCATGATAATTGATCAGTTCACCTGAAAATTGAGTTTTTTGTGCGTCTACACGTTTTACTTTTAATTTATTAATGCTGATCAGACTGTAACGTTCTTGTAGGCTGCTACAGTTCAGTACGAGACAAATTTTATTATAGGTTGCACCTAATGCGGGGCTGTTATTGAGGATATGTGGATTAAACCATAAGTATTGGAAACACAATAAAGCCAATAAGCTGAAGTTAATTACACCCCAAAGCATATAGTACATCGGGCTTTTTTGCGGTTTCGCTGGATTGTTGTCTGCCAAATTCATGGCAGGATAGTTACCAATCGGGTCGGTACTAAAATAGTTTAAATTGTTTAAATAGGTTTTAAGGTCAATGTTGGAGTGCTCAACTTTCAGGTTGAAAATATCAAGCAAATTTGATGTCGACATTGAAAGTGCAGCAGATTGTGATAAATCAAAATGAATGCTGTCTACACGAGGAGAGGAAAATGCTGAATTTGAAGACATGCTCATGTCATTCTGATTCGACGATCTTTCCTCACCTGTGTCAAAAGTATGACCCGTGGTTAAATGCGAGAGCGCATTAAAGGTCATCGAACACTTTGGGCAACAAACCATACCTTGCGCAACAGTGAGTTGTGCAACACTTACTTTGTAGATGGTTAGGCATTTAGGGCAAGAGGTTTGTTTGTCGCTCATAGTGTATTAAGAGTTCATTTAAAGGGTGTGGCGTTTACCCGAGATTCGGCACCAGTTTTCATCACGTTTCTCGACCTCTAATATATCAAAAAACTCAGAATAAACACTAGAAACATCAGAAACTTGCTCTTCAATTACACCTGCAAGTGCGAACTCTCCCTCAGATTTGACCAAAGTTGCGAATTCCGGCGCTAACATCATAAGTGGGCCTGCCAAAATATTTGCTACAAAGACATCTGCTTTTTGGTCAGCCAGCTCTAAATTGAACTCATCTGGTAAGCCGACATACAGGTTCTCAGCCACGCCATTGAGTGCCGCATTTTGTTCAGTGGCTAAAATTGCTTGTGGATCAATATCTGTGGCATAGACTTTTTTTGCACCTAGAAGTAGAGCAGCAACACCTAAAATACCTGAACCGCAACCATAGTCGATCACGATTTTATCTTTAACATCAGTTTTACCTAACCACTGCAGGCAAAGAAAAGTAGATGCATGGTTCCCCGTACCAAAAGCTAAGCCTGGATCAAGTTTAATGTTCACTGCATCTGGTTCTGGTGCTTGCATCCATTCAGGAACGATCCAGTATTTGTCTGCAATTTGAATCGGTTCGTAGGCATCCATCCATGTACGTTCCCATTCTTGGTCTTCAAGAAATTCGCTACGCATCGGTGCATCAGGCATTTGAGTGCGAATAAACGTTTCTAATGCATTGACATCAATTTCTTCATCGTCTTCTTGCGCATAAATACCCGTCACAATGACTTTATTCCAAAGTGGCGTTTCACCTGGAAGTGGTTCAAGTAAGTCTTGGTTTTCTGCATCATCTAATGTGACACTGACTGCACCCAAAGATTCTAAAAGGGTTTCAGTAAAATCGACTTGCGCTTGATCAACCGTAATATGAATTTGTAGCCACTTCACAGGAATAACCTAATATTTATGTATAAATAAATATTGTAGCGGAACGGGGGGCAGTTCGACAGCATTCCTCAAAATAAAAAAGGATGCCGCAGCATCCTTAGATCTACATCTGTTCTAGGCTTGTTCTGTACTGGTTTGAACCGATGGGGCATAACGGTTGAGTAATGTCCCAAAGATGGCAGCAAAAATATACATAAAAATAGAATATACCGCTGCGGGCATAGCAATGGTAGTACTGGTCATCACGGTGAGTGCAATGGTCATGGCAAGGGTGCTGTTATGAATGCCAATTTCAAAGGCACAAGCCCGTGCTTGAGCACTGTTGATCCCCAGTAGTCGCGGTACAAAATAACCAATCATTAAACTGCAAATACAGAAAATGATTGTGGCTAAACCGACCTGAGTCAGATACTCCAGAATATGTGCGCGTTCTTTGGCTATTGCTCCAACAATGATTAAGACCAAAAATACAACAGAAAAAATACGTAATGGCTTATTCAGCTTCTTGGTAAAAGAGGGTGCATAGTGGCGAATCAACATACCAATGCAGACGGGGATAAGAATAATTGAGAAAACCTGTAAGATTTTACTAAATTGCATACTGACATGTTGTCCATCCTGCATAAAGTACTGAATGGCAAAGTTGACAATTAGCGGCAAGGTAAACGCTGCAATAACGGAGTTAATGGCTGTTAAGGTAATATTGAGCGCAATATCACCTTTAAACAAATAGCTAAATAAATTTGCAGTACTCCCACCTGGAGACGCTGCTAAGAGCATTAAGCCGACGGCAAGCAGTGGCGGTAAGTTGAGTACTTTGCAAATTACAAAGGCAATCCCAACAAGAAGTACCAATTGACAAAATAAAGCAACCAATACTGCTTTGGGATGTTTGCTGACGCGTGCAAAATCCTTCGGGGTTAACTCTAAGCCCAAACCAATCATGATGATGGCCAGAGCTAGGGGTAACATAATAGTTATAATTCCTGAATCCATAGGTACATATTCTCCTTAAAATTATATAAATCATGACCGTGAAATTATTCAGCTGCGGTCACTTTCTTCAAAAATAAACTGTCATTTCTTCGTGAGATTAATAGGCCTAATAACGCAGCAAATACAAACATGAAAATAGAATAAATACCGGCAGGAATGGCCATGGCGGTGTTGCCTAAGACTGACAAGGCAACCGTGATGGCAAGTGCGGTGTTGTGAATGGTGATCTCAAAGGAGCAGGTTAAGGCTTGTTTTTCTGGAATATTGGCCAGATGTGGCACAAAAAAACCAATAAACATGCTACAGAAGCAGAATAAAGCTACGGCTGGCCCAATCTCAAACACATATTCGACAAAATTATGTCGCTCTAAGTACAGTGCGAGAAAAAAGATAAAAAGAAGACAGCTTGCAGACAAAATACGCATTGGGCGGTTTAATCTGTCGGCAAGTTTTGGAAAGTAATAACGTAAAAACATGCCCATACTGACTGGAAGTAGAGTGATGAAAAATACCTTCATCATTTTCATGGCGGGCATGTCAACGGGTTGTGATGTTTGTAGAAAGTACATCAGTGAAAAATTAATAATAAAAGGCAGGGTTAGTGTTGAAATGATGGAGTTTGTAGCCGTGAGAGTAATGTTGAGCGCAACATCACCTTTAAATAAATAGGTCAATAGATTTGACGTTGGTCCGCCCGGTGAGGCTGCAACGAGCATCAAACCAATCGCGAAAATAGGCGCTAAATTTAAAAATTGGCAAATCAGGAAGGCAATGCCCACCAGTAGCACCAACTGTGAAAATAACGCGATGAAAATGACTTTGGGGTGCAGTGTGAGGCGATAAAAATCGGCTGGGCGTAGGTGTAAACCAAGACCCATCATCATCAATGCCAAAGTCAAAGGCAAAAAAACTGTAAACAATTCCGAATCCATGGAATACCTTTTTTATTCGTTTTTTATCTTTTGTGTTTTTTGAGTGTATACAGAATTCAATAATTTACAAGGTCGAAAAAAGGGTAAAAAATGGACTATTTTTTACCCTCAATACAGCATGAACTTTAGATTTTTTTGCTTACATTCTTGGTTTAGGTGCTACAAAACCAAGGGCACATTTGCCTTTAATTTCTTTACCTTCGATATTGATTGATGTCGCTTTTGAGTCGCCTTGGCAAATGCTGGCTAACTCAGCTTCATCACCATGAATATTGGCATTTTTTGAGCTTGGGAAAAATTGAGGTTCACAGGTACCATTCCAAATAATGCCTCGATAGGCAAAACTAACCGCTGTTCCTTGTGACTTGCCTTTACAGACTTGTTGATAACGTTGACTATCATAGACCTTTTCAACTTTGTCGTTGGCTGATACAAAAGGCGAAAAAAATAAACCGCAGAGAATGGATGAAAAAAGAATCTTCTTATTCATAATGCTTACCTTTGGTTGTTGTATGATCAACTTATAGGATAAAAAATGATCAAATTAATACAAGGCTTTTCAGGTAACAAAACGCATCCTTTGTTGAGTTTTTGCTATTGCTCTGCAAGTGAAATTACATAAACTTAGCGCTGGCGCAGTAAGCATAGCACCGCATATACAATAAATTCCACGGAATCTGTCAACTTACAATCGAAAATTTGCTATAATCTTTCGTTATCATTTTTTAATCTCCTTTACCACTATGCATTATCCTAAAGTTTACGATGTCATTGTTATCGGCGGCGGTCACGCAGGTACAGAAGCAGCATTGGCTGCGGCACGTATGGGGCGACAGACTTTACTCTTAACTCATAATATTGAGACTTTAGGGCAGATGAGCTGTAATCCAGCAATTGGTGGTATTGGTAAATCGCATTTGGTGCGTGAAATTGATGCCTTGGGCGGTGCAATGGCATTGGCTGCCGATAAAGGTGGTATTCAGTTCCGTATCCTAAACTCACGTAAAGGTGCAGCCGTTCGTGCAACACGTGCACAGGCAGACCGTATTCGCTATAAAGCCGCGATTCGTGACACTTTAGAAAACCAAGCAAATCTCGATATTTTCCAACAAGCCGCAGACGACCTGATTGTTGAGGGTGATACTGTAAAGGGTGTTGTAACTCAAACGGGTATTCGCTTTGATGCGAAAACAGTTGTACTCACCGCAGGGACGTTCTTAGGTGGTGTAATCCACGTAGGGCTTGAAAAATCAAGCGGTGGCCGTGCAGGTGATCCACCTTCAATTTCACTGGCACACCGTTTACGTGAATTGAATTTGCCAGTAGGTCGTTTAAAGACAGGTACGCCACCACGTATTGATGCGCGTTCAGTTGATTTTTCTGTGATGATTCCACAGCCAGGTGATTTCCCATCACCGACTATGTCATTCATGGGTGATGCATCTATGCACCCTGAACAAGTGAATTGTTATATTACACATACCAATGAAAAAACCCATGACATCATCCGCGGCGGTTTAGACCGTTCACCGATGTACACTGGTGTTATTGAAGGTGTGGGGCCACGTTACTGCCCATCCATTGAAGACAAAATTCACCGCTTTGCTGATAAAGACTCACACCAAGTATTCTTAGAGCCTGAAGGTTTAGATACACATGAGCTTTATCCAAATGGTATTTCAACTTCACTTCCGTTTGATGTGCAGTTTGAATTGGTTCGTTCAATTCGCGGGATGGAAAATGCGCACATTTTACGTCCGGGCTATGCCATCGAATACGATTATTTCAACCCGCAAGCGTTGAAGTTTACTTTAGAAACCAAAGCCATCAATAACTTGTACTTTGCGGGTCAGATTAATGGTACGACAGGTTATGAAGAAGCGGGTGCGCAAGGCTTGCTTGCCGGCTTAAATGCTGCGCGTCGTGCGTGGGATCAAGAGCAATGGACACCAAAACGTGATGAAGCCTATATGGGCGTATTGGTGGATGACTTGATTACGCTCGGTACGAAAGAACCGTACCGTATGTTTACTTCACGTGCCGAATATCGTTTGATGCTACGTGAAGACAATGCGGATCAACGTTTAACCCCAGTGGGTCGTGAAATGGGCTTGGTGGATGACGAGCGTTGGGCAGCTTACTGTGAAAAAATGGAAGCGGTTGAACTGGAAACAGGTCGCTTACAACACCTTTGGGCGGCACCAAACAACCCAATGGGCAAAAAATTTGTTGAAATGACGGGTGCAGATTTATCGAAAGAATGCTCTGCGATTGATTTGTTAAAACGTCCGAATATTTCTTTTGCTCAAATTGCGGAACTCACAGGTTCTGAAGTCTCTGCGCAAGTGGGCGATCAAATTGAAATCGCGGTGAAATATGCAGGTTATATTAACCGTCAGCATGAAGACGTTGCGCAAATGAAGCGTTTGGAAGAAACTAAAATTCCAGCCGATTTTAATTATGATGTGGTTTCAGGTTTATCTCGTGAAATTACTTTAAAATTGAAAGATGTACGCCCTGAGACACTGGCACAAGCAAATCGTATTCCGGGGGTAACACCTGCAGCAGTGCAATTGATCATGATTACGATCCGTAAGAATGCACAAGCGAAAAAATCTGCTTAATATTTGAAAGTTATTGAAAAAGTCCGCTTTATGCGGGCTTTTTTTTGGGTAAAATCTGTGCAGGGGAAATATACAATAAAAAATAAGGTGAATTATGTCATTACATTATAAAAGCGGAGAAGAGATTCGCGCGGGTGATGTGGTTATCTGGCTCAATCAAAGTAGTGAATTTTATCAATTTGATCAAGCCATTATGAAAGTTTGGGAGGTTGCTAAAACCAATGATGGAGAACTGGTTGGGGTAAATTTAATGCCACCAGAAGCTGAATCTCCTATGCAGATGCTGAGAGCTTTGGTTCGCCCCGAAGATCCTGAGCCATCTTCTGACATTGTGAAAATGCAAGATGTTCCGGGACTCTATACCATTACACGATGGTTTCTACCCTTGGAGCAAGTGTCTAAAAGTTTGGGATTGATTGAACGTATTGAGTATTTTTCTGAGCATGAAACTGGACATGGAGCGTTAATCCTTCAACTCATTCGAGGTAAAGCCGAGCAATATCGGGGTATTTATCAATATTATTTGGCAGATCAAGCCTACCAAGAGCGTGAGTTTCAGCTCTATATTGATTTACTACGTCAATCTGCTCAGTCGGGTTATAGCCCTGCGATGTGTCAGTTAGCGCAGCAATTATTCATTGGTGGAATTTTACAAAAAAGTCTGGAAGGAAGTTTTAACTGGTATCGAGAAGCCGCAGCCAAAATGGATAGCATTGCGCTATATCAGTTGGCGGGATGTTATGCACGAGGTCATGGCACCGAACAAGATTTACAAAAAAGTTTGCAGCTCTTGGAGCAGTCCTCTGAACAAGGTTGTTGGGCAGCCACATTGGGGTTGGCGGCTTATTATCGTTTTGGTTGGTTAACCTGTTTCTTGGTCAATTCAGTTTATCCAAATTATGGTGTGGTGAGCGAACATGTGATTCACTCGGCACGAGCATTTTATCTTTATCATCGAATTTCGTCACAAGCACCTGAAACTGAAAAAGGTGTTTTGGCAAATGCTTATTATCATTTAGGCTGGATGTATCAAGATGGTATTGGGACTCAACAAGACTACGAGCAATGCGTATTCTGGTATCAAAAATCTGCTGATCTGGGTAATCCCGTTGCGATCAATAATTTAGCAGATAAGTATGAGCATGGTTTAGGTGTACCACTGGATTTAGATATGGCTATTGGACTGTATCAACAAGTAGCAGGTCAGGTCATAGCGGCAGATTTAAGTTTGGGTCGTATGTATTTAGAAGGACGAGGTGTTGAGCAAGACTTCGAATTGGCTCGAAAATATTTAAATGTCGTACTGGATGCACGCATTGAGGGTATAGATGAAATGCAGGCAGATGCGATGCAATTAATCGCATCCTTTACCGAAGAAAGTCCGCTGCAACTGGCTCAACACGTTCTCAAAAATGCACGGGACTACTCAATTGATCAGATTAATGAACAGATCCGAAAGATTGATTCATTTCTGCATATGGATGAAGCCAAACAACTATTCTTCAAACTATTTTTACTGAATGCCCAAAAAGGAGAAGCTTCCTCACAGTACCAAGTGGGTTATTGGTATTTAAATGGCTTGTACACTGAGAAAAATTTGGAAGAAGCCGTATATTGGATTCAAAAAGCGGCTGATCAAAAAGACCAATATGCGGAATGTAAAATTGGCTATTTGTATGAAAAAGGGCTCTATTTTAATGCCGATTTAGACGTTGCACAAAAATGGTATGAGCGCTCATTACGAAAACCTTGTACATCGTATACGCCTGAATATATCGGAGAGCAGTTGAATCCTGAGTATTTAAAAATGTATGACAGAATCAATAATGAAGCCCTCAAAGGGTTAGTGCGTATTGAAGACAAGCGGCCTAAACGTAGCAAGTGGCAATTTTGGAAGAAATAAACGCGGATGATTTGTAACGATTGCTGATGAGGAGGGTTTTTGCGATCGGCATTTGGAAATGCAGAAGGCTAATCATAAGCCTGCTGACCATAAGGCCTGCTTTTTGTTTTGGCAGATAAACAAAGCAAAATAGTTGTTTAAGATAAAAACAGATAAAAATAGCCAATCATGTTATTTCACAAAAGTATCGCCGTCTTTTAAATTGATTTTACGTTCTTAACATGAGGTCAACACTATGACAATGAAATCGATCCGTTTTAACAGTGGAGAGCTTGCATGCCAATGCTAGTTTGTATCAATCACCAAAAACAGCGCACTTATCTTGGTTTAGGGGAGGCATTAAACCAAGATGAGCAATGAAAACGAGAAACCCAAGCAATTCAAATATCTAATACCAAAAAGACTGTAAAGCCCCGAATACTTGGGGCTTTTTTTATTTTAGTAGGTGATGGTCTGATTAACTGCATCACGAACTTCTTTGGGTTCAATATGACTAATTTTATGCCCAAAACTACGTAACCACCACACCAGTTGATTGGTAAAAGGGACGGTCGCATGAACCAAGATTTGCCCATTTCCAAGCGGTTCTAAAACCTGATTGGTACTGAGTTTGGTTTCTTCCAAATACAGTGCATCTATTTCAGTCATAGTCAGGGTAAGTGCAACGGTTTCTGTAGGTTTTGAAAAGTCTACACGGAAACCTAATGCACCCGATTCGATGTATTCATCGATATCAAAATTGACTGGGTGTAAGGCACGAGTGGTTAAAACCGTCGCTGATTTGAAACGGTGCAGTGCAAAGGTTTGAATATCAGTTTTGTCGTGGCGGGTACAAATCAGATAAATAATTGCACCTTTTTGAACCAGTGCCAGAGGGTTGAGGGTATAGGTTTTTGCTTCAGCCGCTTGGTTTAAACCTTGATAAACGCATTCCAGTTGTTTGTCTTGGAGCAGTCCTTCATAGATGGCTTGCTGTGCTGTTTTCTCCACAATTGGGGGAATCAGCGGTTGTGTCGCAGGGACAATGCGTACGCGGTTAATCCATTGGCGCACATTGTTTTGAGTAGAGAGGCTACGACGTGCTAAGTCAAACCACGGGTTCATTTCTTCAATTAAGCTGGGAGGAAGAAGATGTTTAAGGTGTTCTTCAACCATCATAAACGTCACCGCTTGAGAGCTGGTCATGTGCGGTAAGCTTTGAATCGGAGCATCAGAACGCCAACGCCAACCTTGAGGCACAGCGCCATTGTTTTCAATCGGAAAGCGTTGAGAGATTTGGTTTAAATCACGTTGAATGGTTCGCAAAGTAATATCGATGCCTTCACGTTGTAAAATCTCTTGCAGCTCTCGAGTGCCCATCCATTTTCCAGTGGAAAGGCGAGACAAAATTTGCCATTGGCGATAGAGACTATTGGACGTTTCTTTTTCTTGTATAGACATAGTTTAATAAAATATAGGAGTCGAAATTACTTACTTGAATGTGAACACAATAAGAAAACTCATTCGTTTAAGCAAGCTTTGCTTGAAATTTTTCAGTTATATTTTTTGACACAACTTAATGCGAAATAGAATTGAAGCAATGCGTTTTTTATCGATTAATAAACAAAGCATCTTTAGAAATCCATGGCATAGATATTGCTACGTATGGGTTACATATCGATAACAATTGAGAGGTTTGTATGTTTAAAGAAGATAAAGATACAAATGTAAATACGATGTTGGACGGATATAAGCTTAACTCTCCTGTATTAAATCCGATTCACTCTCATGTTCGTCTATCGAGCCAGTCTGTTGGATTGTTTCATCAAATGACCTCGAATTTCTTTAATGAAATGACAGATGACCAAGCGATGTCGGGTGAGGCTTGTGCGCGTATTGAGCACTGGTTGTCACAGCATAGTGTAGAAGAACTCGAAGAACTGAACCAAATTGCCAAACAGCATTTTTTATATGAAGGTATTACGTTTACTGTATATGGTGAATCTGAGGGCATTGAGCGCACCATTCCATATGATTTAATTCCACGTGTGATCGCCAAACAACAATGGAATAAAATTTCCCTTGGCTCTGCACAACGTGTACGGGCTCTAAATCTATTTTTACATGATATTTACCATCAACAAGACATTCTCAAAGCGAAAATTATTCCAGAACTGCAAGTGTTGACGCATGAGGCTTATCAACCGCATATGTATGAACACCGTTTAAAAGGTCAGATTTATAGCCAAATTAGTGGAATTGATATTATCCGTGATGGGCAGGGTGAGTTTTATGTGCTCGAAGATAATTTAAGAACGCCGTCGGGCGTGTCTTATATGCTTGAAAGTCGTAAGATTAGTGAAAAACTCATGCCAGATTTGATGCAGAAGAACCATATTTTAGGCATAGAACAATATCCACAATTACTTAAACAAATCCTGGCTGAAAATGCTTATGTCGATCAGCCTTTCATCGTGGTATTGACACCGGGACGTTTTAATAGTGCCTATTATGAACATGCTTTTTTAGCCCGTGAAATGAATGTGCCTTTGGTGACATCGCGCGATTTATTTGTGGAGCATGATAAAGTCTATGTCAAAACCATTCGTGGCCGTCAACGAGTAGATGTGATTTACCGACGTTTGGATGATGCTTATCTTGATCCGCTGTGCTTTATGCCGAATAGCACTTTAGGTGTCGCAGGGTTGATGTCCGCTTATCTGAGTCATAACGTGGTTATTGCGAATGCACCAGGCACAGGGGTTGCGGATGATAAATCGATTTATCCTTATGTCGATAAAATGATTCAGTTTTATTTAGGTGAAAAACCTATCTTAAAAAATGTTCCGACATATCAATGCCGTGACAAGCAGGACTTGGCTTATGTACTGGAGAACCTTGAGCAGTTAGTGGTCAAAGAGGCGCAAGGTTCGGGTGGGTATGGTATGCTGATTGGACCGCAAGCCTGTAAAAGCCAAATTGAGCAATTTAGAGATAAGCTCATGGCGACGCCGCATTTATATATTGCCCAGCCTACTTTAGAGCTTTCAGTTAGTCCAACCATGACTGAATCGGGTGTTTCTGAGCGTCATATTGATCTTAGACCGTTTGTGCTCAGTTCACCCTATCGTACCGAAATTGTCCCTGGCGGTTTAACACGTGTTGCGATGAAAGAAGGTTCGTTGGTGGTCAACTCATCCCAAGGAGGAGGAATTAAAGACACTTGGGTCGTGGAAAACTTACATTCATAAAATAAACAAATATGAGGGTAGAACTATGATTTTATTAAGCACCAATGCTGAAAATATTTTTTGGTTAGGGCGTTATTTAACACGTACTCAATATTTGTGTGCTCAGTTTCCTTTTACCCAAGACCAGCCTGCAATGGATTATGCGCATGCATTTTGTTTGCCTGCTTTTGATGCGTGCTCACTGAATGAGCTGATTTTAAACCCAAACAACCCTGCTTCATTTAACCAGCAATTTCAAAGCGCTAAGAGTAATGTTCAAGACTTGCGCGGGATTTTATCTGCAAAGGCATATGCGGAACTGAATCAATTTATCAAAAATGCCACTGAAAACACCGCCTATATTTGTGATGTAGTTGGAGAGTGTCAGGATGTACTTGAGTCTGAAGCCAGTGATGTCTTTTTATTCTTTAGTTTGGGGCAAATGATTGAGCAGCTCGACCGTCAAATTCGCCTAAAACAAGATGCACAAAATACTTTAGTTGAAATAGAAAACATCGTCATCTTGTTAAAAGAAATGGGCTGGCTAAATTTGGCACAAGCTTGGCTAGAGCTCAAATCGCAACCTGATGCGATGAATTTTTATCATTTTAGTGATTATATTCAACAATTGTTTGAGGTTGATGTATGAAACTTATGATCAATCATCAAACGCATTATCAATACAGTGAATTGGCGCTGAATAGCATTCAATATATCAAAATGACACCTACGAATAATTCACACCAAAAGGTATGTCACTGGCATGTGAGTGTGCCAGGAGAGCGAGAAGAAAAACGGGATGCCTTCCAAAATATTTGGATTACCAGTTCACAACGTGAAGCGTATCAACAGCTGACCATAATGGCGCAGGGCATTGTTGAAATTAATAGCTTGGCAGAACATGGCATCCAAGATCGACTGAATCCCAATTTATTTTTACAGCCGACGCCCAATACCCAGTGCAATGCCGAAATGAAGGCATTTGCACATCAGTATGTGCCTGAGCTGAATCGGGAAAATTTGATGAAACTGTCAGAAGCCGTTTTAGCGCATATTCCTTATGTATCTGCCGAAACCTCGGTGCTCACTTCGGCAATCGATGCATTCAATGGGCAGCAAGGCGTATGTCAGGACCATAGTCATGTTTTTATTGCCATGTGTAAGCATCTTGGCTTACCGGTACGTTATGTATCAGGGTATTTGCATGTGCCTGAAACTTCACACCTCGCCAGTCACGCGTGGGCCGAGGTGTATATTGATGATGCATGGTATTGTTTTGATACCAGTAATCAATTGTTCAAACCACAGTCACATATCTATGTAGCTATTGGGCGCGATTATTGGGATGTAGCTCCCGTTCGTGGCGTACGTGAAAAAGGTGGGGTGGAATCGATGCATTCCATGGTACAAGTTTTAAGTTGTTAAGGTTTAGCTGAAAAAGGATGTTCTATGACCTATTGTTGTGCACTTCGTCTTCAAGATGGTTTGGTTTTTATAAGTGATACGCGTACGAATGCAGGTGTAGACCATATATCCGTGTTTAGAAAGCTGTATACCTTTGGTGTGGAGGGTGAGCGCTTTATTGCGATTCAAACCTCAGGAAACTTAGCAACGACCCAAGCGGTGATTGGACATTTAAAAAATCATCTGGAGTTAAGCCAAGAACCGAATTTATATAGTGTCAATACCATGTTCGAAGCGGCTGAGTTGGTCGGGCATACTTTGAAAAAAGTCTTGGCGGATATGGCACCAGACACGCAAGAACAAAGTAATTACTACTGTAGCTTATTGGTCGGTGGCCAAATTAAAGGGGCAGAAATGCAACTTTATAATATTTATCCGCAGGGGAATTTTATTTGTGCGACCAAAGATACGCCGTATTTTCAAATTGGTGAAAGTAAATATGGAAAGCCGATTCTAGATCGTGCATTACGGTATGACATGCCCTTAGATGAAGCGGTGAAGTGTAGTTTGATTTCTTTTGATTCAACCTTACGCTCCAATGTTTCTGTTGGTTTGCCCTTAGATGCTTTGGTGTATACAAGAGATAGTTTACATATTCCAGTGGGTAAGCGGATTGATGAAGAAGATCCGTATTTTTCAAGCATTAGTAAACAATGGTCGGATACCTTAAGAAAAGGATTGCAAGAATTGGCAAAGCCGACAGATGACTATTTAGTATAAACGTGTTAGATGCTAAAAATAATGAAATCAATAAATTGGGGAAGTCTATGCGGCAAATTTGCTATGCAAGTACTTCAACTTCGGATCAGGTGCAGCTTCTTCAAGATGTTCGGGACATTTTAAGCGAAGCACGTGATTTTAATGCAGTACATAATATTTCAGGTGTTCTTTATTATGCTGATCAGCATTATTTCCAGTGCTTAGAAGGGGATGAAGCTGCTTTAGAATTATTAATGTCGAAATTATTGAAAGACCCTAGACATAAAGATATCAAAGTCTTTGAGGCGAAAACGATTCACGCGGCACATTTTAGAGCTTGGGGCATGAAGTATGTGCAACGTATGAGTAGCGTACATACCAAAATGCGTGAGATGGGTTTTGCAACATTTGAACCGCAGAGTATGAGTCAACAACAAATTGATCAGTTGTTGCAAGACCTTTACGATGCCCAGTCTGATGAGAGTCTAGGTTGAAAAAAGCCCAAGTTCTACTTGGGCTTTTATTGCTAGATTTGCTTACGTGTAGGACGATTGCTTAACCGACAAAGTAGCTCATAACCAATGGTTCCATTGGCTTCCGCAACATCGTCAACTAAGCGATTTTCACCCCAGAGCTCAACTTTTGTACCCAGGCCGGCGTTTAAACCCGTCACATCGATAGCAATCATATCCATTGCTACTCGGCCCACAACAGCTACTGCCTGACCATTTATAGCAACATGGTTTTGCTTTGGAAATGCACGTGGATAGCCATCTCCATAACCAATCGAAACAATGGCCAGTTCAGTTTCTTGGTTCGCGACAAAATGCGAACCATAGCCGACACCTTCACCTGCTTGAATGGTATTTAATGCAATAATTTCCGCCGTGAAGGTCATAACTGGCTTTAAGTCTAAGTCGTGTGCATTTTTATAGGCAAAAGGTGATGCGCCGTAAAGCATGATGCCGGGACGAACAAAATCAAAATGAAGTTCAGGCCATTTAAAAATAGCAGCTGAGTTACAACATGAGGCTAGAATCGGTGAGCACGCTTCTTTGATGTGTAGGAATTGCGCACGTTGTTGCTCATTGAGTGGGTGGTCAGCATCGGCGTTGGCAAAGTGCATTGCCAGTACACATGTAAAGCCTTGTGCTTTCAATGTGTTGATGACATCAATGATTTCAGCAACTTTAAAGCCTAAACGGTTCATACCGCTATTGAGTTTGACCCACACTTTGAGCTTTTGTGCGATATATGCGGTTTTATGTGCGATCAACCAATCGACTTGCTGTTGCTGATGAACCACACACTCGATATTTTGCTCAATGACGGTTGGCATTTCATCTGATGAGAAAACACCTTCAATCAGGGTGATCGGCTGTTTAAAGCCGAGATCACGAATCTCTAGTGCTTCTTCTAAACAGGCGACGCCAAAGGCATCGGTTTCACTTAAGGCTGCTAAACAGTCTTTGACTCCGTGTCCATAAGCATTGGCTTTGACCATGCTGACGATTTTCGCGTTTGGGGCAAGTTGTTTGACACGGTTTAAATTATATTGCAGCGCTTGGCTATCAATATAAACTGTTGCTTGACGCACCCTAATTACTCCTACAGGGTCATGGAAGGGCGACGATGAGGTTTTAATTATTCCTCATCATCGTACTGAGCATAAAACTCAGGGGATAAGTTGCTAAAGCGGGTGTATTGGCCTTCAAAAGCAAGTCGAACGGTACCAATAGGGCCGTTACGTTGTTTACCAATAATAATTTCGGCAGTGCCCGCTTCTTTGGACTCTTTGTTATAGACTTCGTCACGGTAAATAAACATGATTAAGTCGGCGTCCTGTTCGATCGCACCGGATTCACGTAAGTCTGACATCACGGGACGTTTATTTGGACGATTTTCGAGGGAACGGTTAAGCTGAGACAATGCAATGACGGGACAACTCATTTCTTTGGCTAGTGCTTTTAAACTTCGTGAAATTTCACCAATTTCACCGACACGGTTATCCCCCATGCCTGGTACTTTCATTAGCTGTAAATAGTCGACCATAATACAACCCAGTTTTCCACCATGTTGCTTTGCAATCCGGCGCGCACGTGCACGTAATTCTGTAGGTGGAAGCGCAGAAGAATCATCAATATATAGATGCTTATCTTGAAGTTGTAGAATAGTACCCGTGACTTTAGACCATTCATCACCATCCATTTTACCTGAACGTAAATGTCCTTGATGTACGCGCCCCCAAGAAGAAATTAAACGCATAGCAATTGAATCGGCGGGCATCTCCATGGAAAAAACAAGAGCGGGTAGGTTATTGTTAAATAAGACACTTTCAACTAAATTCATTGCAAGTGTAGTTTTACCCATTGATGGACGGGCAGCAACAATAATCATGTCACCCGCTTGCATGCCTGATGTTTTATTGTCGAGTTCAAGGAAACCTGTAGTTAAACCTGTGATGCTACCTTCCATTTGCGATAGCTCATCAAGTTTAGTGATTAGGTCTGCAGTCACACTCGCAATCGGTTTTGGGCCTTGTGCTTTGGCATTATTATTATGTTGCTCTGCAATCGAGAAAATATTAGTTTCTGCTAAATCTAAAATTTCACTGACACTACGACCTTTGGTGTCATAGGCATTTTGTAAAATTTCAGAGCTGACCTTAATCATGTTACGCAAAGTTGAAAATTCTTTGATCTTGGTGGCATAAGTTTCCATGTTATAGAAACTAGACGGGGAGTCTGCCATCAATTGCATCAGGTACTCTTCACCACCAACCGCATCGAGTAGGTTTTGTGTGGTGAGCCAGTCATGGACTAAAACCGCATCATAGGGTGAGCTGTCTTTGGAGAGTTGCGCAATCGCACGAAAAATATATTTATGGCGCGTCGCATAAAAGTCATTTTCAGTCAGTACATCGCCAACTTGTTCAAAGGATTCAGCAACCGTCATTAAAGCGGCAAGTACGGCTTGTTCCAATGCTAAGTTATGCGGAGGTGTACGGAATTCTTTCAGTTGCCCTGACTCATTCGGTTTATTGTCTTGTTTCGATGAGCTCTTTTGAGCAGTGGCATTCGCCTGTGACATATAACGCCCTGATTTTTAATACAGTAAGAGGGATAACCTAAGATAAATTTCACTGTAAATTTGGGAAAAAATACAGTCATTTAGCTCTATGCACTTTATCAAAAAATGCAGCTGCTGTGTGCTGAATTCAAGGCTTATGGATAAAACCCATAATATTCAAATTTGGCATTTTGCGGGGCAGACTGATGAAGTTTAAGCTGAGCGAAGAAACTACTTTTTCATAGAGATAAAAAAAGAGCATGCAAAAGCATGCTCTTTTTTTTGCAAGAAATTACTCAGATACGATAGTAACGAGAACTTCAGCAACAACATCATGGTGCAATTGGATTGCGATGTTGAATTCGCCAGTGTGACGAAGTGCACCGTTCGGTAAACGAACTTCTGCACGGTCAACTTCAAGACCAGCATTTGTTAACGCGTCAGCGATATCACGAGTACCGATAGAACCGAATAGTTTACCTTCGTCACCAGCTTTCGCAGTGATTACGATGTTAACTTCGTCTAATTGGCTAGCACGTGCTTGAGCAGCAGCTAAAACATCAGCTTCAGCTTTCTCAAGTTCAGCGCGACGAGCTTCAAAAGCAGCAGTGTTAGCTTCAGTAGCAGCTACTGCTTGACCTTGAGGGATAAGGTAGTTGCGGCCGTAACCAGCTTTAACTGAAACTTTATCGCCTAATTTACCAAGGTTTTTAATGCGTTGTAATAAGATAATATCCACAGCTCAACCTCACTTATGATTGTCAGTGTAAGGGATCAAAGACAAGTAGCGAGCTTGTTTAATAGCAAGCGCTAATTGACGTTGGTAACGAGCTTTAGTACCTGTAATACGGCTAGGAACAATCTTGCCGTTTTCAGTGATGTACTGTTTTAAAGTGTCGATATCTTTGTAGTCGATGTACGTAACGTTCTCAGCTGTAAAGCGGCAGAACTTGCGACGACGGTAAAAACGTGCCATTGATGTTCTCCTTATGCTTCAGCAGAGTCTTGAGCTTGTTGTGCTTCTTCACGTTGAGCTTTACGCGCACGTTTTTCTTCAGCACTCTTAGCCAATAGTGACTCTTCAGTGATAGCGTTCTCACGACGGATGATAAGGCTACGAATAATTGCATCGTTGTAACGGAACAATTCTTCTAACTCATCAAGAGTAGTTTGACCACACTCAACATTCATAAGAATGTAGTGAGCTTTGTGGATCTTGTTGATTGGGTAAGCCAATTGACGACGGCCCCAGTCTTCAAGACGGTGAATTTGACCTTCAGCTTCTTTGATGTGAGTTAGGTAGCGTTCTACCATACCAACGACTTGATCGCTTTGATCAGGGTGTACTAAAAGTACGATTTCGTAATGACGCATTGTCAGCTCCTTACGGTTTAAACAGCCCCTAACAAAAAAGTTGTTAGAAGCAAGGAGTCACAACCAAGGTTGTGTCGCATTAGATGCGAAGGGGGAATTTTAGAGACTTTGCTCGCCAAATTCAAGAACTTCTCTTAAAAAGCCCTAATTATTTTGAGGTTTTGAGCGTAAAAGGAAGACGACATAGCCTTTAAAGTTTGTATCATTTTCAAGCTTTGATGGTTTATGCCACTGACCGTGTTGAACAATGCCAATTTTGTAAGGCAGTTTCAGTGCTGAAACTTTTTTTAGATAAGCTGCATAGTTGGGTATGGTGGTTGAACCTTGATAAGTTTGAATGACCAACTCGTCGATGGTGTTATTCAGGAGGTTTAAAGTCTCCTGATTTGTGACATTGGTCCAGTCCATTAAGCCCGTGATACTGAGTTGATAGTGTTGAGGCAATTGTTTTCTTAATTGACTTAAGAATAGGGCATATTGGTGAATGTGTTTGGTTTTGGCATCGAAATCAATTTGTATGCCTTGAATATGATTCCCTGCATTTTCCCATTGCTGAACGCGTTTTAAAATATGTGTAAGCTCTTGGCCTTGCCAGGCTAAATGATAATTACGAAAAACCAGCCACACCTTTTGCTGAGGAATCGTTAAAACGCTTACGCCTTGCGGTATGAGCTTAGAGTGACGTGTTTGGGAGTCTAAACGGATTTCACCTTGTAAAACATAAATTTCTTTAGCCGCATTTAGGTAAGGGGCTGATGAAATATTGCCCCAAATCCAAAATGCATCATAGTCTTCGGCATTTACCCGACTAGATGTTGAAGCTGACTGACTCGGCTGACAAGCCATGATGCTCAGCATACAGATCAGCGTCATAACAACGGAAAAAATCTGCTTCAACATATATGTCTTACCAGTAATACTTTAAGGATTGTGCCCAAGAGGTACTTGGATAGTCGCGTTTAATGTGGTCAAACCATTGTTTACGAGTGGATTTTTCAACTTCTGCATCCTGACAGTCATTCATCCCGCTTGGTGAATAACACATGATTGAGCGATAAAGTGCATACGCTTTTAAATCGGGTACAGAACTGGATTTGATGATGTCTTTATACACTTGGCCACGGGTAAAAATTGAACCTTGGAAGCTAGCAGTTTCTTTTTCTAAAGCAGTGACATAGCTTATGTTGTAGCCTTGAGGCGAGCGTGCATATTCTCCCAAACAAAGTCGGAGCTTTAAATCTTGAGGTGAATTTTCAAGTTTTTGAGTCAGGCTGAATAAGTCAGGGCATTGCATTTGTGGCGTGATTTTTGTTCCTGCCCAAATGAAATCACTGAAAGGGGGTTGGTTTTTATAATTTTTATATGTTTCTGAGTCATATTTATACTTCGCGGCATCTTGTGGTAGCAGTACAAAGGCTTGATTAAACAGTTTAAAATTTTGATGTACCAATGATTTCTGCAAAGTTTTATATAAAGCTAAATTTTTTTGATCTGTATTTGATGCTTTGCTCTGTACAATTTGCATTAGGCTTTTTTCATTGGCTTCATTTTCAATAAAGCTTTTTTGCAATGCAGCTTGTTTGATTTTAGCATCTGAACCGATGAATAGGTTCGCGCTTTGCTGTTGGGTATAATGTGGATATAGCATCAGTTCAAATAAGCCACGCTGTTCGATGGACTTTGATCGACTAAGCCAACCTTCCCAATACTGCTGCGCATTTTGAGTTTGTCCGAGTTTTTCTAAAATACGCCCTTTTAACAATATTTGACTGAGTTGAAGGTAACTATTAATTGAATTAGAGGAATGTTCTGGCAAATATTTTAAAGCTTCGGCTGGTTTGTTCTGCACAAAGAATAAGTGATTGGCTTGTAGGTATTGGAACAGTTCTGGCTGACTCTTAAATAGTGTTTTTTGGTTGTTGAGTTCAGACCAGCTTAAGACTTTATCTTCTGCTGATGTTGCCTGACGCATTTGCATTAAATCTGAAATGGTCAGAAAGAAGGGATCTTTTAAATTTTTTGCATTGAATGAGCGGCTTTGAAAAACATGGCGATCCATTTCAAAGGCTAGATTATCGAGCTCTAGATTGTAGTATTTAGAATCAGGATGATTGATTTGCCATGCGAGTTCGTTGGTCAGGAGTTCGGTATTTCCACTCAGCCAATAACAACGGCGTAGTAAACCGCGTGCACTTGCTGCATATTTTCCCTCAGGAAAGCGTTTGAAGTAGGTAGTAATATGCTCATAGGTATTTTTGAGTAAAGTCTGATCTACTTTATCGATTTTTAAGTCGCCATATTTACCGACACCTGACTGATAACTTTCATTGAGGCTGCTACGAATCAACATATATTGCGATGTTTCTTTGATCCAAGGCTGATCAACCGTAGTTAATACTGAGTAAATTTTAGTAGCTATGGAAAAGTTGCTATTATAAAAGGCAATGGTCGCATTTAAATAAGACGCATACTGACGTGCTTGTAGAGACCAGTTTGGATTGATTTGGATGAGAGCAAGATCACGGTCACAGGCTGAAATATTTTGTCTTTCTTGAATCAGTAAATTTTTTTCCGCTTTGCTAAGATTTTTGTCGGCTTTTACCTGCTGGGTAAATTGATCCGCACCATTGTCTAGGCTACTACAATGTTCTTGGTAAGGCGTCTTTTCATTGTTTGGTTTTAATCGGGCATTTGGTCGTTTATTGGTTACGCTTTGAAACAATGTTTTAGCCGCAAATGGTACATTGCTATATTCAGTTTCCCAAAGCGGAGTATTTGGCTGATTAAAATTCAATTTGGCCAAACCCATGTCGCTCAGAAGTAAGAGCATATTGGTTTGGTTGTCATTTGCGGGCGTGAGCGCAGGCAAATTGTCACAGGCTGTATAGGCATTGGTTTGAATGTTGGTCGATGGGTAGCAATAAACATCGAAACCAGAAAAACTGTGCGTGCTATAAGCAAGAGTAATAGGGAATAGACTAATAAAAATAGATTTTTTAAAAAATTGTGATGGCATTTTCATTGCAGAGCATGAGTTATTGTTGTGTCTGCTATGGTAACAATTTAAAGACTAGACTTAAATATTGAATAAGTTGAAATAAAAAAGATAGAGAGAACTCTATCTTTTTTAAAACAGCGGCAAATGTGGCGCAGGTGAGACGTAGCTAAAACTAAAACTAAAACTTAATGCAGTAATTAAAATCACTGAATATAAGAAATAGCGTTTTGCCCAAACCTGATCATTTTCAGCTTTAAAACCAATGATTGATAAATATACCCAATAAGCACAGAGTGCGTTAAAGGTGATAAGAAAAAACATATTGGTATAGCCAAAACAATACAAACCATTTAACACCGCAGCAAACAGCAAGACATAAATCAAGCTTTCAACTTTCGTGCGGAAAATTGAACGTGCTACAGGTAAAATTGGAATGCCTGCATTTTTATAGTCGTCAAAGCGGTATACCGCAATTCCCCATGAATGAGGCATTTGCCAAAGTGCATATGCTAAGAAAAGCAACAATGCGGCAACATCAAATTCATTGGTCACAGCTGTATAGCCGATCACTGGTGGACTAGCACCAGAAATACTTCCAATCACAGTTTGGTGAATGGATGTGCGTTTGCTCCATAGACTATAAAAAATCACATAAACCACAAAACCAAGTACAGCAAAGCCAAAGGCATAAGCATTAACAAAGAACCAGAGCAGGGCGAAACCTAATATTCCGAGCGCAGCAGAAAATGTCAAAGCTACGGAAGGACTGATGGTTTTTTTAACTAATGCACGGTTCATCGTCCGTTCCATCTTTTGATCAATATCTTGATCAATGACGTTGTTGACGACACAGCCAGAAGCAACAACCAGTGTTGTACCGAGTAGAGTGATGAGAAGGAGGAGGAAATCTACAGACCCCTGAGCGGCTAAAAAGAAGCCGCCCAGAGTGGTAACGAAGTTACCAAAGAGAATTCCTGGTTTAGTCAGGAATAAATACTTTTTCAACATGACGATCAGTTTAGATCATCATGTTGTAGTGTAAGTAGTTCATAATCCATACAGAGCCGACTAGAAGTACGGCAATACAAAGTACTGTATAGATAAATGCAATCACGTTCCAACGTTGCTCTGAAGATGAGTTCATGTGCAAGAAGTAAACTAATTGAACTAGAACCTGAGCAACCGCTGTAATTGCGATAACCGCCATAACAATACCGCGACCAAAACCACCAGCCATTACCATACCGAATGGAATTACGGTCAGGATAACTGAAAGGATAAAGCCGATCGTGTATTGCTTGGTGTTACCGTGTGAAGCACCAGCTGAGTTATGATCGTGACTCATTATAGAACTCCCATTAAGTAAACTACGCTGAATACACAGATCCAAACGATGTCAAGGAAGTGCCAGAACAAGCTTAGGCAAGCAAGACGACGAGTGTTTGGAAGAGTCAAACCATTTTTCTTGATCTGAATCATCAAAATGATCATCCATACCAAACCTGAAGTTACGTGAATACCGTGCGTACCTACTAAAGTAAAGAACGACGATAAAAACGCACTTACGCTTGGACCGTGGCCAGCATGAACTAAGTGATTAAACTCATATAGTTCCATGCCGATGAATGAAGCACCGAATAACCAAGTGATCGCTAACCAAGTTAAAACTTGGTTGACGTTCTTTTTGTATGCAGCAAGAACCGCAAAACCAAAAGTTACAGAAGAGATCAAGAGAGCGAAAGTTTCAGTTAAAACGAAACCTAAAGACTCACCGAATAATTCTTTTGCACTTGGTGTGCCCATAGGCACATGGCTACTTAAAACAGCGAATGCAATGAAGAGTGTACCGAATAGAATCAAGTCACTCATCAAATAAGTCCAAAAACCAAAGACGGTGATGTCAGTATCATCGTGGTGATGATGCTCATCGTGTCCGTGGTTTTCGTGATGAAGTACGTCAGCCATTGTCTTAGTCCTTCTTCAAATGTTTTTCAAGAATCGCGTAACGTTCATTTTCAATACGCTCAACTTCAGCAGCAGGAACATAGTAGTCCACTTTCTTCGTAAACGAAGATGCGATGAAGCTGATAATAGCAGCGATGAACATCACAACAACTAACCACCAGATATGCCAGATTAAACCAAAGCCCATAACAGTAATGAACATGGCAATCACAACACCAGCAGCACGATTCGTTGGCATATGAATGTCTTCGTATGAAGTAGGTTTCGCATATGCTACGCCATTCTCTTTGTCATTCCAGAACGTATCAATACCATTGATTGTTGGAAGGTGAGCAAAGTTGTAGAACGGAGCAGGAGACGAAGTCGCCCATTCAAGTGTACGACCATCCCATGGATCGCCTGTAAGGTCGAGGTTGTCGTTGCGTTGTAAGTAACCAACAACAATCTGCATAACGAAACATGCAATACCAATCGCGACTAACACAGAACCGAAGAATGCAATAGCAATGTACGGATCCCATTCAGGGTTGTCATATGTATTCAAACGACGAGTCATACCCATGAAACCAAGGATATAAAGTGGCATGAATGCAAAGTAGAAACCGAAGAACCAGAACCAGAACGCAGCTTTACCCCATGCTTCATTGAGCTTCCAACCAAACATTTTCGGCCAGTAGAAAATGATGCCGGCAAACATACCAAACACCACACCACCGATAATTACGTTATGGAAGTGAGCAATCAAGAACAATGAGTTGTGTACAAGGAAGTCTGCAGGTGGAACAGCCATTAATACACCAGTTAAACCGCCAATACCGAATGTTACAAGGAAGCCAAGCGTCCATAACATAGGAGTAGTGAAGGTAATACGACCCTTATACATCGTGAATAACCAAGAGAAGATTTTCACACCAGTAGGAATCGCAATAACCATGGTCATGATACCGAAGAACGCATTCACGTTCGCACCAGCACCCATGGTGAAGAAGTGGTGAAGCCATACTACGAACGCAAGTACTGTGATCGCAATTGTTGCATACACCATTGATTTGTAACCGAACAACGTTTTACGAGAGAACGTTGATACAACTTCAGAGTAAATACCAAATGCTGGTAATACTAAGATGTAAACTTCTGGGTGACCCCATGTCCAAATCAAGTTTACATACAACATTGGGCTACCACCCATGTCATTTGTAAAGAAGTGGAAACCGAAGTAACGGTCAAGCGTTAACATCGCAATTGTTGCTGTTAACACTGGGAATGACGCAATGATCAATACAGCTGTACACAAAGATGTCCAAGTAAAGATCGGCATGTCCATAAGTGACATACCAGGCGCGCGCATTTTAATGATGGTAACGAAGAAGTTAACACCCGTTAATAGCGTACCTAAACCTGAAATCTGAAGTGCCCAGATATAGTAGTCCACACCCACGCCTGGAGAGTATTCGATACCTGAAAGAGGAGGATAAGCCATCCAACCTGTTGCAGCGAATTCACCAATTGCAAGAGATGCCATCATTAAGCCTGCAGCACCAGCAAATAGCCAGAAGCTTAGAGAGTTTAATAATGGGAAGGCAACGTCACGTGCACCAATTTGAAGTGGTACAGAGATGTTCATTAAGCCAACAACTAGACCCATTGCTACGAAGAAGATCATGATTACACCGTGTGCGGTGAAGATCTGATCGTAGTGCTCTGGGTGTAAATAACCTTCACCGCCACCTTTTGCAAGGAACAGTTGAAGACGCATCATAATCGCATCGGCGAAACCACGCAAAAGCATGATGATCGATACGAAAAGATACATGATACCAATTTTTTTATGGTCGACTGATGTGAACCATTCGTTCCACAAGTAGCCCCATTTTTTAAAGTAGGTAATACCAGCAACAACTGCGATACCACCTAAGATCATCATTGCAACTGTGACCAGTACAATTGGATCGTGCGGAATAACGTCCGGACCTAACTTACCTAAGAAGCTCATGTCTTATTCCCCTACAACTGATGAAGCAGGTTCAACAGCGGCATGTGCTTCAGATGAAGCAGCCCCGTGAGCACCCGCAGTCGCTGAGTGATCAGCACCGTGATAGTTGCTCATATATTTGCTGATGACTGACTTAAACAAGCCTTCCTCTACAGAAGAGTAGTAAGTCACAGGGTGTGGCTTAGTTGGATAAGGCTTCATTGCCTCAGCAGCAGCCTTCTCTTCAGGAGTTTTTGCTTTTGAAATCAAAACTTCAATTTGGTGTTTACCACGGTTACCGTCACGTAAAGACTCAAATTCAGCTTGATCTAAAATTGTTTTTTGTACAGCTTTAGGATTAATGCTTGTACCGTTACCTGCTTTAACTGCAGCAACCCATTCAGCGAATTGAGCGTCAGTTACAGAGTGAGCACGGAAGCGCATTTGCGAGAAGCCGTAGCCTGAATAGTTCGAAGAGAAACCGCGGTAGCCTTCAGCTGGGCTAGTTCCATCTGCTAACAAATTCAAGTGCGTTTGCATGCCTGCCATTGCATAAATTTGACCACCTAACGCAGGGATGAAGAACGAGTTCATCGTGAAGTTAGAGGTAATTTTAAGTGCAACTGGAGTTTTTTCAGGGAAACGAATTTCGTTAACCGTCGCAATGTTAAGATCAGGGTAAATGAAGATCCATTTAAACTGTTCTGCAATGACTTGAATATTTACAGGTGCTTTATCAGATTCGAGCGGGCGGTAAGGGTCATACTTGTGTGAACCCCACCAAGTTAACCAAGCCAGAATACCAATAATAATGACAGGAATACCCCAAACTACAATTTCAATTGCAGTAGAGTGTGCCCATGTAGGTTTATAGTCTGCATCTTTATTCGACGCGCGATATTTCCAACCAAACCATAATGCCATTACGACTGATGGAATAACCACCAATAGCATTAAATAGATCGCAGTCATCATTAAGTCAGATTGACCTTGTGCAACTGGACCTTTTGAGTTTAGAAGTACCATATCACCACCACACCCAGTTAAGAGCGCGGCAATCGCAGATAAAGACAATACAGCTAAAATCGTTTGTCTCATTTTACAACCTCGGTGAAGAGTCCCATTCCCTAATAAAATTGGGATAGCGATTAAAGTGTCGCATGATTGAAAAGTTTCTTTTTAAGTCTAAAAACACTTCTCAATCATAAGACACCGCTACGTTGTAGGGCATTATGCCTCATATCGACAAACTAAGCTATACGTAAAGATGCTTTAAATGACTGTTATAAAAACCGATTTTTTCACTCGGAATTTTATAATTTATTTATGGATTTATTTTGAATATCAATAAACTGCGGAAAACTGAGGTGCGCCAAACCTCAGCTTAAATATGGTCAAATTACTGCTTAATGACCTTGGTTTTCGCCAGCTTATCGTGCAAAGTTTGACGCTTTGAAGTTAAACCAAAGACGTGATCGATGATGGTAATAAACGGCATGAACAGCATATTGAGCACAATAAAGACAACGCTGCGTAATGTGAATACACGCAAAAGGCTGACTTTTTCGTTGGTTTCAACGTCTACAATTTTAATTTTGGTAATTTTTTTGCCAATACTTTGACCATTTTTTGCTAAGAAAAAGGCCTGGATACCGAGCATAATCAGCAGGTAAATTCCCATGGTGGTCCATGCTTCAGTAGGAATCAAACTGAACAGTTGTGCTTGTAGTTCACTGGCCTGAGTTGCTGTAGTAGCCGCTTGCATTTTTTGCTGAATTTCAGTGAGTTCACCAAATTTATCTGCTTGTAAAAAGAACGAGGGAATAGCAGCGGCAGGGAGCCAAAGAAGTAAATCAATGACTTTGGCTAAGACACGTGCGCCTATTGATGCCAGTTCAGGTTGAGCAACTTTCGCCGCTGTGCGGTTTGGCTGTGAAAATTGATTTGGCGTATGTATTGGCTCAGGAATAGGGGGCTGAGGTTGATAACCTACAGGTTCATACGCCAGTTTTCCTTGGGTGAGTTCACCTAAAGCTTTCCATTCAGGCATACCCTGATGCCAAACTAAATCCGTCAATAAAACTTGTTGGCTTGCGAGCATCTGATTCAATTGCTCTAAGGTATATGGACCGGCTTGTTGATTATTTCGTGCCAAGTAAATCTGCATATAAACTTAATCTCAAAATATAAGTTGGGATATTCAAATAATAAATGTATTTGTTTTTAGATTAAAAACAAATAAAAAATCTATGGTAAAACATGCGGATAGTCTAGAGAATTTCAAGCTGAAATTAACCAAAACTACACAAAATGCAGGACAGTGTAGCAAGGATTATGCTGCTTCTTCTAGCTTTATCGCAATGCGATCTTTTCTCAATCGAGATGTTGATGGATGAATGCCAAACTTAGTCTAAATTTTTGTATCAATATGCTTGTTTTAATGCGGATGCGTTGAAAGAGTGGATATAAAAAAAGACCCATGAAAGGGTCTTTTTTATCGGATCAAAAAATTAAGCTTTTTGAACTTTTTCTTCTGCAAGGAAGAACCAAGTGTCTAATACTGAGTCAGGGTTAAGTGATACAGATTCGATACCTTGTTCCATAAGCCATTGCGCAAGATCTGGGTGATCTGATGGGCCTTGACCACAGATACCGACGTATTTGCCTGCTTTACGGCATGCATGAATTGCCATAGAAAGAAGTGCTTTTACGGCTGGATCACGCTCATCAAATAGGTGAGACACAATACCAGAGTCACGGTCTAGACCAAGCGTTAACTGAGTTAAGTCGTTTGAGCCAATAGAGAAGCCATCGAAGTGTTCAAGGAACTGTTCAGCTAATAATGCGTTCGTTGGTAACTCACACATCATAATCACTTTCAGACCATTTTCACCACGTTTCAAACCGTTTAACGCCAATAATTCAATTACACGTTTCGCTTCATGTACAGTACGTACGAAAGGAATCATGATTTGAATGTTGGTTAAGCCCATTTCGTCACGTGCTTTTTTCAACGCGCGGCACTCTAATTCGAAACAGTCACGGAAGTTGTCAGACACATAACGGCTTGCACCACGGAAGCCCAACATTGGGTTTTCTTCTTCAGGTTCGTATAACTTACCACCGATCAAGTTTGCGTATTCATTTGACTTAAAGTCAGACATACGAACGATCACAGGTTTGTCTGCAAATGCGGCAGCAAGGGTAGAAATACCTTCAACCAGTTTTTCAACATAGAATTCGATTGGTGATGCATAACCCGCTGTACGCGCCATGACCGCAGCACGAGTTTCACGTGGCAAGCTGTCAATGTTCAACAATGCTTTAGGGTGGACACCGATCATACGGTTAATGATGAATTCAAGACGTGCAAGACCAATCCCTTCATTTGGAATTTGTGCAAAGTCAAATGCGCGGTCAGGGTTGCCGACGTTCATCATCACTTTGAACGGAAGCTCTGGCATAGATTCGATTGAATTGGTTTGAATCTCGAAATCTAAAGAACCTTCGTAGATGAAACCTGTATCACCTTCAGCACATGAAACTGTTACTTCCTGACCGTCTACTAGAACTTCAGTTGCATTACCACAACCAACGATTGCTGGAACACCCAATTCACGTGCAATAATCGCTGCGTGACAAGTACGACCACCACGGTTAGTGACAATTGCAGCCGCACGTTTCATTACTGGTTCCCAGTCTGGGTCAGTCATGTCAGATACAAGCACGTCACCGTCTTGTACTTTGTCCATTTCTTTAATAGACGTAACAATACGTACTTTACCAGAACCGATACGTTGACCGATTGAACGACCTTCACAAATGACTGTACCTTTTTGCTTCAAAAGGTAGCGTTCCATGGTGCCGACGTTTTCACGGCTCTTTACTGTTTCAGGGCGCGCTTGAACGATATAAATTTGACCGTCATCGCCATCTTTTGCCCACTCGATGTCCATTGGAGAACCATAATGGTTTTCAATAATCAGCGCTTGTTTTGCAAGTTCTTGTAGTTCGTGGTCGTTTAATGCGAATTGTTGACGCTCTTGTTTTTCAACATCCACCACAACAACTGATTTACCTGCAGATGCTTCTTCGCCATAAATCATTTTTTGGTGTTTAGAACCCAGATTACGACGGAGGACAGCGTGTTTGCCTGCATTTAAAAGGGGTTTAGAGAGGTAGAATTCGTCAGGGTTTACAGCACCTTGAACGACCATTTCACCCAAACCATAAGATGCAGTGATGAAGACTACGTCACGGAAACCTGATTCAGTGTCGAGTGTAAACATTACACCCGCTGCACCAATTTCAGAGCGGACCATACGCTGAATACCAGCAGATAAAGCCACAACATCATGCGCAAAGTTTTGGTGTACGCGGTAAGAAATTGCACGGTCGTTATACAGTGATGCAAATACTTCTTTGATCGCGATCAATATGTTGTCGATACCGCGAATGTTTAAGAAGGTTTCTTGTTGGCCTGCAAAAGAAGCATCTGGTAAATCTTCTGCTGTCGCAGAAGAACGAACGGCAACCGCGATGTCTGGGTTGCCGTTTGAAAGCTCTGCAAATGCTTTACGAACTTCTTGTTCGAGTTCTGCCGTAAGTGGAGTATCTACAATCCATTGGCGAATTTTCGCGCCTGTTTCAGCAAGAGCATTTACATCATCAACATTGAGGACTTTTAACTCTGCATTGATTTTAGCGTTTAGGCCACTTTGCTCGAGAAATTCACGATATGCTTGAGCTGTAGTAGCAAAGCCACCTGGTACAGATACACCTGCATTTGATAGGTGGCTGATCATTTCACCTAAAGATGAGTTTTTCCCACCTACAAGTTCAACGTCGTGTTTCCCTAATTTTTCTAGACCAATTACGCGCGCTTCCAAAGTTGTTACTCCACTTTTGCAGTATTTAATCACTATCTTGGCATCAGATTATAACAAATCTACTTAGCTTTTTGATTTTACTAAGCGACAGTCATGTAAGATCGGTTTACTATAAAGATTATATAGCACTAAGACAAATTTTTGAGGAGAATTTTAATGTCGGGAAGTAAACAATTTAAGCGGAGTGTTTTTTTTGTATCTGATGGTACTGCAATTACCGCTGAAACCCTTGGGCACTCGCTATTGGCGCAGTTTCCAAATGTTGACTTTGACATTCATATTATTCCTTATATTAGCTCTGAAGAAGCAGCTACAAATGTGGTTGCTGAGATCAATTTAAGGGCGCAACAAGACGGACAAAAGCCACTGGTTTTTGACACTTTAGTCGACCCGTACGTGCGTGACATTATTAATACTGCAAATGCTATAAATCTTGATGTATTTGAAGGGCTTATTAGTAAATTGTCTGAAGAGTTAGGAACACCGCCTACAACTTTAGTCGGACAGACTCATGCGGTGACCGATTCGGAGTCTTATAAAGCACGTATTGATGCGGTGCATTTTGCTTTAGATAACGATGACGGTGCACGTACACGCCATTATGACAAGGCCGATCTGATTCTGATTGGGGTGTCACGTTCGGGTAAAACACCGACGTCAATTTATTTGTCATTACAGTTTGGTATTCGTGTTGCAAACTATCCATTGACTGAGGAAGACTTGGATGACAACCGTTTACCTGCGGTACTTCGCGCGCACAAACAGAAGCTTTTTGGTTTGATGATTGATGCTGAACGTCTTGTTGCTATTCGCTCTGAACGTAAAGCCAATAGCCGTTATGCAAGCTTCAGCCAGTGCCAAATGGAGCTTCGCGCAATTGAAGGGATTTATATCTCTGAAGGGATTAAATACTTAAATGTCTCGGAAATGTCGATTGAAGAAATTTCAACTCGTGTACTGCAAATGACGGGTTTAAAACGTCGCATTGGTTGATATTGTCATTACATTATAAAGCGTCATATTGATGATGCTTTATAATATTGATCAATATAAAAATACAGATTAGATCAAATGAAAATAATATCAAAATGCCTATTAGGTGTATTTTGTTGTGCTCTTTTTAATATGGCTTTATATGCGCAAAATATATCAATTCAACAGGCTGAGCAGGCGATTGATCAAAAATATGCAGCGCTAGATTTTTATGCGGTGAATCAACAGATCGAAAATGATGTGATTGATTTAATCCGTGAAAATGCAGAAAGTTATGCTTATTCTTTCCCTAAATTGACTGAAAGTCTTAGACTAAAGATTAATGCCTCACCGGACCAACTGCTTAAATTCTATACCTTTGATGTAGGCGGTGGCGGTACTATGGGTGAATTTTCATCCTATGTGCAGATGAAATCGAGCAAGTCCGCTAAACTTCAGCCTTTAGAAACAGGCTATATTTTAAAGATTGACCAAATAAAATTGGGTGCACAGCCGATTTATCTGATTCAAAGTTATTACAAAGGCGATAGTTGTCACGGTCTCTATCAAATTCAAGCCTTTAAAATGCACGCCCAAGCTTTGACAGCAACACCAGTTTTTCAGACCAAGAACAAGCAACTAAGTTCGATTAAAGTAGATTATGACTGTCATTATGACGAAGAGCGGCGCGGTTCATATATTCGTGTTGCAAAAGACTTAAACAAGATTGATATCACTTTATTAGATCAAAACAGTCGACCGACTGGAAAATACTTACGTTATCAGCGCTCAAATACAGGCTATCGGTATACAGGTGTGACGAAATAAACAACGGGTAAGTGGGTAAAACTTACCCTATATGGTTAATGGCTATAGGTGGTAATGATCACATCGACGGGATATTCGGCGCCATCTAAACTTTGAATGTCGTGTTCTCGAATTTTGACTATTGGCCAAGTGATTAGCTTACAGTTGTCGCGCTGTAAGGCATGATAATAATGATCGGACTTAAAAAATTTAAGTTTATCGGCAGCGGAGTTAGGTTTAAGTTGGTGTCTAAGCCATGGGTCTTGAACTTGGGTTTCTAAAAAGCGTAGAGCCAGTAGGCATTTGATCCGTGTGTTAAATAGACGTCGGTTCTTAATAACCAGCGGATGTTGGATTAAGCGCTGAATTCCGCGCTCTGTTTTTGGTAAGATAAATTGTGGCGCATTTTGAAAAACATAGACCGATTGAGCGACCTGACAAATCGACTCGAGGGCAGTTACTGTATGTTGGTTGGTACCAATAATCGCGACACGTTGCTCAGCAAAAGTATGTTGTTTAATTTCTGATGAGGGAATCAGTTGCCCTTTAAAATGCTGAAAATATTCGGGATGGTTTTGAAATAAACCAGATCCGTTGTCTGTTGAATGCAAATTGACCATGCTCGATCCTTAATTGTTTTTTATCGTCTTTCCTTAGTTTATTATTTTTAGTGCTTTTGCTCTAAAAAGGCAAAGTGATAAATTGTCTGAGCAGTCACACTAACTTTAGTCTAGACATAGCAGAAGTTTTTCAGGGCTTTAAGGATTTTTTAAGTATCGGCTAAGATTTTGGTTATTCATTTATGCATGTCGCCTTATGGGTATGTATTAATACGCATAAGGCGATTAACTTCATTTGTACTTAGCTATTTTTGATCTGCATGAGACGTTCAAAATTTTCTAAATGTTTGTCCGTGTCATAGATGTCACAGGTGAAAATGAACTCATCGACATCATATTCTAAAAGAAGCTGTTTCAAACCTTCTTTTACCGTGCCATTGGAACCGATTTGCGCCATGGAATAAAAACTGTCAACCGACATTTTTTCCGCAGGTGACCATAGACCGTCCATGCTGGCAATTGGCGCTTTTAGCTTTAAACTTTGACCGCGCATGAGACCTAAAACACGTTGGTAGGCACTGGTCGCTAGATATTCAGCTTCAGCATCAGTTTCAGCAACGACCGTCGGGACCCCCATAGATACATATGGTTTCGATAAGTATTCAGAGGGTTCAAAGTTTTCACGATAGAGCTGAATCGCTTGTTTCAGCATGCGCGGTGCAAAGTGTGATGCAAAAGAGTAGGGAAGTCCGAGTTTTGCTGCCAGTTGTGCACTAAATAAACTTGAACCGAGTAACCATACAGGCACATGTGTCCCTTGCCCCGGAGTTGCAATGATGCGCTGATTCGGCTCAGCGTCTTTAAAGTAATGCAGAATTTCTAAGACATCTTGTGGGAACTGATCTTCAGTTTCTTGACGGCCACGGCGAAGTGCGCGCATGGTCACTTGGTCTGTACCGGGTGCTCGACCTAAACCTAATTCAATCCGGTTTGGATAGAGTGTCGCAAGCGTACCGAATTGCTCCGCCACGATCAGTGGGGCATGGTTCGGGAGCATGATACCACCTGAACCTACCTTTAAGGTTGAGGTATTCGCGAGTAAATAGCCGAGTAGCACCGCAGTCGCAGAACTGGCAATACCATCCATATTATGATGTTCTGCAAGCCAAAGTCGGCTATAGCCTAAACGCTCAGCTTGTTGGGCCAATTTTAAGCTATGCTGTAGAGTGAGTTGTACAGTTTGATCTTCGCGGACAGGAGCTAATTCTAAAATAGAAAATTGAGTCTCGGACAACGTGCGCATTCTACTTCTCAGTTTTGTTTTATATATCGAAATAATACGATATAAGTGCTATCTTGTATATCGATTTTATTCGATATCCTGGTTGTTTTGTATAAGGTGCTGATTTAAAAATGAAACTAAATATCTATTCAACATCGTTGAACCGCACCAGACACACATGCGTTTAAAGCAAAAAGAAGTAAGCTACTGCATCGCAGAGACGATACAGTGTCTTTTTTGAGTGTAGTTTTCAGATAAATAAAAAGCACCCGAAGGTGCTCTTTTATTTGAAAATTTTTTATGGGGATGCTTAACGTTTCCCGTTTTTGTACCAGCCCAAGTGACGGCCATTGTCACCACGATAGTCGCGACCATTATATTTATAATTGCTGTTACGGTAGCCGCGGCTGTCATAACGACGATCATAACGGTCATCGTAACGGCGGTCATATTCATCATCGTAACGACGGTCTTCAGAGACTTTTTTACCTAGAACTGCGCCACCCGCTGAACCTAGACCTGCACCAATATACCCACCATTGGTACCGCCCATGTTTTTACCTACGGTATAACCACCAGCACCACCGAGTGCTCCACCAATGATTGCACCATTACGGTCACGTTTGTTGGCTGAAGCGGCTGCACCTGCACCACCACCAATGGCAGAACCAATCATCGCGCCTGTTTGTCCACCCATTTGATTACCAATCGCGGCACCGACAACACCACCTAATGCAGACGTTAGTGCAGTATTGGTTGTATTACCTGCATATGTCGTGGTCATCGTTAATGCTGAAGCTGCAATTACGGTACTCATTAAAATTGATTTAATTTTCATTTTTAAACTCCTAAGAGCATGTCTATTTTGTCTTGATTTCACTTTAGCGAAACATGTTGGAAGAATAATGAAGACAAACTTTATCGAAACCGTTGCTTTGGTAAGTGCTGTGTAACGACTCTTCGTATTTTCTACCAGTTTGGCTGATGTGTTGTTGCGTCTAAATCTGTGCCATAAAAAAGCACCCGAAGGTGCTTTCAATGACATCTTTACGATGCAGCTAATTAATGGTGTTTATGTTTTTTTTTCCATTTTTTACCATGGTAAGAGTCATACTGTTTATCTTTTGAGATTTTGTTGCCGAGTGCTGCACCGCCAGCTGCACCTAATGCAGAACCAACGTAGCCACCATTGGTGCCGCCCATGCTTTTACCTACGGTATAGCCCGCACCACCACCGATGGCACCACCAATAGCAGATTCAGTACGATGACGTTTGTCACTTGCAACGGCCGCACCACCCGCACCACCGAGTGCTGCACCGATGGTTGCACCAGTTGTGCCACCCATGTTTTTACCAATCGCTGTCCCTGCAACACTACCTAAAGCACTGGCTGCTGCAACGCGAGTTGTGCTGTCTGCATATGCAGTTGCAGTAAACATAGATGCCGTTGCTAATGTTGCTGACATTAAGAGTGTATTAAGTTTCATGTGTTTCTCCATGTCCAACATTGGTTGAACTGTCTTACTTTTTTCGATGTGGCTAATGTAACAAAAAGATTCCAGTTAATTGTGGAGAGTTAAAACTAAATTGAAACCCGTTGGTTTCTTGTTTGTATCAGTTTTATTACAAATGTGAATAAGCAGAATGAAATTTATCCAAAATCATGCAAATGTGGATAAACCTAGGAGTGATGCAGTTCACACTCTGAATTTTGAGCTGAAATGACCTATTTAAAAGATGTATATGAAATAAGCTGTTTTGCATTTTTAAGCGTTAGTAAGGGCATAAACACGCTTTAAAAGTGTATCAATCCACTGAGACGCATAAAGTAAACGTCGCTCAGGATTGAATAAAGATGTTCTTTGCGTGATAGAGCCGTTAAACTAAGCGCAAATTTTTTGGTGCTGTGAAACTCTATTGCAGCCTTTATATTGAGATATTTTCCTAATGAAAGAATCGTTACGTTTACGATTAGATCAACTTTCTGACCGTCACGAAGAATTAACAGCATTACTTGCAGATGTAGAAGTCATTTCGGATAACAAACGCTTTCGTCAGTTGTCACGTGAACATAGTGATTTAAGTGAAATCACAGAAGTTTGGACCAAATACAAACAAGCTGAAGCTGATATTGAAACGGCTGAAGCGATGCTGTCAGATCCTGATTTTAAGGAAATGGCTGTTGAAGAAATTAAAGAAAATAAAGCCATTATTGCGTCTTTAGAAGCTGATTTAAATATCTTAATGATTCCGAAAGATCCAAATGATGCGAACTCTGCATATTTGGAAATTCGAGCGGGAACAGGTGGTGATGAAGCCGCTATTTTCTCAGGTGACTTATATCGCATGTACACCAAGTATGCTGAATCACAAGGCTGGCGTATTGAAGTGTTGTCTGAAAATGAAGGCGAACACGGTGGTTATAAAGAAATTATTTGTTTGGTGAATGGTGAAGGCGTTTACGGCCGTTTGAAGTTTGAAAGTGGCGCGCACCGTGTACAACGTGTACCTGCAACGGAGTCTCAGGGCCGTGTACATACTTCGGCGTGTACCGTTGCGATTTTGCCTGAAATTGATGTCGATACTACGGTCGAGATTAATGCATCAGACTTACGTATTGATACCTACCGTGCCTCAGGTGCGGGTGGTCAGCACATCAACAAAACCGATTCGGCCGTGCGTATTACCCACATTCCAACAGGAACAGTGGTGGAATGTCAGGAAGAGCGTTCGCAGCATAAAAACAAAGCCAAAGCGATGGCTTTACTTGCTTCACGTTTGGAAAATGCAAAACGTGCAGCAGCTGATGCAGCAACTTCTGAAATGCGCCGTGACTTGGTCGGCTCGGGTGATCGTTCTGAACGTATTCGTACCTATAACTACCCGCAAGGTCGAATGACCGATCACCGTATTAACTTAACTTTATACAAGTTAGACGCAGTTATGGAAGGCGATTTAACTGAACTATTAGATAGCTTACATCGTGAATATCAAGCAGATCAGCTTGCGATGCTTGCACAGCAGAATGGTGGATAATGAATATTGCCCAAGCTTTGGCTTTACGTGGTGAAGCCGAGAGTTACGAACGTCAAGAGAACGCATGGTTGCTGGAACACATCACCAAAATTGATTCTTTTGATTTGGTTATGAAAAAAGATCAAGTGCTGACCGATGAGCAAGAGCAAGCCTATGTTGCTGCCTTGGCACGAATCGAAGCAGGTGAACCTTTGGCCTATGTGACAGGTTCACAGCCGTTTTGGACGCTAGATTTGATTGTCACTCCTGACACCTTAGTGCCACGTCCAGATACCGAGGTACTGGTAGAAACTGTATTACGTTTAGACTTACCTGAAGATGCCCGCATCGTCGATTTAGGTACGGGGACGGGTGCGGTTGCACTTTCATTGGCCAGTGAACGAGACACGTGGGACATCACGGCTACCGATATTTATGAGCCAACTTTAGCTGTTGCACAGCAAAATGCAGAAAAACATGACTTAAATGATGTGACTTTTGTGTGTGGCAGTTGGTTTGCACCGCTAAATCGAAAGTTTTTTGATGTGATTGTCTCGAACCCACCGTACATCGATGCCGATGACGCCCACATGCAAGACCTAGCAACTGAACCTGAACGTGCTCTAGTTGCTGCGGATCATGGTTTGGCTGATTTAAAAGTCATTATTCAGCAAGGTAAAAAGCATTTAACTCTTGATGGTTGGGTGGTACTTGAGCATGGTTATGATCAAGGTGATGCTGTACAGAAAATCTTTAAAGAAGCGGGCTATAAACAAGTCCGTACGGTGAAAGATTATGGTGGAAATGACCGCGTCACTTTAGGGCAGTGGACACAATAATTTTTTTGTTCTCTTCAAAATAAAAGCGCATTCGATGCGCTTTTATTTTTTCTACCTTATGTTCCAAATACGTCACGCCAACGCAGTAGCCAAGTCTCGAGGGCTTTCATGATGCTATCACTGAGTTTTCCGAGCACGGCTAAAAGAATAATCGCTAAGATCACAATATCAGGACGTGAAGTTTCTCGGCCATCACTCAGTAAGTAGCCAATGCCTTGTGTTGCTGCAATGAGCTCTGCGGCAATCATAAACATCCATGCCAAGCTTAAACTGTTGCGCAGTCCTGTTAAGATCCCCGGAGATGCTGCAGGCAAAATAATCTGTTGCACTTGCTGCCAGTACTTCAGTCGATAGACTTGTGCGACTTCGATGAGCTTACGATCAACCCCTTTAATGGCTGCGACAGTGTTGGTATAGGTCGGAAAAAATGCGCCAATCGCAATCAAGGTAATCTTCGATGCTTCATCAATTCCCAGCCACAGTAAAAGTAGAGGAATCCAAGCTAAACTCGGGATGGATTTAATCGCTGAAAAACTGGGTTCTAAAAACGCTTCAACCTGTTTATTGAGTCCCACCAAAATCGCAAATATTAAAGCCAGGGCACTCCCAATAAAAAAGCCTAAAAACACTCGCCATGTGCTGGTCCAGACATGTATCCATAAATCTGCCTGCCATAAATCTAGAAAGGTTTGCCACAGACTACTGGGTGCAGGCAATAAATAAGGTTCAATAAAACCTGCACGGACCAGATATTCACAAGCAATCAGTAAGAGCGCTGGAAGGGTGATCGCTTTGAGAACACTCTTCAATTTCAACTGAAATGAGGAACTTTTTTTCACTTCAACATCGGTGAAAGAGCTCGCGACTGACTTGGTCATTATTTGCTTACAACCTTTTGTGCATATTGTGGTTTAAACAACTGAGTCACAACTTGATTAACATTGGTGCCTTTACGGACTAAGTCTTCTTCATTCAAAATGCCGCCAGACTTTTGTAATGCGGCAATCTGTTTGGCTGACGGAATGTTTTGATCAAAGTTGGTACGGCTTAATTGTAATTTTGCGACATTCAACGGAAGTTTGGACTCGCGTGCCAGTAACTCCGCCAGTTTCTCTGGGTTAGCTTTGGCCCATTTACGTGCTTGCTCATAAGCTTTAATCACTGCTTCAATGGCTTCGGGACTTTGCTGAGTAAAAGACTCTTTGACACTGAGTACGCTATAACTGTTAAACCCAATATTTCGATACAGCAATTTTGCGCCAGATTGCACTTGTGCCGATGCCATCAGTGGATCTAGGCCTGCCCAAGCATCGACTTGACCACGTTCTAAAGCCGTTTTGCCATCTGGATGTTGTAAATGAACCAGTTGTACATCGCGTTTATTTAGACCCACTGTATCCAGCGCTTGTAAGGTAAATAGAAAAGGGTCTGTGCCTTTGGTTGCGGCAATTTTCTTTCCTTTTAAGTCTTTTAGGCTTTTAATTTGGGAGTTTTTAGCAACCACCAAAGCGGTCCATTCAGGTTGGCTTTGGATATAAACGGTGTTTATCGGACTGCCGTTGGCACGACTGAGTACGGCTGCAAGTCCTGCGGTTGAAGCAAAATCGACACTACCACTATTTAAATATTCCAACGAGCGGTTACTGCCTTGGCTAAATACCCATTTAATTTCAGTTTTAGGTAAGGCTTTTTCTAACAGTTTTTGTTCTTTCACCACAAGGCTGGTTGGTGCGTAGTAGGCATAATCGAGTTTGAGCGTGTTTGGAATAGCGGCATGGGCATAAGAACCGATCAGACCTAAAATCAGTGAAGTGCTCAGTAGTTTAAAGTTTTTCATGTTGCATCATTTAAATAAGTTCATTTGTGAGTTCTTTTAACCTTATGTATGCGAAAAATAAAAAAAGAAAAATGGATAACAAAATATTAAATTGAAATAAGTGGATAATATTTATTTAAGTATTTGAATATTAATAAATAGGTTGAAAGGTCTGGAGATTTTGCAATATAGAATAACTTTAAAAAAGCATAGATTAATTTCTTATTATATTAATATAAAATAAATAAATAATTAATTTTTAATTAAAAAACGCGACTGTAATAGTCGCTTTTAAAAAGGGATTGCAAGCTTACATAGGATAGTCTTGTAAGCTGTCAGAAACTTCAACTTGCTCTAAAGCATCAGTTTCAAGTGCAAGGCAAAGCGTCACAATTTTCTTTAGATCAGCTAGATATTGTTCATCTTTAAACGATGCACCTAACTGCAGGGCTTGAATACGGTCAGCGCTAATATCCAATGCTTGAGCAGCTTCAATCGCATCAACTTCATTAAAAAATGCAGTAACAGCATGATTTAATTCAAGGTCTGATGCATTGAGAATACCTTGATCCAGTTGCTCTTCAAATTGTGGGGTAGGAGACTGCAAAGCTTGAGTAAAGTTTTGCACCAGACGTTGATCGAGAACATCAATCATTTTAAGCATGTCATAACCTTTAAAAGAAATAAGGTGATTAAACAGGGGGAGTACAGCCGAAAATAAGCATTAAAAAATGCTTTAAAAGTGGGTGAAAAGTAATCTATTTTGGAATATTTTGCAAATAGATTCCGATAAATGAAAGATGGACTTATTAAGTGAATGAAAAGCTTAAATTTATTAAATTGAGTGCCTGTTTGCATTTCACACTACGGTTCCAATGGACTCGGATTGATCAAAAAGAAGTATTCAATGCGGAATATCGTGGGACTTCAATTGAAGAAATTATTTGAATTGGTTTTAAGTTTTTGAAATAGAATAATTATATTCATATCGTCGTTACAATAGTCTTTATTTTACGCATCACTGATGCGAACTCAAAACATTGTGGAATTGCAATTTGTAAGAACATGCTAAAGCAACATGAGGTATATCACCTTGCTTTAGCTGTCTTTGTTTGGTGTGGAGAATGATGAATGTTTAAGCCACTAGTTAAAGTGCTTTTGCCTCAGTTGTTCTAGCCGGAGTTGATATTGCTGTTGCCATGCACTTTCAGCTAAGTTTTGTTTTTGCTGGTTCATTTCTTGGTTTAGAGCAGCAAGCTCAGATTGATAACTGGCGATCTGTTGTTGCTGTCGAGCGACTTGTTGCTCTCGTTCAGCCAATTGTGCCGCTTCTTTGCCTGAAAAGTAGCTGTTACGAATTTGTTGGGTAATTTCTTGTTGCTGTATTGGATCGGTGACGCCAATTAAAGCCAATTTAAGGGCTTTATCATAACTACCACTTTGACCATCAATATTTTTGCTCGGGTTTTTATATTGTTGCTGTAATTGCCCAAGTTCACTCAGACGTTGTTGTAGCGTCATTTGCGGTGCGCGGCCCAAGAGTTCGCCATAAGCAAACTGATAGCTGGCAAACTCTTTTTCTTCAGCAAAGCCGAGTTGTGTTTCTTGCTTACCTAAAGTCTGTTCACGTAAGTTCCAAATCTCCTGATAACGCTGTTGTGGATTCATTTGTGTGGACATGGTTTTAGCTTGCATTTCTTTTTCGTACAGTGGTAGGCGTTCTATCAATTGTTTTAAAGTCTGGGCAAACTGCTGATCTGGATATTCATCCAATACTTGTTTTAATAATGCCTGACAGTTGGTATCGGGGCAGTTTTGCTGTAACTGGTTTAATAATTGTGTGATATTGCCCGGATTTTTTTGAAAGTGTTGAATGATTTGTTGGATGGATTCTTGTTGCTGTTGTTGCTGCATTTTTGACTCGTCATTGTTTGCAGCGGCAAGCTTCTCTTGCAAACTGCTGGGTTGAGCAGTCTCTGTAAGGGACGGTGAGGATGCCTGAGTTTGACCCGATGTGGCATATGATGAGCCAAGGCCCAACCATATCACCACACCGATCACCAATACACTCAGCACCAAAGCGATAAGCCCAAAGCGCTTCATTATTCTTCCTTATGGGTTGTATTGGAATTGACCCATTACTGGGAAGTGGTCAGATAAGTCCCAAGTCATAAATACGGGGTCGGCAGCCGAGCGAAGAATACGGACATCATTACGTGCTTGCATAGGCTGACGGTGGTTATTGGATGACACTACATAGTCTAAATATTCTACGGTAGAGCCGCCCGTGAGTCCTGCACCTGCGAGTTTATTCACTCGTGGGTCGAAGGTCGATTCGGTATATCCTGTGCTGACTGGTACCGTACCATTCAAGTTGATTTGCATTTGCGCATAATCTTGCGGCCACAGTAGTTTATTGACATTAAAGTCACCGCCCATGAGTACCGCATCAAATGACGGGATATTTTGCTTATCGACCAAAGCGCGGATTTGCTTAAATTGTTGCTGGCGCATATCACGTGCCGCGTCGGTATCAAACGATGCGGTATGCGTGGAGGTCACATGATAGGCTTTGCCATTCTTGAGAATTTCAGCATAAATCACGCCTTTATCGGCAAAACAGTCAATCCCCGTACAGCTCGGGTAAATAAAATGATCCGTTTTTACAATTGGATGGCGACTTGCAACCAATATGCCGCTGTCATAGATATTGAAACCTGAACCGATTGGAATATAAGTTTGGTATGGATATTCCTGCGCTAATTTGGCCAACATGGCGGTACGACCAGAAGCAAAGGTTTCTTGGAATAAGATCGCGTCGTAGCCTTTTAGGTTTTGCGGCAGTTGTTCTAAACGCGAATCAATTTTACTTGCCACTAAAGGAAGGGCATAAATATTGTAGGTTAAAACTTTAAACTCATCGGCACTGCTGACAACGGGTTCTGGCACGGTATTTTGATGGATAGTGTAGTGGAAGTCGTCATAACCACCAGTGTATTCAGCTTTAAAAGCAGTCTGCGCTGCTTTTCCTGCATAATTGGTGTTGAAGCGCTGAATATTACGATTGTTGAACCATGGTGCAGAGAAATCACTGCCAGATGCAGAGTGTTTAATATCACTGCCAGACCAAGTGCCAGTCATGGATTGCTTTAGGGTGACGCTTGAACCACCGCCTGTAATCACGGTATCAAAATTATAAGTTTGACCTGACTTTACCCCAGTATAACGGTTAAAACGCAGTACACGTTTAGTTTCATAAGGTGCAATTTGGGTGGCTTCTTGAGCCCATTGACTCCCTTGAGTTAAGGTGCGTGTACCATGATGATTAATATTGACGGATACCGTTTCAGGGGTGGTATTGGTCACATAAATGTATGAGTCTGCTATCGCTTGCTGACTGCACAGCAATAATGATAACCATCCGATATTTTTCATTAAGTTTTTATTTAATTGGGTGCTCATGTGTTCCCTCCATGATGTTTTTATTCAATATTGTGTAAAACAATATGACGAGATCACTATGGCAGGTAATTTTTTTAAGTCAGTGACAAAGTGCGACAGCCCCCTGGTTTTCCGATGAATGAGCATCAAAAATTCAATTTAATTTATAAGCTCTGTTGACATTTCATTTGGCCAATCAAAACCAAACCCAGAACAATAGAATGTTGAGGTTTACTTTAACGAGAGAATTTTATGGGTTGGTTATTTGTTATGTAGAAAGAGCAAGAGCGTTTCGTAGTTGCTTATACCAATCGACTGAAATTAAGCATCCTTATTTTGACGATAAGCACCAGGGCTGACGCCTGTCCATTTTTTAAAAGCACGATGGAAAGCACTCGGATCATGAAAATTGAGTTCAGTGCTAATGTCTTGTAATGATACTTGGCTGTTACTGAGCAGCTCAATCGCCATATCACGGCGTATATCATTTTTGAGTTGTTGATAACTGAAACCTTCACTTTTCAGTCGCCGTTGAATAGTCGCCTCAGACATATTGAAATGATGGGCAATTTCAGACAGTTCAAGCCACTGGATCGGGGGGGCCTGCATTAAATAGCGACGAATTTGGGCACTGGTTGAATGTGGGTTTTTATAACGGGTCAGTAAAATATGTGGGGTTTGCTGAATAAATTGATACCACGATTTACTGTCCTGTTTTATTGGCATTTTTAAATAATTGGCATCGAACTGAATATAGTTTTCAGCCATTTGATACTGGATATTTTCACAAAAACGAACTTTGTAGTCGATGTCATCTGTAGGTGCATCACATTTGAGTTGAATTTGATTCAAAATCACTCGTTGCCCCACCAGCCAACACATTAGGGCATGAATCAGCATGATGTAAGTTGCGTAACTAAACATACGCTTGGGCTGTTGTCGTTCGTAAATCACAATATAGGCATAATGTTCTTGTACCATGAGTTGACTACTAAAGTCGTCTAGCACCAGATTCATAAACTGCAAAATATGCTGAATGGCTTGGTCCAATTGGGTGGTATGTAACAGTGATTTAGATAAAAACTGAAAGCTGCCACGGCGCATAGCATGGTGATCCATCCCAAAAAACTCATCATTCATGACATTGGCCAGTTCAGTCCAGAGCTGTGCATATTGATTGACTGAGACCCGTGCTTTTGTCGCACTTAACAGTTCGCTATTGATGCCTGCATTTTTCAAAATATCAGCAACAGCATATCCCTGCTTTTCAGCCTCAAACAATGCTTCGTGTACCAAAGCAATTGAAATGGAATCTTTTTGGGCGTTTGCATGTTCCGATGCAGTCATAGTGGCTTCCATATTTTTATTGTGCAATTTGAGCATTGTCCAAAACCATCATGGAAGATGCAATATTTGGAAATTGTACTCAAGTGCTTCTGTGTTTACATTTCTTCTTAAGTCGTAGCATTCAATCATACAAGGAAAAAGAAATGAAGATTCAAGGGAAGGTTTTTGTCGTCACGGGTGGAGCATCGGGTTTAGGCGCAGCAACAGCTCGTCATTTGATTGAGCAAGGTGCGAAAGTCATTTTGGTGGATATGAATCAAGCTTTAGGTGAAGAGCTACAGCGTGAGTTGGGTGAAAATGCTCAGTTTAAAAGCCTCGATGTTACTGATGAGCACGCTGTACAAAGTTTCTTCCAAGAAGTTGAGGCGGAATATGGGCAATTGAATGGTTTGGTGAACTGTGCGGGTGTAGCACCTTCAGCCAAAGTGTTGGGTCGTGATGGTATTCATGAGCTGGCGTTATTCCAAAAAGTATTAAACATCAATGTCTCAGGTACTTTTAATATGCTGCGTTTTGCGGCGCAATTAATCGCGAAATATGAACTCCAAGCCGGTGAAGAAGAGCGCGGTGTGATTGTGAATACAGCTTCGGTGGCAGCCTATGATGGCCAAATTGGCCAGACCGCTTATGCAGCATCGAAAGGCGCTGTTGTCTCGATGACTTTACCGCTGGCACGTGAACTAGCACGTGAGAAAATTCGAGTGATGACCATTGCTCCAGGCATTATGGAAACGCCAATGTTGAAGGCGATGCCGCAAAATGTACAAGATGCGTTGGGTGAAATGGTGCCATTTCCGAAGCGTTTGGCAAAGCCTCAAGAGTTTGCTCAGCTTGTAGGGCATATTTTTGAAAATAGTTATTTGAATGGTGAAGTGATTCGTTTAGATGGCGCGATTCGTATGCAGCCTAAATAATCTATTTTGATTTGTGATCTTTGAGTTTATGACGGAGCCTTTGCGTCGATTAAGTAATGGCTTCTTATAACCTTCGGTTCGACCTACTTTTCTTTCGGGAAAAGTAGGCAAAACCATCTCCATTCGCAAAACCTGTTCTATTAAATTTACAGACTACTTTCTCGCAAAAACATTATCTTTTGAAAGGCTTTCAGGTTGCGAATGGGCCGCCGTGTATCAAATATTTATTAAATTTAATAACCTGAACAGAAAAGGGATACTCCATGCTTTTAAATGAAGAACAAAAAATGGTTCAGGATATGCTGCGTAGTTATTCGCAGGAAAAACTGAAGCCAACAGCAGCTGAACGTGACAAAACCGCACAGTTTCCTGCACAAGAACTTAAAGAGCTGGGTGAGTTAGGTGCTTTGGGTATGACTGTTTCACCTGAGTGGGGTGGTGCAGGCTTAGATTATATTTCATTGGTGGTGGCACTTGAGGAGATTGCAGCAGGTGACGGTGCTATTTCGACCATTGTCAGTGTACAAAATTCGCTGCCGTGTGGCATTACCCAACGTTATGGAACTGATGCGCAAAAGCAGAAATATTTAAGCAAGCTTGCCACAGGTGAGTGGTTGGGTTGTTTTTGTCTCACTGAACCACAAGCAGGCTCAGATGCAGGGGCATTGGAGTGTAAAGCCGTTCGTGAGGGTGATGAATGGGTGCTAAATGGAACTAAGCAATTCATTACTACAGGAAAGCATGCTCAAGTCGCTTTGGTTTTTGCAGTCACAGACAAAGCTGCGGGTAAGAAAGGCATTTCTTGCTTTTTAGTCCCAACCGATACTGAAGGCTATATCGTCTCTCGTATAGAGGAAAAGATGGGGCAGCACTGTTCGGATACTGCAACTATTGTTTTGGATAACTGCCGCATTCCAGCTGATCATTTGCTAGGCGCGGAAGGTGAGGGCTATAAAATTGCGCTTTCAAATTTGGAGTCAGGACGTATTGGTATTGCAGCGCAATCAGTGGGTATGGCGCGTGCCGCTTTAGATGCTGCGGTTGAATATGCCAATGAACGCAAAGCCTTCGGTGTTGAAATTGTGCAACATCAGGCAGTTGCTTTTCGTTTAGCCGATATGGCGACGCAAATTGAAGCAGCACGTCAGTTAATTTTCCATGCAGCCGCTTTGAAAGATGCAGGATTGCCATGTTTAAAAGAAGCGTCTATGGCCAAATTGTTTGCCTCAACCATAGCGGAGCGTGTTTGTTCTGATGCTATTCAAATTCATGGTGGCTATGGCTATGTTTCAGATTTTCCTGTTGAACGAATTTATCGGGACGTCCGTGTGAGCCAGATTTATGAAGGAGCATCTGATATCCAACGTCTTGTCATTGCACGTGAGGTAACCAAGGTTTAAGTCCACTCAGTTTTAGACTTTGGTCGATGTTCAAAGCCTGCATTTTCATTGAGGGATTTGGAAATTGTAGGTGCATTTAAAACATGGTTATCTAGGTACAGCGGTTAAGTACAGTCATTAAATAGAGCAGCTGAGCTGCTCTAGGTTTTCAAACAATATAGGACTGACAATGAGGTCAGTTCAACGCTTAAAACGATAAAGAACATGGACGGCCAAAGTGGATTTGGCCTTAAAAAATGGATAATGCGAGGTTGTCGTGATGAAGACATTAGAACAAGCCCATCAAGAATTTAACTATGAGCAACTGATTCAAGAACAATTGGTCGGCCAACCCAATGCAGTGAATGCTTATATTGAGTGCTGTCAGCGCTATGTCGGGCAGCAAAAAACAGCACTCATTTGGGAAGGAAAAAATGGTGAGTCTGAGCAATGGAGTTTTGAACAGCTCGATGTTGCCTCAGCACAGTTGGCAAATTATTTCAAAAGTACTGGCATTCAAGTGGGTGACTGTATCGCAGGGTTGTTACCGCGGACGCCTGAACTATTGATTACGATTTTAGCAACATGGCGGATTGGTGCGATTTATCAGCCTTTGTTTACCGCTTTTGAGTCGAAGGCGATTGAACATCGAGTTTTAACTGCGAACACCAAATTGATTGTAACCAATGCAGAGCAACGACCAAAGCTTAATCACGTTGAAGTCAAATATATCCTGACTGTGAATGCTGGAACAAACTTAACCAGTAATGAAGCTGATTTTTGGCAGGAAGCAGAACAACAGTCCGATCAATGTGAGGCTGTTTTATGTAACTTTGATGATGATTTCCTGATGATGTTTACCTCAGGCACCACAGGTTTGGCAAAATCAGTGCCTGTCCCTTTAAAAGCGGTTTTGGCTTTTAAGGGCTATATGCAACATGCGGTCGATTTAAGAGAAGACGATTCATTTTGGAATTTAGCCGATCCGGGCTGGGCTTATGGGCTGTACTACGGCATTACAGGGCCGCTCAGCTTGGGGCATAGCATCATTATGGATGAGCGCGCATTTAGCGTCGATCATGCGGTTGAAGTCATTAAAAAGTATCGCGTCAGTAATTTAACAGGTTCGCCTACAGCTTTTCGGATGTTCTTTGGTTTTAAAGAAAAGTTTGATCCTTCCATTAAAACCCACCTACGTGCTGTTAGTAGTGCGGGTGAGCCTTTGACCCCAGAAGTGATTCATTGGTTTAATAATGATCTGAATGTCAACATTTATGACCAATATGGACAAACTGAGTTGGGCATGGTGATTGCCAACCATCATGCACTGGAGCATGAGAAAAAAGTCGGGTCGGCAGGCTTTGCTAACCCCGGACACCGCTTTGCTGTACTTGATGCGAACCACCAAGAAGTGAAGTGCGGTGAAATTGGAACGCTAGCTATAGACTTTAGCCAGTCACCACTGACATGGTTTAAAGGCTATGGTGGCAATAATCGTAAATCCTTTGTGGGACAGTATTATTTAACAGGTGATACGGTCAAGCTCAATGAAATTGGCGGTATCGACTTTGTTGGGCGTGCTGACGATGTCATTACAACGTCAGGCTATCGAGTTGGACCTTTTGATGTCGAAAGTACTTTGCTTGAGTGTGCGGAAGTACTCGAGTCAGCTGTGATTGGTAAGCCTGATCCAGAGCGCACTGAAGTGGTGAAAGCTTTTGTGGTGCTAAAGCCACAGTACCAAGCCTCTAAAGAGTTGGATAGCAAACTCCAAGCCTATGTGCGTTCACGTTTATCTAAACATGCTTATCCGAAAGAAATTGAGTTTGTTGAAAGCTTGCCAAAAACGTCGAGTGGAAAAATTCAACGTAATTTGCTGAAACAGCAAGAAGTGGCAAAGATGCAAACTTTACAAGCTGCCATTTAATTTACAAATAAAAGGGTCTTAAAGCTAAAGCCAGTCAGTTCTAAATAGACTGGCTTTTTCTTTTAACCATTTATAGTGGTATGTGATTTGTGGAACACCGCTCGAAATATAGCTAGAGATATAAATAGCCTAAGAAAATTTAACTAGGCAACTAGTATGATTCAATTTCCATTACTTAAAAATGAAAAAGTTGAGCTATCTAAAGCACATAGCATTTATTGAATTTGTGCATAGCTAACCTTGGTTTCATGGTTATAATTCGCCATCAACATTTTCTTTAGCAAAAGGCTGAATCATGGATGAGTTAGATGAAAGTCTAGAACTCAGTAATGCTGAAATGCATCTCTATAGTCGTCAAATTTTATTTGACGGATGGGATATAGAGGCACAAGAAAAATTAAAGTTGGCCAACATACTCATCGTAGGCTGTGGTGGTATTGGTTGTATGACTGCGGAGTTATTGGCACGTGCTGGTGTAGGGCAAATCACTCTGATTGATGCTGATACCATCGAAGTGAGTAATCTCCAAAGACAGATTGCCTATGTAGAAAATAATGTCGGTTTTTATAAAGCAGAGGTTTTGGCCCAGCGTTTAAAGCAGATCAATCCCTATATCAAAGTCCATGCGTATGCTGTAAAACTTGATACAGCCAATGCAGCTAGTTTAATTGCAGGTCAAGACTTAGTCCTGGATGGTTGTGATAATTTTACGACACGGTATTTGGTCAATCAGCAGTGTAAAGCGGCCAATGTTCCACTCATCAGTGCATCGGCCATTGGTTTTCAAGGGCAACTGTTTATGGTGGAAGATGAGTCCGCTTGCTATGAATGTCTGTTCCCGAAAGAAGAACATGCGAATGAAAGCCTGCGCTGTGCAGATTCGGGCGTTCTTGCCACCACGCCAAACGTGATGGCCAGTCTTCAAGCGCATCATGCACTTTTATATTTGGGTTTAAATGTGACTGCACTCAAACAACGCCTGTTGCTTTGGGATGGCTTAAGTATGAAACAACGGTTGCTTGCTTTCGAAAAAGATACAGATTGTCCAGTTTGTCAGGCAAGATAAGCCTACAATTTTTTCATTCTTTGATACACTCAATACAATTTATTTTTGACCGATATTATGAAGAACAATATCTTTTTAGATGGACTGCGTTCTGTTGCCCGTGTTGGGGAAACAGCAGTCATTGCAGCACGTGCTGGTATTAAGTACGCAACTGAAAAACCAAGTAATGCCAAACTGATGCGTGAAACCTTTGAGTCTCTGGGTTCAACCTATATCAAGTTAGGTCAGTTTATTGCGAGTACACCTTCACTTTTTCCACGTGAATATGTTGAAGAGTTTCAAGGCTGTTTAGACCAAACTCCATCTTTACCGTTTAGTTATGTACAAGGGGTTTTAGCTTCTGAGTTTGAAGGCAGAAATCTGTCTGAGATTTTTGCATCGATTGATGAAACACCTTTAGCTTCAGCATCTATTGCTCAAGTCCATGCCGCAAAGCTGGTGACGGGCGAAGATGTAGTGATTAAAGTACAAAAGCCAGGTGTAGAAACAATTCTCTATACCGACTTAAATGTTCTGCACTGGGCTACCAAGATTTTAGAAAAAGCAGTGCCTAAAGTCAAATTTGCATCTCTTGCAGACATTGTGGAAGAAATCAAAACCCGCATGGTGCGCGAAGTCGATTTTATTGAAGAAGCCAGTAATCTGGATGACTTTGTGAACTATCTCAATATCACGCAAAACCATAAGGCGATGGCACCTAAGGTCTATCACCAATATTCGACCCGCCGTGTGCTCACCATGCAGCGTCTTTACGGTGTGCCATTAACTGATTTTGAAGTGGTTAAAAAGCGCTGTAAAGACCCATCCCAAGTCCTGATTACTGCTATGAATACATGGTTTGGTAGTCTAATGATGTGTAATAGCTTCCACGCCGACTTACATGCTGGAAACCTGATGCTGCTTGATGATGGTCGTGTCGGTTTTATTGATTTCGGCATTGTGGGGCAGTTGAAACCTGAAGTATGGACAGCTTGTATCGCCTTTATGGATACCTTACAAAAAACGGATTATGCACTCATGGCGGAAAACATGCTGAAAATGGGCATGACCGCTGTGAAGATTGATACTCAGGTGTTGGCTGCAGATCTTGAGCGTTTATTTAGTGGTGTGTTGTTGGCAGATCCGCAAGAATTGCTGAGTTCAAACCCAGCAGATTTGAATGACATCATGATGGATATGGTCGCAGTGGGTGAGCGCCACGGGATTCGCTTCCCGCGTGATTTTGCCTTGTTATTTAAACAGATGCTGTATTTTGATCGTTTCATGCGCATTCTTGCGCCGTATACAGACATCTATGCTGACCAGCGTTTGCAAATGGTGCAAACTATGGACCCAAATGTGTTATTAAAAAATTAAGTTCTTTTGAAGCACACTCACCAAAAAATCCCTTTCAGTCCTTCTTTTAAAAGAGGGACTGAAAAATGCTTTCCTGTTTAGGGGATGAAAAACATAGTTTCCTAAGACAGGGATTAAAATGTCAAAATCTGTTAAAGGTAATAATGTGGACGCAATTATCATTGAAGGCTTAAAAGTTGAAACAGTGGTTGGCTGCTTTAACTGGGAACGTCAGATTATTCAGCCTTTAATGTTGGATATGATTATTCAAACGGATTTGGAGCAAGCATCAAACTCAGATGACTTAGACCATACCTTAAATTATGCTGAAATTTGTGAAATTGCAGCAAAGGTCATTCAAGACGCCAAGCCTGAACTGATTGAACATGCGGCAAAATTGGTCATCAATGCACTTTTTTCTACCTTTCATGCGATTGAATCGATTAATATTACCATCCGTAAGCCTGCCATTATCGCGCAAGCAAATTCTGTAGGAATTCGTCTTGAACGCCACCGAAACGATTTTCGCCCTAGCTCTGGCGAGTAATAATAATCCAAAGCAACATTTTTTATATGCCTCTGAGCAACTTATTAAAATTGGGCAACTGCAATTTTCGAATATTTATTTAATTCCATGCCGCGATGGGGTTGGGGCAGATTATTGGAATGCAGCCTGTTTGCTGAAATCATCTTTGTCCGTTGCCGATATTTCGGTATTGCTGAAAAATATGGAAGCAGCATCTGGGCGTGTCCGTCCATCACATCAGATTTCACTGGATGTCGATTTGATTGCATGGGGTGAAAACTTAGAACATATGCAGTTCAATCCCCAAAAATTGCCTTTGGCGCTAGACGTTAAAATTCCAATGTTCGATGTGTGGAAGGATGCTGCATTTCAACATCAAGCGCATATATTTCCAACGGTGAGCTGCTTGGAAGCCAAGTAACATATCGAAGTGTGATTGGCAGTTGAACTGGCTTAACATGCTTATAAAATATAATTCGCAGCGAGCTATTTTCATGAAAATACAAATTTTGAGTGCTCTTTCTTTAGCAGTGTTTTTAGCGGGCTGTCATTCAACTCCGTCCAAAACGACAGCGACAACTGCTATGGATATAACGAGTGTATCTCAAACGACTGAAAAACAAGGGTTAAAACTAGCTGTTCAGGCCTATACCCAAGATCAATCGGATTATCAAACTAGCCTATATGATTTAAACCAAGACGGAATTGATGATGCCGTGGTGTTGTTAAGTGGGATGGAGTGGTGTGGTTCAGGTGGCTGTACATTGTTGGTCTTTAAAGGTCTTGCAGATGGGAGTTTCCAACCGCATAGCAAAATAACTGTCTCATCTACACCGATTTATGCTTTGAGTACCCAAACCCAAGGTTGGCGTGATTTGTCGGTCTATACGCGTGGTTTAGGGCAAGTCGTGCTGAAATACAATGGGAAAAGCTATCCATCTAACCCATCACTAGCATCAAAATATACGGCGAATTTAAAGCAAGCGGGTAATACCTTATTACTGCCGATATCAGCGGAATAAGCAAATTAGAGTCAATAAAAAAGCAGTGGTTTTTCCACTGCTTTTTTATAAGAGTAAGGCATATTTGCTTAAATAAAATAACTGGTCTTGGTCATGAGTTTTGAAATAGCCGTCATGGTGATTTTGACAGGAATCGGTAAATCGACACCGCCAGCATTCAGTGCTGTATCACGATGGTGTAATTCATCTTCATTCATTTGCACAAGAATATTGCGTGAACGGTCATCTTGAGCAGGGAGTTGGCTGATGTGATGCTGTAAATGCAGGCTCACTTGGCGTTCAGTTTCTGCGACAAAACCTAAGCTATATTTATCGCCTGCAATGCCTGCGATTGCGCCCATACCAAAGGATAAGCCGTACCAAATTGGATTGAGCAGACTGGTATGGCTGTCTAGCTCTTTTAAGCGGTCTTCACACCATGCAAGATGGTCTTGTTCTTCAATTGCGGCTTGTTCCATTTCGCGGCGTACATTCGGCAGTTTTGCCGTTAAAGCTTGCCCATGATAAAGCGCTTGCGCACACACTTCGCCACTATGGTTGACCCGCATTAAACCTGCAACATGACGAGCTTCACTCACTGCGAGTTGTGTTTCTACCGCCTTGCCTGGGTTTTCACGTTGAGCAGACGTCGTGCCCGGAACTAAGCTACGCAGGGCTTGATCAAAAGAATTGATAAATTTATCGATGCCAGTGTAATGACGCATAACTTTAGTCCTCTAACTCAGGTTGTACGGTTTTTAGCATGGGTTTGAGTCGATATAACAACCACAGCGTAAATCCCGCACTTAATACAGCAGTAATACTGAAAAGTATTTTAATATCAATCTTCAAAACACTTAAAATGATAATCGAAAATATAGCAGAAGACACCATAAACACCGCATTTAATATGTTGTTTGCGGCAACAACACGTGCACGGTGTGAACGCGGTGAATAGGCTTGCATCATGGCGTATAGCGGCACAATATAAAAACCGCCACTGATGCCGAGCAAGGTCACCGCAAGCATGACATGGTAGTAAATTGCACCGTGGTTAAACATATCCGCGACATTCATCATCGCCCCTGTACGTTCAGGTACAAAAGCCAGACTCAAAGCCAAGTAAAAAGCGAATAGGGTGAGCCCAATCGCACCGATAGGCACCATTTTAATATTCACTTCAGAGCCACCAATTCTACGACAGAGCAGGGAACCGACTCCAATCCCGACAGAAAAGAACGTGAGTAAAAGACTGACGACATTTTCGGATGCATGTAGGTTTTGTTGAGTCAACTGTGGAATTTGGGTGAGATAGGTTGCACCGTAAAACCAATACCATGAATTCCCCAGTAAAATCATAAAGATGAGGGGGAGGCTTTTGGCATATTTTAGTGTTTGAAAACTGGTTCTAAAGAAATTCCAGTCAATTTTTAAGTCAGGCGAGCTGATTTTTTGTTTTAAGATAAATCGACTGGAGAAATAACCCAAAACGGCAATGATGACGACTGTCAGGCTGATCCAAATAAGATTGCCTTGAGAAACCGAAATGACTGCGCCACCCAAAATCATTCCGATTAAAATAGCAATGGATGTACCCGACTGAAATAGCGCATTGCCCGACATGAGTTCATTCGGTTTTAGAATCTCTGGTAAAATGGCGTATTTAATGGGGCCAAAGAAGGTGGAGTGCGTGCCCATCATAAATAGAGCCAAGAGCAGCAGCCATAAATTGCCCAACAAGAAACCCGCGGAACCGATGAGCATAATCACAATTTCTAGAACTTTGATGCCACGAATAAGTTGTGAGCGCTCAAACTTATCGGCAATTTGTCCTGCGGTTGCAGAAAAAATGAAGTAAGGCAAAATAAATAACAGCGCGGCTAAATTATTTAAGGTACTGACATCCGCTGCTTGTTGATTAATCCATCCATAAGTAATGACTAAAAGCAAAGCTTGTTTATAGACATTGTCGTTTAAAGCACCAAAAAATTGGGTAATAAACATGGGAAGAACACGACGGGTACTTAATAGATGTTCATTGTTTTTCATGCTTTTTGCGCTGCATTAAGTTTTATTAAGAAATGTGACTAATTGCTCAAACGTTCAATAAAATCATGTAAGATATTTAAAACCTGAAATTGGGTAAAATAATCAATAGATTTCAGTTCTTTTGTGACAATTCATTAGAGCAAATCCATAACGATTAAATAAATTTAGAGTTTTCTATGCTTGCCAAAACACAATTTAAAAACTCGACTCTTTCATTGAGTATGAATTCTTTCATACCGTGGCATCATAACAATAAATATTTGTGTCTGAGTATCTTTTTAACGCTTTTGTCACAAGCTGCTTTAGCTGAAACACCCGTTGCTATTAAACCAAGTAACGTACAAGTCGAGCCACAAAATTCTACACAATTCACTGACGACATTAAAAAAGAAGCGATTCGTCAAGGTATGGGTAGCGCGGACGAATTAAAAAAAGTTGAAAATTCTGTGGTTCACCCTAGCGTTCCAGACAGTATGCAAATGTTGCAACAGCAGCAGACGGCTTTAAAAAATTTACCTGAATTTGCACCGATTGAGTTTGACGATCTTGAGGACTTGCCAACTGTGCAAGTTGATCAAGGCATGGCCAATGATATTTATCAGGTGGCTGAGCAAGCGAAAGCAGAAGCCCAAGCTTACCGTAGCGGTCAAACGACCGAGTTGGTGGTGAGTGATGCCACTCAACAGGAAATGGCGGAAATTAATCAAGCTCCAGTCAATGTCGATCAACTGATGCAAAGCATTCAAGCAGACAGTAAAATTTCAGTAGAAGCCAACACGCAAGGAAATACTTTAGATTTTGGCATGAGTGCTGAAGAGCAAATTGCCAAAGAACCTAATTTCTTTAAACGCATGCTTTATAAAATTCGACCACCAAGAGAACTGGATACTGCAAAAGTGCCGCGGATCAGTGCGGATGTCGAAATCATCAATGCGAAATATGAAGGTGAAATATCCAATAAAGCGTATCAGGCCGCTTTGGTTAATTTAAAAGAAAATATCAAAGGCAAAATTTCTAGCTTTACCGAAGAGTCTTTTGAAGACTTTCCTTCGGCATTGCCACAGTTGCGTTCACTTTCCAACCAAGCCGCACAAGCTGTCGGGTTTTATAATGCTGAGTTTAAGTTTGAAAAAACCAGCAGTAACCGTGTGCGCATTCAAGTGGTACCGAATACTCCTGTGCGGATTGAAGAACAAAATATCGAGTTTAGTGGCGCAGGGCAGTACTTACCGCAGTTCCAAGTGATTAAAGTCTTACCTGAACAAGACGTTGGCGATGTATTGCACCACGGCTTATACGAGTCGACGAAAGCACGAATTAATGAAGCGGCCAGCAATAACGGTTTCTTTGATAGTTACTGGCGCTTACATGATGTGAAAGTTGAACAGCCGCAAAATACCGCAGACATTAACTTACGTTATGAAACAGGTGAACGCTATAAACTCGGCGGTGTTGAGTTTGTGATGAGTGACCCAAGCAAACCACTGCCTATTGATTTAGATGTTTTGCAAAGTTTAGTGACTTGGGAGCCTGGCGCGGACTATACCTTTTGGCGTGTTAATGGTTTGGCTAATAATTTGACCAACTCACGTTACTTTAACTACAGCTTGGTAGATGCTGTTCGACCTGATCCTGTAGAAAGAGTTCGTGAGTTACCACCTGATTTACAGCAGTTGGTCGATGAACAACAACTTTCTCGTCAGGATGTTCTGGTTCAAGAAAAACAGGAAGTTGCTTCGAATCGTGAAGTGACGCAGTCTGTGGTGAGTGAAGCACAGTTCGCAGGTGTTAATGATCCTGAGCAGAATAAAGCACAAGCAGCGCTTCGCACCGCACAAGAAACCAAACAGAGTGAAGAAGAGCGTTTAAAACTTGAAGCTCGGGAAACAAAAGTAATTTCCGTTAAAGTTACTTTAAATGCAGACCAGTTAAATAGTGTAGAAGTTGGTGCAGGTTACGGTAGTGACTCAGGTGCACGCTTACGTACACAGTATCGCCGTGCGATTGTTAACCAGCGTGGACACTCTTTTGATGCCAACTTAGAACTTTCAGAAATTCGACAGGCTATTGATGGTCGCTATAATATCCCATATAAGCATCCACTAAATGATTATATCAGTCTCGTGGGGGGGTATGAGCGTGAAGAACGAGATGACATCGGACAAGGCGTAAACTTACTCACTGAATCTGCTGTTGCTGGGGCTGACCGTGTTATCAAAAACCCAATGGGGAATTGGCAACATACCTATGGGGTGCGTTACCGTTTAGATCGATTGACGCAAAAGGGTTCAGCGAATGTAGATGATTTGCCGGATGCATTTATTGCCAATGATGACCCAGAACAAGAGTCACTTTTATTGGGTTATGAAATTTCTAGAATCGATAGCGATAAACGTGTAAACCCAAGTAAGGGAATTAAACAAACTTATAAAATTGAACTGGGAAGCGAAAGCTTGCTTTCAGATGCAGATATGGCCATCGTAAATGCAGGTTGGCGTTTTATCTATTCCTTGGGTGAAAATGATAATCACCAGTTTGTCGGACGTGGCGATCTCGGTTATATCTTTACTGAAGACTTTAATAAAGTCCCTTACAACTTACGTTATTTTACGGGTGGAGACCAAGGTATTCGCGGTTTCGACTATAAGAGTTTGTCACCTGTGGTTGATGGTTTTAAAGTGGGTGGCCAGGCCTTAGCTGTCGGCTCCATGGAATACAATTACCAGTTTAAAGAAGGCTGGCGTGCAGCAGTATTCAGCGACTTTGGTAATGCTTATGATACCGATTTTAGCAATGACACCGAATACAGTGTCGGTCTTGGTGTGCGCTGGGCATCACCGATAGGCCCGATCCGGATTGATGTAGCTTCAGGTATTTCTGATGATAGCCATCCGATACGTGTGCATTTCTTTATTGGCTCATTATTATAAAATTTAACACTTTTTTGGGAAGACTATGGCTGAAGTAGAACAGCAGCAAGAACCAACACCACCTACGCCGCTTGTCAAACAGCGACGTATTTTTAGAAGTGTCATTTTGACGCTGTTGTTGACGCTCATCTTGTTGGTGATATCGCTAGCGGTCATGTTTTCTACCGATAAAGGCAGTAAGTTCTTACTCGACCAAGTTTTACAACGTCAGCAGATTATCCAATATGAGTATGAAGGTGGTAATCTGTGGAAAGGTATTATCCTTAAAAATGTGGTGGTCACCTTAAAGCCTGTCGATGTCAAAATTGACCGTGCTGACGTGAGTTTGGGTTGGCGCGCTATCTTAGATAAAGAGATTCATCTACGTGAAGCTGATGTGCGCAATCTACGTATCATTACCAAAGGTGAACCGAGTGATGAACCCTTTAAGTTCAGCGAAATTAAATTACCCTTTGTTTTACGTTTAGATACAGCAGATGTTGATCATTTAAATATTCGTACCGCATCCGATGCCCAAGTAGATTTTTATGATGTGCATTTAAATAATGCCCTCTGGTCAGGGACGGAACTTGAGTTTGAAGACTCTCGTATGGACATGGGCTATTTAGCAGTTCGTAAAGCAACTGGGAAAATGAAATTCTCAGGGAAATATCCACTTGAAGCGACCGCCATTGCCAATTTACCAGCACTGCGTGATAGTTTAAATGTGCATGATATTGCTGTACATGCAACAGGCACACTGGACACTATCCAAGCGGGTTTTGCAACGAGGACACCTGACCTGTTGACGGGTTGGGCCATTTTGCACCCTGTACGTAAGCATGTACCGATGCAAGGTCAGCTCAAATTTAATCATTACAACTTACCGCTGTTGACCGATTACAAACTCTATGCTGAAAAAGGCGTTGCTAAATTTTCAGGTGATATCGAACGTTTAAATATCGACTTAAATACAGATCTGAGTGGTAAAGACATTCCTAAAGGTCAATATACTGCTTTGATGCATACCGATTTGATTCATCAACTTGATATTGATAACCTAAATGCTCAGTTGATGAAAGGTTCGGTCAATCTGGGTGGTGTGGTGAGTTGGAAAGATCATGTCACTTGGGACATACAAGGTCGTTTAGATAAAATCAATCCTAAAGACGATGTACTGCCACAAGTGGTTTCTGACTTTCTACCGCCAAGTTTGGATGCAAAAATTGCATCTAAAGGTACGCTTGAAAAAGGCTTACACTTAACTGCAGATCTAGACTTTGATCGTTATGAAGCATGGCATCTCGCACTAGACCAAAACCCAGAGAAAAATAACAAAGTCCAGCCAATGTTGATGGATGTCTCTTGGAAAAATATTGACCGTGCTGTGCCTTATATTGGCTGGTTAAGTAGTGCTTCAGGGGATGTAAAACTGGCGTTAGTTGAAGGTCAGCAAGATATTCATGTTGCAACTGTTGTGAGTCAACACTAAAAAGCGACGTTACCTGCGGGTAATTACCTCGCACAGTTAAATTTTAAAAATAATAATTTAAATGTGCCGAGTTTTAGTTATGTGGCAGGTAAGGGAAGCTTAAGTGGTAATGCGGTGGTTGAGCTGCCAGATGAGAAACGTCAACTGAAGTGGAAAGCCGTTTTAAACGCGAAAGATTTTAACCCGCAAATGGTGGCAGAAGCTTCACCGGTTAATCTATTGAACGGAAAGCTACAAGCAAGTGGCTATGCCAAACCGAATCAGCAAATCATTCAGCTACAGGGCATTGATCTGACTGGAAAAATGGTGGGCAATAATGAAACGGTTCACTTAACGGGTAAGTCAACAGCGGCACTCCTGTTTAATGATGAAAAAGCTGGTGGTGCTTTCAAAGGCTATGCAGTGAACTATGATGGCGCTTTAAAAGCCAGCCAGTTTGAAGCCAGTCAGGGCACATTAAACCTAAAACTTTCAGGAACGCCTGAATTTATTAAAGTGACTGAGCTGAAACATAATGGTGTGGCAGGCCAAATTAATGCCAGTGGTTTGGTACATTTTATTCACGGCATCACTTGGGATGTGAATGCAGCATTCATTCGTTTTAAACCTCAATATTTTGCGTCTAGTGTTAAAGGCGAATTGTCTGGTGTAGTGAAAACCAAAGGTACATGGTCGGATGCTTTAAAACGCATTAACATTGAAAGCTTAAACCTAGCGGGTACGCTGAACAATAAGCCAGTCCGTGGCACAGGTAATTTAGCTTTGGTGCTCAACTCCAGCGAAAAGGGCTTTTTACCGCAACAGTTTGAAGCGAATAACCTACTGTTGGCGTATGCCAAAAACCAAGTGCAAGCGACGGGTAATGCGCAAAATTTAAGACTGAATATTAATGCGCCTGCGCTGTATGAAATTTATGCGGGTTTGCGTGGCCGTGCCTACGGCTATTTAAATATCCAATCTCAACCACGCTTAAGGGCTACCGCAAACTTAGCAGTGGATAATTTTGGCTTTAAAGATCTGATTGATATGCGTAAATTACGCATTGTCGGGCAATTACCGACATCAGAAACAACGCCTTCATTATTGACTGCAAAAATGGAAAGCTTAAGAAGTGGTAATCGTGAAATTCAACAAGGTGAAATTTCACTGGCAGGTATTCGCAAAGCCCATTTATTAAAATTTTCTGCACAAAACGAAAAGTCGAAATTTTATGTGCAATTGGCAGGTGGTTTTAATGCGCAAAATGATTGGCTAGGTCAGATCCAAAAAGGTGATTTTGACTCTTTGCGCGCACGTTTGGTACAGCGCCAAAGTGCAGCCGTGGTCTATAACAGTGCCAAAGCAGATTTGTTGATTGGCGCGCATTGTTGGATGAGTCAACAAAGTCAGTTGTGTTTTGACCAGCCGATTAGAGTCAGTAAAACACGTGGCAATATTTCATTCTTGACTCAAAACCTCGACCTAAACGACTTTGCTGCCTTTATGCCTGAAGGGTTAGCAATTACAGGTAAGTTAAATGGTCATGCTAAAGCGGTTTGGGCACAAGGGTCTAAACCAAAAATTGATGCGCGCTTAGTCACCCGTGATGGTGTGATTGGCTTGGCTGCGGATGACCCACAAGATATGGGTTCAACCTTAAAATATGAACAAGTGGCTTTGGTTGCCAAAAGCATCGCAGAAGGATTACAAATCCGTTTGGATGTCAAAACACCTGAAATTGGTGTGGGCTATGCCAATGTGGTTATTGATCCGTATCGGGACAATATGCCTATGCGCGGTGAAATTGCATTTGATCAGGTACAACTCAAAGTCTTTAAACCTTTCATTGCGGATGTACGTTCGATGGGCGGAACAATTTCGTATGCAGGTATGATTAATGGAACGCTAAAAGCACCACTACTTACAGGCGATGTCCGTCTGAAAGACGGTTCAATTAGTATGATCTCACTTCCAGTCAATTTGACCAATATTCAGCTGTATTCCGCTATACGCCAAGACCAAGCCACCATCAATGGTGCTTTTAACAGTGGTCGTGGGGTGGGCACACTTACAGGGACGGTAGATTGGAAAAATGATCCACGCATTCAGCTTCAGTTGAATGGAGAAAATCTACTGATTCGCCAAGCGCCATTAATTACCGCGCTAGTGACGCCTAAAATCACACTGGATGTTTTACCGTTGAGTAAGAAATTAACCTTAAACGGTGAAATTCAAGTTCCTCGTGCGCTTATTTCGATGCCTGAAGCATCTGTACCTGTGGTGAACGTATCGTCAGATGTACGCGTGGTCAGAGAAGGCCAAAACCAATTGGCGATTTTAAATAGCGCAAAACCTTGGGATATTCGTGCTGATCTGATGGTTGGACTAGGTAATCAAGTTGTGTTCCAAGGGTTTAATAGTCGTATTCCATTGTTAGGACGTTTATATTTGTCTCAGCGCGGTGCTGAAACCGCAATGCGTGCCAATGGTGCAATTGGAGTAAGTCAGAAAGTTAAAATTGAAGCTTATGGACAGAGTTTGGATTTAAACCGTGCTATTGCGCGTTTTAACGGTGTGTTGAGCAACCCGACACTGGATGTCGATGCAAATAAAAATGTACAAGGCAGCACGGTGGGTTTCCGTGTGACGGGTACGGCAACATCACCCAATATTCAAGTCTATAACGATGCAGGGCTTTCCGAGCAAGAAGCTTTGAATGCATTAATTACAGGCCGCATTAATGAAGGTACAACTGGTTTAAGTCAAACGGAAGGCTTTAAGTCAGATGTCAATAACACCATTGCTGCCGCAGGGATTAGTTTAGGTTTAGGCGGTACACGCGCCTTTACTAACCAAATTGGACGTACTTTTGGCTTAAGCGGTTTAGCGTTGGATGCGCAAGGCACAGGGGATGACACACAAGTCAGTCTGACTGGTTATATTACACCTGACTTATATATCCGTTATGGCGTGGGTGTCTTTACACCAGTCAATAAACTGACTCTACGCTATCAAATGAACAAACGTATGTACTTAGAAGCGAGTCAGTCATTAGAGCGAGCCATCGACGTCTTCTATAACTGGAAGTTCTAAAGCACTCTTCTGCTAAATAAAGCCTACATCATGTAGGCTTTATTTTTTAGCTGCTTATTTAAGTGTAATTCGACATTTGTTAAAACTTTTTATTTGATAGATGAAGAAAACCTATGAATAACAGACACTAGATACTTAAAATCAATTAAACCATAATGAAAGTAGGTGTATAGTAAATGGACTTGCTAAATTTAGAGTGATGATCCCTATGCCGATCAATTTTGTAATACGCTTTGCAGCGATTTTATTTTCAGTTTTAATTTTAGTGGCGCTTGCTATTCAGTTTTTCTTTGATCCGCACTATACCGTGGTCTTTTGGATCTTTGCCATGCCGTTTATTTTATGTACTCCAATTCTAGCATCTGTAGTTTTAGCGAAAAATGAAGAGCTTGATATTCACTCAGTCAATTAAAAATAAACTGAAAATATAGCCTTTCAGTATAAAAAGTCCGTCAAATGATGGGCTTTTTTATGCAATCTTAAATTTTGCAAAACTCGCACAGTTTTTTTTAAATATATTTGCTATGTTGATCTTTTATTTAAAGAAATATTTTTTATGAAAAAAATCTTAATGCTTGGATTAATGGTTGCTGCTATTTCCGGTTGTGGTACTGCGCAAAAGAATGAAACTGAAAAGCCAACTTTAGGTATGGCTAATCCTGCTAGTACGTACTGTGTTGAACAGGGTGGTAAATTAGAGATTCGAAAAGAGGCCAATGGTGAAGTAGGTTATTGCCATTTACCGAATGGTCAAGTTGTTGAAGAATGGGCGCTTTTCCGTGCTAGTCAAAGCAAATGTGTTGCCGAGCAAGCGACAGCTTTGATTGGTCAGTCAAATTTAACTGAAGCACAGATTAAGCAAAAAACCAGTGCGAAGATGGTACGCTTAGTACAACCAGGGCAGCCTGTGACTATGGATTATCGTGAAGACCGTGTGACAGTAACAGTTGATCCGAAAACCAATAAAGTGGTTCAAGCAAGCTGCGGTTAATTTTTCTAAGTATAAAAGCCCAAATTTGGGCTTTTATACTATTTAAAGTGGGTAATGGTTCTTCATTTGAAAAAGTTTGATTATGATAGGGCGAATAGGAGAGTTGTAATGAAAAAGTTATTCGCTTTGGCTGCTGTGATTGCACTGGTGGGTTGTGCTGAGAAAAAACCGTTAACACCAGAAGAGCAATGGCATGGCTATTGTAAAAGTATTGGTAATGCAGCACGTTCAATTATGTTAGACCGCCAAAATGCCATTGAAAAAGAGAAAGCGATTGAGCATGCCAATAAAGTTGAAGACGAAATGACCAAGGCATTTGCGTTAGAAATTATTGAAGATGTTTATGCTTTACCTGAGGCTGAAATTAAATCCGATATTGAAGGTGCGCGTGAAAAAATTCGTGTGAAATATACTGAAAAATGTATTGCAACACCGCATACTGAAATGCCAGATTACAAACCGTTCTAAGGAACGGTTTTTTATTTTTTGCATGGAACTTTTTGTGACAAAACTCTAAATCATATATATAGCAAAGTATATAAAAATAAAGAATAATGAACATAGAATAAAAAAGAGAGGAGCAGAAAATGGAAGTTGTTGGCTATTTAAATCACGCTGATTTACTCTTGGAAGATGAAAATGGTGTGGCCGTAATTGGCGGTGGTCATTATGTTCTCAGTTTGGGTGACCATGTATATTTCAAACACGCACTTGACCACGAACCCACACGTATTTTAGTACAAATTTCTTTTGCAAGTTCTGCACATCAAAATTTGCATGAGGATGAAATTCAGATGAAATTTGAAGGCTGTCGTGAAAGTTTCAAACAATATATTCAAGCGACAACAGTACACTAAGGTTGAATATTTATATTGCGTAAAAAGAGGCAACATAGGTTGCCTTTTTTGTTTTTAAATGGCAGTTCAAAGTTAATGTGAAACAATTCCAAACGATCTGACTATATTGCTGTTTTTATGTGCAATCGATATGAGCATCATTTAGTTAGAAAATAATGGGCATCACGAAGAAACACTTGTAGCGCATTAACTTTTAACTGGAATTTTAGTAAAATTAAGCAGTCCATATTATTTACGTAGCTTTATTTAAAGCAGGAATACGTAAATAATTTTTTAAAAAAGAGGAATAACACCGTGCTAGAAGCTTACCGCCAACACGTTGCAGAACGTGCCGCACTCGGAGTCCCACCGAAGCCACTTGATGATGCTCAAACAGCTGCATTAGTTGAATTATTAAAAAACCCACCAGCTGGCGAAGAAGCATTTTTAGTTGATTTACTAGAAAACCGTGTTCCAGCGGGTGTTGACCAAGCTGCATATGTTAAAGCTGCATTCTTAGCTGCTTTGGCTAAAGGCGATGCGACCTCTCCATTAGTTTCTAAAGAACGTGCGGTTTACTTACTAGGTACTATGCTTGGTGGTTATAACGTTGCTCCTTTAGTTGCTCTTCTTGATGATGCTGCACTTGCTGAATTAGCGGCTGAAGCATTGAAGAAAACTCTTCTTGTATTTGATGCGTTCCATGACGTTGCAGACAAAGCAAAAGCGGGTAACGCGAATGCACAAGCGGTTATGCAATCTTGGGCTGATGCTGAATGGTTCACGACTCGTAAAGACGTTCCGACTGAAATCAAACTGACTGTTTTCAAAGTAACTGGCGAAACTAACACTGACGACTTGTCACCTGCACAAGACGCATGGAGCCGCCCAGACATTCCATTGCACGCAAATGCAATGTTGAAAAACGTACGTGACGGTATCAACCCAGAAGTTCCTGGTGAAGTTGGTCCATTAAACCAAATCAAAGACTTAATCGCGAAAGGCAACCAAGTTGCTTACGTAGGTGACGTTGTTGGTACAGGTTCAAGCCGTAAATCAGCAACTAACTCTGTACTTTGGTTCTTCGGTGACGAAATTGCTCACATCCCGAACAAAAAAGACGGTGGTTACTGCTTAGGTTCTAAAATCGCTCCGATTTTCTTCAACACAATGGAAGATGCTGGCGCGTTGCCAATCGAAATTGATGTTGCAAACATGAACATGGGTGACGAAATCGTTCTTAACATTGATCATGCTGCTGCAAAAGTAACTGCAACTAAAGACGGCGCAGTAATTGCTGAAGCTGAACTTAAAACTCCAGTGCTTCTAGACGAAGTACGTGCGGGTGGTCGTATCAACTTAATCGTTGGTCGTGGTTTGACGACTAAAGCGCGTGAAGCTTTAGGTCTTGCTCCATCGACTTTATTCCGTACTCCAGTTCAACCTGCTGCTACTGGCAAAGGTTTCACTCAAGCACAGAAAATGGTTGGTCGCGCATGTGGTCTTCCTGAAGGTCAAGGCGTACTTCCAGGTACTTACTGTGAACCTAAGATGACGACTGTTGGTTCGCAAGATACCACTGGTCCAATGACACGTGATGAATTGAAAGACTTGGCTTGCTTAGGTTTCTCTGCTGACCTTGTTATGCAATCTTTCTGTCACACAGCTGCGTATCCAAAACCAGTTGACGTTCAAATGCAACACTCGCTTCCTGATTTCATCATGAACCGTGGCGGTGTATCTTTACGTCCAGGTGACGGTATTATTCACTCGTGGTTAAACCGTATGCTTCTTCCAGATACAGTTGGTACTGGTGGTGACTCACATACGCGTTTCCCAATTGGTATTTCTTTCCCTGCGGGTTCTGGTCTTGTAGCGTTCGCTGCTGCGACTGGTGTTATGCCACTGGATATGCCTGAATCTGTACTTGTTAAGTTCAAAGGTAAAATGCAACCTGGTATCACACTACGTGACCTTGTACATGCAATTCCTTATGTTGCGATTCAGCAAGGTGACTTAACTGTAGAGAAGAAAGGTAAGAAAAACATCTTCTCTGGCCGTATCCTTGAGATCGACTTAACAGAAATGGAAACTGACCTGACTGTTGAGCAAGCATTCGAACTTTCTGATGCATCTGCTGAACGTTCTGCTGCCGGCTGTTCTATCACGCTTTCTGAAGAGAAAGTTGCTGAATACCTGAAATCAAACATCACAATGTTGAAGTGGATGATTTCTGAAGGTTATGGCGATGCGCGTACTATGGCTCGTCGTGTTGAGAACATGGAAAAATGGTTAGCGAACCCATCACTTCTTAAAGCTGATGCTGACGCTGAATACACGAAAGTGTATGAAATTGACCTTGCGACAATTACTGAACCAGTTCTTTGCTGCCCGAATGACCCAGATGATGCAAAATTGCTTTCTGACGTTCAAGGCGTGAAAATTGACGAAGTATTCGTTGGTTCATGTATGACAAACATTGGTCACTTCCGCGCAACTGGTAAGTTGTTAGAGAAAGTTCCTGGTGGCGTACTTTCAACTCGTTTGTGGATTGCTCCACCTACGCGTATGGACGAACGTCAATTGATGGAAGAAGGTTTCTACAATACTTATGGTAAAGCTGGCGCGCGTACTGAAATGCCAGGCTGTTCATTATGTATGGGTAACCAAGCACGTGTAGCTCCGAACACTACTTGTGTATCGACTTCTACTCGTAACTTCCCGAACCGTTTAGGTCAAGGCGCGAACGTTTACTTGGCTTCTGCTGAACTTGCATCTGTTGCTGCTGTACTTGGTAAATTACCAACTCCAGAAGAATACCAACAGTATGCAGCTCAAATTGATAGCATGTCTGCTGACATCTACCAATACTTAAGCTTCGACAAAATGGGTGACTATACTGACGCTGCTGCGAATGTTGATACCAAGAAAATTGCTGCTGCTCAATTGACTTAATTGATTGATAATTAAGTTTAAATGAGTTAAAAATAAGGGCTGATTTATCAGCCCTTATTTTTTGGATTATAAAATGGATAAACCAAATATTTTTAAATATGCTACAAAAGAATTATCGCAAGATGCTTTTATTTTTTGGCTATTAGATCATGCAAATCCTAAATATGAGAATGTAAATCAAGCTTTAAAAAATTGTGCTTTGAGTTTAATATCAGAATTTTTTAAATTGGAAAATAAAAAAATACCTGAAAAAATTGAACAGTTCAGTCTTTCCAAACAATACAAAAATATTGATATCTTACTTAAAATAAACAATTTTTCTATTATTATTGAAGATAAAACTGGAACCCAATCACATGGAGATCAGCTAACTAGATATCGAAATATTATTGCCTCAGAGGTAGGTGAGGAAAATGTTTTAGCTATATTTTTTAAAACACACGATCAATCTAATTATAAAAAAGAAATAGACGATGGGTTTAAGATTTTTTCTAGGGATAAATTAATTTCAGTTTTAAATATTTATGAGAATGTGCTCAGTGATATTTTTAATGATTTTAAAGACTATATAAATTCAATTGAAAATGAAGTTAACGCATTTGTTCATAAAGAGAAATGGAATCATAAAAATTGGATCGGATTTTTCAAGTATTTGCAAAAAGAGTTGAATCGAGGTAATTGGGGATATGTTCCTAATCAAAATGGTGGGTTCATGGGGTATTGGTGGGCATTTCAAAAAAATGAATTTTGTACACAGTATTTGCAAATTCAAGAAGAAGATCTAGTGTTAAAAATTAATAGTAACAAAGAAGAAAATGACAAAAAATTTAGAAATATTTGTTACAAGCATTATTTAGCTAAAGCTAAGGAGGATGGTTTAAGTTTTGAAAAACCAACCAGATTTGGTAAAGGTGAAACAATGACGATTTTAACAACTAAGTATCTTATTAGAGATGAAAGTTCAGAATTAATAGATATCGAAAGTACTCTTGAAAAACTGAAGAGGTACACTCAATTTATTGAAACTAATTCTTTAAGCCCTGCACAGTTTGTTGATTAAATGAAATAGGCATCTCTTGATATTACAACATGAGGTCATTTGTGTATTGCTTATGACTTCAATCTTTCAGTTGAATATTCACTTTGATAGATTGATATTTCTTTTATAGATATTGTTTGTTCCACTTTACAGTCCATTTAATAAATCGTTTAATCCACGAATTGTTAAATGATTTAAAAAGTTGAAGTACACAAATGGTTAAACAATCTCGATTCCTCTGTATTGGTGGTTTCCTCAACGGAACTCAGGTTAAAGACCAAGGCGACAGCTTTATCTGTGTGGAAAATGGTAAACAAGTGACCTACCGAAAAATGGAAATCTTCCATCAAGACTCGTGGGATCAAGACTACTATGTGTGTGAAACGACAACAGACCAACAAGCCAAAAACTGGGTGTATGACATTGAGTAAGTCATCGACAAGACCATGAGCTAAAAATAGACCAAGATACACTTGGTCTATTTTTTTGTTGTCATATTTATAATTATAAAAAATTAGAGCATTATAAATATAGATTGTTTGTTTTTTACTCAGTTTTCTGTGAAAAGGAACGTATATCTACAATACAAATATCTTAAATCTAAATTAAAGATGTATTTGCTAATGATAATTAGTATCACTTGCGTTATTTTTTGTTTATAATTTTTCGACATGGATTGATATGTAATGACTCAAACCACTGAGATGTTCGAAAAGGATTTTACGAATCTTAGTACTTGTGATGCTACAAAGGTGCTTGTTTTACTTAAGCATAGTAGGCACGTGCGCACTTTAAAATTATCAATTCATTGTCTTATTTTTTCTCATTAGCTGTGAATGTCTTGATATGTTTAAACGTCCTTTGTCTACGCAAAAGCCACTTTATTTGGCGATGCAAATTATTTTCCTATCTTCAACTGCCATGCTGTCTATAACACACGCAAACACCGTGGAAGAGGAGGAGGCGAATGCAACGTCTCAGCCAAATGCACAGTTGGCGACCATTACCCTTACAGCTCAAGATAAAACAGCAGTTACCGAAAATACAGGCAGCTATACGACGAGTAGCACAAATACCGCAACCAAGTTAAATTTATCCCTAGGTGAAACCCCACAAACAGTCAAAGTCTATACCCGTGAATATTTGGATGACCGAAACATTGAGTCCTTCCAAGATTTGATGAGTAATATTACAGGTGTATCTACTCCGCGTACGGACGAACGTCAACGACCTTATGCACGTGGTTTTGATGTAGATTATTTCCTTATCGATGGAAAGCCAACAACTGCAAACTTAGTGGCAGCTGACCTAGATTTAAGCATTTATGATCGTGTTGAAGTCGTAAAAGGTGCTAATGGTTTAATGACTGGAGCTGGAAGCCCAGCAATGGGTATTAATTTAATCCGTAAGCATGCAAATTCAAAGGAATTTGCTGGATCAGTAAGTGCATCGGCAGGTTCATGGAATAGTTATTCAAGCTCGGCAGATCTATCTGCACCTTTAAATAATGATGGCTCACTTCGTGGACGCATCTTCGTAAAACATTCTGATGAAGATTCATTTATGGATTTTTATGAGAAAGAGCGAAATATTGTTTATGGTGCAATTGATTATGATATTAGCGATAAAACATTATTATCTTTCGCTGCATCTTATCAAGAGTTGAATCGCGATGGTGTGCGTTGGGGAGGCTTACCCGCATTTTATACCGATGGTACCAGAACCAATTTTGATCGATCACTAACAGTTAGTTCTGACTGGACGTATTGGGATGCAAAAACGACGATGCTTTTTGCTGACTTAAAGCATACTTTGTTTAATGATGTAAGCTTAAACGTTTCATATTTATACAGAAAAGAAGATTCATCTTCAAACTTGTTGTACACAACAGGGCAAGTGAATAAAGAAACAAATACACTTCCTGTCTATAATGAGACTACCAAAAAGTATAATGTTTCTGTTTATGCAGATGATCAACGTACCGATGAAAATAATGTCGATGTTTATATCGCAGCACCTTTCACACTTGCCGGCCGTGAGCAAGAGATTGTTATTGGAGGGGCATGGAATAAATCTGAACTAAAGAAAAATAACTTTGGAGGTTCTTATTATACGGGAGGGAATGTATTAAATGTAGATGCATTAAACTTTAACGATATGAATACCCAAATTGTTGTACCTATAGAAAAAAATCAAAAAGGTGTACTCAATAACACGGTTCAAACAGCAGGTTACATTTCAGGTAAATTCCATATTTTAGATCCATTAAAAGCCGTTGCAGGTGTTCGTGTTTCAAATTGGGAATACGAAGCAGCAGATGGTAACGGGAATAGAGAGTTTAAAAATGAGATTACACCTTACTTTGGCCTTATTTATGACGTTGCGCGAGATTATTCAGCATACGTGAGCTATACCAGTATTTTTAAACCACAAAACAGAAAAGATGTAAGTGGCAATTACCTTGATCCTATTGATGGTAAAAGCTATGAAATGGGTTTAAAAGGTGAATATTTGGATGGAAAGCTAAATGCCGCCTTATCTATCTTCCGAATTGAGCAAGATAATGTTGCAGAGCAATTATATGATTCAAATGGAAAAGAAGTAAAAGTTAAAGATAACAACGGGGCTGATACACCAGAAAATGCTTATTTTGCGGCTGAAGGTGTAACCAGTAAAGGGGTTGAACTCAACATTGATGGTGAGCTTAATGAGAATTGGGGGCTTAGCTTTGGTGTTGCCAATTTTGATGCTAAGGATGCTAAAGGTGTTGATTATAACTCTACCAGTTCTCGGACTACGGCAGACTTATTTGTTAAATATAAAAATGAAGCATGGTATGCCGGTGCTGGCCTAAATTATTTTAGTAAAATTTATAAAGGCACAGGTTCGACGCGTGTGGACAGAGGTGATTTGTATCTTGCAAATGCAATGCTGGGTTATAAGTTTGATCCAAATTTTAGTACACAACTCAATGTAAATAATTTATTTGATAAAAAATATTATGATGGAATAGGCTCAGACTCAATGATTTGGGGCGAACCAAGAAATGCAACATTAAGCTTTCATTATAAATTTTAATTTTAAAGTTACGCTGCTGTAAAAACAAAAAAGACTCAATTGGGTCTTTTTTGTTTTTAAGATGATGTAGTTTTAAAATACTGAGCTCAGTTTTAAAACATCATGTAATCTAAAGCATAGAAATTGTACATTGAGAAACTTTAGCCTGTTCATTACTGACTTATCTGTTTTAGAATTAATGCAATAAGCATCATTGGATACCTCATGAACTATCAATTCGATGCATTTATGACCATTGTTGCAGCAGTTGCTGTGCTATTGGTCGGTTATGTATTTGTGAATAAAGTCAGTATTTTAAAAAAATATAACATTCCCGAACCAGTTGCGGGTGGGTTGGTTGCAGCTGTTATCACTTATATCTTATTTAAAGGTTCAAACATAACTGTCAACTTTGATACCAATATTCAGCAAATTTTTATGCTGATGTTCTTCACCTCTGTGGGGTTAAGTGCAAGCTTAGTTAAGCTCAAAGAAGGTGGGAAGTCGCTGCTTGTTTTTTTGGTCTGCGTTATTGTATTTGTCCTGCTGCAAAATGTGGTTGGTATTAGTCTTGCCAAAGTTTTAGGTCTAGACCCGCTGATTGGTTTAATTACCGGTTCGGTCACACTCACAGGTGGTCATGGGACAGCAGGTGCATGGGGCACGATATTTGAACAAGAACATGGTGTGCATGGTGCGATTGTGCTGGGTATGGCAAGTGCAACATTTGGTTTGGTCATTGGGGGAATGATGGGCGGGCCTGTAGCTAAATTTCTGATACGTCGCTACCAGTTGGCTGAAGAAATTCCAGCTGCAACAGGGCGTAATGAAGCACCACCTTCAGCACAAACGGCTCCATTTGAATTTCCTGAAAAAACGCGTCTAATTACGGCAGATGATGCGGTCAAAACCATGGGGATGTTTGCCATTTGTATCAGCTTTGCATACTTCATGACAGCGGTAGCTAAAGGGCAGTGGTTTGAGCTACCAAGTTTTGTTTGGGCACTAATGTGTGGTGTGGTTTTACGTAATATTTTAGAGCATGGGTTGAGAGTTCAGGTTTTTGACCGCTGTATCGATGTATTTGGCAATGCTTCACTGGCACTCTTTTTAGCCATGGCGTTGATGTCCTTACAGCTTTGGCTGTTGGCAGATTTGGCTGGTCCACTGGTGATTATCCTGATTGTTCAAACACTGTTCTTAGCACTTTATTTGTACTTTGTGACTTTTCGTGTGATGGGCAAGAACTACGATGCTGCGGTACTTTGTGCAGGCCAATGTGGTGTCAACTTAGGAGCGACACCTACAGCAATTGCCAATATTCAAGCGGTAACCAATACTTACGGACCATCCCATAAAGCCTTTTTGATCATTCCGCTGACGGGCGCATTCTTTGTCGATATTGTGAATGCTTTTGTGATTCAGCTCTCAATTGGTATTTTGGGTTAATATTTTTAGAGATGATATCGTTAATAAAAAAGCACCTTGGGGTGCTTTTTTATTGGCTACCATTTTGTATTTGAATAATGTGTACTATTTAAAATATCAGTATTTTAAAACTTATAGACATTAAAAAGCCCCATGGTTAGGGGCTAGTCGTATGCACATCTAAGGCACATACTGTAAGAGGCTCATCTCATACTGCGTGTATTAAACCACATTTACACAATATTTGCAGTAATCACTCAATCATAATGAGGTCTGATTTATTTTCGAGTTTCAAAGGACGTAAGGCAAAAATGGAGCGTGTATGACGTACACCTTTCATTGAGTATAAGTTTTTACGCAAAAAGCGCTCATAGTGTTCTGCATTTTTCACTGCAACTTTGAGTAAATAGTCGTAATCGCCAGTCACTAAATGTGCTTCAACCACTTCAGGCATGTAAGCCAGTGCTTCACTAAATTGTTCTAAGATTTCATCATCATGGCGTTCAAGCGTAATTTCAATAAAAAACAGCTCATTAATACCAATGGCTTTTGAATTAATCTTTGCTGTATAGCCTTCAATGATGTTGAGATTTTCTAGGCGTTTTACACGTGTCCAGCAAGGAGAAGAGGACAGCCCAACTTTCTCAGCCAACTGGGTAACGGTCAGACGGCCGTCTTGGCGAAGTTCAGACAAAATACGGCGGTCAATTTTATATAAAACGTAGTTAGCGTCATTCATAACGTATTCCTTCGTATAATTTTCTTTATAAACTATTTTATGTGAAAATATTTCTCAATAAATGCTCAAAATAAGCAAATAAAAGAGAAACACTCTGCATCGGTCATGACTACAATAAAGTGATTCAATCAAAGTCATTTGGGAAATTGGCTTTGATTTGCAAACAGCGTCTTTAAAGGGAAGGGTGCCTTTTATTGGCGCTGTTTGCTGACTTATTTATTGTATTTTTTGCGTTTTTGATCTTTGTTTAAACCAGTAAGTTAGAGTTAAGCAGCCAATCCAAAGTGGAATCAGCATTACTGCAATTCGCATATCAGGTGTGAGCCACATCACCACTAAAATACCAAGCATAAATACAATACAGATATAGTTGCTGATAGGGTAAATCAAAGTTGGAAACAAAGTTGATTTTTGCAATGCCAGCATACGTTGCTTGAATTTTAAATGGGTCAACGCCAACATCATCCAGTTAATTACAATGGCTGAAACCACAAGACTCATCAGTAGTTTAAAGGCTTTTTCTGGAAAGATATAATTCAATACGACACACAGTAAGGTCACCAATGCAGAGCATAAAATGGCTGCATAAGGAATGCCACGCTGGTTAATTTTCTTTAAAAATTGTGGAGCATTGCCTTGTTCTGCCAGACCTAGCAGCATACGACTCGTGCCATAACTGGTGCCGTTATACACCGATATAGCTGCGGTTAAGACCACAAAATTCAGCACAGTTGCAACGCCTTGACTGCCTAAGGAGTCAAAAATCAAAACAAAAGGACTACCGCCTTCTGCGATTTGATTCCATGGAAACAACGAGAGCAGAACGATGATAGTAAGCACATAAAACAGTAACACACGGTAGACAATTTGATTGACTGCTTTAGGAATAGTCGTGGTCGGATTTTTAGTTTCCGCAGCTGCAATACCAACGAGTTCAATCCCCCCAAAGGAAAACATAATTATGGCCATCGCCATGATTAAGCCAGAAATCCCATTGGGAAAGAAACCGCCTAGAGCCCAGAGGTTGGAAATAGAGGCATGTGCACCACCGTGACCACTTGCCAGTAACCAAGCGCCATATCCAATCATGCCAATGATTGCGAGAATTTTAATCATGGAGAATAAAAATTCTGTTTCACCAAAGACTTTGACATGCAGCAGGTTGATGGCATTGATCAGTACAAAGAAACCAAGCGCTGAAATCCATGTGGGAATTTCAGGCCACCAATACTGGACATAGAGGCCGATGGCACTGAGTTCCGCCATGCAGACCAAGACATTGAGTACCCAATAGTTCCAGCCCGACATAAAGCCGGCAAAAGGGCTCCAAAACTTATAGGCAAAATAACTAAAAGAGCCACTCACGGGTTCTTCAACCACCATTTCACCCAACTGGCGCATCATGAAAAATGCAATTAAGCCCGCCAGTGCGTAGCCTAAAATAACGGAAGGGCCAGCCAGTTTAATGGTTTGAGAAATGCCTAAAAATAGGCCTGTACCAATAGAGCCGCCTAAAGCAATCAGCTGAATATGGCGGTTGCTCAGCCCATGCTTAAGCTGGGGTTGCTGTTGTGCAGACATGATTCATCCATCTCTAGCACATGCGATAGACATCACATGAACTATGACTTAATAAAAATTCGTGGTGGAAATATAATATTTATTTATCGATTAATGAAATTAAATTTATCAATAGCGTTGGTTTTTATCTGAAAGCTGCAATTTTGCGGTTAAAATAAAGCCAGCCAAGCAAGTGCTGCTTGAACTGGCGATAGGCTTGGCTTGATATGTGCCGCCTTAAGATGAAAGCTGTGCTGCAATTTCAGGCCATAAGTTTTGATGGGAACGCTTAAACATCGCCATATGACCAATGGCTTTGTGGCCATATGCCTGTGGTTTGAGTTCAATTTGATCTGTATGTGCATTTGGGTAAAGGCTGAGTAAGCCTTTGACATTCACTTGCGTAGCAATTTCATCATCCGATGCCCAAATGGCTGTGATTGGACAGCGAATATCACGGTGGAAGTCATCTTGTACTGTTTTGCCTAAGGCATTGATTACATAACCTGGTTTGCTGCAAAACTGTGCCCAATCACGTGCCACATCTTTGGGTAGGTTTTCGCCCATGCCAATGGCATTGGTCGGCCCATAGCCTAAGGTATAACGTGCAATAGGAAAGATTAGTTTAAACATCACAGGAGCCAGGAGTTTAGTACGACCTTTCAAATCTTTTACGTGTCCTGTTGAGCCTGCAACAGCAACGACTTTTGCGACTTTTTCATAGTTTGGGTTAATACCTAAAAGTTGCCCACCTGCACTATGACCGAGCAAAATCACTTGTGTCGCTTGGGTCTTATTCAATAACACCTCCATCGCCGCAGGGATATCCAATTGCCCCCATTGCACGATGCTGGCTTTCGACTTTTTAAGTGGTTCATGCAAAGACTCACCAATGCCGCGAAAATCAAAAACCAAAACGGCATAGCCTTGTTCTGCAAGCCATGATGCAAAATGGTGGTAAAACTGTTGAGTAATACCTGTGGCAGGGCAGATTAAAACAGGTAGGGCTTGTTGTGTACCTTGGGCTGCATAAAAGCGTCCACTGAGTGAATAATGGTCAGAGCAGGTAATAGCTAAAGTTTCGTAATTTTGCATAATCGGTTAAGCATAAAATTTTTTTCTACTCTACCTAAGTTCCAAAAAGAAACTTGTCTAATCTATGACTTTGAAGTCAAGTAGATCTGTATAGAATAGAGTGAAAATAAAAAAGGAAAACACATGCAGTTTGTTGAATTAGATATGTCGGTAAAATTTGCACTTTTGTTTAGTGGGATTTTTCTGTTTGTTGGGATGCTGACAGGGGTATGGAAATATGCGCAAATTCGCCATTCACCACAGTTTCGCGCGCACTATTATGTTGATATAGCGCACCGCAGCAGTTTGTTATATGCACCTGCAAGTTTAATTATTGCGTTAATGGCCGCAATTTCAGTCTGGGCTGAACCTTTGAACATGCTGTTTGTGGGAATCAATTTATTCTTTTTTAGCTTCTCTATACTGAGCTATATTGTGCATGGGCTATTGCAAGACACCAATAACCAATTTCGTAGTCCGCATGTTCTAGGCAAATGGACTTTACCCAAATCAATTATGTTGATGGCAATGATGGCATTGGTTGTGGGGGAAATTGTGGCGACGTTGGGTTTGTTGTGGGGAATGTTTTTAGGTTTATTTTAAGTTGTTCTTATAGTTTTTCTAATTTTTATACTTTTACAAAGGTGGATGACTAGTCATCCACCTGTTTGCTAGTCAATTGACTGTGTGGCCTTTCGGAATTTTTGATCGACGACTGCCCATAAATAAAAGGCAAATGATACGACGATAGCGTAAGCAAAATATTCAGCTTTAAGGTTACCTTGAATTAAGCCATGCATGATCATAATGACCATCAGGGCAATGGTGGTACTTAAATACGTCACCATATTCTTGTTTGCCTTCAGAGCGTTAATGAAGACTTGCTTGTTGAAATGTAATGATAACATCTCCATCCCTCCTTGAGTTTTTGACTAAAAACCAATGTGTTTAGTCGGATTAGTTCTTAATGTTGTACTGCTAAAACTTGCGTTGATCAAGAGCAAAAACAACTATTTTTCAGAGAAATTATGCTATACCAATCAGAAAATATGTGTGTAGCATTTTTTTAGTGAATAAATAGTATTTCGTTACCGTATAAGGTGACAAATAAATGATGCATGTAAGCTTATACATAGATTGTATAAAGCAATATTGATGCCATGAATGGCTTGCTAGGACAGGCTTTAAAGAATTTTTTATTTTCTAATATTAAATTTATAAGAGATATGAAGGTGTTGATATACGACTTTAGCGGTGTATATAAAATGTGTCAGTATGTACAAAAACTGATGTAGAAAGAAATGAAACAATATGTGTCCATTTGGATAAAATGTGACAAATATTGATCATGCTTAAAATCAGGTTTGGGTAAAACCAGACTTTAACAACATCAGTTTTTGCTTACTTTTTCACTTTGTCGATTACAACGGCAATTGCAAAAACCACCAGTGATGGAATAAGCCATGCAAGGTTTTGTTCTGCAAGAGGTAAGTGAGTCAGTGCATAAGGTAGTTCAAAGTTTGCAACTTTTAAACCGTCTAGAAGACCAAAGACCAAAGACACTGCTGTAACAGGTGCAATCACTCGTCGAGGATGATTAAAGAATTTCCAGCCAAAGCTCAGCATAATCACTACAATGGCAGGTGGATAAATTGCACTTAAAACAGGCACAGAAAAGGCGATGAGTTTGGTTAAACCTAAGTTTGAAATAATGAAAGAGAAACCAATCAGAATGAAAACCCAAACTTTATAGCCAATTTTAGTGATCGAACTGAAATATTCAGCACAAGCACAGGTCAGGCCAATCGCAGTGACCATACACGCAATAAAAATCATGGCAGAAAGGAAAATAGAACCTAAGTCACCAAATGCATGTTGAACATATGCATGCAGGATCACTGCACCATTGCTCGCATTTGCTGCGACTTCATGGCTTCCAAGGCCAAGTTTAAATAAGCTGAGATAAACTACAGTTAATCCAATACCAGAAATGATACTCGCAATAACCGCATAACGTGTAATCAGTTTAGGATTGCTTACACCGCGTGAACGAATGGCTTGAATAATCACAATACCAAAAACCAAAGCACCTAAAGTGTCCATGGTTAAATAACCATTTACAAAACCTTCAGAAACAGGGCTGTCGACATAATTATTGATGGCTGGCGGAACGAAACCCGTTGGAATCATCATCGCCGCAATGCCAAGGATGGCCAAAGATAAAATCTTCAGTGGCGAGAGTACATAACCAACCGTGTCTAAAATCTTGTTTGGATACAGTGAAATGAGGGTGACTACACTAAAGTAGATTGCACTGTAGATCAGCAAGCTGCTGCTTGATGTTCCAAGATAAGATGAAAAACCAATTTCATAAGAAACGGTTGCAGTACGTGGTGTCGCAAAGAGTGGCCCGACAGTTAGGTAACACGTAATGGTTAAAATGAGGCTGGCTATTTTACCCAAAGGTGAACTTAAAATTTGAATCGAACCTTCGACACGTGACAGCGCAATAATGGTGATTACAGGTAAGCCCACAGCAGTGATTAAGAAACCAAAAGCTGCTAGCCATACATGCTCACCCGCTTGTTGAGCCACAATCGGTGGAAAGATAATGTTGCCCGCACCAATGAAGAGTGCGAAAGTCATAAAACCCAAAGCAACAATATCCCGAGTACGCAGACTTGTCATAAAAGGGAGATCGAGTTGAACAAAGGGGACGATTTTAGTGCATAAGTGTTTTTTTGGCTAATTTATTTCATGGGTGGTATTAAATTTTTTTATAAGATGAAAAGTGAATATATCAACTTGTAAAAAATAGGTTGATATATGTGATTGATTATCAATTTTAAAATAGAAAAATTATAAATATTAAAAGCTTGAGGTGCTATTTTTTCTAAATTAAAAGTTGTAGTGCAAATGCTTTAAAATTACACAAATTTTTTAAAGGCTGGTTGTTGGAGGCTACCCTAAGATTTAAGTTTGAACAAAAATATTGAGAAAAGGTCTATACTTGCGACTTCATAATTGAGGATATTTCAATGCGTGGCTTAAATGTGAGCATAAAAACTGAACAAGATGTAGAAAAACTTCGTATATCTGGTCGTTTGGCTGCCGAAGTTTTAGCGATGATTGGTGAACATGTAAAGCCGGGTGTTACGACTGAATATCTGGATGATATTTGTCATGACTTCATTGTAAATACCTTAAAAGTGACGCCTGCCAATATTGGTTATCATGGCTATACCAAAACCACCTGTATTTCTCCAAATGAAGTAGTCTGTCACGGTATTCCATCGCCGAATGTTGTACTCAAAGATGGCGATATTATTAATATTGATGTGGCGATTATTAAAGATGACTACTTTGGTGATACCAGTCGTATGTACTATGTGGGTACAGTGAAACCGGAAGCCAAAAAGCTAGTCGATACGACTTATGAGGCGATGGTTGCAGGTATTCATGCTGTGAAGCAAGGTGCAACGTTGGGTGATATTGGTTATGCCATTCAAACAGTTGCGCACCGTGAAGGTTATAGTGTGGTACGCGAGTATTGTGGTCATGGTATCGGCAAGGTTTATCACGAACAGCCAAGCGTATTGCACTATGGTCAACCAGGTAAGGGGATGCAGCTTAAAGCGGGCATGGTGTTCACGATTGAACCGATGATTAATATGGGCAAAGCACATGTCAAAGAGCTCAAGGACGGTTGGACAGTCGTGACTGCCGATAAGTCTTTAACTGCGCAATGGGAGCATATGGTACTCGTGACTGAAACAGGTTTTGAGTTACTATCACCTTGGCCTGAAGGTACGGGCACTTATCCAGAAATTTAAGTTGATGTTTTGTAGGTGATTAAATTTTAGACTTTGGTCTAGCTTTGTGGCCTAAAAGCTAAATTAAGTCTTAAAATCAATAACTGATATTTTTGAAACCTTTTATTTATCGGGTTTTTGATATTATATGATTAAAACTTATACATGTAAGCTATTGGCCTAGACTTTATTTTGTCACTAAAATTGTTTCCAAGATACTCGCTGTAGTTTTTTATTTTGAAAGTTTATGAGCTTATCCACCTCGGTTAAGCTCTTTTTTTTGTCTAATGGATTGGCTCAATGTCATTGAGCATGTGTAGGGTTTAAAGTGATTTATTTGAGCTAAGGTGTTCAATTAAATAGTCAATAAACACACGGACAGCAGGCAGTAAACCACGACGTGAAGGATACACAGCGTGAAAAATACCGTGTGGTGCTTTCCAGTCGGGCAGTACACGAACCAATTCACCACTTTTCACCATATCTTGTACGATGCTGTCTGGAAGTAAGGCAATACCGCAGTTCTTACGGACCAGTTGAGCCAACATACTCAAATCAGACCCCATCACGACAGGATTGACGCGTATTTTCTTTTGTTGCTGCGCATCATTATGCACGATGATATGTTGATCTAAATGCTCATCAACCATACTCAGTATATGATGTTGGCTTAAATCTTCAGGTTGTTTCAGTTCACCAAATTCATTTAAGTAGGCTTGGCTGGCAAATAAATGCTGCTCGATATTTTCAAATTTACGAATCACCAAACTTGGATCATCGTCTAGATTGGAGCGGACGCGAAGGGCAATATCAAAACCTTCGTTTATAATATCCACACGGCGATTGGTCACCATCATTTGTACTTTAATTTCGGGATAGGTTTTTAAGAAGCTCGGTAAAATACGTGCAATTTCGTTTTGTGCAATCGATACTGGCAGGCTGAGTTTAATGACACCGCGCGGTTGTAAACTGAGATGATCGACCAAATCGTGTGCAGCTTGTGCAGCATTCATCATCACTTGCGCATGACGGTAAATGTTCATGCCAATATCGGTCACGGCGAAGTGTCGAGAGCTGCGTTGAATTAGGCGTACACCCAAGCGCTCTTCGAGGTTATACACACGTCGACTGAGTTTGGATTTGGGAATATCTGTTGCGCGTTCGGCTGCGCTAAAACCACCATGTTCAACCACTTGAGCAAAACAATAAAAATCATCTAAATCGCTTAACATTCACGATGTCCATTTGTGCAACGATAGGCTTAATTAAAAAGTGATCGTTGCAGTTTGTCAATTTTGAAATTGTAGAGATTTAATTGAAAATACTCGGTTATTCAAAGGGTTTCACAGTGTTTTCGCTTGTTTGAGTATTTCAAGCACTACTTTATATTCTTCAAGCCGTGCAAAGTCGTGTGCTGTTGGGTTGTTTATGCGCGAAAGGTTCATATTATCGAGTACATCGACATATTTCATTTGGGTTGCAAGAGGGTTTAATACAGTGCGCTTGGCCGCTTCCAAACGTGATTCACCTGTTTGTTTGGTCAGTGCTTGTATGGATTGAATGATCTCGGCACTAAAGCCAAGCGCTTCTAAGTCTTCAGCAGTCGTTGAGGTGTCTTCCAAAATGTCATGCAACACGGCAATGATTTGTAGGGTGGGATTGGAAAATTGCAACATGAGGCGTAGTGGATGCAAGATGTAAGCTTGTCCGCCCTTATCGAGTTGGCCAGCATGTTGGGTTGTAGCCAGTGCAATGGCTTTTTCTAAAGTCGACATGATTATTCTAGGCACTTTATCCTATGCTAAACTTCGCAGCATCTTTGTTTAAAAGCTAAATTATGACTTATCAATTGATCCCACTAGACTGTGAAGCGACAGATCCTGTAGCGTGCCCACACTGCCAACAACAGGTAATTGATTGGTCTCAGGAACAATACGTTCAGCCTTGTGAACATACCTTATTTATTGCGATGGACATTGGTTTCGAATATATCACAGATGAATTTGAAGCGACCATGCAGCGCAGTGTTGATGATCTCCATGCGCATGATGATCAAGTGATTATGTTTGAAGAGTTAACCCAAGCCAGTTACCCAAAATTTATAATGTTAAAAGCACCACTAGGTGTTGAAGGTTATTCACGTTATTTGGGTTTTACGGCTTAATAAATAAAAGCGCCATTGCGGCGCTTTTATTTTGAGTTGGTTATGGGGCGGAATCTGCTTTTAGTTTTCTAAAACTTCTTCTTCACTTTCATCATCCGCGGTATCCATACCTAGTTCTTTGAGTTTACGCGTAAGGGTGTTGCGCCCCCAACCGAGTAACTCAGCCGCATGCCGTTTACGGCCACGGGTTTGTTGCAGCGCAGCAATGATCAATGTGCGTTCGAACATTGGGGTGGCGATATCGAGAATTTTCATCTCGCCATTTTTCAGCTTTTGCACAGCCCATTGACCCAATAACTCGTCCCAATGATGCACCGCAATGCGATCTAAGTTATGCGCGGCTTGTGCATCTTCACCTGAGCGGGTAATTGGAATTTGCTTCAGTTCTGACGGAAGGTCTTCAGGATAAACTTCACGCCCTGTAATCATGACTGTTAACCAGCGGCAGGTATTCTCGAGTTGACGTACGTTTCCTTGCCAAGGTAACTGTTGCATATATTCTTGCGTTTCAGGGCGAAGGATTTTAGGGCTGACACCTAATTCTTTGCCTGCGCGTGCCAAGAAGTGCTGCGCCAACATCGGGATGTCTTCGCTACGATGCGCCAGTTTTGGAATGTGAATGCGAATCACGTTCAGACGGTGATATAAGTCTTCACGGAAGCGACCATCATGTACCAGTTTTTCTAAGTCTTGGTGCGTTGCCGCGACAATACGGACATCTACTTTTACTGGAATATGACCACCGACACGGTAAAACTCGCCATCAGCCAGGACACGCAGTAAGCGCGTTTGTGTTTCAAAAGGCATATCACCAATTTCATCTAAAAACAGCGTTCCGCCATTGGCTTGTTCAAAGCGACCTTGGCGTTGTGTATTTGCCCCTGTAAATGCACCTTTCTCATGACCAAAAAGCTCTGTTTCAATTAGGTCTTTTGGAATCGCGGCCATATTGAGCGCAATAAAAGGTTTACTGCTCCGTGGTGAGTGGCGGTGTAAAGCATGCGCAACCAACTCTTTACCTGTGCCAGATTCACCATTAATCAGCACTGTAATGTGTGACTGAGACAAACGACCAATCGCGCGGAAGACTTCCTGCATAGCAGGAGACTCGCCAATGATTTCGGTCGATTGAATCGGTTGTACGGTTTTTGCCGATTCTTGCTGCTGCATTTTGGTGATATGCAAAATCGCACGATTCACCAAGGCTAAGGCTTCATCAATATCAAAAGGCTTGGGTAAATACTCAAATGCGCCTGTTTGATAACTTGAAACAGCAGACTCTAGGTCGGAGTGAGCCGTCATGATAATGACAGGTAAGTCAGGGTAGTTAGCTTTAACTTTCGCTAAAAAAGTTAAGCCATCGATGCCCGGCATGCGAATATCGGTCAAGATCACATCGGGTGCATCTAAACTGAGCTGGTCTAGGGCGGATTGAGCTTCTTCAAAACTTGTGACGTCAAAACCTTCTTCTTTGAACGTTTTTTCCAGCACCCAGCGCATGGCGCGATCGTCATCAATTACCCATATTTTATTTCGCGACATGGTTTAACTCCCAAGGTATATATAAGCTAAAAGTAGTTTTTCCGGGAACAGATTGGCATTCAATCATTCCGTTATGTTGATGCATAATATTTTGCGCAATACTTAAACCCAGTCCTGTGCCTTTAGCACGACCCGTGACCAGTGGGTAAAATACGGATTCTAAAATTTCTTCTGGAACGCCTGGACCATTGTCTTCGATATCAATCCTCACCACGGAGCGTTGCAGTACACCATTGATGGTCACTAAACGTTGAATACGGGTGCGTAACATTAGTTCAGGTTGGTGGTCGACAAAGAACTCTTTATTTTCAGTCATGGCTTGCACAGCATTGACGCTAATGTTCAACATGACTTGTATCAACTGATCACGATCGGCCATGACTTCAGGTAATGACAAATCATAATCACGGGTGATCTTAATTTTCTTTTTGGTTTGGTTGGTAATGAGTGAGCGAACGCGCTCTAAAGGCTCATGTACATTGACCAATTCATAACTTGGAAGCTGACGAGAACCAAGCATGGTATCTGCTAAATTACGTAAGCGATCGACTTCACTAATAATAATGTCTGTGAACTCGCTATATTGCGGATCATTGAGGCTACGCGCTAACAGTTGTGTAGCGCCGCGAATTCCGCCCAACGGATTTTTAATTTCATGTGCAACACCGCGAATCAGTTGGCGTGCGACTTGATGTTGTTGTAAGAAATTTTCTTCCTTGGAAATTTTGAGCATCCGATCAATCGGATTGATCTCAATTAAAAGCAAAGGATGATAGGGTTTATTTGAATTTAGCTGTGACACGGTATAGTCAACATGAATATCTTTAAAGTTGACCTTTATAATGGCTTCACGACGGGTGTAGTGTTGTCCCGAGTTTAGAGTATTGAGAAGTGCTTCTTCTGTATTGAACTCATCATTGGGTGCATGGAGTAAATTAAGCGCAGGTTGGCCAGAGGCACGTAAAAGACTGATATCAAATAATGCTTCGCAAGAGGAATTTAAGTAAAAAATATTTAATTTACTGTCGACCAATAAAATCGCAGTGGTCAAATTGTCCACTAAAAGGCGATAGTCGATAGAAATAGGGTGATCCATTAGCGAATGTATCCTGTATTAAAATAGCGCAATGGCATCTTGATAAAGCATTAACCGTTCCAAATAGCGGACTGAATTGATGCAAATAAAGCAAAATGCACGCCAACTTTGATTTTGTATAGTGAAATGAGCACACTTTTTTTGCGGAATGCGCTGTAAATGAACGATTAGCTAAAGATATAGCGGATTCTAAAAATCAAGTAAACTGAAAGTGACTTAAAATGGTGCGTTATACTGATTCTACTACAGTGTTGGTTTTATTTTGGTGCATTAAACAAAGAGTGTGGAATCGATCTGTTTTTATAAACAGAAAAGACATACAATACGCGCATTCTAGTGGAGCGCAGATTCATGAAATCCCCCAAAGTCGGTTTTGTTTCTTTAGGTTGTCCTAAGGCATTGGTTGATTCCGAACGAATTTTAACTCAGTTGAAGACTGAAGGTTATGATGTAGCATCAGATTATGATGGTGCGGATTTAGTTGTTGTAAATACCTGTGGTTTTATTGAATCTGCAGTGCAAGAGTCTTTAGATGCCATTGGCGAAGCCATGAGTGCGAACGGTCGTGTAATCGTTACGGGCTGCCTAGGTAAAGACGAAGACAAAATTCGCCAAATGCACCCAAATGTCTTAAAAGTGACAGGGGCGGCTGCATATCAAGAAGTGATGGAAGCCGTGCACCAATACGTGCCTGAGCCAACAAAACACAACCCATTTATTGACCTTGTTCCAGAACAAGGGATTCGTTTAACGCCGAAGCATTATGCGTACTTAAAAATCTCAGAAGGGTGCAACCATCGTTGTACCTTCTGCATTATTCCAAGTATGCGTGGTGACTTAGTGTCTCGCCCAGTCGGTTCTGTTTTAGAAGAAGCGGCTGCGCTTAAACGTGCCGGTGTAAAAGAAGTACTCGTTATCTCCCAAGATACTTCTGCTTACGGCCTCGATACCAAATACAAATTAGACTTTTGGAATGGTCAACCTGTTAAGACGAAGTTCTATGACATGTGTGAGGCCTTAGGTCAACTGGGTATTTGGGTGCGTTTGCACTATGTCTATCCATATCCACATGTGGATGCAGTGATTGACTTGATGGCACAAGGTAAAATTTTGCCTTATTTGGATATTCCATTCCAACATGCCAGCCCAAAAGTTTTAAAACTAATGAAACGACCTGCGCATAGTGAAAATACACTTGAGCGTTTAAAGCTGTGGCGTGAAAAATGTCCTGACTTGGTGATTCGTTCAACTTTCGTTGTGGGTTTCCCAGGCGAAACTGAAGAAGATTTTGAGATCTTACTTGAGTGGTTGAAAGAAGCACAACTTGATCGCGTAGGCTGCTTCACCTATTCACCTGTTGAAGGTGCAACAGCAAACGACTTGCCAGATCACGTGCCTGAAGAGATTAAGCAACAGCGTTATGAACGCTTTATGGAAGTGCAACAGGCGATTTCTGCTGCAAAACTTCAAAAGCGTGTTGGTCAGAAAATGACGGTGCTGGTCGATGAGCTGGATGAAGAATTCCCCGTTGCGATTGCACGTTCATACGCAGATGCTCCTGAAATTGATGGCAATGTCTTTGTGGAAGATATTGATAAAAGCCAGATTAAATCAGGCGATTTGTTAGAAGTCGAAATTACCGATGCAGATGAATATGACCTCTACGCACAATTGATTTCGATTAAATCGAATTAAGACACAAATAAAATTTTAAAATTTAGATATTGGAGTTATTGCGATGTTGGATTCTAAAAAACCACGTTTTGAACGCATCTTACTGAAACTTTCTGGCGAAGCATTGGCTGGAAATAAAGATATGGGTATTGATGCTCAAGTACTTGATCAAATGTCTTTGGCAATTGCGCATTTAGTGGGTTTGGGTGTGCAAGTCGGGATCGTTGTGGGTGGTGGTAACTTATATCGCGGTAGTCAATTACAAAAAGATGGTTTGGTTGGTCGTGTAACCGGTGACCAAATGGGTATGCTTGCAACCGTGATGAATGGTTTGGCATTACGTGATGCTTTGGTACGTCGTAATATCAAAACGCGTTTGATGTCAGCATTGCCAATTGGTGCTGTAGTTGAATCATACTCAAGCCGTGATGCCATTCGTCATCTAACACAAGGTGAAGTTTGTGTGTTTGTCGCAGGTACAGGTAACCCGTTCTTTACCACAGATACAGCAGCATGCTTACGTGGTATCGAGATTGAAGCCAACCTGATCCTAAAAGCAACGAAAGTTGATGGTGTCTACAACAAAGACCCAAGCAAATACGATGATGCCGTTAAATATGACACCTTAACTTTTGACCAAGTGTTAGATGAGAAATTGGGTGTGATGGATTTAACAGCGATTTGTTTATGTCGTGACCACAATGTACCGCTTCAAGTCTTTGACATGAACAAAGCTGGTTCATTGCTTTCAGTGGTTATGGGCGAAAAAGAGGGTACTCACGTAACGAACTAATGTACGTGACCTCGAAAGCTCTTTATACTACACGCTATTTTAGAATTTATATCTTTTCGAATTAAGTAAGGAAGATCACATGATTAACGATCTTAAAAAAGACGCAGAAGACCGTATGAACAAGTCACTTGACTCGTTAGAACACGGTTTTGCCAAGGTTCGTACAGGACGTGCGCATCCATCTATCTTAAACGGGGTAATGGTTCCTTACTATGGCTCAGATGTGCCATTAAACCAAGTGGCAAACGTGGGTGTTGAAGACTCGCGTACCTTGTTGATTCAGCCATTTGAGCGCACGATGGTTGCGGCAATTGATAAAGCCATCCGTGAATCAGATTTGGGCTTAAACCCAATTACAGCTGATGCGATTCGTGTTCCAATGGCTGCATTGACGGAAGAAACACGCCGTGACATGCAGAAAGTTGCGCGTAACGAAGCTGAAAATGCAAAAGTTGCAGTACGTAATATTCGCCGTGATGTACTGGGCGACATCAAAGCATTGTTGAAAGAAAAAGAAATTTCTGAAGATGATGAACGTCGTGCATCTGATGATATTCAAAAAATCACAGATAAGTTTGTTGCTGAAATCGACAAACGTCTTGCGAATAAAGAAGCTGAGTTGTTGAAGGTCTAATTTGTATAATGACCGATTCAGAAGATAAGCTTACTCTTCCAAAACATGTTGCCATCATCATGGATGGCAACAATCGTTTTGCCAAAAAAAATGCAATGCAAAAGGGTGATGGTCACCGTGAAGGAAAAAATGTCCTGGACCCGATTGTTGAGCATTGTCGAAAAAGAAATATTCAAGCATTAACCGTTTTTGCTTTTTCGAGTGAAAATTGGAAGCGCCCTCAAGCTGAAGTTGATTTGCTCATGAAATTGTTGGAAGACACGATTCATGAACAGTTACCTCGTATGCATCAATATCAAATGTCTTTACGCTTTATTGGTGATCGTTCTAAATTATCCCCGCAATTGCGTGACTTAATGTTGCATGCCGAACAAGACACTGCTAATTTCGACAAGATGACTTTGACCATCGCAATTAGTTACGGTGGAATGTGGGATATGGCTCATGCGGCTAAGCAGATTGCACTTGCTGTTCAATCTCAATCGTTAGATCCTGAGCAAATTGATGAACATGTTTTTGGCCAATACGTTAGTTTGAGCGATTTACCTGCTGTGGATCTATTGATTCGTACTGGTGGGGATTTTCGTTTATCGAACTTTATGTTGTGGCAAGCAGCTTATGCAGAGCTTTACTTCACTCCAACTCTTTGGCCAGAGTTCAGTGTAGAAGAGTTTGATGACGCCTTGGCTGTATTTGGTGGGCGTGAACGTCGTTTCGGGAAAACGACGGAACAAATTCTACAAGATAAAATTGAGAACTAATAAATGTTAGAGCGGATTATAACCGCATTGGTTTTGGTGGCCGTTGTACTGAGTTGTATGTTTGCAACCCAGTCACACTATCCAATGTTTGTGCTGATGATTATTGCGGCAGGGGTTGCAGGCTATGAGTGGTTTAAACTCATGCCCCGTACAACAAAAAATGTTAATAAACCTCTAGCATGGGGTTTTGGTTTACTAAGTGCTGGCCTCGCTACACTTGCCTTATACTTTAACGACATTGCACTTCTACTTTGGGCTGCCTCTATCCTATGTTGGCTGCTAAGCCTGTATTGGGTTAAATCCTACCCGAATTATGATGCTTGGTATAATTCAACCCTTAAGGTGGTTGGTATTGTTCTGATATCTTCAGCTGTGACCGCTATTTTTGCACTCTGGAAGATGTCTCCATGGTGGCTAATGTACCTGTTTTTATTGGTTTGGGGGGCTGACAGCGGGGCATATTTTGTTGGGCGTAAACTGGGTAAGCGTAAACTTGCACCTGAAGTGAGTCCAAATAAATCGTTGGAAGGGCTTTATGGTGGTGTGATTACTGCCATGATCATCGTGGTCGCTGTTGAAATCCTCTATTTAGACTTAACGTACGCACAGCATTTGTTATTTCTTATCTTATCTGTAGTGACTGTATTTAGCTCGGTGCTCGGTGATTTGTTTGAATCTATGATTAAACGTCGGGCTGGAATTAAAGACTCGGGTCGTATTTTGCCAGGGCATGGTGGGGTACTGGATCGCATTGACTCGCTACTGGCTGCTGCACCTATCTTTGCTGCGGGTGTATATGTGTTAAAACTTATTGGCGTAGATTTGTAAATGTCTCAATCTGTTTGTATTTTGGGTGTGACGGGTTCGATTGGGCAGAGCACCTTAAAAATATTGCAACAACATGCTGAAAGCTACTCTGTGTTTGCTGTTACGGCACATAGTCGGATGCAAGAACTTGTTGATATTTGTCAGCAGTTTCAACCTAAAATTGCAGTTGTACCTCAAGCTAAAGTGGATGAACTGCGCCAGCTTCTAGTCGCAGCCAATTTACAAAACATTGAAATTTTGGCGGATGAGGCAGGTCTCATTGCAGTTGCTGAACATCCGGAAGTGGATGTGGTAATGGCGGCTATTGTTGGCGCGGCAGGTTTAATACCGACGCTAGCAGCGGTAAAAGCAGGAAAGCGTGTCCTTTTGGCAAATAAAGAAGCGTTGGTGATGTCGGGTGACATCATGATGCAGGCTGCTCATGACCATCAGGCTCTTTTGCTTCCTGTAGATTCTGAGCATAATGCAATTTTCCAATGCTTGCCGCAGACCTATTTACAAGCTGAGCGTCACGGACAGCCGAAACTTGGAGTTTCTGGTATTCTTTTGACCGCATCCGGCGGGCCATTTCTAAAACATAGTTTAGATGAATTACATAATGTAACGCCTGCGCAGGCGTGTAAACATCCTAATTGGTCCATGGGGCAGAAAATTTCGGTTGATTCGGCGACCCTCATGAACAAAGGGTTAGAGCTAATTGAAGCTTGTCATCTTTTTTCAATCGAAGAACATTTTGTTACAGTAGTTGTGCATCCGCAGAGTATTATTCATTCCATGGTGCAATATGTGGATGGTTCAACTTTAGCACAAATGGGAAATCCTGATATGTGTACGCCGATTGCACATGCGTTGGCATGGCCTGAGCGTATTCAAACCCATGTTCCAGCTTTAGATTTATTTAAAAATCATCAGTTGGATTTTCAAGCGCCTGATATACATCGATTCCCAGCATTAAGCTTGGCACGCCAAGCGATGAAAACTGGGGGTACAGCCCCAGCGATTTTAAATGCAGCCAATGAAATTGCTGTTGCTGCATTTTTAAATCAACAGGTGGGGTTTATGGATATTCCTACTATTGTTGAACACACTTTGAATACCATCCCACATCAAGCAGCAACACAACTTGATGTTATTTTAGAAGCCGATCAAAACGCACGTCATGTTGCTCAGCAATATGTGGTGAATATAGGAATTTAAGCATGAGCGCCTTGTTTATGATTGTTGCGGCAATTTTGCTTTTAGGCCCACTTATTGCAATACATGAGTTTGGGCACTATTTTGTTGCGCGTAAATTGGGCGTAAAAGTTTTAGTTTATTCCATTGGTTTTGGACCAACGGTTTTAAAGTGGACCTCTAAAAAGTCAGGTATTCAATATCAGCTTTCGGCATTGCCCTTGGGTGGTTATGTCAAAATGCTGGATGAGCGTGAAGGTGATGTTGCTGAAGAGGATGCGCCCAAAGCATTTAATCGTCAGTCACCTTGGAAGCGTATCGCAATTGTTGCAGCTGGCCCATTGATTAACTTGGCATTCGCCATTTTACTGTTTTGGATTTTATTTTTACCTGCACAAGAGCAATTGAATACACGTGTGGGTAAAGTAGTACCTAATACACCTGCAGCACAAGTTCAAATGCAAGTGGGCGATAAAATTACCGCTGTTGATGGCTTAACGACACCCACTTGGGAAAAATTGAATTTTGCCTTGGTTGACCGTGTAGGTGAAACGGGATCAATCCAAATTCAGGCCGAACGTGCGGGACAAGTTAAGACATTTAGTTTGCCTATTCAAAACTTCTTGAAAGATCAAACACAGTCTCCGCTTGATGTTCTGGGTTTTACGCCTTATCGACCAAAAATTCCTGCGGTTGTGACTAAGTTGAGCGAAGATGGTGCAGCCATTCGTCAGGGTATGCAACAAGGTGACAAAATTGTCGCGATTGATGGCATCAAGATGAATGATTGGTTTGATGTGGTACAAGTGGTTCAAGCCTCGCCTGAGAAATTGTTAAAAATTGATGTGCTTCGCCAAAATCAATTGGTACAACTTGAGGTGATGCCGCAAGGTAAGCGTGACAATATGGGCAAGGTTTCTGGTGTCTTAGGTGTACAAAGTGACCCTGGGAAAATCAGTATTCCTACAGAATATAAACAAACGATACAATATAATCCTGCTGAAGCCTTCATGATGGCGGTGGATAAAACCGGTCAACTGTCGAGTATGATTTTGAACTCGATTGTGAAAATGGTACGCGGTTTGATTGGTCTAGACAACCTATCAGGACCGATTACGATTGCCAAAGTCGCAGGACAAAGTGCGGAAATGGGTTGGCAAACTTTTATCTCATTTATGGCACTGATGAGTGTAAGTTTAGGGATATTAAATTTATTGCCTATTCCTATGCTTGATGGTGGACATTTGGTCTATTATTTTATAGAACTAATACGTGGTAAACCTGTTTCTGAACAAATACAATTGGTTGGTTTAAAAATTGGTATGGTATTGCTCGGAAGTATGATGCTTTTGGCACTATTCAATGATTTTATGCGTTTGTAAAAAAGCGTAGATACGGAATTAAATTTTACATCGGAAAAAACTGGCATGCAGCACACACATTTATTTATGCCTTTGGCGCTCATCAGTGCTATGGCAACAGTACAACAAGTATATGCAGCAGAAGATTATATAGTACGTGATATTAAGGTTGATGGACTTGTTCGTTTAACGCCAGCAAATGTCTATGGAATGATTCCGTTGAATAGTGGGGATCGTGTGAGCGATGCAGCACTTGCCAATGCCATTCGTAGTTTATATGCAACAGGTTTGTTTGATGACATTAAAACAGAAAAGCAGGGTGATACGCTGGTTTTCAAAGTTGTCGAACGCCCACTAATTTCTAAAGTTGAATTTAAAGGTAATAAACTCATTCCTAAAGAGGCCTTGGAAGAAGGCTTGAAGAAGATGGGGATTACCGAAGGTGAAGTGCTGAAAAAATCAGCGCTACAAACGGTTGAGTCTGAGCTTGAACAACAGTACATGCAGCAAGGTCGTTATGATGCTGATGTAAAAGTTGTGACAACAGCGAAGCCGAACAACCGTGTAGACCTCACGATTGAGTTTGTTGAAGGTAAGGCTGCAAAAGTTGTAGATATCAATATTATTGGTAATACGGTATTTAAAGAAAGCGAAATTGAACAAGCGTTTGCGGTAAAAGAGAGTGGTTGGACATCCATTATTTCACGTAATGACCGTTATGCACGTGAAAAGATGGCTGCAAGCTTAGAGTCTTTACGTGCACTTTATTTAAACAAAGGCTATATCAACTTTAATATCAACCACTCAAGCTTAAATTTAAGTGAAGATAAAAAGAATATTTTTGTTGAAGTTTCAGTGGATGAAGGCGAACAGTTTAAATTTGGCGAAACCAAATTTTTGGGCGATGCTTTATACACCCCAGCAGAACTGAAAGCTTTACAAATTTATAAAGATGGCGATACCTATTCACAAGAAAAAGTGAATGCTGTTAAACAGTTGCTTCTGCGTAAATACGGTAATGCAGGTTATTACTATGCAGAAGTGAACGTCGTGCCTCAGATTGATAAAGAAACTCATCTGGTGGATTTAAATTATTATGTGAATCCAGGTCAGCAAGTTACTGTGCGTCGTATTAACTTTACCGGCAACACGAAAACTGCGGATGAAGTATTACGTCGTGAAATGCGCCAAATGGAAGGTGCATTAGCAAGTAATGAGAAAATTGATTTATCGAAAGTTCGTTTAGAGCGCACCGGTTTCTTTAAAACTGTAGATATCAAACCGGCGCGCGTTCCGAACACAGCCGATCAGGTTGATTTAAATATTAATGTTGAAGAGCAGCACTCGGGTACCAGTACCTTAGCAGTTGGTTTCTCACAAAGCGGTGGTGTAACTTTCCAAGCAGGTTTAAGTCAAACCAATTTCATGGGTACAGGTAATTCTGTTGCAATTGATTTATCCCGCTCGGAAACGCAAGACTATTACAACCTAAGTGTGACGGATCCGTACTTTACTATCGATGGTGTACGTCGTGGTTATAACATGTACTACCGTAAAACCAAGTTGGATGAAGACTATAACGTCAACAACTATGTGACGGACAGTTTTGGTGGTGGTATCAATTTCGGTTATCCAATTGATGAAAACCAAAGCATTAGTGCGGGTTTAAACATCGACCAAACTGAAGTCACCACAGGTCCGTATGTGTCGACCTATGTACGTGATTACTTGCTGGCACATGGCGGTAAGACAAAAAGTACATCGACTTATTGTATGGTTGACTTAGTTTTAGATCCTACAACAGGTGGTTATGTTTGCCCAGATGGTCAGACATCTGCTCCTTATGGTTCTGAGTTTACCGGTGACTTCTTAACGTATAACTTAAACTTGGGTTGGTCATATAACACCTTAAACCGTCCGGTGTTCCCGACATCTGGTATGTCGCATCGTATTAATGGTGAAATTGCACTACCAGGCAGTGATGTTGAATATCAAAAGTTGACTTATGATGCTCAGGCTTACTTCCCGCTTGCGAAAGACTTTGTGTTACGTGGCTATGGTAAGTTAGGTTATGGTAATGACTTACCATTCTATAAAAACTTCTATGCAGGTGGTTTTGGTTCGGTACGTGGTTATGACAACAGTACCTTAGGTCCGAAATATCCAGGCGTAACTTATAGTGAATCAAGATCTAAAGATAATGACTATGAGGAAGTGGGTGGTAACGCACTGATCCAATTTGGTACAGAATTGGCTTTGCCTTTGCCATTTAAAGGTGATTGGACGCGTCAGGTTCGCCCAGTTATCTTTGCTGAAGGTGCGCAAGTATTTGATACGCAGTGTGATGTTCCATCTGGTCAGTTATATATGACTGGAAGTAAAACTGATGCAGGTGTAGATGCGAAACAATACTGTAAAGACAACTTCGGTTTTGATGTTTCTAACATGCGTTATAGCGTGGGTGTAGGCTTTACTTGGATTACGATGATTGGTCCATTGTCTCTCAGCTATGCATATCCATTGAATGATAAAGATGGCGATGAAACAAAGAACATTCAATTTGAAATCGGTCGTACCTTCTAAGGTCGACCTTTTCTCTACATGAAAGATATAAATATGAAAAAACTTCTTACAGCTTTAACACTTACAGTATTAACTTCTACAGTGGCGAATGCTGCTGGCTATGGTGTTGTGGATCTTGAGCGTGTTGTTGAAAATAGTACCTATTTAAAACAGCAAAATTCGAGTTTTCAACAGAAAATTCAACCTCAAAGTACGAAGCTTGATCAACTTAGTAAAGAGCTTCAAGACTTACAACAGCGTTTACAAACAGGTGATAAGCTAAGCGCTGCGGATAAGCAAAAAATGGTGACTCAGTATCAAACCAAAATGAACGAGTTCAATACTTTGCAGCAAACCATGCAAAGCAGTGTGCAAAGCTCTATTCAGCATGTACGTACTGTATTTGATGGTCGTGTAAAGCAGGTTGCTGAACAATTGCGTAAAGAAAATCAATTAGATGTTGTTTTGAATAAAAACTCAGCACTTGCCTATGACGCTAAGTATGATTTAACTGATAAAATGATTCAAAAGGTTAACGCAATTAAGTAATCAATGAATCCTCAACAGTACCGCTTAGAAGATCTTGCTCGTTTAGTCCAAGGTGAGTGTGTAGGTCAAGCTGATTTAATCCTTAAGGGATTAGCAAGTCTAGATTCGGCAGAATCTAGACATCTTGCATTTGTAAATGGTGAAAAGTACTTAGAGCAAGCACAGCAGTCTAAAGCTGGAGCATTTATTGTTACAGCTGATTTGAAAGATCACTTGGTTGAACATCAAAACTTTATTGTTGTTGCCAATCCTTATTTAGCCTTTGCCATTTTAACCCATGCTTTTGAGGTTAAACACACTGAACAGGGCATTGAAAGTACTGCACAGATCCATCCTTCTGCAATCATCTCAGATACTGCTTATATTGGTCATTATGTGGTCATTGGTGAAAATTGCGTTGTTGGCGATGATACGATTATCCATTCCCATGTCAGCATACATGATGGGGTTGAAATTGGCCGCGGTGGTTTAATTGAATCGCATGTAAATCTGATGTCATGCAAAATTGGTGATCGTGTCCGTATTCATGCCAATACTGTGATTGGTAGTGAGGGTTTTGGTTTTGCCCCTTATCAAGGGAAATGGCATCGAATTGCTCAATTGGGTTCGGTCATCATTGGAAATGATGTACGGATTGGTTCAAATTGTAGTATTGATCGCGGTGCATTGGATGACACAATTTTGGAAGATGGTGTCATTATTGATAACCTTGTGCAAATCGCCCATAACGCTAAAATTGGTGCCAATTCGGCTTTTGCTGCCAATACTGCAATAGCCGGTAGTACAACCATTGGCAAAAATTGCATCGTAGGTGGTGGGTCTGCAATTGCAGGGCACTTAAATATTGTTGATAATGTCACTTTAACTGGAATGTCAATGGTCACAAATAATATTTCTGTGGCTGGAACATATTCTTCAGGAATTGGACTGTTTGAAAATCAAAAGTGGAAACGCACCGTTGTTCGTTTAAGACAATTAGCAGATGTGCCATTGACCCAATTGGTAAAAAAACTTGATCATATGCAGGCTCAAATCGAGTCCCTTGAATCAACAATTAAATTGCGTAAATAGAAATATGATGACTGAGTCGAATTCTACTAGTTTCACGAAACCTGAATTGCCAATGACGATTCAAACTATTCGTGAGTACTTACCACACCGCTATCCTTTTTTATTGGTCGATCGTGTTGTTGATGTGACTGAAAATGGAATTGTGGCGTATAAAAATGTGTCTATTAATGAAGAGTTTCTTCAAGGCCATTTCCCTAATTATCCAATTATGCCTGGTGTTTTGATTGTCGAAGCGTTAGCGCAGGTTTCAGGTATTCTTGGTTTCATCATGAACAATGAGAAACCAAGTGAAGGTTCTTTGTTCTTGTTCGCAGGTGCAGAGAAAGTTCGCTTTAAAAAGCAAGTCGTTGCAGGCGACCAATTGGTGTTAAAATCAGAATTGGTCATGCAGAAACGTGGTATTTACAAATATAATTGTATTGCCACTGTTGACGGTGTAGTAGCAGCATCTGCGGAAATTATGGTTTCGCATCAGAAAATAGAGCAATCATGAGCAATAACGAATTTATTCACCCAACAGCAATCATCGATGCATCTGCCGTGATTGCAGCAGATGCAAAGATTGGACCGTATTGTATTATTGGTCCAAATGTCACTATTGGTGCGGGTACGCAGTTACATTCGCATGTGGTGGTCGGTGGTTATACGCGTATTGGAGAACAAAATGAAATTTTCCAATTCGCAAGCGTGGGTGAGGTCTGCCAAGATCTAAAATATGCAGGTGAAGAAACCTGGTTAGAAATTGGTGACCATAATAAAATTCGTGAGCATTGTAGTTTACACCGTGGTACGGTTCAGTAACACGTTAAAACCAATATTGGTAGCCATAATATTTTAATGGTTAATACGCATATTCCACACGACTGTGTGGTCGGTGATCATAATATTTTTGCAAACAATGTCGGCGTGGCTGGCCATGTTCATGTAGGTGACTATGTGATTGTCGGCGGTAACTCGGGTATACACCAATTCTGTAAGATTGACTCTTATAGCATGATTGGTGGTGCATCATTGATTGTAAAAGATGTCCCTGCTTATGTGATGGTTTCTGGTAATCCTGCACATGCTTTTGCGATGAATGTTGAAGGCATGCGTCGTAAAGGTTGGTCTAAAAATGTGATTCAAGGTTTACGTACTGCATTTAAACTGATCTATAAAGAAGGTTTAACGACAGAGCAGGCTTTAGAACGTATCCGTGCAGAAATTTTGCCTGAAGTTGCTGAAGCACAGTTGCTCATTGACTCGTTAGAACAGTCAGAGCGTGGCATTGTGCGTTAAGCTTAATCCAAAGATAAAAAAAGACACTTCGCGTGTCTTTTTTTTATATCTATAGAAAAATTATTTTTTAAAGAAAGAGGCCTCTTCAGACTTAGGATATTGTTTAAGGAGTTTGGCTTTGTATTGGTTGGCCTGAGCCGTATTTTTATCCACTTCTTTGGCAATATTGTAGAGTTGATAGACGGCTCGAGGCGCACGCGAAGAGTTTGGATATTGGTTTGCCACAATCCCGTAGTTCTTTTTCGCTTCTGCATAGTTGGTAGGTTCAATCGCTAAATTAAATTCCGCTAACCAGAAATATGCATTGCTGATGTAAACACTGTTGGGATTGTTTTTAATAAAATTTTGCATGGGTGCAATCGCTTTCTTCGCACCACCTTGCTTATAGGCATCCAATGCGACAGTATACGCGGCTTTTTCTAGCTCAGATGGCTCAGATGTGTTTTGCGTACTGACCACTACAGGTGCTTTGTTTACTGCGACCGTGGTTGTGCTACTGCTGGCGTTGGTGATTGTGGTGTTACTGGGAGGAGTATCCTGTTGGTTATCCTCCGTTGTATTGCTCGCTTCAGGGTCTACTTTTTGTTGAAGTAACTCTAAGCGTTGATCTAGGTCAGCGTAACGGTTTTCCAACTCATGTTTGAGTTGAGCGATCTCATTGTCTTGTTCTTCAAGTTTACCGCGTAAGCTACGCAAATCACTTTCTAATTGTTGGTTCTTTTGCATGATTTGCCAATTAATATTGGTCGCTGTTGCACTCGCACCTGTGTCTACTGCGACGCTGGTTGGATTGACACTATTGTTCGTTGCTTGGCTTAAGCCGCGAGATTCAATTGGAATATTGGCGAAAACAGGCGTTGTGCAAAGTAGGGTGAGGGCACATAGGCTATGCTTCTTTAGCATCATAAAATATCCGTGTTATAAGGCTTTGATGGGGAACACATCAAACGAAATTCATTTATCCCATTAAAAACGGCAACGTTATGAATTGCAATAAGCTTTTACATTGTTGTCGTATATTTAGGTAAATGAATGTAGCCTAGTCGTTACCAATAATTGAGCGATTTTTCTTGAGTTTGTTTTATAAATAGTCAATTGAATGAAATGCTTATTGAAAAGTCGTTTATAGGCTTGCAACTTAGGGAAAAATCTCTATACTCTGTTCTTGCAATGGTAGCCCTGCTGGTTACTTCGCAATTGTATTCTACGAACCCCGCCAGGACCGGAAGGTAGCAACGGTAGTGGAAATATGATGTGCCGAAGGCTTGCTGGTAGGGTTGCCACCATATTCATTTATTAAAAATATAATAATCAATATACAAATATATTGTATGTAGACCAAATTTAAAATATCTTTCCATTGACTGTTATTAGGTTTGTAATATTTCCTATTCTCTTTACCCTTAGCTTTTGTTTTAAAGATTCATTTACTCTATTCCTCACCTCTTTTGCTCTCTAGCATTTGTACTTTTTCTTAGGCGATGTATTTTAATATCACGTTAAATCCCGATTATTTAATTTATCGAAAATTATTTCAAGTATTAGAAATCATTGCTTTATTTTTTCATCTTATATTTTATATATTGAAGCTTTTCTGAATGTTATCTGATTCGTAGTTACTTAAGACTTACATTATTTTCTAACTCATTAACGGTTACATGTAGTTAATGTTCGATGTGAATATAAGATCAATATTTATAAAGGTGATTTGGGCATAGCTTGGTCAAGAGCGAATGGTGATTAGTCATCAACCCTGCTAATCGCTTTCATAATCGCATCCATTTCAAAGCCACGATACATCAAAAAACGGATTTGTTTGGCTTTTAGTTTTGGATCTGTTGCGACCTCAGTTCCATACTTTTTAATTTTGAGTTGATAGGCTTGTTCGACCCAATCCGTTTCTTTCAGTTCTTCTAAAATTAACCCAGTGTCGATCTTTTTAGTTTTGAGCGCCATTTTAATGCGATTAGGGCCTTTGCCTTTACGCTTTTGGCTCGATAAAGTGATCTCAGCCACGCGTTGATCACTCTGATAGTTTTGTGCTGAAAGTTCTTCAACCAGTGTAATCACTTCTTCACGGTGCATCGCCCATGTAGCCAGTTTTTCAATCAATTCTGCTTTTGAATATTCCTTACGTGTTAATACAGCAAAGGCATAAGAACGTAGACGAGAACCTGTTAAACCTGTGGGTTTGGGTTGATTCTCTTCATCAAGATCTAAAGCATCATCAGTTTCTTGTGTTACTTGCGTGTGGCCGTATTGAGTAGCAGGGGATTCTTCCTCACCAAATTGTTGTTTGAGAGCATCATAGTCAAGGAGTTTGGGGAATTTTGAATTAGGCATAATCGGCTATGAAATAGATCTGAATAAACAAAACGCCCCGTAGGGCGTTTCTTAGTGTAAGCCTAAATGTCGTGTAATAACATTTAATCTTTTTCGATACTTTTAATTAAGCATCTAAAAAGTCTGGCTCTTCTTCATTCTCTTCTACAGGCGCAGCGTTTGCGGTCGTCAGTAGTTTTTCTCGAATGATTTTCTCAATGGTTTCAGCCAACTGAGGGTTTTCTTCAAGGTGGCGGATCACATTGTTTTTACCTTGACCGATTTTGTCGCCTTGGTATGAATACCAAGCACCTGCTTTTTGTACGATTTCTTGTTGAACAGCTAAGTCTACAAGTTCGCCCAAGTGGTTGACACCTTTACCATATAGGATTTGGAAGAGCGCTTCGCGGAATGGAGGTGCCATTTTGTTTTTGACAACTTTCACTTTGGTTTCAGAACCAACGATTTCATCGCCTTCTTTGACCTGACCTACGCGACGAATGTCTAAACGCACAGACGCATAGAATTTCAACGCATTACCACCAGTCGTGGTTTCAGGGCTACCAAACATTACACCAATTTTCATACGAATTTGGTTAATGAAAATCACCATACAGTTTGAACGTTTTGCATTACCTGTAATTTTACGTAATGCTTGGCTCATTAAACGTGCTTGGAGGCCCATGTGCGAGTCGCCCATTTCACCTTCAATTTCCGCACGTGGTGTCAATGCTGCAACAGAGTCGACAACGATGAGGTCAATGGCACCAGAGCGAACCAGCATGTCTGCAATTTCAAGTGCTTGCTCACCATGGTCAGGCTGAGAAACCAGTAGATTGTCAATATCTACGCCAAGTTTACGCGCATACTGTGGGTCTAAAGCGTGTTCTGCATCGATAAATGCACATGTACCACCTGCTTTTTGACATTCGGCAATCGCTTGTAAAGTCATGGTTGTTTTACCTGAAGATTCAGGACCATAAATCTCAACGATACGACCCTTCGGTAAGCCGCCTATGCCTAGAGCAATATCAAGTGTCAAAGAACCCGTTGATACCGCTTCAACAGCTTGTACGGTGTTATCGCCAAGACGCATTACTGTGTTTTTACCAAACTGCTTTTCAATTTGGCTTAGCGCAGCATTGAGCGCCTTGCTTTTATTATCATCCATCTTACAACCTCAAAACGATGTCACGGATATTTACTGAATATGCTCAGTATAGTGACAGATTTAGTCTGTATCTTCTATAAAAGTCAGATCGTGTGCGACACAATATGACGCATGTCATTCATCATCATTATAAGACCAATATTGGTCAAATTGTTGATCATTTTCTTGTCTAAACTTACTGATATCTCGTCGGTCTTTTTTACTCGGACGATGATCAGGTCGAGCTAGATTATGCAACTTTCTTTGGCTTGCAATCAATTCCCGTCGTGTAATACTGACTTCAGTTTCTTCATATAATTTTTGGGCAACAGGAGCAGGGCCACGCACGTCAGAAAGTTCTTTGATCACCACGGTTTTCTTGTCAATGCCTTGTTGTATGGTGAGTTCCATTCCAACTCGAACTTCTCTCGACACTTTGACACGTTCGCCATTGTGGTGAACTTTACCTCCCTCAATTGCATTTTTGGCGATGGAACGTGTTTTAAAAAAACGTGCTGCCCATAACCATTTGTCAATGCGCATGCCTACAGCATCTTCCGCTAAAGTGGATTTACGCATATTTGGCCGTGACCTCAGCTTGCTCTAAATAAGGAATTAAATCGGTGAGCTGATTTAAGATCGGATAAGGGCTGGATGTCTTGCTTTGACCTAGTGATGAGGGTTGAGCAATGGTAAATAGGTTTTGAATACCATAACTTTCAGCACCCTTTAGTACTTTTTCAGTGTCATCGATAAAGTAACACTGTGTGGCTGCAAAAGGATGGCGTTCATGGAGACGTTGCCAGAACTCAGTAAATTCCTTGGCGTGGCCGAGAGTTTCACTGCTAATAATGACATCAAAATATGAGGCCAGTTTCGTGTATTCGAGTTTAAACTTAAGTCCTTCGCAGTCTGCATTAGTGGCAAGCCAACAAGGGTAGCCGTTGTTTTTTAAATAGTCGAGAAGTTCGAGGCAGCCTTCGCGCAGGCCAACTTTATGCTTAAATTCCTGCTGCAAAGCGAGCGTATCTACGCCGACTTTGGCTGTCCAAAAGCGCGTAGAATACCAATTGAGTGTGTGATTATGGGTTTGATAAAACTCAAACAGGGCCTGAGTACTTTGTTCTAAAGAGCACTGGTGTTGTTCAGCATAACGGATAGGAAGCTGATGATTCCAAATAAAATCATCATAGGCAAGATCCAGTAATGTACCGTCCATATCAAAAATGATAATTGGCTTTTCCACTCAAAAAATCTCCAATGTTTCAAAGTTCGGCAATGGCTATAGAAAACAGTTAGCAACCGACCTAGCAGTTTTGCTTCATGCAAATATGGCGTAATTATAGCGTATAGCCGTATAAGATTACGGACTTGCATACCCCATTGTCAAAAATTGAAGAATATGGGATCTCAATTTTTTAAGTAAGAGCATATAAGATGTGTTAACTGCACCTTGATCCACAACAATATTGAAATTTCAGCATAAGGAATGATTCACCTTATGGAGAAGGAGGAGTTTTTGTAAACATTCGATGAGAACGCTTAGAGTTATTATTTGAATGTAAGGGCTGTAGAGCATAAGTTTTTTGAATTTGTATAAAAATGATACTAAATTATGATTTGGCAGTGAATTTTTTCTGATGTCCAGATGATCTTTAGCAAGTTGAGTTTATTGCTTAATGCCAGATGAAGGAACTATTAAGAATTTGTTTTATAAGGTGTTCGTTTTTGTATTAAATTTTTTCTTACATTTAAAAGATCGACAAATAAAACGAAATATTGAAGTATTTGGCCAACTTTATAAGGAAAAGGATAGTGAATGTTTTCATGGCTTTTTATAAGTTTGGTCATTACCATCCTTTTAACACCCGGACCAACAAATACCCTTTTAGCCTCATCAGGCATTGAAACAGGTGTTAAAAAATCCCTGAAATTGATTCCAGCAGAAGTGGTAGGTTATTTTATTGCCATTAGTGCATGGGGAGTTTTAATTGACTCGATTGCTGAATCTCTGCCTATTCTGCCACCCATCTTGAAGCTTTTTAGTGCGGTTTATATTATTTACTTGGCCTTTAAATTATGGAAAACTTCTACTGTTGCGGCTGATCTAAATCAGCCATCGATTACAGCGAAGGCGCTTTTTTGTGCGACCATGTTAAATCCTAAAGCACTATTATTTGCTTCAGCCGTTTTCCCAGCTGTAGCATGGTCAAATTTGCAAGCCTATACGGTGCATATGGGGCTATTTTTATGTTTAATTGCACCGATTGCATTGTTTTGGGTTTTTATTGGCTCTGTCTTGGTGGCCAATAAAATTTCATGGTTGAATCAAAAAAATTTACAACGGACTGCATCATTGGTTTTGGTCAGCTTTTCAGTACCACTTAGCTATTCGGCTCTCATGTCTATCTAATCTGTTTCATCAAATGTTCATTTCACATCGATAACATAAAAACCACCTGAGGGTGGTTTTTATGTTTGTAGCTAAATTTAAATCACTTCAGCATACAAATGCGATAAAAGTAAGTTTTCTGACAAAAATTAAAATAAACAATAAAGTGGTTTTGCTGGTTATTTACACCAGAATCGGTTAAAAAAGATGTGGCAAACGACAATAAAATAGAGAGGAATGGATGAGTGAATTAAATTTAGATTTTTTAGATGAAACCTTAGATAAATATGAAGCAAAAGGTAAGAAAAAGGCCATTAAAAAAATCCGTATTGGTTATATGCTCTATGCAAAGTTTATGTCGAATAAAAAATTTGCAGAAAATGTAATGAGTTCATCTTTAGATCCAAATAAGCGGACTTATCGTAATACCAAGATTAAAATTACGCATGATGAATATGAGTTAACCTTTTTACGTAATGATGATTAAGGATTGAATTGTGTTAAAAAGCCTTAAGATTTCATTTATTTGAAATATTTGGGCTGTAGAGTGTGCTGCATAAAGAAATGAAAATATAATGATTAGATGATGTTTGTGCAGTTAAGCCTGTTTATTTGGAGAGAGGTAAACAGTTTTTTTATTATAATAACTTTCTGGTCTGAGTGATTGCAGGCAAAAAGCCCGATTTGTTTTCATGCTGATCGGGCTTTTATTTTTCTATTGAAATGAAAATAGTGAGAAAGATGATTTCTGACATCTTTTGATCATATTGTTCATGGATAATCTTTTTTATTTTGAGTTGCTTCGATATGTCAATTGTTACTGCAAATGAACTAGATGATATTCTAAAAGAATTAATTTCCAAAAATAAAAAGCCTGAAAAAATTTTGATTGGTTATAAAGCATATAGCGAGCTTATGAATGATCGAAAATTTTTGCATGAAGTCGCTAGTTCGGCTATGGACCCGAATAAAAGAAAGTATCAAAAGATTAAGATCAAAGTGACGCAGGATGAGTATCAATTAGAAGTGAAGTGCTCAGATAAAAATGAGTCGCTGTAAAGTAATTTAAAAAAACTGGAGAAAGAGTGCATTTTTAATTGATGTATTTAAAATACAGGTTTATACTATACTCCAAATTAAAGCGCTGTAGCTTTTCTTGTTTTATATCCCACGCTCCCATGCGTGGGATTTTTTTGCGCTATGATTTTTCATAAAGAAACCACTTGGATGTACAAAGCTGAAAAGAAATTAAGAATGAGTACAAATTAGAAAAAGTCAGTTTTTGACTTTCTCTAGCATCAATATTCAATGTGTGAGTGAGTAAAGGTAAAGTCAGGTTAATTGGACTATTCAACCCAAAGTCAAAAGAAGAATTGGAATCGAATGACATCTCCTGAGTGTCTTAGGCGTATAATGTTTTTAAGGCAGTGTTTTGAAAAGTATTCGTGTGCGCTCACTCTAAGGTGACAGTATAACGTTGAATATGAAGCGATCAGCATGCTGCTATTTCACAGATGAATTTCTCTATCTATAACTTGATGAATAAAAAGGCGATCTCATGTTTAAGCCCACAACTGCACCTCAAGATGTACTGATATTGCAACTTGTACCGATTGTGACTCAGGCATGTGAGATTTTACGAGCAGAGTATCAAGCCTATGTTGCAGGTGGTGATTTTACAGTTGAGCGAAAATCTGATCATTCACCCGTCACGCAAGCGGACTATCGTGTCAATCAATTTATTACCGATGCTTTAAACAATACCTTCCCTCATTTGCCTGTTCTTTCTGAAGAAGGGCAGCATGCGCATAGACAGCAGTGGCAGTCTTTTTGGATGCTTGATCCTTTAGATGGTACCAAAGAATTTTTGCATCAACGTCCAGAATTTACCATCAATCTCAGTCTTATTGAAGGTGCGCATACAACTTTTGCTGTGCTGGCTATTCCTTGTGAACAGCAAATTTACTTCTGTCCACTACACGGTCAGCCTTTAAAATACAATATTGAAAAAGACGTATGGTATGTATATGTTCCAGTTGAAAACCACAGTGCTGTTCAAGTCGGCTTAAGTCAAAGTAGTCAGAGTAAGCCGCAGTACCAAGTGTATTTAGAGCAGTTGGAAAAACTTACGCCTATTCAAGAGTATCGCGCTGGGAGCGCATATAAGTTTTGTATGGTGTTGGAAGATCGAGTCGATATTTACCCGCGCTTTCACCCAACGAGTGAGTGGGATACCAGTGCTGGACAGTGTTTATTGGAGCGGATAGGTGGTGGTTTGGTTGATTTTCAGGGACGACCATTTGTATATAATCAAAGATTGAGTTTATTGAATGGCGGTTTTATTGCATATCGAAATAACGATATGAAAAAACTGGCATTACAAGCACTTGAACTAATGCCTTCGTCGGCTTGAGCTAAAAACTGAGCGTGCTATAGTGTTTTTTGAATTATTGAGTTGCTAGTGATTATGGCCTTAGAGTTACTCCCGCCTAGTATGTTGAAGGCAATCGATTTATTGCCAGATGCAAAAACGCCAGTGACGTTGTTTACACGTCATTCCATTCGTGAAGTTGTTACGGGTCAGGGGCTTGCAGGCTATGATTTACAGTTGACGCATCAAGGGCGCGATTTGGCGGAGGCGTGGGGTTCCTATCTGATCGATAATACGGATCGAGTGATACAACACTGTATTTCTAGCCCAATTCAACGTTGTATTGATACCGCTGCGCTAATGATTCAAGGAGCTGATGGACAAACCCTTGAGCCAAATACCCACCGTATTGAAATTATCGAACAAGGTTTATTGGTTGAGCCAGGCAGTTTTGTTTTGGATATTAAGCAAGCCGGCCCTTATTTTCAGCGTCAAGGCGCTCTAGGATTTATTAATAGCTTTGTTAATAATGCTTTACCCGGTATGAAGCATCCTATTCATGGCGTGGTAGATGTATTGGAACTCATATATAACACGCATCCGAACAATCCTTATGGTTTGAGCCTTGCGGTCAGTCATGACACGATTTTAGCTGCAATTTTGGCGGTTATTTCAGGGCGCACGATTGTGACCAAAGAAGACTGGCCGAAAATGATGGAAGGTCTTTTCGTATGGTTTGAGGGAGATGTGTTTTTAGAATCCAAATTGAAGTGGATTTGGCGCGGGGAAATTAATGAACTGAATATTCATGAGTTTCAAAATCTGTAAGTGCTTTTTTTATTAATAAAAAAATCAGCTATAAATCTCGTTCATTCATTTAGGCGATCATTCGTCAACTTTATTAAATGCTATACCGCATCAGTTTAAATTTTTGCTTTGAGTCGATTAGGAAAGTCGAGCAAGTCGATACTCAGGCCTTCATCATTTAAAGGCCATAATGAGGTATTCACCGTTACGCTGTGCTGATGAATGCGATTGTATTTATCTGCAGCAATTAACGTGGCAATCTCATGATTCGAAAGAGTATAAGCGTTGACAACATCGGCTGGATATTGAGTACGGTCATAAAACTCAGCTTCTGTTTCCCCTTGGTGTAGTGCAAAAATACGTTCAATTGCAGGTAAATAGACACCATAGCCTAACCATGCGTCAACTCCTTGAGAGGCTTGAATTTCTGCGGTTCCGCGCATATTTGAGATGACTTTGGCAAGTATGTCTTTTTCACCTTTGGCATGAAAATACTCAATATATTGTTGTTCTGTCGGTTGGAATTTTTCAAGTGTTGGAAGAAATTTATTAATCATGCTATTCCCCAGTAGAACATTCTATGTGGTTTCGTTATAGGAAAATAGAATACCATAATTTATTTATGGGATTTTAAATTTTAATCATTTGGCATCTAAAAATTAAAATAAGTTCATGCTTACAAAGAAAATTAATTGAGAGATCTATTTTTTTAAAAATTGACTGACAAATATTGGCACTATATTGGTGCAAATTTAACTGTATAACTCATCATTATTTTTCATAAATTCAAGCCTTGTCACAGAACTTTTATTTTTCGGACATTAGTTTTAGGGTTCATAAAAAATATGTCCTGAAGTGACAAATTATGTGAATTGAAAGTGAAAGGAAAATAGCGTTAAATAATTAAGTTTATGATTTATATATATTATTAATGGTTTCTTAATTTTATTTGAGACTATTTTGGGGGAAGATGTGAAAAGTGTGAATGAGTTCTTGTATTGCAAGCTAAGTCTTTGTGTTGTAACGCTGATGCTTGCTGCGTGTGGTGGTGGAGAGAGTGGAACTGAAAACTCTACAACGCCTGTAGTAAAAACCTATGCTGAGCCTACACAGGATGTGGCTGATGTAAATACATTGGGTTATTTTGATTACGATGCAAGCTCCAATACGCGTGTAATACGAAATGACTTAACTGGTAACTTCGAAGCAATGCTGCAATTTGGTCAGAGTCATGTGGTTGATCCAAATGGTAATGAAAGTAAAAAAATGCCGCGTCTGACGATGGAAAAAGAAGCGCTATTGTTAGTTACGCCAACTGATAGCATGGGGAAAATTGATGGTCTGAATGCTGATATTTACATGAATAATCAGTTGCTCCGCACAGTTACATTTAACGATCCAACTCAGATTCCTCAGTCTGATCAAACCAATACCGATGAGCGTGCGCGTGTGCAATATAGTAAGCGTGCGTGGAGTGCTCAACTCAATTGGGATGAAATACGTCCAGGTTTGCGTATTCAACTTAAAGATTCTCATGGACGTCAGGGGCAAATCGCGGAAGATAAAATTGATTTTGCCTCTCCGGGAGAGTTGGTCTTAAATAATATTCGTATCGGCATGTTAACTGCTCCCCCTGTTTCCAATGGTCACTATATGCTGAATGATCCTGTTCGGGCAGGTTCAGATTACTTTCAAACGATTCCAGCTGCTGAAATGACCGTTGCAAAATATGATGATATTCAGTTGGATCGCGTCATGATTGCAGACGGGACCATTTACGATACTGCAAGTGCCAGCCAAGGCGGGGTTTATGACGGTGACATGCGTGAAAACGTAGGTAAATCGACATTTAGCGTAGGCATTAATCTAGCAAATTGGGGGATTACCAGTGCTTCGATGGCAAGTCAAAATCAACCACAATTAACCCAAACCGTAGTTGCACACCATAGCCGTGGAAAATATGCTAATGGCGAAAGTAATCATGGTTTAAGTGGTGGTAACGGCATGCTGACGTTGTATGATTCGGTTGGAAACGAGTTTAGTCATGAAATTGGACACCACTATGGACTGGGGCATTATCCTGGGCAGGAGGGTGATAACCAGTTCTGGACTTCACATCATGCAGATAGTGGTTGGGGTTACATTCCGTATCGCAATATGATGCGGGGTAATTTGATTTGGAATAATAAGGATTTATGGGCTGCTTCTACAGGAATTGCAAATTTCTTAGCTTTATATCCACATAGCCGAGATGCCATGTCTGGTGGTTATGCATCAAGCTCAGTTTCACGTTATACCCACTATACGGGCTATAGCACTTATTTAAAAATTCAACCACATTTTAACCGCTATGTGTGGGATAAGACTTCACCTACTGGCTATAAAAAATGGAATGAAGTAACAAGACAGATGGAAGTGGTTCAGCCTACTATGCCAGATTCTGCTGCACCTGTTTGGTATCTGCCTAATCAAAACTATTTACGCCCACGTGTCTTTGGTGAGCCTGTAGTGACCATTTTGGGTGGCTATGACCCTGTTGCAAAGGTTGGGCTACTCTATCCTGCGGCACGTTCAAACTGGGGCAATGTCTATGATTTACCTGCTGCAAATACTGCGTTAAATCAGGATGCATGTTGGTTAAATGTACAGTATCCAAATACCGTGACCAATATTGCACTGGCTCCGACACGATTAGGTAGCAATGCCAATAAATTACATGTCAATTTAGCGCTTGCAGATCACCCTCAGAAAGTTGATTTATATTGTAAGCAGGCTAATGCAGCTGCCAAATTATTATCGACTACAGTGATTCCCCAATATGCTACGGCTATTACACCTGCAGTTAAAATTGGTAAAGCACAGGGTTATAAAGCTTTACGCGATGTAGAGTTGCCTTTACTTGAGCAAGAGCTACTGAATCAAGCGGCGAACAATCTTATTGTTTTGTCATCAAATGGTTCAATGCTTTATCAGTCTTATAAGTCATATAAAAATGAGATGAGTTTAGCTGCACAGCAGGTACTTGAGCGTTATGAAGAGCAAGAAACTAGGTGGATGCGTTTAAATCGTTGGGTAAATGTTTATTATGATGATTTGGCCAAAGATGTACCTGCTGCGATTGATGCACTCAATGCTTTTATCAAGCAGCTAGGTTTACAACAAGATGACCCACTTGCACAAAGTGGATTGTTGAAAAATAACAAGAATTGCTTGAAAACAGAGCTGGCATCTAACCAAAAAATGGATGTTTACATTAGTGGCCCATCGGCTTGTACTGCTGATGATACTGAGCAGTGGGTTTATGACAGTTTAGGACGTATCCATAGCAAAGCGGCTATGGGGCAGTGTCTAACGGGTAATGGAGGAAGTGCTAAAGTCACCTTGACTGATTGTGTGGCGAATAATGCAGCACAAGTGTGGTCAATGGATGCCACGACGTCTGCTATTAAACAATCAGGACAGTGCTTAGATCTAAACTCGGGTAATTTGGTAAATAACCGTCAAATTGCAATTCGATATAGTTGCTCTGGAAATAACAATCAAAGATGGACAATGCTGAACCAAAATACAAGTATGATTTTAGCTGGGGCAACATCAAAAAACATTGGTATTTTAGTGAAAAACCTGAAAACTCAATCTTTGAATTAAACCACTGCTCATCTGGTAAATGATTTAACATAAAATGAAAGGAGCTCCCTAAAGGGGGGGGGCTTTTTTTTTGTAAGTAGATATTCTCTTGGGTGCTAGAGAGCACTTGCTAGATTTTATTTGGGTTTTAAGCTGTATTTTTAGGTAGCAGATGTATTGGAAAAGGTATAGGCGTTAGAAAGTTCAAAAAATAGATACAAAAAAAGCCCTTTAAAAAGGGCTTTTTTTAATGCATAAATTAGTTAGCTAAAGCTTTAACTTGTGCATTTAAACGGCTCTTATGACGAGCAGCTTTGTTCTTATGGATGATGCCTTTATCAGCCATACGGTCGATTACTGGTACAGCAGTTTTGTATGCTTCAGAAGCAACTGCGTAATCACCAGCAGCGATAGCAGCTACTGTACGTTTGATGTAAGTACGAACCATAGAACGTAAGCTTGCGTTGTGTTTGCGTGCTTTAACGTTTTGACGAGCACGTTTTTTAGCTTGAGCAGAGTTTGCCACTCGTGCACTCCTTGAAATAGATTGGTCTGGGCGGGCTGAAATTCAAACTGAAAACCACATCAGAAGAACAATCACCAGCCCGTAAACAAGTGGCATATTTTGATTAATATACGCAGTGAAGTCAAGTCTTGACATGCTTTGACTATATTTAAGATACATAAAAATTCTAAAGAAAAGGTAAGATTAGCCATCTGCATGGGAGTTTGTATAAAAATGATACAAAATATAGAACAAGCCATTGTAATTGGAGCAACGGGTTTGGTGGGCTTAAATCTGGTTCAACAATTACAACAACTGCCAAGTTGTATCAAAATTTTAGCTGTGGTCAGAAAGCATAATGTGCAGCTCGATCAGTATGACAAAGTTCAGCAACTGGAGCTGGATGATTTTTTATTACTCAACCATGAGGATGTTCAGGGCTACAGTCATGCTTTTAGTTGTTTGGGGACGACTTTAAAGAAAGCTGGCTCAAAAGAGCAGTTTTATGCCATCGACTATGTGGTGAATGCACATTTTGCGGAATTGTTTGTTTTGACCAAAACGCATTATGTGTTGATTAGTGCCTTGGGTGCGCAAGCCAATTCAAAAATTTTCTATAATCGCGTCAAAGGTGAGCTTGAAGAGACTATTCGCGGACTCGATTTATATAAGGTCAGTATTTTGCAGCCGTCCTTACTTATCGGACAGCGTAATGAAGGTCGCATGTTGGAAGATATATTCCAAAAGGCTTATATCAAACTATCGCATTTTATACCAAAGCATTTTAAATATAAGCCAGTGACAGCAGAACAAGTGGCTCATACTATGGTCGAGTCTGCCCAAACGCAGACCGAGAAATTTGAAATATATGATAATTTACGCATACAAAAGACAAAATGAGGGGAACTGTGGTGACGACAGCATTTGTGACATGCGATTTATTGGATGATCATCCTGAACTTGATTTACAAGTGGTCAGCCCATCGATGGATGGTAAGTTCTTTAATAGCTATGGTGCGCGTAAAACCTTTGGTGGTCAGGTGGTGACAGTTAAATGCTTTGAAGATAACTCTCGGGTGAAAGAGCTGTTAGCAACAGATGGTACGGGTAAAGTATTGGTTGTGGATGGTGGCGCTTCGATGCGCTGTGCATTGATGGGAGACTTGATTGCAGAGTCAGCAGTCAAAAATCACTGGAATGGTGTGGTGATTTATGGCTGTGTCCGTGATGTAGATGCCATTGCTGAACTGGATTTAGGGGTGCATGCTTTAGCTGCTATTCCACAAAAAAGTAACCGTAAAGGTGTAGGGGAAGTTGATGTCAGCCTGCATTTTGGTGGTGTCACCATTCAATCAGGTCATTATCTCTATGCGGATAATAACGGTATTGTCATTGCAAAAGAAAAACTGGTCGATGCATAAGTAGCAACCAGACTCATAACAACATAAACAAAAGATATGGACGTGTAATATGGTGAAGCATCAAATTAAAGTGATTCAGGCTCTTTTTTCGGGGCTTGCGCAAGGTGGGCGTGGTGTAACTGGAACGCCGCATCCTAAACAACCTGAGCAACCTTTAAAGCTCTATGAGTTTGAAGGCTCACCATATTGTCGTCGTGTGCGTGAAGTACTGACTTTGTTGAACTTGGATTATGAAGTGTATCCATGTCCTAAGGGTGGAACTAAATATCGTCCTTTGGTGAAACAGTTGGGTGGGAAAACCCAATTTCCTTTTTTACTCGATGAAAATACAGACACAAAGCTATACGAGTCTGAAGATATTATTCACTACTTGTTTGAACAATATGGTCGCAGTGGTAAAACACCGAAAAAGTATGCACATTATCCCAAAACACCTTATGTTGCTTATGTCGGGACATTGGTAAATGGTGCGAGTGGGGTGTGGATCAACAAGAGTATTAAAGATCGCGTAGCGCCAGAACAGCTGTTACAACTTTGGGGTTTTGAAGCCAGTCCTTATACTCGGATTGTCCGTGGTTTGCTGACCGAGTTGGAGCTCCCTTTTAAGTTTCATAATGTGCCTAAAGAACGTTGGCAAGATCAAGGCCCAGCAGTACTGCGTTTAAAGCCGGGCAAATATGTACCTTTGGCAGGTGGAAAGCGTGAGCAAGTCATGCAGGTGATGGGGCGTGATATTCAAGTGCCATATTTGGTTGATCCGAACACTGAAACAGCTTTGTTTGAGTCGGCAGATATTGTTGCTTATCTCAAGCAGACCTATGCAGCATAAGAAAAAGGCATCTCTTAGAGATGCCTTTTTTAATTCCTAAGCATTGATGTTTTATCGGGTTGATCTGATTTTTTGTCATTACAATGAAATGATTAAGTATGTTTATCTTCAGCTGTTATAAAAATATTCATCATTTGGCTGATAATACGACACACATTTAAACATCCGTAGCGTTGAGAAAACGTGTAATTTCTTGGGAGAATTTGCGCGGTTCACTCAATAAAGGCGTATGCCCAGATTTTTTAAAGATCACCGTTTTGGCATGCGGTACGCTTGAGGCAATCAGCTTTTGTCCTTGAGCAGGATAAAGTTTTGATTCTTCACCAATAAAAAATGTAGCTGGTCGGTCAATCTGACTGAGCGTACTGCGATAGTCTTCTTGATGGTCAAGATAATTTTGAATGTACCAAGCCATATAGTCTAAACGCTGGATCGGGAGCATGAATTTTTGTAAGTGGGGCTGTTGAAATGTTTTTTGAAATAAAGCCGCAGTTCGAGATGGTGTGGCTTGTAGTTGAATAAAAGCCAACCATTGGTTAACCAGTTCGGTGCGTATGGGTGCTGTTAAGTCTGAAACCAAACGATACTGCGCATTTTGAGCCAATAGGTCTGCAATGTTTTGTAGGATGGCTTTGAAATCGGCATGCTTTTCAGCAAATAAACCATGTGGCCAGTCTGCATCAACGCTAATCTTGGGTGTTTGGTCAATGTGTAAATAGCTGAGGATATGGTTTTGAAAGCGACCATATTGCATGCCATGCATGGCTGTCGTGGCGCCCATAGAATAGGCAATGACATGGAATACTGTATCAGCATATTGTTTTAGAAAGCAGTTTAAATCTTGCCAGTGGCTGGAAATCGCATCCAGTGTGGGAATTTTGCACTGCGCTGAACCACCAAAACCCCGCCAGTCAGGAATGTAAAAACGGTACTTTTTACGGTGTTGATATAAAAAAGGTAGCCATTGCCAACTTTGCATCCCTAAGCCAGATAAGACCAGTACTGGTGTGCCTTGTCCAAATTCTCGAACATAGAGTTTTTCGCCATCTGGCATTAAATAATGTGGCATGATTAATCCTTTGCGTGGTTTTTTATTTTTCGAAGTTTTTAAGTGCTGGAATCATGGTCTCTAGCCACTCAATCCAACCACATTCTAAATTAATTCCAAGTTGTAAAATCATTCTATGAATATATAAGGTACGATCATTTTCTTCAGCATGACCAAAGTCTTTGGCAAAAATGCTTTGGTAAATTTGTAGTTTTTCTTTGTGTAGGATGAGATGTCGTTCAAGTTCAGGCAAAACCGTGTTGCCGCCAAGCTGAGCTTCAACACGCAGTCTCACCATCAGTTCTTCACGGAGCTGGGCAGGTGGGCTTTGTTTTACCAGCCAGTCGGCAAGTTCTGTACGTCCAAGCTGTTCTGCTTGATAGGTTTTTTTACGCGAGGTTGCGCCATCATCTTCTATCGTTGAAATCCAGCCTTTGCTCTGCATAGCGCTGAGTTCTCTATATATCTGTTGATGTGTCGCATTCCAAAAGAAGCCCATTGAACGGTCAAAACGACGCGCTAACTCAATACCTGTGCTTGGTTTTTCAATCAAACTGGTCAATAAAACATGAGCTAATGACATTTAGGTAATATTTCGCAATTAAAATGGACGTAGAGTCATTATGCAACATGTTGCATAAAAAACAAATCTCGATTATAAAGATAAACATTATGCAACTTGTTGCATTAAATAATTTGATCTAACCTTGTATTTAAAATACCAGCCAGCGAAAGCACGCCAAGGAGTACACATGTCTAATTACCCGCATTTACTTGCGCCTTTAGATTTAGGCTTTACCACATTAAAAAACCGCGTATTAATGGGATCTATGCACGTTGGACTTGAAGAAGTTGAAGGTGGTTATGATCGCATGGCGGCATTTTATGCAGAGCGTGCCGCTGGCGGTGTAGGGCTAATCGTAACAGGGGGTATTTCACCGAATGATCATGGTGTGACTTTTCACGGTGGTTCTAAGTTAGATACTTTAGAAGAAGCGGAAAAGCATAAAGTCATCACACAAGCCGTACATGATGCGGGTGGTAAAATTGCATTACAGATTTTACATACTGGTCGTTATTCTTATCAGGCTGAAAACGTTGCACCTTCTGCAATTCAAGCACCGATTAACCCTGTAAAACCACATGCTCTTACTTCTGCTGAAGTGAATCAGACTATTGCGGACTTTGTGAATTGTGCAAAATTGTCACAAGTTGCTGGCTATGATGGTGTTGAAATCATGGGTTCAGAAGGCTACTTAATTAATGAGTTCATCGCGGCACGTACCAACCATCGTGATGATGAATGGGGCGGAAGCTATGAAACCCGTATTCGTTTCCCGATTGAAATCGTAAAACGCACTCGTGCGGAAGTTGGTGAAAACTTTATTATTATTTACCGTCTTTCAATGTTGGATTTGGTTGAAGGTGGTTCGACTTTAGAAGAAGTGATTCAGCTTGCCAAAGAAATTGAAAAGGCGGGTGCAACCATTATCAACACAGGTATTGGTTGGCATGAAGCACGTATTCCAACGATTGCAACCAAAGTGCCACGTGCGGCATTTACATGGGTGACCAAGAAGCTAAAAGGTTCGGTTCAGATTCCTTTGGTGACATCTAACCGTATTAATACACCAGAAATGGCTGAACATGTTTTGGCTCAGGGTGATGCGGATATGGTGTCGATGGCACGTCCAATGCTTGCAGACGCTGAGTTTGTACTCAAAGCAGAACAAGGTCGTAGCGATGAAATCAATACTTGTATTGGTTGTAACCAAGCCTGTTTAGATCAAATTTTTTCCATGCAAATTGCGACGTGTTTAGTCAACCCGCGTGCATGTTATGAAACTGAACTGATCTTTAAAGAAAGTGCGGCTAAGAAAAATATTGCAGTGATTGGTGCTGGGCCTGCAGGTTTGAGTTTTGCGACTTATGCCGCTGACCGTGGGCATCAAGTGACTGTTTTTGATGCAGCCAGTCAGATTGGTGGTCAGTTTAATATTGCGAAGACTATTCCCGGTAAAGAAGAGTTTTACGAAACACTGCGTTATTTCAAACGTAAAATTGAATTACAACCGAATATCAAATTGGTGCTGAATCATACCGCAACTTATGAGGAACTGAGTGCAGAAAACTATGATGACATCGTGGTTGCAACAGGTGTTACTCCACGTGAGTTGACTATAGAAGGGATTGATCACCCGAAAGTGTTGAGCTATATCGAAGTTCTACGTGAGCGTAAGCCTGTCGGTAAAAAAGTCGCGATTATTGGTGCGGGCGGTATTGGTTTCGATACAGCAGAATACTTAAGCCATGAAGGTGAAAGCGGTAGTTTAAACCCACAAAAATTCTATGATGAGTGGGGCATCGACACCAGCTATGCACATGTCGGTGGCTTAAAACAGCCAGTCTTGGAGCAGTCGGATCGTGAAATTTACCTTCTACAGCGTAAAGCGAAGGCAGTCGGTGCAAGCTTAGGTAAAACCACGGGTTGGATTCACCGTACAGGGCTAAAACATCGCGATGTAAAAATGATTGCAGGTGCAAGCTACGACAAAATTGATGATCAAGGTCTCCACATTACAGTGAATGATCAGCCAACGGTTTTAGAGGTTGATCACGTGATTATCTGTGCAGGACAAGAGTCTTATACTGCAATGTATGATCAGTTAAAAGCCGATGGTAAAAATGTGCATTTGATTGGTGGTGCGAAAGAAGCAGGTGAGTTGGATGCGAAGCGTGCGATTCGTCAAGGCGCTGAACTGGCTGCGACCATTTAATCGATAACAATCATTTATCCGCTTAAAATTTGTAATAAAGCTCCCTCTCCTATACGGAGAGGGTTTGGGAGAGATATTTTCTAAAATATTATCTTTTCCCTCGTGTTGCCTTTTCCATGAAACGTATGTGGTGTAAGAGAAGGTGCCTTTATTGCAGATTTGAGTGGATTCACTTTCATAAGGACATAAGAATGAGTTTAGCAACAACAAAACAAGCATTGGTACGCTGGCATGATATGGTCACGACTCGTGATATGAGCATCTTAAATGAGCTTTTAGCAGAAGATGTCGTGTTCCGTTCACCTGTGGCATTTAATCCTTATCCGGGTAAGCAAGTGGTTTTTTTTATTTTAATTAATGTGATTCAGGTTTTTGAAAATTTTACGTACCACCGTGAATTTTTTAAAGAAGATGGTTTAAGTGTCGTCCTTGAGTTTTCTGCCAATGTCGGCGAAAAGAAACTCAAAGGGATTGACATGATTCGTTTTAATGAGCAAGGTCAAATTGTAGATTTTGAAGTGATGATCCGTCCTAAATCGGGGCTAGAAGCCTTGGCTGTACAAATGGGACAGCGAATGGCAGCTTTTGCACCTCAAGCTGGATGATAAACGTGTGACTTGTTATTTATAGTTAGGCACGAAAATTGATGCATCACCAAGAAAGATAGGAAAAAGAAGGTACTGATATGAATGCTGTGTTCAGTTTGCTAAACCAATTAAGCCAAACGGCGTGGGATCGAGTGACTGGTGCGGAACAACCGAAGCTCTATATTAACCCACAAGGGCAAATTCAAGAGACTGTTGGGGCGCTTACACAGCTTCAAGAAAAGTACCGACCAACGCCGTGGTTATCCAACACGCATGCTCATCTTTTGTATTTTGATGTGATTCGCAAGCGTCAGATTCAATTGGAATATGATCATTTTGATCAGTTAGAGATGCAAGACGGTGGGGTCACTGGCATTATGTGGTTTGGTTATGATTTGCCTGAAGCGACGCCAACGGTTGTGGTTATGCATACGATTACAGGCTCTCCTGAAAGTATGCGTGAGGTGGTGCGTGACTTAAATCGCTATACGGGTTGGCGTGTTGCCCTATGCTTACGCCGTGGACATGCAGACCTTCCAATGCCTGTACCCAAAATGAATCTTTTTGGTTCAACCGATGATTTACGTGAACAAATTGCCTTTATTCAAAGCACATTTCCAAGTTCAATGTTGTATGCGGTAGGCTCTTCTGCAGGAACGGGGCTTTTGGTGCGTTACTTAGGCGAAGAAGGGAGTCAAACACCTTTTAAGGCGGCTTTTGCGCTGTGTCCGGGTTATAACACGGAGTTGGGTTTTGTAAATGTGCATCCCTTTTATAGTAAAGTCATGACCAAGAAACTGTTTAAGAAATTTATTTTTCCCTACCAGCAAACGTGGCAAGAAACAGCGTCTGTGTCGCAAGTCTTAATGACCAAAACCTTGGCTGAGTTTGAGTCGAGTTATTATGAAATGGCGGGTTATGTGGACTATGATAGTTATAACCAAGCCACAAACCCAATCTATGTATTTGAAAATGTCACCATTCCATTGCTGATTTTAAATGCAGAGGATGATCCTGTCTGTCACATTAAAAATTTTGAACCGTATAAAGACATGATCCGTCAAATGCCGAATATTGCCGTTGTGACCACCAAAAAAGGCAGCCATTGTGGCTTCTATGAAGGGGCACTCAATACAGAGTCTTGGGCGACCAAGCTGATTGCGGATTTTTTGAAACTGGAACAACAAAAACACTAAACAAAAAAAGACCTACAGCAGTGTAGGTCTTTTTTTGATTGGTTCAGCAGTGTAAAGGCTTAAACGGCTTCACAGGCTTTCTTGCTGAGACCAAATTTCATCTGCAGTAACACCAAGATCAAGGCCATAAAGCTGAGTGCGGCACCTGCATATGAAACCGCTGCATAGCTAAGTTGCATACTTAATACGGTTGCACCAGCAAAGGCACCTAAGGCATTACCTAAGTTAAAGGCACCAATGTTAACTGAAGAGGCGAGACCAGGCGCATCTGCTGCGACTGACATGACGCGCATTTGCAGTGGCGGTACTACTGCAAATGCTGCCGCACCCCAAATCACTAAGCCAATTGCCGCACCAACGGTTGTTTGCGCTAATACTGGGAAAACAAGCATCATCACCATTAAAAGTACAAGGAAGCCTATCAGGGTTTTCTCTAGGGATAGATCGGCAAATTTTCCGCCAAAATGGTTACCAATGGAGAAGCCAATCCCGATTAACACCAACATCAAGGTAATGGTTTGCGGTGATGCCTGCATAAATACGTGTAGGCTCGGAGCAATGTAAGTATATAGGGCAAACATTGCACCTGCGCTCATAACCGTGGTTAGTAAGGCAAGGACGACAGGTGCACGTGTTAAAACGCGCAATTCTTTTGCCACATTCGGTTTAACCACATCGTGATCTTGCGGGAGCGCTTTCCATAGTGCCAACATGGTTATGATGCCTAAGATTGAAATCGCAGCAAAGGCCATGCGCCAACTGGTATTTTGACTGAGCCATGTTGCAAGTGGCACACCGCCAATATTGGCAATCGTGAGGCCCATAAACATCATGGCGACTGCACTGGCTTGTTTGTCTTTAGGCACTACGCTGGCTGCCACCACCGAACCTAAGCCAAAGAATGCACCATGGTTTAAACTGGTAATTAAACGCGCACCCATGAGACTCATATAATCAGGTGCAACGGTTGCCAACACATTCCCAATCGTGAAAATAGCCATCAATAGGATTAAAGCTGTTTTCTTAGGAAAGCGTGCCAGCCATAAGGTCATGAGCGGAGCTCCAATCATGACGCCTACTGCATAGGCACTAATCAGCAGTCCGGCTTGTGGAATTGAAACGGACAAATCATTGGCAATTTCAGGCAAAAAGCCCATGGGTGAAAACTCGGTGGTTCCAATGGCAAAAGCACCCACCGCAAGCGCCAAAAGTGGAAAATTAATTTTCATAGCGATGCTCAATCCCAAATCGGTGCTAATCCTTCAGGATTAACTTCACGTTGATTGCGGTCTAATTGCGTAATTGCCATCATTTCTTCAGTCGACAGTTGAATCTCTTGCGCCTTTAAGTTGGACATCAAGTGTTCACGTTTGGTTGAAGACGGTATGACTGCAAAACCACGTTGTAATGCCCAAGCCAAACTAATTTGTGCGGTCGATATCTGATGCTGCTGCGCGATGTGCATTAAAACAGGATCATTCAAAACCTTACCGTAAGCCAGTGTCATATATGAAGTGACATCAATGTTTTGAGCTTGGAGGAAATTAACTAACTTATGGTTTTGTAGATAGGGACTGAGTTCAATTTGGTTGGTTGCGATGTTTTCCAGCCCAATACTCTCAATCGCCTGTTGAGTCAGCTCAATATTGAAGTTAGAAATACCAATGTGTTCGGTCAAACCTTGTTGTTTAGCCTCCAGTAAGTTCTGCATGAGTTCTGTGATGTTTACACCTGTACTTGGGGCAGGCCAGTGGATCAAGGTTAGATTCACTGCATCGGTTTTTAGTTTATGCAAACTTTCTTTTAAGCTTGGAATCAATTTTTCTGCTGAATAATTTTCCGTCCAAATTTTTGTGGTGAGAAAAAGATCTTGACGATTGATACCACTGAGTTCAATGGCTTGACCAACTTCAGCTTCATTACCATAGATTTGTGCAGTATCGACCGCGCGATAACCGACTTCTAGTGCAGTTTTCACAGACTGAATGACAGTGTCACCTGTTAAACGGAAAGTACCTAGGCCGAATTGAGGAACGATATTCATTTTTTACTCGATAACTTGTTTCATGGAATGAGGTTATTTTGTAGAAAAAAGACTTGCTTAAAAACTGGGTAATTTGCAAAATATTATTGACTATTAATCAATAATTACACATGAAATCAACCATAGAAGAATTAACGGCTTTTGTGAGCATTGTTGATAGTGGCTCTATCGTCAAAGCTGCGCAGCAGTTGGATCAAACCACATCGGGTGTCAGCCGTGCCTTGCAACGTTTAGAGTTGAAGTTGAATGTGACTTTGCTGGAGCGAACGACACGGAAGCTCAAGTTGACCTATGAAGGACAGCAGTTTTTGGCAAAGGCGCGTAAGATTTTACTCGATTTGACCGAAGCTGAAGAAAGTCTGCAAAATAATGATGCTGAGGCATCTGGTTTAATTCGGATTGATTCAGCAACGCCTTTTGTGCTGCATGTGATAGTGCCGCTGATTGAAGAGTTTATGCAGCGCTACCCAAAAATTGATATAGAAATTACCAATCACGATCAGGTTATAGACTTACTTGAACATAAAACCGATGTCGCGATTCGGTTTGGTGAGTTAGCGGATTCCAGCTTACATGCCAAGCTGCTTTGTAAAAGTCGGTTATATATTGTGGCTAGTCCTGTTTATGTGCAAAAACATGGTCTACCTAAAAATGCAGCAGAATTAAGCTCACATACTTTGCTTGGTTTTAGTCAGCCTGCACATTTAAATACGTGGCCTATTCAGTTGGAGGATGAACCTTTAACCATTCAGGCCAAAATTAAATGCTCAAATGGAGAAACGGTTCGTCAGTTGGCATTGCAAGGGGCAGGGATTGCGTGTTTGTCACGTTTTATGGTTGAAAAAGATATTCAGGAAGGGCGTTTTGTAGCTTTGTTTGAAAATGAAATAAAAATACATGAACAGAAAATACATGCAGTTTATTATCAGCAAAACTATGTGCCAAAGCGTATTCGCTTGTTTATTGACTTTCTTGCTGAAAAATTAAAAGCCTACTTATAAACCAGCAATAAAAAAAACCCGATATCAATCGGGTTTTTTTAATCATCTAAATAGCGATGATTAGTTTTCTAAAGCTGGTGTCGCTGCTGCAATGGCTGCTGCAACCGCATCGTCTTCAGTTTGCGTATTTGGGTTTGTATTACTTGGACGTGCTTGCGTTGGTTTTTCTTCAGCTTTTGGTGCTTCTGCTTTCGGTGCAGGCTGAGCTGCTGGAGCAGGTGCTGGCGTTTCACGACGGATTTCGGTGGTGGTATTCGGCGTTTCTTCGCGAATCACTTCAACTTGCGCTGGAATCTCAGGCTCAGACGCTGCTAAAGGTTGAAGTTCAACAGTTTGTTGTTGCTCTGTAGTAACGACTTCAACTTGTTCTTGTTCATCTTCTTTAGGCGCTTCTTTCTTTACACATGCTGTTAATAGTAAGCCTGCTGCAATGGCACCACAAATTAAAAGTTTTTTATTCATAATTACATAAAATCGAGTGTTTGAAGGATCGCGCCATTATAACAGCAAAATGCAAGATGAAAATCCTATGAACTTAGCTTAATTTTATCTGCCAAATGCTGATAGAATATCCAATTGTTTATTGTTCTATGAATTGATGCGGATTGACTTTGCTTTATTGGTACAAGGTAAAGTAAAATTGCGCAACATTGCAGGCCGAATTAGGCTCGATTGTACGAGAAACCCAATGACCCATTTTATTTTCGTGACTGGTGGTGTAGTTTCATCACTAGGTAAAGGTATTTCAGCTGCTTCAGTTGCTGCGCTTTTAGAAGCCCGTGGATTAAAAGTAACCATGGTAAAAATGGATCCATACATTAATGTCGATCCAGGGACTATGAGCCCGTTCCAACATGGTGAAGTTTTTGTCACAGAGGATGGTGCAGAAACCGATTTAGACTTGGGTTATTACGAACGTTTCTTGCGTCGTGCGAAAATGACCAAGTTAAATAACTTTACTTCTGGTCGCGTATACCAAGACGTTTTAAATAAAGAACGCCGTGGTGACTACCTTGGTGGAACTGTTCAAGTTATTCCACATATTACAGACAACATCAAAGAACGTGTACTTCGCGCAGGCGAAGGTTATGACGTTGCGATTGTTGAAATTGGCGGTACAGTAGGTGACATCGAATCTCTCCCATTCATGGAATCTGTACGTCAACTTATGGTTGAACTAGGTCATAAGCGCACTATGCTTATGCACTTAACTTTGCTTCCATATATCAAATCTGCGGCAGAGTTGAAAACTAAACCAACTCAGCACTCGGTAAAAGAATTGTTGTCGATTGGTATTCAGCCAGACATTTTAATTTGTCGTACTGAATATGATGTTGATGCAGACACGACCCGTAAAATTGCCTTGTTCACAAACGTTGAAGCACGTGCAGTTGTGGTGTGTAAAGATGCACGCAGCATTTACCAAATTCCGCGTACGTTCTATGAACAAAATGTTGACGACTTGATCTGTGAGCGTTTTGGTTTCAATGACTTACCTGAAGCTGATTTAACAGATTGGGACAATGTTGTAGAAGCACTGCTAAACCCTGAATACACGGTTCGTGTTGCAATGGTTGGTAAGTATGTTGAACTTCCAGATGCGTATAAGTCTGTGAATGAAGCGCTTTTACATGCGGGCATTCAGAATCGCGTTAAAGTTCAAATTGATTATGTCAATGCTGAAGAACTTGAAAGCCAAGATGTCAATGAAGTATTGAAAGATATGGATGCAATCTTGGTACCTGGCGGTTTTGGTGAACGTGGTACTGAAGGGAAAATGCAAGCGATTAAATTCGCACGTGAAAACGGTGTTCCATTCTTGGGTATCTGTTTAGGTATGCAGTTGGCTGTGATCGAATATGCACGTAATGTCGTGGGTATTAGTGACGCGAGTTCGACTGAATTCAACCGTTCGACGAAGTCTCCATTGATTGGTCTAATCACTGAATGGTTAGATGAACGTGGTGAAGTTCAACAGCGTAATGTTGACTCTGATCTTGGTGGTACGATGCGTTTGGGTGCTCAAAAATCAGAATTGGTTGAAGGGACTAAAACACGTGAAGTGTATGGTTCAGCAGATATTATTGAACGTCACCGTCACCGCTATGAGATGAATAACCGTTTCATTCCAGCGCTTGAAGAAGCTGGTATGAAAATTTCGGGCTATTCACCTGTACAGCACTTAGTAGAAACAGTTGAAATTCCTCAACATCCTTGGTTTATTGCTGTACAATTCCACCCGGAATTTACAAGTTCACCACGTGATGGACACCCATTATTTGCTAGTTTTATTGATGCTGCAAAAGCACAGTACAAAAAAGCGAAGTAATTTGGGTTAAGCAATAAACTAGGAAGTTTAAATGTCACAATTAAAACCACAAGAAATTGTACGTTTAGGCGATATACAAATGGCAAACCACTTGCCATTTGTACTATTCGGCGGCATGAACGTACTTGAGTCTAAAGATTTGGCTTTTGAAATTGCAGAGACCTATGTCGATATCTGCAAGCGTTTGGAGATTCCTTACGTATTTAAAGCCAGTTTTGATAAAGCCAACCGTTCAAGCTTGAACTCGTTTCGAGGGCCAGGCCTAGAAAAAGGGATTGAGTGGTTAGCTGACATTAAAAAACATTTTAATGTACCCATCATTACTGATGTACATGAGCCTTACCAAGCTGCACCTGTAGCGGAAGTTGCGGATATTATTCAACTTCCTGCTTTTCTAAGTCGTCAGACTGATTTGGTTGAAGCGATGGCAAAAACTGATGCCATCATTAACATCAAAAAAGCACAATTCCTTGCACCACATGAAATGCGCCATATTTTGCATAAGTGTTTAGAGGCAGGGAATGACAAGCTCATTATTTGTGAACGTGGTTCGGCATTTGGTTACAACAACCTTGTTGTGGACATGTTGGGCTTTGACATCATGAAAGAAATGAATGTCCCTGTGTTCTTTGATGTGACCCATGCGCTTCAAACTCCGGGTGGTCGTGCGGATTCTGCGGGCGGTCGCCGTGCGCAAATCACGACACTTGCTCGCGCGGGTATGGCAACAGGTCTAGCAGGTCTATTCTTAGAAGCGCATCCAGACCCAGAAAAAGCCAAGTGTGATGGACCATGCGCATTGCGTATGTCTCAACTTGAGCCTTTCTTGGCACAGCTCAAAGAATTGGACACCTTGGTTAAAGGTTTCAAAAAGCTAGATACACACTAAATTATAAACTCATTGATGCCATCTAAAGCATCTCGTTATTAATCAACTGAGGAATTGTTCATGAGCCAAATCGTTGACATCCGTGCACGTGAAATTTTGGACTCTCGTGGTAACCCAACCATCGAAGCAGACGTAATCTTAGCATCTGGCGTAGTTGGCCGTGCATGTGCACCATCTGGTGCTTCAACTGGTTCTCGTGAAGCTTTAGAACTTCGTGATGGTGACAAAGCACGCTATTTGGGTAAAGGTGTTAAAACTGCGGTTAACAACGTAAACACGATTATCCGTGATGCTTTAGTGGGCAAATCAGTATTTGAACAAAAAGACATCGATAACACGATGATCGAACTTGATGGTACTGAAAACAAAGAAAAATTGGGTGCGAATGCAACTTTAGCGGTATCACTAGCTGCTGCACGTGCTGCTGCTGATGAAAAGAAAATTCCTCTTTTCCAATACATTGCAGACTTACGTGGTCAAACTATTTTAACTATGCCTGTACCAATGATGAACATCATCAATGGTGGTTCGCATGCAGACAACAATGTGGATATTCAAGAGTTCATGATCGAGCCTGTAGGCTTCACGTCATTCTCTGAAGCATTACGTGCAGGCGCTGAAATCTTCCATTCTCTAAAATCAGTTTTAAACAAAAAAGGTTTAAATACTGCTGTAGGTGATGAAGGTGGTTTTGCGCCGAACTTACGTTCAAACGAAGAAGCAATCACGGTTATTCTTGAAGCGATTGGTCAAACTGGCTACAAAGCGGGTTCTGATATTATGCTTGCGCTTGACTGTGCATCTTCAGAATTCTACAAAAATGGTCAATACATCCTTGCTGGTGAAGGTAATAAAGCATTCACAAGCAACCAGTTCTCTGACTATTTAGCGGGCCTTGTCAACCAATATCCAATTATCTCAATTGAAGATGGTTTAGATGAGTCAGATTGGGAAGGTTGGTCTTACTTGACATCTATCCTTGGCGACAAAATCCAGTTGGTGGGTGATGACTTGTTCGTTACAAATCCGAAAATCCTTCAACGTGGTATTAATGAGAAAGTCGGTAATTCGATCTTAATCAAATACAACCAAATTGGTACGTTGACTGAAACTCTAGATGCAATCTATCTTGCGAAAGAAAATGGTTACTCTACAGTGATTTCACACCGTTCTGGCGAAACTGAAGATTCTACGATTGCAGATCTTGCGGTAGGTACTGCTGCTGGTCAAATCAAGACAGGTTCACTTTGCCGTTCTGACCGCGTGGCGAAATACAACCAATTGCTTCGTATTGAAGAATTGACAAATGCTGCTTACCGCGGTAAAGCTGAGTTTAAAGGTTTAAACTAAGCGACTGATGTCAATGTTCAATGTATTCGACTCGTTGATGAGTAAAGTACTACTAGGCCTTGCGATCATTTTGATCGCAGGGTTTCAGTATTTATACTGGTTTGGTGAGGGTGGTTATCAAGACCATTTACAACTCACACAAAAAATCCAACAACAAACTGAAATTAATAACGACTTAAAAGAACGTAATCGTGTCTTGGCGGCAGAAGTGTATGATTTGAAAAATGGTATTGAAGCCATTGAAGAGCATGCGCGTCTAGATTTGGGTTTAATCAAACCCCGAGAAACGTTTATTCAAATGAGTACTATCAGTACTCAATATAAGCCTGTTTATATTAATCCTAACGCCCAAATTGATTTGCGAACCAATGAAGACGATGAGCCTGAAACCCCTCCAGCTACCCCATAAATTGTGGGCTATTATTCCTGCTGCTGGCTCGGGTAGTCGCTTTTCTCAAACTGAACTAAAACAATATCAAATGATTGGACAAAAGACCGTACTTGAACATACGGTTTCACGTCTTAATCAATTGCCATTGCAGGGCTATGTTTTGGCGATTGGTTCAGATGATGATGTCGCTCAAAGTTTGCCTTTTAGCAACATGGAAAGAGCACATTTTTGTGAAGGTGGTGCTGAGCGTGTAGACTCAGTGCTCAATGCGCTCAATTATCTTTCCACAATCGCTGATGCTGACGACTGGGTCTTTGTCCATGATGCAGCTCGTCCATGTGTCACGCAGGATTGTTTGGTGAGACTGGTTGATACTGCTATTCAGTCCAATACAGGGGCGATTTTAGCTATTCCTGTTAGAGATACTTTAAAGCGTGTAGCCTCAGCGCAAGATATTCAAGAAACCGTTGATCGTTCACAGCTTTGGCAGGCACAAACCCCACAGATTGCTAAACTGGGGATACTAAAAAAAGCAATTGAACATGCGCTAGAGGCACAAGCCTTAATTACTGATGAAGCCAGTGCTTTAGAGTTTGTTGGTGAAAAGGTTCAAGTCGTACAAGGGCGCTCCGATAATATTAAAATTACCTATCCAGATGACCTTGAGCTTGCACGCCTGATTTTGGCGGCACAATAAGAATTATTTGGATTTATTGGGCTAAAACTACAGAAATATGGGTTTGAATGATGTTATCTAAAACACTTTGAACTTATAATTTGCCCTGTCTTTAGCTCATTCAATTTACGCAAATGATACCATCACAGCAGTATCGTTTTTTACGTCAGTCTTTACGTGACGGTAGAAGCATTAAACATGACTCATCTCGATGGGCTAAATTACATTTAGATCCATGGCTTTTATGCTTTCTGATTTTAAATGCCGTGTTGGGATTGTTGGTTATTTATAGTGCGTCAGCACAAGATATGGGCATGGTATTTCGCCAAGCCACGAGCTTTGCTGTGGGCTTCATTGTGATGATGATCTGTGCGCAAATCCCACCCAAAGTCTATCAGGCCATTAGTCCTTATTTTTTCATCTTCGCTGTGATTTTAATGGTATTGGTCTTGGTGGTGGGCGAAACCCGCATGGGAGCCAGACGTTGGATTAGTCTACCCGGTATTGGTAGCATGCAGCCTTCTGAGTTTATGAAGTTTGCCATGCCTTTGATGATGGCGTGGTACTTTGCAGGCCGCGCATTCCCGCCTAAGTTTATGCATATTGTGATTTCGTTGGGTATCATGATGTTGCCGTTTTTATTGGCAGCTTTACAGCCCGACTTAAACCTAGGTCTCTTGATTCCTGGTGTGTGCGTCATTTTCCTCAGCGGTATCTCTTGGCGGCTCATTGCTTTGGCCTGTGGAGCATTGGCTGTTGTCGCTCCCTTACTTTGGATGTTCTTTTTGCAAGAGTACCAAAAAAAGCGAGTACTCACTTTATTTGACCCAGAGTCGGATGCATTGGGTGCCGGTTGGAATATTATCCAATCCAAAATTGCCATTGGTTCAGGTGGTTTAATGGGGAAGGGTTTCACGGAAGGCACGCAGTCACATTTAGGGTATTTGCCTGAGCACCATACCGACTTCATTATGTCGACGTATGCGGAAGAGTTTGGCTTTATTGGGGTGTTCTTGCTGTTTAGTTTGTTTGCGGCCATTATCATTCGTTGTTTGATTATTGGTATGAACAGCTTCCATAATTTTGGGCGTTTATACGCGGGTGCTGTGGGCTTAACATTCTTCTTCTTTGTGTTGTTAAACTCGGGGATGGTAAGTGGGATTTTACCTGTAACAGGTGATCCATTGCCACTGATGAGTTATGGTGGAACCGCGGTGATTACCATGCTGGCGAGCATGGGCATTGTGATGTCGATTCATACTCATCGCTAAAGTTTAAAAGAATCAAGCCAGCGGTATTGCTGGCTTTTTTGTGTTTAAAATAAGAGAAAAACTCTAACGTTTTTTTGATCTTTATAAAGCACCATATTGTTGCCATGTTTCGCCTGTATGCAGGCTGTCATAATAGTTTTGCAGAGTGTTTAAGTCATGGTGTTGCGTATAAGCTAGTACTAAAAACCCAAAAATTAAAGCTGCCTTCAATCGGTTTAAACGCGAATGTTGCTGTGAAAAATAGCCTAAGCTAAGTAAGGTGAGTATGACTGAGGGAAGAATGGCAATACTCTCAGGCTGAGAAAGAAACCTCCAATGATTGAAATAAACCAGACTTAAAATGAGTCCAATCAATCCCATATAGGTATAGATCTTTTTATTTACCGATGCTTTAAAAACATTAATGGTTTGAAATATTAAAATTAGACTACTGAAAAGGTATGCGCTTTTTCCACCAATAATCACACCATAGATTGCATTGAATAGGCAATAAGCCAACAACACGGATAGTACGAAAGAATAGAGTTTGGTATAGAGAATGTGTGAAAAGGGGAGAATCTGTTTCATAATTTGCTCTATTGAAAACTCACATCGTATTAAAAGAGAATTTGAAGCTTAACATGCTATTCATTTTTTGCCACTGTGGCATGTTTTTTTAGTGTTGGAGATGGCTTGAATAAATGTCGCGTACGAGTAGAACTTAGACCGCAGATTATTAAACACAGCGTCCCGCCAATAAGTACTGCTGGCACTACCGAAAAATAGCGCGTCATTAGGCTGGTGTGTAGGGCACCGAGTTGATTGCCTGAAGTGACTAAGATGCCATTTAAAGCGGCTACACGTCCTAATAGTACTTTTGGGGGGAGTTGCTGTAATAAAGTTTGTCGAATGACCATGCTGATACTATCAAAGACGCCAATCAAAACAAGGAGGATGACTGAGAGCCAAACATGGGAGGATAGTGCGAAAGCTAAAGTACACAAAGCAATTGCAAAACTACTATAGAGCATGTTTCTCCATGCATTTTGCATTGGAGAATAACAGGTCAACATCAACATCATGATACAGGCGCCAATGGCTGGGGCCGCTCTGAGTATACCTAAGCCTTCAACGCCTAGATGAAGGATATCGTGTGCAAAAATAGGCAGTAAGATAATGACACTACAAAAAAGCATAGCGCTGAGATCCAGCAACATACTCCAAAACATCAGTGGATGTTTAAAGATAAACAAATAGGCCTCTTTTAAGCTTTTGCTTAAATGTTGTTTATGCGTGCTAGGGAAGTCACGAGTGCTTAATCCGAATAAGCAGATGCTACCCACGCAACACAAGAAAAAAACAATCAAGAGGGTTTTTTCAAGCCCAAGTTGGCCGAGTAAAAGTCCTGCGCATAAGGGCGCTAAAATGCCGCCCATTTGCCAAATGAGGGCAGTCCATGTGGCTGCATTGCTATAGGCTGACTTTGGGGTTAGAAAAGGGCGTAATGAATTAAAAGATGGGCTGTAAATACCTCTAAGTATGCCTAAGCAAAAAATGAGGCTATAAATGCCGCATAAAAGTGTATTTTGTTGAATGTGCTGTTGTTGGTACTGAGAAAAAAGAACAATAAATAATAATGGAATTAAAGTGCTACAGCTAAAACTCCACTGCACAATTTTTTGTCGGTTATAGCGGTCAGCCCAGTCGCCACTAATCAGGGAGAGGCAAATAAAGGGAAGTAACTCAATTAATGCAATCATGCCAAGGCTGAGTGGATTTTGAGTGAGTTGGTAGACGCTGTAGGCAATGACGACTTCTTGAATCATGATGGCTAGAATTAAGCACAACTGATTGATACTCAGAAGTGAAAAATCACGTGAACGAAAAGCCAAAAAAGCGTCGGAATGGAAAAGCGACATAAACAGAATGGTTTCAAATATGAATTAAAAAAAGGATGGCGCAAAGTCCATCCTTTTTAGGGTTTAAAGCAAATTACTGTGCTTTTGCTACCGCAACAGTTTCGTCATTTGCAGCCTTAGCCATAGGTGTATATTTCAAACCCAAGGTTGTACTGGTGTATTGGCGAACTTGATCAAGAAGAACAGGATTGGTGCTGAGTTCTTGTTGGTACGATTTTACAATTTCATGTAATTTCGGATTCCATTTACCTTCTACTTGTTGTGGGAATGCTTTTTCAAGCAAGCTCAACATAATATAAGGAGAGGTCGAAGCACCTGGTGAAGCACCTAATAGGGCAGTCACAGCACCGTCTTGTGACGCAAAAATCTCGGTACCAAATTGTAAGCTTGCAGGTTTTCCTGGTTCTTTCTTAATGATTTGAACACGTTGACCACCTTGATTCATGCGCCAGTCTTCTGGTTTTGCATCAGGGTAGTATTTTTTCAATTCATTAAAACGGTCGGCATCGGTCATCATGACTTGGCTAACTAAGTATTTCACCAAATCAAGATTTTCCATACCCACAGCAGTCATTGGTAAAACGTTGTTCTTCGTGGTTGATTTCAATAAATCAAGCTGAGAACCTTGTTTTAAAAACTTGTTTGAATAAGTCGCAAATGGGCCAAACAATACATATTTTTTACCGTCGATATAACGGGTATCAATATGTGGAACAGACATTGGAGGTGCGCCTAATTCAGCACGACCATAAACTTTTGCAGTATGACCTTCAGTGACTTTCGGGTTGTCGGTCATTAAGAACACGCCACCTACAGGGAAGCCAGCATATTGCTTCGCTTCTGGTAAGCCTGTCATTTGTAAAAGTTTAACCGCTGCACCGCCTGCACCAATGAAGACAAAGCGCGTTTTGACGTGATCTGTTTTACCTGTAGTGAGGTTTTTAAATGCAACAGTCCACGTTTTATCATCGTTTTGGCTAATGCCAGTCACTTCAGTTGATGTTTGTAGTTTGAAGTTAGATTGTTTTTTAAGGTGATCAACCAATTGAGTGGTGATCGAGCCATAGTTTACATCCGAACCTACATCCATGCGTGTTGCAGCTACTTTCTGTGCAGCATCACGGCCATTCATTACCAATGGTGCCCATTGTTTAATTTCAGCAGGATTCTCAGAGAATTTCATGCCATAGAACATTGGGTTTTTAACCATTGCAGCATAACGTTTTTCTAGGAAATTTACGTTATCGCCCCAAACGAAGGCAATGTGCGGCACAGGATTGATAAAGCTATTTGGTTGACCTAAAACGCCTTCTTTCACCTGATAAGACCAGAACTGTTTTGCAACTTCAAATTGTTCCGCAACGTTCACCGCTTTAGAAATGTCCATTTTTCCATCTTTTTCAGAGGTATAGTTCATTTCCATAAAGCCAGAGTGGCCTGTACCAGCATTGTTGAAGCCGTTTGAGCTTTCTTGTGCAACATTGTCTAGGCGTTCATACATGCGAATTTGCCAGTTTGGCTCAAGCTCGCTTAGATATGTGCCTAAAGTCGCACTCATGATCCCACCGCCGACTAAGACTGCGTCAACAACAGGCTCATTGCTGGTGGTTTGAATTTTTTTAGACGTGACGGGTCTAAATAATAAAATTACGACTGCAATAATAAGCAGTACGATCAATACCAAAAGGTATTTTAAAAATTTGTTCATGCGATTATTACCTTGGGGAGCAGGTTTTGGATCGCTTTATAGCGAATAGAATAAAAATAAGAAGAATGATAGAGCTGCTTGTAAATGATCAGCTTGGTATAGTTGAAGTAATACTTAAAAGCTGAAAAGCGCACAAAAAATATAATTTTTGAGCCTATCACACAGTCCTGATTTATGAATATTTTAGACTAAATATGTATTGACTTAGTAATTTTTATTGTAAATGAGTTGGGTTAAACTATAAATATGAGTGATGTGCAATATTAATCATTGTTTTTGTTGGTTTTTATTTTTGTTAAGATTTGATAATTAAGATATTGATGTTGAATATATATACAGGCATTCAATTTTTTAAAAGCTAAAATGTATAAATTGGATGCTAATAGAAATAGCACTGTTTATACAAAACTCAGCATTGTTGTTTAAGAAAAAATGAATAATCACCTGACTTTATTATTTTAAAGCTAATTAAAGTCAGGTGCTGAGCTATTAAAACTTATTCAGTTTCAGCTTGATAAAAAGGTGCATGAGAACGAGGTAGGGCTTTGCGGCCACGGATTTGATCCGCGATTTTTTCAGCCATCATAATGGTGGTTGCATTTAAGTTACCTGTGATAATCAGCGGCATAATCGATGCATCCACCACACGTAAACTTTGCAGGCCATGCACACGACCTTGTCCATCGACTGCCGCCATATCATCTTCACCCATTTTACAACTACAGGATGGATGATAAGCCGTTTCAGCGTGATTACGCACAAATTCGTCTAATTCAGCATCGCTACTCACATCTTTTCCAGGACTGATTTCTTCGCCACGGTAAGGATCAAGCGCAGGTTGCTGCATAATTTCGCGGGTGATTCGAATCGCGTCACGAAATTCCTGCCAGTCTTGTTCTGTCGACATGTAGTTAAATAAAATACTTGGATGATCGAAAGGGTTTTTAGATGTCACCTGTACTCGACCGCGTGAAGGTGAGCGCATCGAACCGACATGGGCTTGGAAGCCATGCTCTTTGACGGCATTGCTGCCATTATAGTTAATCGCAACAGGCAAGAAGTGGTATTGAATATTTGGCCAAGCAAACTCTTTGGATGATCGAATAAAGCCGCCTGCTTCAAACTGGTTGCTTGCTCCAATCCCTGTTCCGTTAAACAACCACTCTGCACCAATTGCAGGTTGTTTTTGCCATTTTAAAGCAGGGTAGAGAGAAACAGGTTGCTTACACTTATATTGTAAGTACATTTCTAAATGGTCTTGCAGGTTTTCACCGACACCCGGTAAGTCATGCACGACTGGAATGTCGAGAGACTGAAGTAAAGTACTTGAACCAACACCCGAACGTTGCAAAATTTGCGGTGATGCAATCGCTCCAGCACAGAGTAGAACTTCCTTATCGGCATAGACCTGAAGCAAGTTGTTTTGATTAGCACCTTGAATATATTCAACACCAATCGCTTGTTTGCCATTGAACAAAATTTGATTGGTCATGGCGTGGGTAATAATAGTTAGATTCGCGCGACCTTTGGCCATATCCAAATAGCCACGTGCGGTGCTTGAACGTCGACCTTTAGGGGTTACGGTTCGATCCATTGGACCGAAACCTTCTTGTTGATAACCATTTAAGTCATCGGTGCGTGGATAGCCTGCTTGCACACCCGCTTCAACCATGGCGTGGAATAAAACATTATTGTCTGCTTTAGGTGTGGCTACAGAAACAGGGCCAGCATCGCCATGATAATCATTGCCACCAATATCACGGGTTTCAGCTTTTTTGTAGTAAGGCAGGCAGTCCGCATAACTCCAATTTTCAAGACCTTTAAGGCTGGCCCATTGTTCTAAATCCATGGCATTTCCACGGATATAACACATGCCATTAATGAGGGACGAACCACCTAAGCCTTTGCCGCGACCACATTCCATACGGCGGTTGTTCATGTGGGGTTCTGGGTCGGTTAAATACGCCCAGTTATAACGACGGCCTTGTAAGGGATAGGCCAAAGCCGCAGGCATTTGGGTGCGAAAGTCGAGGCGATAATCAGGTCCACCCGCTTCGAGTAACAGCACTGAAACATTGGGGTCTTCAGTTAAGCGAGCAGCCAGTACGTTACCCGCAGAACCTGCACCAATAATAATATAATCGTAGTGTTGAGAATGCATAATGATCCTTTTTCTATGGCAGGGCCACGTTGCATGAGAACGTGGCCACATGTTGAGTTGAGGATGAAAAAAGAATAAATAAAAATGGAGTAAGGATTTAGATAGTTAAAATTCAGACTTTAAAAAATACTTTGGTATTCACCCAGTTCAACTTGAACTGATTTGATGCGAGTATAGTGTTCAAGTGTGGTGATGCCATTTTCACGTCCGACTCCTGACTGTTTATAACCACCTACAGGCATTTCAGCAGGGGATTCACCCCATGTATTAATCCAGCAAATACCTGCCTCAAGCTGATGGATAATACGATGTGCTTGGGAAATATCTTGTGTTACCACACCCGCAGCTAATCCATAACTGGTGTTGTTGGCACGCTGAACGGCTTCTTCAATACTGTCATAGCTTAAAATGCTCATAACTGGACCAAAGATTTCATCTTGCACAATGTGTATGTCGTCATGACAGTCAGTGAACACGGTTGGTAATACATATGCACCTTGAGCAAGTGCTGCTTCAGTGGCACGTTGTCCACCAATCAATAAGGTCGCACCTTGTTGTTTGCCTGACTCAATATAAGACAAGACTTTTTCCATATGCGGAAAGCTGACTAAAGGTCCAAAGTTGGTTTCAGCCTGCATCGGGTCACCGATACGGATACGTTTTACACGCTCAATCACTGCTTGTTCAAATGCAGTCTTGAGGGTTTGTGGTACAAACACACGGGTGCCATTGGTACATACTTGACCTGAGCTAAAGAAGTTCGCCATCACCGCAATATCGGCTGCGCGATCAAGGTTGGCATCGGCACAAATAATCAGAGGTGATTTTCCACCGAGCTCCATGGTGACTTTTTTGAGACTAGAAGCTGCAGCACTGGCCATGACCTTTTTACCCGTTGCCACACCACCTGTGAATGAAATTTTTTGAATATCTGGGTGTTCAGTCAACCATTGACCCACTTCAGCACCAAAACCTTGTACAACGTTGAAAACCCCAGCAGGTACGCCTGCTTCAGTATAGATCTCTGCCAACTTTAAGGCGGTAAGAGGGGTCACTTCGCTGGGTTTAAAAATCATGGCATTCCCAGCAGCAAGGGCCGGAGCTGATTTCCAAAGTGCTATTTGGATTGGATAATTCCAAGCACCAATGCCTGCCACCACACCTAAGGGTTCACGGCGTGTGTAGAAAAAACTACTTTCACGTAGCGGCACTTGTTCACCTTGAATGGCCGTTGCAAGTCCTGCGTAGTACTCTAAAACGTCTGCACCAGTGACAATATCGACAGTAGAGGTTTCACTGAACGCTTTCCCTGTATCCAGTGTTTCTAGGCGAGCTAACTCGTCATTATGAGCGCGTAAAATATCGACTGCACGACGTAAAATACGGGCGCGTTCGACCGCTGTTTTGGCAGCCCATTCACGCTGTCCTTGTACAGCACTTTGCACAGCTGAATCGACATCAGCTTTAGAGGCTTGCTGAATAGTGGCAATGACCTGACCTGTAGCAGGGTTGATACTGTCAAAGCTTTGACCACTGGTGGCATTGACATATTGTCCGTGAATATAAAGCGAGTGAAGCTGTACATTATTCATTTTGTTGTTCCTGCCGTATCTGTTGAATTAAGCGAAGTTGCATATCGACATAGTCGTATGCAATAGAACGTGCCAAATCACGATCAAATGCTTGATGACCACTTAAACTTCCACGTAACCATAAGCCATCAATCAGTGCTGCTAGCCCTTTAGCGGCTTGGCTTGCTTGGGCCTTTGGCATGAGCTGCAAGAAATGAAACTTCAAATTTGAATAAAGCCGTTGATCATTAATTCGTTGCAGCCGACCTAAGTCGGGTAGGTGCATACTGGCAGACCAAAAATCGAGCCAAACCCGCATAGCAGTGTTGTTGACCTGACTGATGTCAAAGTTGGCATCAATAATGGCTTTGAGCGAATGTTCTGGACTGGGCTGCGCCACCTTTGCTTTATAGCTCGCCATGGTTTCAGCTAAGACATTGAGCATTTGACGCATGCAACTGTGAATAAGGCCTTGTTTATCACCAAAATAATGACTCACAATGCCCGTAGAAAGCTGTGCTTTTTTCGCAATTTGAGCAATGGTGGTGTTGGATAAGCCCACTTCATAAATGACTGCATAGGCAGCATTAATGATTTCTTCACGGCGCTCATGCTCAGGTTTTACTCTACGTTTATTCATGACAATCCAGAACAATTTGCCTTAAATTTAAAGGCGTTAGATTCAATAACTTACATGGAAAGCATCATAGCATTTTTTTATGATACTTTTTATTGATTGAACGTTCAATCAATAAAAAGTACACTTATGGTTAAATTCAAAGCAAAATATTGCTAAATTGCTTTGAGTATTCGACATAACTTTTTATTTATCAAAAGGATGTGTCATAAGGGTTTAATCTCAGGACATCTTTCAGAAAAGTGAGCTGATGAGCTATAGGCTTACGGTTTTATACTTTTTTTGAGCTGAGAAAACTCTTATAGTCATGTTGAAGGGAGATATGTGTAAGATTCCTATCGAAATATCGATGAATAAGGGTGGCTCACATTTTAAAACTGTGTAGCAAATGCACCTCATAAATGATTTAGACCTTCAGGTTTAAAGAAGATAGCGTTTTTATTCCTGATAAAAATACTGTCGTTTTCGTTAGTCGATTTTTAAGCTCTCGATCACGAGAAGTTTAAAAATTGGCTTTTGTCTTTTTTATTTACTTTCTTGAGGATTGTATGGCGACAGATAATCCAAGAGCAGTTGATGATCAAACATTAGCGCCTAAAGACCGTTTAAATGGTGTGGTCTTTTATATTTCAGCTCTCATTATTTTAATTTTTTCTCTTACTACCATTTTGTTTAATGATTTTGCTAATCGGACCTTAAATACGGTCTTGGCATGGGTAAGTTCAACTTTTAGTTGGTATTACTTACTGGCAGCGACCTTGTATATGGTCTTTGTCATTTTTATTGCCTGTTCTCGCTATGGCAACATCAAATTAGGCCCCAAACATTCCAAACCTGAATTTAGTCTTTTAAGTTGGTCTGCAATGTTGTTCTCAGCTGGGATCGGCATCGATTTAATGTTCTTCTCGGTGGCGGAACCTTTATCCCACTATATGCATCCACCTGTGGGTGAGGGGCAGACCCTAGAAGCTGCACGTCAAGGCATGGTGTGGACGCTGTTTCACTATGGATTAACTGGGTGGTGTATGTATGCCTTGATTGGCATGGCATTGGGGTATTTCAGTTATCGCTATAATCTACCACTGACCATTCGCTCTGCTTTATATCCGATCTTTGGGAATAAGATTCATGGGCCGATTGGTCATAGTGTTGATACCGCAGCAGTTATCGGGACTATCTTTGGTATTGCTACGACCTGCGGAATTGGGGTGGTACAGCTGAACTACGGCTTACATGTGTTGTTCGATTTACCCGAAAACCTCTGGATGCAAACTGCATTAATTGTGGTTGCGGTGGTAATGACCATTATTTCAGTGACTTCAGGGGTGAATAAGGGACTGCGAGTTCTCTCCGAGATCAATATTTATGTTTCTGTCGGGTTGATGCTATTTATTTTGTTTTTAGGCAATACCGAATTTCTATTGAATGCTTTTGTGCAAAATATTGGGGACTACATTAACCGTTTTCCAAGTATGACTTTGGAGAGTTTTGCCTTTCAACAACCGAAAGAATGGATGAACAGTTGGACATTATTCTTTTGGGCATGGTGGGTGGCTTGGTCACCATTTGTAGGTTTGTTTTTAGCACGTATTTCACGTGGTCGAACCATTCGTGAGTTTGTTAGTGGAACTCTCATTATTCCTCTGTTTTTCACACTTACGTGGTTATCAATTTTTGGAAATAGTGCACTACATAGTGTGATTTTTGATGGTAATTTAGCCCTTGCACAAAGTGTCATTGCCAACCCAGCACATGGTTTCTATGACTTGCTAGCACAGTATCCATGGTTTCCGTTTATTGCAGGTGTAGCCACAATTACTGGCTTACTCTTTTATGTGACCTCAGCGGACTCTGGTGCACTGGTATTGGGTAATTTCACCACTCAATTTACCAATGTTGACCATGATGCGCCGCGATGGTTGAGCGTATTTTGGGCTGTAGCTATTGGTTTGTTGACCCTTGCAATGTTGATGGCTAACGGGATTACGGCACTACAAAATGCCACGATTATTATGGGGTTGCCGTTTAGTTTTGTGATGTTCTTGGTCATGGCAGGTTTGTATAAATCACTGCGGTTAGAAGACTACCGACAAGCCAGTAGCAGTTTAAATGCCGCACCCGTGGTGGGCAATGTCGACATCCTCAACTGGAAAAAGCGTTTGTCCCGAGTCATGCACCATCCAGGAACAACTGATACTCGGCGTATGCTCGATGACATTTGCCGACCGGCTGTGATGGCGGTTGCAGAGGAAATGCAAAAACGAGGTATCGACATCAGTGTTCAAGAGAGTGCACTAGAAGAAGACCCAAATCTGTATCACTTAGATTTGATGATACATTTGGAAGAAGAACAAAACTTTGTCTATCAAATTTGGCCAGTGCGTTATATCGCGCCGACCTTTAGTGAGCGTGGCAAACTGGGTAAACGGTTCTACTACCGTCTTGAAACCTATTTGTATGAAGGTTCTCAAGGCAACGACCTTGTTGGTTATACCAAAGAGCAAGTGATTAATGATGTGCTGGATCGTTATGAACGTCACATGACCTTCTTACATATCAATCGAATCAGTCCGGGGAATCGTCCCTTATTTCCAGACCCTCAAGGATAATTAGGAGGAACCATGTTGACCTCATATTTACATGCTTTTGCTTTGTTTTTCTCATTGCTGAATCCGTTTTTAATGAGTATTTACATGATTGGCATGATTCGGAACTCCGAAGCTAAAGTGTTTAATAAGGCCTTGATTCAGGGTTGTCTCATTGCCTTTATAGTATTTATGCTGTTTGCATGGGGCGGAGAAGCGATTTTTAGTAAATATTTAAATGTACGCTTTGAAGCCTTTCAAATATTTGGTGGTCTGATCTTCTTGGTGATTGGTTATCGCTACGTGTTTCAGGGGGCAGATACCATTGGTGAAATGCGTGGTGCGCCTGAGCATTTGGCAGGAACCATTGCGATGCCTTTTATGATTGGTCCAGGAACCATCAGTGCTGCTGTGGTGACAGGTATGGCACTGCCAATCAGTGGCGCAGCCATGATTATTTTCCTGACGTTGGCGTTGACCTGTGGCTTGATGATTTTAATGAAATTTGCACATGATCATTTGCGCTATAAGCATGCCAAATATATTGACCGTTATGTTGATATTGTTGGGAGACTGTCGGCCTTACTGATTGGAACCATTGCGGTAGATATGATTATTAATGGCATTATTGGTGTCATGGCTGAAATGTAGAATCCACAAATAGCAGACAATAAAAAAGCCCTCAGTCAATGAGGGCTTTTTTATTTAACTGAAGAACCAAGTGTAATAACCCCAGATCATCAGTGGCCACGATAGAAACGGGCTAAACAGCCATTTCCAAATCCAGTGGCGTGGCACGAAGCCAACACCGTGGATAAAGCCACCTGAGATACCAATCATGATATACATCAGCGCACTGTGGCTATAGTGACCATTGTCATCCAACATAGCAGCAGGATGCACTAACAACACCGCTGCAAGTGGAAAAGCCAATAGGCAGGAAATTAGCATCGCAAATTTGTTCGGCTTTTTATCTACAGTTTGGTTTTCCATAGCAACGTCTGTCATGGTTTATTCCTCATCAAGGTCTTGATGGTGTTCGATATACAAAGCACTGAGTACACCTGCAAAGCAAGCCATCAAAATGCCGAGAATCCATGCAAAATACCACATAATTTGATCTCCTTAGACACAGCCTTAGTAAAGGCTGTGTGAATTCTCTTTAATGTGTGTGTTGGTAATAACACCCCACATTTTGTAGTAACACCAAGTGGTATAGCACAAAATGAGTGGGACAAAGATACATGCAGCAACTGTCATTACAGTTAACGTCGTTTTACTTGAAACTGCATCCCACATGGTCAAGCTTGCAACAGGTTGAATGCTTGATGGCATTAAGAATGGGAACAGCGCAAAACCAGCAGTTAAAATTGCACCCACGACCGCTAAACTTGAACCTAAGAAGCTAAAGCCCGCTTTGTTTTTGCCTGCTGCAAGCACCACAATCAAACCACCTAAGATACCTGCGATAGGCGCAATCATGGTAATTGGGTAAGTCGAGTAGTTGTTCATCCAGCCATGGTTGGCATTAGTCAAGACTTCTTTTGCCAATGGGTTAGCAACACCGTTGGTGTCAAATGGAGTGACTAAGGTATAACCTTCGATTCCACCGAAGTACAACCAAGCACCAGCACCTAAAAAACAGATGAGATAAACAATGCCCATCAGTTTCGTTGCTTGTGCTGAGCGTCTGCGTAAGTCACCATCGGTACGAAGCATGAGCCATGCACCGCCGTGTGCACACAACATTGATAAGCTAACTAGGCCGCAGACTAATGCAAATGGGTTAAGCAGGGCAAAGAAGCTCCCTGTATAAGTTGAACGAACAGTGTCATCTAAACTAAACGGCACGCCTAAGAACATGTTACCAAATGCTACACCGAAGACCAGCGCAGGCACAGCACCACCAACTGCTAAACCCCAGTCCCATGACGTACGCCATTTGGTATTTTGTAGTTTAGAGCGGTAGTCAAAACCTACAGGTCGTAAGAATAGGGCAAACAGTACCAACAGTAGCGCCCAATACATGCCTGAGAATGCAGTTGCATAAACCATTGGCCATGCGGCAAACAATGCACCGCCAGCAGTAATGAACCAAACTTGGTTACCGTCCCAGTGCGGAGCAATGGTATTGATGGCTGCACGGCGTTCTTCATCTGTTTTGCCCACAAATGGCATGATCGCCATAGAGCCCATATCGAAGCCATCGGTGAGAGCGAAGCCAATAAGAAGGACACCGACCAGAACCCACCAGATAATTTTGAGTAATTCATATTCGATCATGCTTGAGTCTCCTCATTACGAGCTGCTTCAAGTTTTTCAAAGTGGTATTTACCAGTGTGAAGCGAACTTGGACCAAGACGTGAGAATTTGATCATTAAATACATTTCAATAATCAAAAGAACGGTATAGAACGCAGCTAAGGCAGCGATAGAACCCCATACATCACCTGTGCTTAAGCTCGATGCTGACAAGTGTGTAGGTAAAACTTCACCAATCGTCCACGGCTGACGACCTACTTCTGCAACATACCAACCTGTTTGTGCAGCAATCCATGGTAGAGGCAGAGCGAAAAGTGCGAACTTCAGTAACCATGGTTTGTTTTCTGCATTGCGTTTTGCCACAGCAAAGGTTGCTAGAGCAAATAACAACAGCATAAGGAAACCAGATACAACCATGGCACGGAATGCCCAGAATAAGCTTGGCACGTGCGGAATCGTGTCTTTTGCAGCAGATTTGATTTGATCTTCAGATGCATCAACCACATTTGGTGTGTATTTCTTCAGCAGTAAGCCATAACCCAAGTCTTTTTGAGTTTCAGCAAAGGCAGCTTTTAGCTCTGGAGAAGTATCACCCGCACGTAGTTTTTCCAGTTGTGAGTAAGCCACCATACCGTTACGAATACGATCTTCGTGTTGTACGATCAAATCTTTAATGCCAGTCACTTCTTTGTCTAAAGAACGTGTTGCAATAAGACCCATCACATATGGAATTTTCACTGCATAATCTGTAGTCATGGTTTCTTTATTTGGAATACCAAACAAAGTAAAGGGTGCAGGTGCAGGGTGAGTATCCCATTCCGCTTCAATGGCCGCGAGTTTAGTTTTTTGAACATCACCCAGTTCATAACCTGACTCATCGCCCAGTAAAATCACTGAAAGTGTTGAAGCTAAACCAAAAATTGCGGCAATGGCAAATGAACGACGCGCAAACGGAATATCGCGTTTTTTCAGTAAGTAGTAGCTTGAAATAGCAAGGACGAAAATCGCGCCTGTCACATAACCCGCAGACACGGTATGTACAAATTTTACCTGTGCAACTGGGTTAAAAATGATAGCACAAAAATCGACCAGTTCCATGCGCATGGTTTCATAGTTAAATACAGAACCGACAGGGTTTTGCATCCAACCATTTGCAACCAAAATCCATAAGGCAGACATATTAGAACCGAGTGCAACCAGCCATGTCACACATAAGTGCTGCACTTTGGATAAGCGATCCCATCCAAAGAAGAACAGACCGATGAATGTCGATTCTAAGAAGAATGCCATTAATCCTTCAATGGCTAATGGAGCACCGAAAATATCCCCCACATAGTGAGAGTAATATGCCCAGTTAGTCCCGAACTGGAACTCCATGGTTAAGCCAGTAGTGACCCCTAAAGCGAAGTTAATACCGAAGAGTTTCCCCCAAAACTTGGTCATGTCTTTATAAATTTCTTTACCTGAAATCACATAGGTGGTTTCCATAATGGCAAGAATAAAGGCAAGCCCCAGTGTAAGTGGAACAAAAATAAAGTGATACATCGCGGTCATAGCGAACTGGAACCGCGAAAGATCGACCACGCTTTCAGATATCATCAACGTGTCTCCTTGATTGGGGATGGATTGCCTGCAATACGCTCAGCAACTTGATTGTCAAAATTTTTAGGAATAGTCGGGGCGTCAAACCAGATGTTCTTAATGACCATTAAAATAATCACCTTAATGATTAAAATGGCCACAATCTCTCTGGTGACTTTTTGATTGAGATTTTTGGGGACTAAGCTCATTTCACAAAGCCTATTTTTTAACTTGCTTTATATTATTAAACAAAAACATACAAAAGATAAATAGTCTTTAAACTTAAATAAAAAATATATTATTAAGTCTTTTAAATACATAAACTTAAAATAATGATGTGATGAAAAATAAACTAATATTTTTGTATTTTAAAGTTGACCAAATTACTTATGTTTATATTTAAATACCTGACTAAAATACTTGTATATATTTATTTTAAATCCGACTAAAACGCTTATATTTAACGTTCATCGTTATTTTATTGATAATTCGTCTTAAGATAATAAAAGTGATAGGGCTTTTAAATGATGGATTTTAACGGATATGAATCATGGATGATTTGATCTGTCGCATACATCACAAGGAAATTAGGAATTGAAAATCGAATTAATATTTAAAAAGTCTTTTATTGTGTCATATAAGCTTGAAGGCAGAGGCGGGGAGTAAAATTCTCATCCTGAGCTTATTCTGGGTAAATTTTCTTAGAATCCAGAAAGCTGGATTGTAAATGAAAGATTGCTTTGAAAAGATTGAGCAAGAAGATGAGGCAAGGGTTCGATTTAAACAGCACGTTGTGAGGCGTTTGTTGGAGGTTGACGCTGTATCAAGATCTTGGTAGGGGTAGTGTAGGCCATGGCAAAGGATAAACATGCTCATACAGACGTACAGCGTTGAAATGGGATTTGATTGAGTGTTTGTTTAGCGCGTACTTTCGCCGCTAAAAAGTTGATTGGATTTTGAAATTTTCTTTGCTATGTAATGCGACTTTTTTAGACGAATGAGAATAATTTGTGACTGAAACTCAAGCTCACCAAACTCAGGCTCAACTTGTACATAGTGGAGTTGGCCGTATTCATCGCGAACGCGAGCTTGAGCCGAAAAACCGGGGCGTGCATTCCCGCTGGAGATGGTCGCCAGACGACCCAGTAAGTTGGTTTGTTTTTTATCTGGTCTGGGTTTAATAACTTGATCCAAACAGTGGATCATAAAAACGGTAAAGAAAATTGCAATAATCAGTGCGGGCAAGATTAGATAGTAAGCCGAAGTAAACGTTTGTTCTTTGGCGTAGATACAGAACTGAAGGAAATAACCTGCAACACTAAAATTAAGTAAGAGAAAAACCACAATCAGCACTTTAGAAAACTTAACGTCTAGCAGTGGAGATTCAGTTAGTTTTTGCGGGGAGAGCCTTTTGAGGAAATGACTTGGGCGTGATTTAAAAAAGTAGCCTAAGGTTTCCACCATGCTGAGTATGACTAAAGTCAATAAGCTGAAATGAAAGAGCATCAAGTCAGGGTGATGTAGCAACTCATACATGGTGAACGTCCAATTTCATTATTCTTCTGTGAGATAAATCCCACCGTCAGAATGCACGGTAATCGCTACTTTTTCAAGTGCTTCGCCTTGGCATGGGCCAGAAATGCATTCACCTGTTTCCACCATAAATAGCGCACCATGGGTCGAACATTCAATAAATTCTTGGTCGCGGTCTAAAAACTGGTTTTCCAAAAATTCAAGTTCAACTTGCAAATGTGGGCAAATGTTTTGGTAAGCAAAGAAGGCGCCGTCACGTTGGGTGATAAAAATCGTATCCCCTTTAGGTGTTTCAAAAGAGCGCGCTTCGCGTTCTGGGATGTCTTCCGTCATGCAAATTTTTTGCATCATGCACATTCCTTTTGCAGTTGTTGGAACAATTCAGCGTAATTTGCCACAGCCAAACGAGGGCCAATCTGAGACACCACTTCACTTGAAATCAAAATTGCAAGTTGCGCAGCTGTATGTAAGCCTAAGCCCGCATTCACTGCATAAAGGAAGGCACCAGCAAAGGCATCACCTGCACCATTGGCATCGATAGCGTGTACTTTACGACCTGCGACATTAAATGTTTCCTGTGCATTTGAAATAAGTGCACCTTCAGCGGAAAGCGTAATCACCACATGCTGGCTCAGTGTTTTAAGTTTTGCTAAAGCCGCCTCAACTGTTTCAGTTTCGGTGTACATCATGGCTTCTTGCTGGTTACAGAACAATAAGTCCACACCATCCGCTATCATTTCATCTAGACCATGACGCGCGTATTGCACCATCGCAGGGTCAGATAGGGTTAATGCAATTTTAACACCATGGGCTTTGGCAATTTCACGAGCCTGCTTAACAGCTACACGTGCGCTATCGCTGGTTGAAAGATAGCCTTCGATATAGAGCCATTTCGCGGTTTTTAAGGGTTCAAAGTCAATCTGTTGTTCAGTTAACTCGGCCGTGATCCCCAAATAGGTATGCATAGTGCGTTCAGAGTCTTCACTGACTAAAACCATACACGTGCCTGTTACGCCTTCACTGATTGATTTTTCAGTGTTTTTAATGCCTGCTTCGTGTAAACCATTGAGGTAAGTTTGCCCTAGTTCATCATTGCCCACGCGGCATGCATAAAATGCTGAAGCACCCAAGGCACTAAAAGCAACGGTGGTGTTGGCTGCTGAACCACCTGAAGCCTGACCTTTATAGCTTTGTGTTTCTTTTAATTTTTTGTAAAGATCTGCTTGTGTTTCACCATCAGTTAACTGCATAGTGCCTTTTTGCAAATGTTGTTGAATAAGGAAGTCGTCAGAGACTTTAAATTCTTGGTCGATTAGTGCATTACCAATTGCAAAAAGATCAACAGTTGCCATGTCTTTTTTCGTCACGTATTGAAAATAAAGCGACATTTTACACCAATGCTCAAGATTGCTGTAGTTTGTTGAGGAAAATTCATTTTATTTACGTGGCAAATGTAGTGAAATGGCTTTGCTCATATTCAAGGAAGTTTAGATGGAAATTTTAATTCAAGCGGCAGAACAATTACCTCCTCAAATACAAGCTTTAGCACAACTTGCAGCAAAAGAAGGATATGAACCGTTGACCCGCTTGATCGAAGAATATCAAAGTGGAAAAAACCGTTTTGATCAAAAGGGTGAAGTATTGCTATTGGCCTATGATCAAGACCAATTAATTGCCTGTGGCGGTTTAAATCAACAATGGGGTGAAAATGAAATCGAGGCGCGGATTGGGCGCGTACGTCGTTTTTATGTACATCCTAAATATCGTAAGAGCGGTGTAGGTCGTCAGTTGTTGGCGCATTTAGAAAAATGTGCACGTCCGAACTTTTCTGCACTGTGTTTAAATACCGCAGATTTGTCCGCAGCCAGTTTTTATCAAAAGCAAAACTATGTTTTTGTAGAAAGTCACCCGAACTATAATTATTTTAAATATCTCATCTAGTTTTACTTTCTGAGAGCGCTTCCCTCAAAAAGACTGAAATTTGGAAAGCAGTGAGATGCTTTTCAAATTTGCAGCAAATTACTCGGGTTTTCAGCGTGAAATTTTTTGACAACTAAAGCTATAATGCAGGCAGTGTATTAATTATTGTTAGGAGATCACATGACTGTAGATGTCACTGAAACCATTTCTCAAACTGTACATCCTGCGTTTCAGTTGGTACGTCAACACCATGTTGAAGCTTTAGACATTTTAGTGTCTGAATATAAACATAAAGTCACAGGGGCAGTGCATTATCACTTGGCCACCAATCATGATGAAAATGTATTCTTGGTTGCATTTCGCACCCAACCTATGGATTCAAAAGGCGAAGCGCATATTTTAGAGCACACAGCACTGTGTGGTTCGGAAAAATTTCCTGTTCGTGATCCGTTCTTTTTAATGATTCGTCGTTCACTGAATACTTTTATGAACGCCTTTACTGCGGCGGACTGGACAGCGTATCCATTTGCGACTCAGAATAAAAAAGATTTCCAAAATTTACTTGAAGTGTATTTAGATGCGGCTTTTGCAGCCAATTTGAATCCGCTGGATTTTGCCCAAGAAGGGATCCGCATTGAGCTTGAAAACGGTGAGCCTGTTTATAAAGGTGTGGTTTTCAACGAAATGAAAGGGGCAATGAGTTCGCCTTCAGACCAGTTATATCATCAGTTAGCGCATCACTTATTTCCTGAAACCACTTACCACTACAACTCAGGTGGCGACCCTAAAGATATTCCAGACTTGACTTACCCTGAGTTGGTGGATTTCTACAAGTCGCATTATCACCCAAGTAACGCAGTTTTCATGACCTTTGGTAATGAGCCTGCTTACAATCTACAAGAGCAGTTTGAAACTTTAGCTTTGGCGAAGTTTTCAAAAGGTGAAACGCTCTTTTCTAAAGAAGAGCGCCGTTTGACTGCGCCGCTAGAAGTGACTGAAACCTATGCGGTAGATGCAGAAGATTTAAAAGACAAAACTTATCACATCATTTCGTGGTTATTGCCTAAAGCCAGTGAGATCAAACTGCGCTTAGGTATGCGCCTTGTCGAAGGTGTGTTGTTAGAAGATTCGGCTTCTCCGTTACGTCATTACCTTGAGACCTGTGGTTATGCACAGTCTACTGGCCCGATTATGGGGGTCGATGATTCAAACTACGAAATGACCTTCTACTGTGGCGTACAAGGTTCAAACCCTGAACATACAGCTGAGTTTAAAGCGGGTGTGTTTAAGGTTTTAGAAGACGTTGCTTCAAAACCTGTCGACCAAAACATGGTGGATGCGATTTTACATCAAATTGAATTGCACCAACGTGAAATCAATGGCGACGGCATGCCTTATGGTCTAAGCCTCATTTTAAATGGTTTGGGTAGTGCGATTCACCACAGCGACCCAGTCACTGTATGGGATGTAGACTCAGCCATTGCTGCGGTGAAAGAAGAACTCAAAGATCCAATGTGGTTGTCAAACTTAATCAAAACCTATTTGATTGATAACCCACACCGAGTACAAATGACTTTGGTGCCTGATGCCAATAAGTCTACAGTGGAAGCAGCAGCAGAAAAAGCACGTTTAGCCGAAATTGGTGCGCAGCTAACAGACGCTGAAAAAGCAAAAATTGAAGCACAAACTGAAGCACTTAAAGTCCGTCAAGATACCCCAGATGACCTTAATCTTTTGCCGAAAGTGGGCTTGGAAGATGTGCCTGCTGAATTGCAAATTGTACAAGGGCAGTTACGCGAGATTATCTCAAATCGTATCGATTATCCGTTGAATCTTTATCATGCGGGTACGAATGGTATTTACTACAATCAAGTCCTGATCCAAATTCCGCAAGATGTAGTGCAATCACCTTACTTTAACTTGCTGTCTATTTTGATGGGTGAGGTCGGTGCAGGCCAGTATGACTATTTAGAACTACAACAACTGCAAACTGCGGTGAGTGGTGGTTTAGGTATGGGCGCCTCTTTACGTTCTCAAGTAAATGACAAAAATCAAATCAGTGCATGGTTAACGCTGACCACAAAATCGTTGGTGAGTAATTTTGACAGTATTGCTTTGTTGAAGTTGGCATTTGAACAACTTCGTTTTGACGAAAAAGATCGCATTGTTGAGTTATTGCAACAACGCAAAACCCGTTGGGCATCACGTCTTTCAGGTTCAGGCCACAGTTATGCCATGCAAATTGCAGGACGTAACCACAGTGCTTTGGCAAAACGTGATTATCACAACACAGGCTTGGGTGCATTAAACTGGTTAGGCGATCTAGTCAGCCGTATTGAAAATGATGCAGCAGCTTATGATGATTTGATCAATGAATTAAAAGCGATTCATTTAAAACTTTTACAAGCACCGAAACAGTTCTTGTTGGTCTGTGAAGAACATCAGTCAGACCGTTTAGTTGAAGAAGTTCAAAATGTGTGGGACAAGTTAGCTATTCCTGAACATACTGTAAGTTTGAAAACGGCTGAGCAGATCGATACCGATGCAGATGAGGCGTGGTTAATTCAAGCCAATGTTCAATTCTGTTCATCGGCTTATCAAGCCGTTGAGGTGTCACATCCAGATGCTGCACCGCTGATGGTACTGGCAGCGTACCTGCGTAATGGTTTCTTACACAGTGCAATTCGTGAAAAAGGTGGGGCTTATGGTGGTGGTGCAAGCTATGATGGCAACGCATGCTCATTCCGCTTCTATAGTTACCGTGACCCGCGTTTGGCTGAAACCTTCAATGACTTTGAAGCCAGTGTGCAATGGTTGCTAAATACTGAGCAAAAGCCACATCAGCTTGAGGAAGCAATTTTAGGTTTGATTGCTGGTATGGACAAACCAGGTTCGCCAGCGGGTGAAGCGATTACGGCATGTTATGCACTTTTACATGCACGTACACCGGCTTTCCGTAAGCAGTTACGTAGCCGTCTTTTGGCTGTGGGTTTAGAGGACTTGCAACGTGTGGCGGTACAATACTTGCTTGAACAAAAACCAACGAAAGCCGTGGTTGCACCTATGGCGAAGCGTGATACTTTAATTGAGTTAGGTTTTAGTATTCAACAAGTTCAGTAAAACAATAAGAGGGTCATATGGCGTTCAAATCATTTGAGCGTTCAACTTTAGTACTGAGCATGACTGTGCTCAGTACTTTGGGTGTCGCTAAAACACATGCACAAATTTCCGAAGTACCTGCAGCTCCTGCAACAGCCGAGGCATGTGTTGCATTGGCATCGAATGCAGACCGTTTGGCTTGTTATGATGCATTATTTAAAATTCCTGAAGCGGTAAAACCACGTATTGTTTCTGAACAACGTGCAGCCATGGAAATTGCGCCAGAACCTGAAAATATCACAGGGAAGATTGCACAAAGTGTAAGCTCTGTCTTTGCTTCGGAAGGCCCTAAAATATCACCAAATTTATCTTTAATGGATAGTCGTTGGGAGCTTTCACCAGAAAGTAAATTGGGGACTTGGAATATTCGTGCCTATCAACCTGTGTATTTAATGCCTGGTTTTTGGACGACAGATAAAAATGAATATCCGCAAAGTCCAAATCCGACCAATACGGTGGATGAAGATCAGAACCTAAAGTCAATGGAAGCGAAATTCCAATTGTCTTTAAAAACTAAAGCTGTGGAAAACTTATTTGGGGACAATGGTGATGTTTGGTTAGGTTATACCCAGTCTTCTCGTTGGCAGGTGTATAACGGTGAAGAATCACGTCCGTTCCGTGAAACCAACTATGAGCCTGAAGCCAGTTTAGTCTTCCGTACCAATTATGAACTATTGGGTTTAAATGGTCGCTTACTGGGATTAACTTTCAACCACCAGTCTAATGGTCGTTCCGATCCGTTGTCACGTAGTTGGAACCGTGTCATGTTGAATGTGGGTTTTGAAAGAGACAACTTTGCGCTCATGCTGCGCCCTTGGTATCGCTTAGACGAAGATGCAGGTGATGATAATAACCCTGATATTAAGGATTATGTTGGACGAGGTGACTTAACAGCATTCTACCGTTGGAATGAACATGACTTTTCACTCATGTTGCGTCATAGCTTAAAAGGTGGCGATGATTCGCGTGGTGCTGCACAGTTTGACTGGGCTTTTCCTATTTCAGGGAAGTTGCGTGGCCATTTCCAGTTGTTTGATGGTTATGGCGAAAGCTTAATTGATTATAACCACCGAGCGACTTATGTGGGCTTGGGCGTGTCCTTAATGAATTGGTACTAATTTAGAAACATAAAAAACCACGTTTGATACGTGGTTTTTTTATGTTTAAGTTTTAGGTGTTTTAACCAATTTGAATATCGGCAGTTGGGTGCTTTAGACGGCTCTTTTTCGGGGTTGCAATCAGGTAGGCCAGCGTTAAAGGACCTAAACGACCTGCAAACATCAAGAGCATCAGAATAAATAAACTTGCAGGTTGAAGCTCACCGGTGATGCCGCGTGACAAACCGACAGTGCAAGCAGCGGAAATGGCTTCAAATAACAAATCCATAAACTGATGATTAGGTTCGATTAAAGATAAACTAAAGATGCCTAAGAAAATAAGTGCTGCAGTAATAGAGACGACAGCCATCGCTTTAAAAGAGGTTTTTTGAGAAACAGAGTGATTGAACACACGAATTTCATCTTCGCGTCGAAGGAAGCTAATCACGCTGAGTAAAACAATAATAAAAGTACCTACTTTAATCCCGCCTGCGGTACTCATCGAGCCGCCCCCAATGAACATCAGTAACATGGTCACGAGGGTCGAGGCATCTTTCATTTGTGCCAAATCGAGGCTGTTAAAACCCGATGAACGAGGCACGGTGGCATGGAACCATGCATTTAAAGCTTGGTCACCTAAGCTCATTGGCGCTAAGGTGAGGGGATTGTTCGATTCAATTGCCCATAAAAGAACAAAAGCAATCAGGTTCAAACCTGCAATGGTGGATAAAATCAGTTTGCTATTGGTACTTAAGCCTTTCCAACGTTTGCTGCGTTTAATGTCCATTAATACCACAAAACCTGTCCCACCAATGATGTATAGCATACTGATGGTAAAGGTAATGAGATACTGACCAGAGAAGCTCATTAGACTGTTGGGGAACAGTGAAAAGCCACCATTGTTAAATGCGGATACACTATAAAAAGCCGCATAAAACAGAGCTTGGTTGAAGTTGTAATCCTCTAACCATGCAATGGTCAAAATAACTGTGCCAATTGCCTCAAAAAATAAGGAATACAGCAGTACCCCTTTAATGGTGAAGGACACTTTGGATAAGCTGGTTTGGCCAATGGTCTCTTGCGCCATGATTTGTTGCTTTAAACCCAGTTTAGTTGACAGACTCAGTGCCGCTAAAATTGCAAAAGTCATAAAGCCTAAGCCACCAATTTGAATCAGCAGCATGATGATGATTTTACCTGTTACGGTAAAAGTTTCACCGACATTCACCACAGACAGTCCAGTAATGGTGACTGCTGAGCTGGCGGTGAACAAAGAGTTAATCCAACTGAGTTCACCGTGGTGTGAAATGGGTAGCTTTAATAATAGAGTCCCAATAATAATAAAGCTCAAAAAACCCAAGGCCAGCAGGCTGGGCGGGCTTAAATTAATGGTGCTGTTTTGTTGGGTTTGCCATTCTTTGACTTTTTTCATGATTTGAACCGTGCTGAAAGACGACGTAATGTTTCAACTAAACCTTCAACAACTAGAATATCACCCACTTGTAAAATTAAATTGGGGTCAATGCTGTACAAAACGTCTTTGCCACGTTTATGGAGTAATGTTTTCACATCAGGTGCTTGATCCATCAGTTGGCGGAAGCGAGTCCCTTGCAGTTTTTCATCAATTTCAATTTTGACAATATAGTGGTTATCTTCAAGCGCCATATAGCGACTGACCATGGGGTAGCATAAAGACTGCGCAATCCGCACGCCCATGTCCTCTTCAGGGTGAATAATTTTACTAATCCCTAAATGGCTTAAAATCATATGGTGCGACTTTGATTTGGCTTTGACCCAAATTTTTTCAACCCCAATATTTTTGAGGTGCAGTACACACAAAATACTGGCTTCAATATTTTCACCAATTGCGACCACCACGGCATCGCAGTTTTTAATATTTAATTCATCGAGGACATGTTCATCTGTTGCGTCGGCGATGACAGCATGGGTCACCTGCTCAGAAATATTTTCAACATATTTTTTTTCACTATCGATACCAATGACATCATGTCCCAGTTCAATGAGTTGAGTTGCAACTGTGGCTCCAAAGCTTCCTAAACCAATCACTGCAAATTGTGCCATGTCATCTTTCCTTTAAATTTTTTTATACGTCGATTGTTAACGAATGTTGTGCCAAATTTCACAAGATGTCATCTTTATACAGACACGCTATTTTCGATCAACCGCGCTTTGCCTTATACCAATATATCACTCATCCAAAGGAGTATATAAATGCGGAAGACACTGTATGAATCCCTGAGGGTCGCGTTTCCAGAATTGAATGATACCGCAATTCCAGAAGAACAAGATGAGTTCGAGCACTTTGTACGTTGGTTGAATAGCTATTATTCAAACATTCAAAAAATAGAACTCGATGATTTTCGACAAAATGGTATTGATGAATGCCATCGCCTCCAACAGCTAGGTATTGACTTAGATGAGCTGAAAAACCAAATTAATGATGATATGGCGTCTTTTTATCAAATGTATGACAGTGAGGAAGAAGAAACCTCAGACATGCATGGTTATGATTTTGAATTTAGTTTTGATGTTATTTTTAACCACATTAAAATTTTTATCGAGCTTTATGAACTCAGTTTACTGGTTATTGAGCGGGAAAACCCTTATTGGCTGTTGGTGCCGCATAATGATGAGCTGATCGATAGAATTATTGTTACGTATAACCACACGTTTGGTGATGAAGAGCCGATGCAGCTCATAGAATAAAACCGCCTCGAAGGGCGGTTTTATGTATGTATTAAATCTTTTATTTTAAGAAACGTTGATAACCTAGGTTATTGGTAATTTCTTCATATGGATACGAAATACTTTCTAAAGTTTCAATCAAACCATCTGGGTTTTGTTTCGCATCACTTGCTTCTAAACCAACAAGGACACGACCTTCCGCCGCACCGTGGTTACGGTAGTGGAATAGGGTAATGTTATGCGTAGGACCAAGGCGTTCGAGGAACATTAACAGTGCACCTGGACGTTCAGGGAACTCAACACGGAACAAACGCTCATTTTCAAGGTCTGCATGACCACCAATTAGGTAGCGAATATGCAGTTTTGCTACTTCATCATCAGATAAGTCATCGACATCAAACTGGGTTTTCAGTGCTTCGAAAATATCGTGACGTTCTTTTTCGCCACCTTTTAAGCTAATGCCGACAAAGACTTGCGCTGCACTGGCATCACTTGCACGGTAGTTAAACTCAGTGATATTTCGGCCTTGTAGCGCTCGGCAGAAATTCAGGAATGAACCTTTTTTCTCTGGAATAGTCACAGCAAAAATAGCTTCTTTACGTTCACCCAATTCAGTGCGTTCTGCAATATAACGTAAACGGTCAAAGTTCATATTGGCACCACATACAATTGAGACGATGTTTTGCCCAATTAGCTCGTGTGTTTCAACATATTTTTTAATCCCTGCTAAGGCCATCGCACCCGATGGTTCAACGATGCTACGACATTCATCATAGGTGTCTTTAATTGCAGCGCAAATTTCATCGGTATTGACCAAAACCACTTCACGTTCAACGATCGGGCCTGAGTTATCCGACTTTTGGAGTTGAATCACTTCAAATGGTTTTTCACCAATTTGTGCTACAGCTGTGCCATCAGCAAATAAGCCGACTTGAGGCAGTACAACACGTTCACCTGCTTCAAATGCGGCTTTTAAACAAGCAGATTCGTCATATTCAACAGGAATGACTTTAACATGCGGTGCAACATCGCCTAAGTAGGCCGCCACACCAGCAATTAAACCGCCGCCGCCAACAGCGACGAAAACGTAGTCGACATCGCGCCATTGACGCAAAATTTCATTGCCAATCGTACCTTGACCTGCCATGACCAGTTCATCGTCATAGGGTGGAATAAAGCTCATACCATCTTCTGCAGCACGTTGAATTGCATATTTGTTTGCAACATCAAAAGAGTCGCCATGGAGAACCACTTCACCGCCTAAGCGTTTGACCGCCTGAACTTTAATATCTGGGGTGGTTTTCGGCATCACAATAATGGCACGAATCCCGAGTTTTTTACCTGACAGTGCTACGCCTTGGGCATGGTTGCCAGCAGATGCAGTAATCACGCCACGTTCAAGTTGAGCTCTAGGAAGTTGGCTAATGCGGTTATAGGCACCGCGTAGCTTAAATGAAAAGACTGGTTGTAAGTCTTCACGTTTAAAACGAATGTTGTTATTGAGTTTCTCACTAATTCGAGGTGCCGCTTCGAGTGGAGTTTCGATTGCAACATCGTAGACAGTTGCTTGTAATATTTGTCGAACCAAACGAGACAGCATGTTAATTTCCCATTTAACAGTTTAAAATAGAGGATCATTGTAACAAACCCCTGTACATTTGGGCTGTAAAATCAGCAACAAATGTCAAAAAATAGTTGAGCCAAATTATGAGTCTGTATGCTACCCAAGATGAAAAAAAGCAAGCTGCTGCAAAAGCTGCCTTAAAGCACTTACCTAAAGGTGGCATTTTAGGGGTGGGTACAGGCAGCACCGTGAATTTCTTAATTGAACTTTTACCAGAACTTCAGCTTGAAGCGGCTGTGGCAAGTTCAGAAGCAACGGCTGAGCGCTTAAAGAAATTAGGCATTGAAGTGGTTGATATGAACTCTGTAGGCGGTTTAGATGCCTATGTAGATGGTGCAGACGAAATTGACCGTCATATGCATATGATCAAAGGTGGTGGGGCTGCACTTACTCGCGAGAAAATCGTGGCTTCAATTGCGAGAAAATTTGTTTGTATCGTTGATGACTCTAAGTGGGTAGATCAATTGGGGCGTGACTTCCCACTTCCGATTGAAGTGATTCCAATGGCTCGTTCGGCTGTGGCACGTAAAATTGTAGCGCTCGGTGGTGATCCTGCTTACCGTGAAGGCGTGGTGACGGATAACGGTAACGTGATTTTAGACGTTTATAACTTAAATATCTTAAATGCGCTTGAGCTTGAAAAAACCATTAACGACATTCCAGGTGTGGTGTGTAATGGTATTTTTGCAATCAATAAAGCAGATGTGGCAGTTGTTGCAACAGACAGCGGTATTGAAGAACGTACCGCTGTTTAATTTTAAATCTTCCCTAAGCTCTTCTTTGAAAAAGAGGGGCTAAAAGCAAAAACATTTTTATCTTATGTTTTTCTCCCTCCTTTCAAAAGGAGGGCCGGGGAGGATGATTCAATAAAAGAATAATATTAATGACCTTAGCAGACCTACCTGAAATTCAAATCACCCATCATGCACGTGCGACCCGGTTACGACTTCGTGTTGAACCGACTCAAATTCGTTTAACCGTACCTAAATTTTGTAGCAAACGGCAAATTCAGGATTTTTTAAATCAATCTGAACAGTGGATAGTTGAAACTTGGCAGAAGCAACAAGCCAGTCTGGTACAGATAGATCGAACCCTTCCCATAGAGTTGTGGTTATTTAATAGCCAAAATGCTTTAACGGTGAGCTATAAAACACAAAAAAATGCATATATTTTGGATGAGCACAATCACCAGCTTTGGATCAGTGACCGTCAGCCCGAAAGTTATTTAAAATCTTTTGTAATTGTATATGCCAAACAGCACTTGCCTATTTATTTGCAACAGATTAGTCATGAAACTGGTTTAAAATTTGCGCAATGTTCAATTCGTCAGCCCAAGACCCGCTGGGGGAGTTGTACTGCCAAACATGACATCATGCTTAACAGTGCTTTAGTGTTGTTTCCTGAAGCCATTACCCGTTATGTCTGTGTGCATGAACTCGCACATACGCAACATTTTGATCATAGTGCACGTTTTTGGGCGGAAGTTGCCAAATATGATGCCGCTTTTCAACAGCATCAAAAAACCTTGAAAACAACCGCATTGCCGTATTGGTGGGCAAGCGTTTAAAGTTAATTTTACGTGCAAAATTTAAAAATAATTTCTTCTGACCGATTGAGCGTTAGTCAAAAAATGCTCTAAACTTCATGATCTAAGGTAAACATTCCTCAATTTCAGTCCAAAGACCTCAAATGTGAATTTTACAGATATCCACTATTTTATATTAATTGTTCCAGCTTGCCTGATTTTAATGGGAAGCTTGCTTTTAATATGTCATTTTGCTTTTAGGGCTCCCTCATATTTATTGTGGCTCGGGCTTGGATATATTGTGCCTTCGTTTTCTGTGGCCGCGCAAAGTTTTATGTCGAATAAGCAGTTGGCTTTGTCGGCACCCATTTTAGGTAGTATGTATTTGTTTGGTGCATGGGCCAGCGCTTATGCCATGGGCTTAAGAAAGAATGCCAATGCACGTCCATATTGGTGTCTTGCCTTGGTCGTGATGGCTTTACTTTCACTCAGTTATTATTCCTACGTAGATGATCAACTGTGGATCAGAATGCTGATTTTGAACATTTCAATTGCATTGATTGAGTCTTTGGTTTTGTTTTCAATGTTTAAACATTATCAAGGGATTGATTTGCTCAATAAAATAGTCGACTTTTCCTACTTGTTTATTGTGCTGTATACCTTTGTTCGCGGAATCATTATTTTTCTCTTTTTAAGAAATATCGAAGCAGATATGCTAGCAAACTCAGTCTGGTGGCTGATGATGCTTGCTGCGAGCATTATCTTAAGTATGTGGTTTGCAATAGTGCTGCTCGGAACATTGGTACGCGATATTATCCATCAACTCAATGATGAGCGGCTAAGAGATCCGCTAACGCATTTATTCAATCGACGTGGGTTTAACGAAGCCGCTAAACGAAAGTTGCATCAGCTCTCTAAACAGTCTTATTTCTTGCTCATGTGTGATATTGACCATTTTAAGAAAATTAATGACACCTATGGGCATTTGGTGGGTGATCAAATTTTACAACAAGTCGGTCAAATTATTGGGCAAAACGTCCGTGATCATGACTTAGTGGGGCGTTTTGGCGGGGAAGAGTTCATTGTCTTATTGCAAATTGATGGCCCCACGCTGGCTTATAACATTGCCAATCGTATTCGTTTAGGTATTGCCGATGCACGATTATCCTCAAAAAGTATTGCCGTGACAGCAAGTTTTGGACTGGCTGCAGTATATCAACCCAACTTGAAATATGCCATACATACTGCCGATCAATTGTTATATCAGGCGAAACATTCGGGACGAAATCAGATTGGTTTTGAGCCTGCACAGAGTATATTGGATGTGTCTCATTAGGTGTCGATAGCACTAAAAACGCATAAATTCCAAGTAAAACAGTTTAGAAAGCAGAAACTTCCTGTCATACTAGGCAGTTACGAAATGGACAGTTTAAGTTTGAGGTAATACACGTGATTTCAGTTGGTATTGTCGGCGGTACAGGTTATACAGGCGTTGAATTGTTGCGTCTTTTACTACGACACCCAAATGTGCAAGTAAGCGTATTAACATCGCGTACAGAAGACGGTCGCCGTGTAGATGATATGTTCCCAAGCCTACGTGGACATACCGAACTCAAATATTCAGATTTGAATATCGATGAACTGAAAAAATGTGATGTGGTGTTCTTTGCGACACCGCATGGCGTTGCCATGAAGCATGCCGAAGAGTTGGTGGCTGCAAATACTAAAGTGATTGACCTTGCCGCAGACTTTCGTTTACAAGACTTAGAACAGTTTGAAAAATGGTATGGTATGCAGCATGCGTGCCCTGAACTACTGAAAGACTCGGTTTATGGTTTGTCAGAATTAAACCGTGAGCAGATTAAACAAGCCAATGTCATTGGTAACCCTGGTTGTTATCCAACAACAGTACAACTGGGTTTAGCGCCGTTATTTAAGCAAAACGATACATTAGTTAAACCTGAAAGCATTATTATTGATGCAAAATCGGGTGTGTCTGGTGCAGGCCGTAAAGCCAGCCTTGGTATGATCTATTCTGAAAATGCTGATAATTTCAAAGCTTATGGCGTTGCAGGTCACCGTCATCATCCTGAAATTGTGGAAGCGTTGGAAAATATTTCAGGCTTAAAAGAGGTGTTTAACCACATTTTGTTTGTTCCGCATTTGGTGCCAATGATTCGTGGCATGCTGAGCACGATTTATGTGGACTTAACCGATGCGGGGGAAGCTGCTGATGTGCAAAGTTTATATGAACAGTTTTATGCCAATGAAGCTTTTGTCGATGTGATGCCTGCGGGAAGTTCACCAGAGACACGTTCTGTGCGGGGTGCAAATCAACTACGTATTGCACTGTATAAACCACAACCGAAAAAGTTGGTGGTCATTTCTGTACAAGACAATTTGGTTAAAGGGGCAGCAGGTCAGGCCGTTCAAAACATGAACTTAATGTTTGGATTTGCTGAAACTGCAGGCCTAGACGGAATTGGTTTATTACCATAAAAAACGTTTTAAAACTTCACACACATTTAGATTTCGATTTAAATGTGTGTTTTGAATTGAATCAAAATAAGAGATGACGATGCCGAACACTGACACAAATATGACGTCACAACAGCATGAACCTGCAAAGCCGTTTTTACAGACCAATAAGCCCTTGGCAATTGGTGCTGCAATATTGATGGTTGCAAGTGGGGTATTGGGCTATACCGTCGGACATCGTCAGGGTTTAACAGTGGTAGGTTTTGATGCAGATGCTGAGCAACTGGTCGAAGTGGTACAAAAGCAAAAGACCAGTCTGGATGCTTTAAATAAAAACTATAACGCTGCTGTTCAGGAGCGTGATGTTGCTGTGACCAATTCAAATGAGCTGTATTTGTCATTGCAAAAAGCTCTGGATCAACAAGCGCAATCTGAAACCACTGCTGTGATTTACCGTGAGGTTTTACGTCAACGCGGCGGTATTCCACTGGCTGTGCAGCATATTGCGATTAAACCGTTGCCTGAAAATGCATTTGAATATCAACTTGACTTGGTTCAAGTTAGTCCATCTAAACGTGCAGCTTCAGGTACCGTTGAACTCCGACTCATTCGTGGCACAGAGGTCTTAGTTGTGCCTCTTGAAGACAAAAACTTTAACTTTGAAAACTATGAGCGTTTAACAGGGCGTTGGACGATGCCTAAAGGCTTTACGCCACAGTTTATCGAAGTCCGTTTAACAGGTAGCACACCAGTGACACGACGCTTTAGTTGGTCACGTGGTGAAGCCGTAGAAAGTCAATCAGCATTTGTCTCTGAAATCCCTCAGGCTGAGGCAAATGCACAATAATTGTGAATTGTAAGTTTATGGGTATCTCTAAGCGTTCAACGTGTTTAAATGAAATCAAGCAGTCTTTTCATGAATCTGGCTATGTCGATTGGCATATCAGCCCGCGCTTGAGCAATGATGAACCGCATGAAGAAGAAAATGGGGATGTCGCTGTTCAAACCGCGCCACCAGAACTTAAGCGTCCTCCACTCTATGCTGTCGTTTTAATGAACGATGACTACACCCCAATGGACTTTGTTATTGAAATTTTACAACAATACTTTGCTTTGAATCTTGACCAAGCCACTCAAGTAATGCTAACTGTACATTATGAAGGAAAAGGTGTTGCAGGCGTTTACCCGAGAGACATCGCGGAAACAAAAGCAAACCAAGTCAATAATTACGCTCGGTCTCAAGGTCATCCTTTACTTTGTCAGATTGAGCCGAAAGATTAAGGGGGTTCCATGCTCAGTCGTCAATTAGAAGTATCCTTACGTTTGGCTGTTAGTATGGCTCGACAAAAGAGACATGAATTCCTAACCGTTGAACATTTATTATTGGCTTTACTCGATAATGATTCGGCCGTAAATGCATTGAAAGCCTGTGGTGCAGATATTATTGTGCTTCGCAAAGAGCTTGAAGAATATGTAGAGCAGCACACTCCTAAGCTGGGCGAAAACAGTGACCAAGCTCCGCATCCAACTGAAAGTTTTGACCGTATTTTACAACGTGCAATTTTCCATGTGCAATCAAGCGGTGGTGATCGTACAGTTGAAGGCGCAGACATTTTAGTGGCGATGTACTCTGAGCGTGACTCTTTTGCAGTCTACCTCTTGAAACGTCATCAAATTAACCGTTTAACACTGACACAATACTTGGCCCACGGCACACGTAAAGACGAAGTGCAAGTGGAAGAAGAAATTGAAGATCTTGATGGTGAATCGACCAGTTCAAGCAACGCAGGCCCTTTAGAGCTGTATACAACAAACTTAAATGTTGAGGCACAAAAGGGTAAAACAGATCCTTTAATTGGTCGTGAAAAAGAAATTGAGCGCGCAGCACAAATTCTATGTCGTCGCCGTAAAAATAACCCGTTATTGGTCGGTGATCCTGGCGTCGGTAAAACATCGATTGCTGAAGGCTTAGCTTGGCTCATTGTTAATGGTAAAGCACCGAAACCATTGGCAAATGCTGAAGTGTATAGTTTGGACATTGGGGCTTTGGTAGCAGGAACCAAATACCGAGGTGACTTTGAAAAACGTTTAAAACAACTTTTGAACGCGTTGAAAAAGAAACCAGAAGCAGTTTTGTTTATTGATGAAATCCACATGATTATTGGTGCAGGCTCAAGTATGGGCAGTACGATGGATGCATCAAACTTGATTAAACCCGCTTTGGCCAATGGCTCATTGCGCTGCATTGGTTCAACCACATTCCAAGAATATCGGCAAGTCTTTGAAAAAGATCATGCATTGTCACGCCGTTTCCAAAAAATTGATGTCAATGAGCCATCTATTTCAGAAACGATTGATATTCTACGTGGTTTGAAGAGCAAGTTTGAAGATTTCCATCATGTTAAATATGATGACAAAGCTTTAATTTCTGCGGTTGAGCTGTCTGCGAAGTTCATTAATGACCGTTTCTTGCCGGATAAAGCCATTGATGTCATTGATGAAGCAGGGGCACAACGTCGTCTGAAAGCTGAACAAGATGACACCTTGATTACCGTGGAAAATATTGAAGATATCGTGTCGAAAATTGCACGTATTCCACCAAAAACTGTGTCTAAAGATGACAAGACCGTTCTTGAAAATCTTGAACGTGATTTAAAACGTGTGGTCTTTGGTCAAGATGAAGCCATTGAAGCTTTAGGCTCAGCAATTAAGCTGTCGCGTGCAGGCTTAAAATCACCAGATAAGCCTGTGGGTAGTTTTGTTTTTGCAGGTCCAACTGGGGTAGGTAAAACAGAAGTCACTAAGCAGCTTGCGAAATTACTGGGTGTTGAGCTGGTTCGCTTTGATATGTCAGAATATATGGAGCGCCATGCAGTTTCACGTTTGATCGGCGCGCCTCCAGGTTATGTCGGCTTTGACCAAGGTGGTCTGTTGACCGATGCGATTCATAAAAATCCGCACTGTGTATTATTGCTAGATGAGATTGAAAAAGCACATCCAGACGTGTTCAACTTATTGCTACAAATCATGGATCATGGTTCATTGACCGATAACAATGGTCGTAAATCTGATTTCCGTAATGTGGTGTTGGTCTTGACCACAAATATTGGTGCAGAAAGTATTTCTCGCGTGAGTATTGGTTTTATGGATCAAGACAACAGTAATGATAACCAAGATGCGATGAAAAAAGCGTTTTCTCCAGAGTTTCGTAACCGTTTGGACAGCGTGATTCAGTTTAAAGCCTTACCAACGACAGTAATTGAAAATGTGGTGGATAAGTTCTTAACTGAACTACAAGCGCAACTGGATGAGAAAAAAGTCATTCTAGAAGTGGATCAAAGTGCGCGTGAGTGGATGGCTGAAAATGGCTATGACCGTTTAATGGGCGCTCGCCCAATGCAACGACTTATCCAAGAGCATTTGAAAAAACCACTGGCTGAAATGATTCTATTTGGTGAGCTTGCAGAACATGGTGGCAATGTTGCGGTCTCTGTGAAGAATGAAAATGGTAAAGCGGTGGGTCTAAAACTTGAAGTTTTTGAAGACCAAACGGCTGAGCCTGCTTAAAGATCGCTACATAATTTAAAACCCGTGTTCGCACGGGTTTTTTATTGAAAAAAAGTATTTAACAGTTAGAAGTCATAAAAGTAGGTTGCATGGATATTCAATTGACGAAAGTTTTAAGTACATTTGTACTGTTTTTGGTAACCGCTGTGATGGAAATATTAGGCTGTTATTTCCCTTATTTGATTTTAAATCAGGGAAGAAGTCATTGGTTGTGGATTCCTACAGCTTTAGCGCTAGGTGCTTTTGTATGGTTGTTGACTTTACACCCGGCTGCTTCGGGACGTATTTATGCCGCTTATGGCGGAATTTATATTTTTACCGCATTGCTATGGTTGCGTTATATTGATCAAGTATATTTATCCCGTTGGGACATAATGGGTGGGGCAGTGGTGTTGATTGGTGCGGCTATGATTATCTTACAACCGCAAGGATTGGTTCGCTAAAGTAGAGAACCAATCGCTAAAAAGGTACTATTTGATACCACAGTCTTTTTGCTTTAATTCTAAATCGTAGCTATTTTTCTCAGAGCTGAGCTGTAATTTTACAATGTAGGGGTTATGGTGTTGATATTGATGCTCGAAGAAAATATTGCAGTTTTGCACAACATTCTTTTTAATCACTTTTTGAACTTCTTTCGCACCCAAATCCTGTTCAAACTGGGCGAAATCAGGGGTAATGATCAAGCCTTTAAGCTCGGTACGGTCTGCATATAGATTGAATTGTTCAATGATAGTGTTGTTATCAATTTCAATTGGGAGGGTTCGAGAGTCTTCTGCAGTTAATACCGTTAATATTTCATTCAACGTTTCTGGTTGTTTAATTTTAAAATTTTGATCAATGATTTGTTTGGACTGTAAGTAGTCATCAAATTCTGAGGCTTGAACCTGAAAAAAAGTAGAGCTTAGGATTGTAGCAAGGCACAGGCCAGTTTTTTTGAAATGCATGGAAAGTGTCGCTTATAAAAATTATGTTCCGATTATAGCTTTGCCCGTATAAAAAAAGCACCCTTAGGTGCTTTTCGTTGGAAAATTAATTAATCTTTCTTGGCATTTTCATTGATTAAAAACTCAACCAATGCTTTTTGTGCATGTAAGCGGTTTTCAGCTTCATCCCAAACCACGGCATTTTTATGGTCGAGCATCTTTTCAGAAATTTCTTCGCCGCGATGCGCAGGTAAACAATGCATAAATAAACAATCAGGATGAGCAAGATCGATAAGACGTTCATTCACTTGATAGTCTGCAAACGCAGCTTCACGAATTTTTTGCTCTTCTTCTTGGCCCATGCTTGCCCATACATCGGTCACGATGAGGTCTGCATTTACGGCAGCATCTTCAGCTGAGTTCACCAGTTCTGCACAATGTGCAAATTCACTTAAAAATTCTGCTTTGGGTTCATAGCCTTTCGGTGCAGCAATTTTTAACTTGAAGCCCCACATATGTGCAGCTTCAATATATGAATTACACATATTGTTGCCATCACCAATCCACGCTACCGTTTTGCCTGCAATAGGCCCACGGTGTTCAACAAAAGTTTGAACATCTGCAAGTAGTTGGCAAGGGTGGTGATCATCGGTTAAAGCATTAATCACAGGAACTTTTGAATAAGAGGCAAAACGTTCAACAATGTCATGTCCAAAAGTACGGATCATCACAATATCCAACATGCTTGAAATCACGCGTGCTGAATCTTCAATCGGTTCACCACGACCCAATTGGGTGTCTCGTGGAGAGAGGAAAATTGCACTGCCACCAAACTGGCTCATGCCTGCTTCGAACGATACACGGGTACGGGTGCTCGATTTTTCAAAAATCATACCCATGACTTTACCAACAAACGGTTGGAATACTTCGCTGTTGTGCTGTTTATGCTTTAGTTCGATACCGCGTTGCACAACTTGGTTCAGTTCTAAAGTAGATAAATCGCGTAAGGTAAGAAAGTGACGTAGAGCCATTGTTACTCCACAATAATTGCTGAAAACCGAAATAGGTACAGAACAACAATTAGTTGTTGGTTGGTGAAAAGAAAAAAGAGAGTCGATTAATATACTATATGCAAAGGAAATTGCAAAAAAACTAGACTTTTTGATGACCTGCTAAGAAACGATCTACACAATAATGAACATATTCTAGATTTTCTTGTTCATTTTCTTCAACATAGATGTTCATGAGTACTCGCCACTCTAATTCACGCACAATGCCAAAAAAAAGCTGGGCAGAATAATTCGGGTGTTCACATCGAATAATGCCTATTTCATCTGCTTTGGTTAAAACACAAGCCACGGCATCTTCAATATGTTTAGGTCCTTGTTTGTGAATATGAAAGGCCAACTGTGGATTACGTTGTACTTGTTCCATAATGAGTCTTAAAAAAGAGGCATTTTCTGGAAGCACAAGATGCGTTTGAATATTTAAAATGGTTTGTATTAAATAAACGCGCAAATTGTCCTTAGTGAAATCAAAAGGCATACAAATATCTTTAAAAAACAGCTCACGACGGTAGTCGCAAATTGCTGTAAAAAGACCGTCTTTATTTCCAAAATATTTGTAAATCGATGCTTTTGAACCACCCGCATGATTGACAATATCATCAAGTGAAACTGCATCGTAGCCATGTTGCAAAAACAACTCGTTTGCACTTAATAAAAATGCAAGACAGCGTTCATGACCTCGTTTTGTGTGAGGTATGTCACGTGTAAGGGGTTCTAGTTGAACTGAGTCGTGCATATAACTAACAACAGCCTAATAAATGTGGATCTCTGGTTGCTATCATAGCAAAAATATGCACACATTGTTGTTTTGGGGCTTATCTGTTTACCACTAAACCCCAATGCATGGAAGAAAATTACACAATAAAAACGTGAACCATGGGACTAAAGTTTTAGAGTGATCATTCTAAAATGTCATAGCCAATTCAGCCATTATGGCTATACTCAAAACTCGAAAATTAAAGTAAATGCCGTGGAAAGGACGATGACAGAACAAACATCTGCAGGCTTAAGATTTAGACAAGCACTGGAAGTGGAAAAACCATTACAAATTATCGGTACAGTCAATGCTTATGCAGCAATGATGGCGAAACAGGTGGGCTACAAGGCCATCTACCTTTCGGGTGCTGGTGTAGCCAACTACTCTTATGGATTGCCTGATTTAGGCATGACCAGTCTGGATAATGTTTTGGAAGATGTACGCCGCATTACCGAACGTGTAGACACCCCGTTACTGGTCGATATCGACACCGGTTGGGGTGGGGCATTTAACATTGCCCGCACTGTGAAACAAATGATTGCCGCAGGCGCAGCCGCAGTTCACATCGAAGACCAAGTAGCACAAAAACGCTGTGGCCACCGCCCCAACAAAGAAATCGTCACCCAACAAGAAATGGTTGACCGCGTAAAAGCTGCAGTCGATGCCAAAACTGATGCAAACTTTGTGGTGATGGCACGTACCGATGCCCTACAAAAAGAAGGCCTACAAGCGGTAATTGACCGTGCTTGTGCTTGTGTAGAAGCCGGTGCCGATGCGATCTTTGCCGAAGCAATGACTGACATTACCATGTACAAAACCGTCTGTGATGCAGTCGGCGTTCCAGTACTGGCCAACATCACCGAATTTGGCGATACCCCATACTACACCAAAGAACAACTGGCAGAACAAGGCATCTCGATGGTGCTGTACCCACTGTCACCGACCCGTGCTATGCAAAAGGCAGCACTGGAAGTCATGCATGCCATTCGCAATGACGGCACCCAAGTCAACGTCCTCGACAAAATGCAACAGCGCAAAGAACTCTACGAATTTCTCGATTACCACACCTTTGAAAACACATTAGACAAGCTGTTTAAACAGGAGAATTAAAAATGGCTGAAGGAAAAGTCCTCACAGGCGCAGGATTGCGCGGACAAGTCGCAGGAAAGACAGCACTATCAACCGTAGGCAAAAGCGGAGCAGGTCTAACCTACCGTGGTTATGACGTCCAAGACCTCGCTGAAAACTGCCAGTTTGAAGAAGTGGCTTACCTGATCTTCTTTGGTGAACTACCAACAGCAGCACAGCTCACCGCTTACAAGGCTAAACTTAAATCACTGCGCCAACTGCCACAAGCACTTAAAGAAGTCCTTGAGCGTATCCCAGCAGATTCACACCCAATGGATGTAATGCGCACGGGCGTATCAATGCTGGGCAACCTAGAAACAGAACAATCTTTTGCCGAACAGCAAGATGTTGCAGACCGCATTCTCGCAACCCTTCCAGCAATCATTTGCTATTGGTACCGCTTTAGCCATGATGGCGTACGCATTGAAGAAAACACCGATGACGATTCAATCGGTGCTCAATTCCTACACCTACTGCGTGGTGAAAAACCAAATGAACTGCATGAACAAGTGATGAACGTATCACTGATCCTGTATGCAGAGCATGAATTCAACGCATCGACCTTCACCGCACGTGTATGCGCATCAACCTTATCCGATATGCATTCATGCATTACCGGTGCAATTGGTTCACTGCGTGGTCCATTACACGGTGGAGCAAACGAAGCAGCGATGGAAATGATTGAAAACTGGACGTCCCCTGAAGAAGCTGAGCGAGAAATGCTGGGCAAACTGGAACGTAAAGAAAAGATCATGGGCTTTGGACATGCAATCTACAAAGACAATGATCCACGTAATGGCATCATCAAAATCTGGTCAGAGCGCTTAGCCAAAGATGTCGGTGACACGGTCCTGTACCCAGTTTCAGTCCGTTGTGAAGAAGTGATGTGGCGTGAGAAGAAATTATTCTGTAACGCAGACTTCTTCCATGCATCGGCATACCACTTCATGGATATTGCGACCAAATTATTCACACCAATCTTCGTGATGAGCCGTGTCACAGGTTGGGCGGCGCATGTGATGGAACAACGTGCGGACAACCGTATTATTCGCCCAAGTGCGGACTATACGGGGCCTGAGCTGCGTAAAGTAGTACCGATTGAAGAACGTTCAGCGGCTTAATATGAAGCTCTGATACATTATAAAAAAGTCTCTTCGGAGGCTTTTTTATATGCAATTTTTTGTTGGTGTTTTCTCATGGTTTGATTTCATATAAATATTTAATTTTAATGAAATAATTAATAAATAAAAGAATAGAGTTGCTATAATCTCGCCCGTTTATTTCTTCATTTTTATTGTAATTTACTTTATGAAACATAAGTTTTTGTGTGCATTAGCACTATTTTTGGGGTTGTCTCATTCTACTTTCGCCATGCCATTTGACCCGCTTATTGGAACATGGAAAGTGATTGATGATCGGACTGGGTATTACATTTCAGATATTGTAATTCGTAAGAATTCTAAAACATCACAATATAGCGCAGTGGTGACCAAGTACTATCCTTTGGCTGGAGCGCCTGTGAGTGATGTATGTAGTAAGTGTCAGGGTGGACTCAAGGATAAACCGATTTTTGGTATGCAAGTGCTGGATGGCTTAATGGGTGATGCAACAGGTCAAAAATTCGCAAAAGGCCAATGGCTGAATCCTCAAGATGGCCGTGTGTATAACATCAATACTGCGCAGTTAAATGCTGGTAAAGATCAGATGAAGGTACAAGCCACAGCAAAAGATGCGAAAGGTTTGAGCAACATGACATGGAAAACGCTTTAAGTCTTTTGCTTGTATCTATAAAGCCATCGCACGGTCATAATGCGGTGGCTTTTTTATGGATAAAAAAGCTGGAAGGGTATTTGCTAGATTTGCTCAATCCGTATAAAAAGGAAAAATAATCTTTCGGAGTGTGTGGTCAAAGAAAATGTAATCTATTTAATCGATGAGATGTACGTCATGACAGAGAGATGATTAAGACTTGCTTAATTGATAATGATAACTATTATTATATGTTAAGCTTCAGTATCTCATGGCTGTGTATACGAAAAATGACTCATCTTTATAGAAAGATTTTTACTACTCTGCTTTCGCGAATTTTTAGCTCGTTGTTGATCTTGGGTGCCAGCTTAAGTGCTTATGCGAAACCTGAAATAAAACCTTTGCCTGCCAATATTGCAGAAATCGGTTCGGCGTATTACAGTTTTAAAGTCAAAGAATTTGCAACTACAGATCAAAATAAAACTTATCGCGTTTGGTTAGGTATTCCAAAGACAGTACAGAAGACGCAGAACGTATATGCATCGGTCTTTATGCTGGATGGAAACGCTGCGATGTCTCATCTGAATGAAGAAATACTCAAGTCTTTGTATGAAAAAGATGCCCCTGTATTGGTTGCCATTGGTTATAAAACCAATTTGCCATTTGCCACAGCTTTTCGTTCACTTGACTATACTCCAGCAGATTTATTAACCGCAAAACCCGCTCAAGACCCAAGAAATCCAGAGCGGATGAGCGGGGGAAGTACTGATTTTAGAAATGTTATTTTGAAGGATATCGCCCCTTGGGTTGAGCAAAATGTAAAGCTGGATGCGCAAAAAAGAGCGTTATGGGGGCATTCCTATGGAGGGCTTTTTGTGCTGGATAGCTTGCTCGATGGGCGTTATTTCAGCCATTTCTTTGCTGCAAGTCCATCACTTTCTTGGGCTGATGGGCGCATGATGCAAAAAATTAGAGCCGTAAAATTAGTCAAAGAGCCACAAAAACATCTATTGTTGATGGAAGGTGATCTTTTAACACATACTGGAGCACAGCAAAGCGCTAATTTTGATGCAAATGGCATTAATAAAAATAGAGAAATTTTGTCTATATTCGATCAGCAGGGCGTAGCGGCTAAATTTTTAATCTATCCAAATCTAAAGCATGGTGATGTTTTTAAGGCGTCTTTATTAGACGTGCTTTCAAATAAATTATATTGATGGTATTTAAATTATCCGAACATAAAGAAAAGCCTGAGCATAAGATCAGGCTTTTCTTTTAAACAATGTTAAACAGAATTTTGTTCCAGTAGTACTTGACCATATTGGGCGCGAAGTTCACGTTTTAGCATTTTACCCGTACCACTCAGTGGAATACTGTCGACAAAGATCACACGGTCAGGGATCTGCCATTTCGCAATTTTGTCCGTATAGTAGTCTAAAATACTTTGTTCAGTGACCGTGCTATCGGGTTTCTTCACAGCGATGACAATAGGACGCTCATCCCATTTTGGATGTTCAGCTGCAATAACGGCTGCCATAAGAATGTCTGAATGTCCCATCGCAAGGTTTTCAAGTTCAACCGATGAAATCCATTCGCCACCAGACTTAATTAAATCTTTAGAGCGGTCACTGATGCATAAGAAGCCATCTTCATCTAAAGTTGCAATATCACCTGTGTCAAACCAGCCATCGGTCGTGAGAGCAGATTCATCTTTACCAAAGTAACTGTCAATAATCCAGTGCCCTTTAATTTGTAGATTTCCAATCTGCTCACCATCGCGGGCAATTTCATGGTTGCCTTTTTCTTCATCGGTAAGACGTAAATCTACGCCAAAAGGTGGACGGCCTTGAGAAAGACGTAGCTTGAAACGCTCTTGTTCAGAGAGCTGTTGATGTTTGGCTTTAAGTTGGTTGGCAGAACCGAGTGGACTGGTTTCGGTCATACCCCATGCATGGATGGTGTCGCAGTTATAGTCATTTTTAAAGGCCGCTAACATTGATGGTGGACATGCAGAACCACCAACAACGTTACGGTTCATACTTGCCAGCTGGCTGCCTGTTTGTTTGGCTGCTGCCAGTAAACCTTGCCAAATGGTGGGTACACCCAAAGCCACAGTGACTTTATAGGTGTCAATCATATTCACTAAACTTGGCCCATCTAAGCCTGGCCCAGGCAATACAACGGTACAACCGACCATAGCTGCTGCATAAGGCGTACCCCAAGCATTGACATGGAACATGGGCACTACAGGCAACATGATGTCATTTGCAGACAGGTTTAGAGAATCGGGTAGGCTGATGGCAAAACTATGCAATATGGTAGAACGGTGGCTATATAGCACGCCTTTTGGATTTCCAGTTGTGCCCGAGGTATAGCACAAAGAGCTTGCAGTTTGCTCATCAAAACTTGGCCATGTGAACTGTTCAGACTCTTTACTGACCAAGTCATCATAAAATTTTACATCGGCAATTTTCTCTGCAATAGCGTCATCTGCGGCATCTAAACAAATAAAGTGCTCTACATGGGGTAAATGTGCTTTCACCGCAGCAATCAGTGGTGCAAAGGTTTTATCAAATAACACCACACGGTCTTGGGCATCATTGATAATAAAAATCAGTTGTTCTGGAAATAAACGTGGGTTGATGGTATGGCAAATATAGCCACTGCCAGAGATTGCATACCAAGATTCTAGGTGACGATGATTGTTCCATGCGATGGTCGCCACGCGGTCACTTTGCGAAAGTCCTAAATCTTTGAGTACATTGGCAAATCGCTTAGAGTTGGCTGCGACTTTGGCCCAGTTGGTTTCAGTGATACTGCCGTCTGTATTTTTAGAAATAATAGCTGTATCCGCATGGTAGCGTTCTGCGTGATCAATAAGATTGCTAATTAATAGCGGTTGAAACATCATACGTCCAAGCATGTATAAATATCCTTATCGTTACTTTTTTATCAAACTCTTTATTGGTTGCTCGAAACATCTGTTTTGAGCATTGATTGTATTTTTATCCTAGCTTGATCCAAATTTAAATCAAGCATTCTTTCATTCTCAGCCGCATTTTTAAAAGCGATGTAATTTAGAACCACAAGTAAATGAAAAGCATCATTTAAAAAAGTAAATGACCATTTATCACTTTATGCTGTTATTCGACAAAAGGCACTTGAAATTTATAAAAAGTATGTTTAAAACTGTGTATAGCTCATGAGATATGAGTTGTGGGTATTTCAGGAAGATATACCTATTTTAAGAAGCGAATTTTTAAAAAATCATTTACAGGAGTTAAAAATGCTTCAGTTGTTTAAAAAATTATTTTGCATCCACGTTTATGAATATGAACAAATGACTGAAATAGGGGAGCATATGGAATGCCGAAAGTGCGGTGATTCTAAAACCGACTAATCATCTTAAGAAAAAGTGAGCGTAGGCTCACTTTTTAATGCCTGTATTTTTTAATGGCTTAGTTCGACTGAATTGACGCAGAACGGCTTACAATAGCCGAATCACAGTGTTTAGCGTATTCGGATGATGACCAAAAATTTTCAAGCACAGACTTATATTGTCGATGATAATCTGAGTGATACCTTAAGCTGGCTGTGTCAGCATCAAGAGTGTTTTGATTCTTTTCACTATGACGCGATTCGACAAACCTTAACCGTACGCCATGCCAATGGTGAAGATGAGATCTTCCAAGGTGATTATCTGAATGCCAGTTATGGTATTTTAATTACGGCACATAATTTTGCTCAGTCGCCTGAACGTTAAATAGCCTGAAGGTTAAATAGATAGACATTAAAAAAGCCCCATACTGAATAAGGGGCTTTTTTGTGCTTAGTAAATCTTGGGAATTAACTTGCCATGGCATCTAGGCTAAGGTCTGCCACCGTTGGTTTTGGCTTTTCTGCCACTAAACCTAATTTGGTGAACAGTTGACGATCTTTACCTTCGCCCGCATTTGGCGTGGTCAGTAATTTCTCACCTGAGAACAATGAGTTTGCACCCGCCATAAATGCAAGTGCTTGGTCTGAGTCAGAAAGTGCTTCACGACCTGCAGATAGGCGGATATAGCTGTGCGGCATGATAATGCGCGCAACAGCAATGGTACGAATCCATTCCGTCACATCGAGTTTTTCAACATCTGCCAGTGGCGTGCCTTCAATTGGAACCAACATGTTGATTGGCACAGATTCTGGGTGAATTGGCATTGTTGCAAGCTCTTGCAATAAACCAATACGGTCTTCTTTCTTTTCACCTAGACCAACAATACCACCGCTACACACTTTCATGCCTGCTTGACGGACATATTCTAAGGTATTTAAACGGTCATCAAAGGTACGTGTACTAATAATATGTGAATAATACTCGCGTGAAGTGTCGAGGTTATGGTTGTAATAATCTAAACCTGCATCTTTTAAACGCCCAGCTTGAGACTCATTCAGCATCCCTAAAGTCATGCAAGTCTCTAAACCAAGTGCTTTCACCTCTTTAACCATTTCTAGTACATACGGCATGTCACGTTCATGTGGGTTACGCCAAGCTGCGCCCATACAAAAACGAGATGAGCCTGAGGCTAGAGCTTCTTTGGCTTCTGAAATCACTTTGTCTACAGCAATTCGCTTTTCGGCTTCAAGTTTTGAGTCATAACGTGCTGACTGAGAACAGTACTTACAGTCTTCAGGACATTTTCCTGTTTTAATCGACAGTAAAGTACTGACTTGAATTGTGTTGGCTTGGAAATGTTGGCGATGTACGGTCTGCGCTTGAAAGACGAGATCAAGAAAGGGCTGATCATACAAAGCTTCGATTTCTTCACGCGTCCAATCATTGCGTAGGTTCATAATGGCGATCCATTTTTAATTCTAACTTGTATACATCATACATTTAACGTGCCAACTTAAAAGGCATTATTGCTCAGTTTTAATAGTATCTCCCGATTATGTTTTTAATTTTATCTTTTTATGAGATTGTAAAAATAGTTGCAAAGTTGAACGTTTTTTCGGAAATTTGGCCGCAAAATTCTATTTATTTGGATTTTGAGTTACACTGAAAATGCAGCTAAATAGATAAAATAAATAAAATTATGCAAGCAAATGGTTATTTGATTGAACTTTTATTGATTGAGTCTGTTTGAAGCAAGTTTTAGTGCTTTTTCATCAGTTGCTCTTGGATGGCCCAGTCAATATGGACTTGCACAATATCGTTAAGCTCTGGGCGAGAAGCTTGTAATTGCTGCAATATTTCATCTGAAAATGGTGCATTACCTAGACCAATCGCGACGTTACGCATAAAGCTTTGGTAGCCTGTACGACGTAGGGGACTCCCTTCTGTATTTGCCATAAAAGTGTTTTCATCCCATTGCCAAAGGTCAATTAGTTGAATGTCATCCAAACCATGACGCGGATTAAAATCATCAATTGGTGTGGTTTTGGCAAAGCTATTCCACGGGCAAATGAGCTGGCAGTCATCGCAACCAAACACACGGTTACCAATACCGCGGCGTAGTTCTTCAGGAATAATGCCTTGAAACTCAATAGTTAAATAGGCAATGCATTTACGCGCATCTAATAAATAAGGCTCAACAATGGCTTGGGTCGGGCAAATATCAATACAAGCGCTACATGAACCACAGTGTTTGGTGGTGGCTTGGTCAAAAGGTAGCTCTAAAGAGGTAAAGAGCTCACCCAAAACAAAAAATGAGCCTGATGTTTTATGAATGAGTAAGGTGTGTTTACCGACCCATCCCATCCCTGCATTTTCAGCCAATGATTTTTCAAAAATGGGTGCCGAGTCTGCAAAGGGGCGAGATTCAAAATCGCCAACTTTGGCTTTGATTTTCTGAGAAAGGGTCTTTAAACGCCCACGCATGACTTTGTGATAGTCACGACCGCGTGCATAACGCGCAATGATGGCGCTATTTGGTGCAAAAGGCACAAGACGTGGTTCAGGAACGGCAACCAAATAATCCATACGCACACAAATAATGCTTTTGGTGCCCGGAACAAGCAGGGTTGGATCTGCGCGTTTTTCTAAGTTTTCAGCAAGAAAATGCATGTCACCATGATAACCAAGTTCTAAATATTTTTTAAAACGCGGCAATTCAGCTTGAGCATCTGGTTTGGCGATGACACAATCAGAAAACCCCAAAGCCAGTGCTTCAGCTTTAATCCAAGTCTTAAGCTGCTCTGGATCATATTGATCTACAGGGATTTTTGAGGAAGATGTGGATGTTGTCATAACCAAGAACAAAGGAAAAATCATGCATCAGCAAGTGTACCACAGCAGCGAGATTCAAGCATGGGAAGGGCGTTGGTTCGCGCAGCAAAATAGTGCTTATGGGTTGATGCAACAAGTCGCATGGTCAACAACTGAACATATGCTGCCTAGGCTTAAACAGCAGCAGGTCAAAAGCGTCGCAGTGTGTTGTGGTCAAGGCAACAATGCAGGTGATGGTTACTTGATTGCATCGTATCTAGCCGCGCAAGGTTATGACGTTGAAATTTATGCAGCAGCTTTGGGAGAGTCTGTATCACTACAACAAGCACATGCAGCGGCCGTGAAAAAGGGAATAATGATTCATACAGGATTTGCTTTTCAACGTCCTTATGATGCGCATATTGATGCTTTGTTTGGCATTGGGTTAAACCGTGAACTCAGTTCAGACTGGCAGGCGGTTATTCGACAGATCAATAGACAAACAGGTTTAAAAATTGCGGTTGATATTCCGAGTGGTTTACAGGCTAACACGGGGCAAGCTTTACCTTGTGCCGTTGTCGCCGATTATACCTTTACGGCTCTGGGCTTGAAGGCTGGTTTATTTACTGGCCAGGGTAAAGCTTATGCAGGAGTCGTTGAGCTTATTTAGGTACTTCCCGTAGACAGTGCTTTAAAACCTTTAGCTTCGCTTGCTCCACAGCATATGCACCTTGTACCGCGTCAAGCCTTTGGGCATAAAGGAAGCTATGGGCACGTACTGGTGATTGGGGGACATGCACAGATGGGTGGTGCGGTGATGTTAGCCGCTGAAGCTGCCTTTCATGCGGGTGCTGGCAAGGTGACCGTGGTATGTGATGCAAAACACCATACTGCAATTTTAGCTCGTGCACCCAATATTATGCTGCGCGATATTAACCAAATGTCGCTCCAAGAGCGTGAAGCATTGGTGGCACATGTGGATGCAGTCAGTTTTGGTATGGGCTTGGGAAGAAACTCGTGGGCTCAGCAGCAGTTTGATGCATGGTTTCCACTCATTCAAAACAGTGCTTTACAGGTGGTATTGGATGCGGATGCTTTATGGTTTTTGGCTGAAAAGCCAGTAAAACTCGGTGAGCAGGTGTACGCAACACCGCATCCTGGGGAGGCCGCGACTTTACTTGGTATGAGTACCTCAGCGGTGGAGTCCGACCGTATTGCAGCTATTTATGCCTTACAAGAAAAATATGCAGGACAATGGGTGCTTAAGGGTTCGGGAAGCTTGATTTTAGATACGCAACTTTGGATTTGTACCGCAGGTAATCCAGGGATGGGAACAGGTGGAATGGGTGATGTATTGGCAGGCATGATTGCCAGTTTAAAAGCACAGTTGCAAGATGATATTGCGTTACATCAAATTGTGACCTTACATGCCCAAGCAGGTGACCTTTTGGCTCAGCAAGGTGAGCGTGGTTTACAAGCGCAGCAAATGAGTCAAGCTATTTATACGGTCGTGAACCGAGAGCATACAGTATGAAAGCAGTAAAACTGACCATATCGGGAAAAGTTCAGGGTGTTGGATATCGACGTTGGTTTGCACAATATGCTGTTGCTTTAGGTTTAAAGGGTTATGTACAGAATCTGGCTTCAGGTGTAGTTGAAGCGTTGCTTTTGGGTGATGATGGTGTGGTTGCCGAACTGGTAAATCGTGCTAAAGTCGGGCCAACTCATGCGGTAGTCACGGATGTGGTCATCGTAGAACTGGCTTCAGAACAGCAAACATTTACAGATTTTCAAATACGTCGTGAATGGTCAAGTATGCAAAAATAAAAAAAGGGCGAAAGTTTAACTTTCGCCCTTTTTTCTAAGATGTTAAATCTTAGTGGTGGTGACCACCAGCACCGTGCGCATGGCCGTGCTGTAATTCTTCTTCAGTTGCATCGCGGATTTCTACGATTTCAACTTCGAAAGTTAAGTCTTGACCAGCAAGTGGGAAGTTCGCATCAACAATTACGTTTTCGCCTTCAACTGCTTTTACAGTTACGATTTGAACGCCATCATCAGTTTGAGCTTGGAACTGCATACCCGCTTGGATGTTGTCTACGCCTTGGAACATTTGCGCTGGAACTTCTTGAACGAGTTCAGGGTTGTATTCGCCATAACCTTCAGCAGCAGGAACAGTAACAGTGAATTTTTCACCTACAGTTTTGCCTAGCAATGCATTTTCTAAACCTGGGATGATGTTACCTGCGCCGTGCAAATATGCAAGTGGTTCACCTTGTGATTGGTCTAGCGTTTCGCCTTCAGCGTTAGTCAATTTGTAGTTGAAAGAAACCACGTGATCATTTGCGATAGCAGTCATGTTTTTCGTCCATTCATTTAGAATTTAAGGGGTATATCATAAAGTGAAAAGCAGCTTTTGTAGACTAAATTTAGCAAAAAAACTGCATTTTCCACGTTCTTATGGCGTTTTTTTATTAGTGGGGACGCATTTTTAGATTTCAATGCAATTTTATTTTCGGACCGACTTTTTTATTCATCAGGTCTTTTGCGGTCATCAGCCCAGCTTGGGTATAGCCATGTAAGGTGGCCTGATGGAGGCGATATAAAGAAACATACATGGTTTTTGCCAGCACGCCTTGCACATTGACTTGGCCCAGTAGCTCGCCGACAGCTTTATATTGACTGAGGGAAACCAAAGAGCCTTTGTCAGAAAATTTAAACATCGGCAAAGACTGATCACGAATGCGCGCTTTGAGCGCACGAACCAAAAAGGCCGCTTGTTGGCTGGCCACTTGAGCGCGTGGGCCAAGGACTGGTTCATCGGCTGCGGGCTGGCAATGAGCACAATCGCCAAAGGCAAAAATGTTGGGGTCGGAACGGGTTTGCAAAGTCGCATAGACTTTAAGGCGGCCAATCGCATCTTTTTGAAAGCCTTCAAGCGCATTTAAAACGAAAGGCGCTTTGATGCCCGCTGCCCAAACTTTAAGATCGGCATCGATTTGTGAGCCATTGGCAAAATAGACATGGTCTTTATCTAACTTGGCAACACGGTGATGGGTGAGGACTTCAACGCCAAGCTTTTCCAATTGAGTATGTGTGTGTGTTGCCATTTTAGTGGATAGGGCGGGAAGAATGCGATCCGCTGCCTCAATCAAGGTCACTTTGACTTTATTTGGGTCAATTTTATTGAGACCGTATTTAAAAAAAGTACTTTTCGCATGGACCAATTCGGCTGCAAGCTCGACTCCTGTGGCACCTGCACCAATAATCGCAATATTGAGTGCGCGTGTTTCGGGGCGGTTTTGTGCATCTAAATACAAATGTAGAAGGTCTTGCTGGAAAATTTCAGCTTGCTGGCGACTGTCGAGGAAGTGGCAGTAATGTTTAGCGCCTTCGGTCGCAAAGTCGTTAGAGGTCGAGCCGACTGCAAGGACTAAGGTGTCGTAGTTGAGTTCAAACTGCGTGGTTTCAGTGCTTTGTTTGGCATATTGGCGTGCTTCAAGTTTTACTTGCTTATGTTCTTGATCTAAGCCGACAAAACGACCCAAAACAAACTCATAATGATGTTTAGAGGCATGTGCAAAATAATTAATTTCTTCAACACTTGGGTTGAGTGTACCTGCCGCAATTTCGTGGAGTAAGGGTTTCCAGATATGAGTGAGGTTTTGATCGACGAGGGTGATTTTCACCCACTTGGATTTTGCGAAGCTGTCACCGAGTTGCGTTGCTAACTCTAGACCACCAGCACCACCGCCAATAATGACAATATGGTGTGGCACTTGTTCTGTTTGTACAGCCATATGAAGCAACCTATTTATTATTAAAAAAAGAAGATGACATTGAATATGCCATCTTCTTGATTTATTGATAATTAGATTGTCTTACAAGTTACATAAAGTATAAAACTCGGGATACTGCTCGAACTTAACCGAGTGTATAGGTTTTTACTTTAGGTTCATCGCTTGATAAAAATGGAAACAAGCTTTTGAACCAAAACATCAGTCGCTGGAAAATATTGGCTTCTTCAATTTGTACATCTTCTTCAATAGTAAACGTTTGAATGAGCTGATTGTTTTGATAAACCTGAACTTTTGCCAGTTGCATGACTTCAGCCAGCGGAGCGGTCAGCTTGTTTTGCAACACTTCAATATTGAAATGCGTTTTTGTGGACTCTAATGGATCAATGCGTTGTATAGTGCCATTGCCTGTATTGAGCATAATACGTTGGTTGGTCTGGTCAAAGGCATGTAAGTCAATGGCATATGGTTGATCGTACAGTGATGTGGTCACAATTTTCGGTTGCTTACTTTCCACTTTGAACATTTTCAATGTCGATTTGACTACAGGCAGCTCTGCGATAATTTGTTTATCTTTCAGTGCAACTTCGTTACGAGTATAGGTATAAGACAAATTCATGAGGTTATGTGCAACTTCAGCACGCTTTGCTGCACTTTCTGTACCTAAAACGATGACCACCAAGCGACGGTTTGGATTATCTGGATTCATGGTCGGGCGGTTTGCTGTCAGCGCTAAATTGTATCCTGCTGCTTTGGTATAACCTGTCTTTAAGCCATCTACCGTTGGGTCTTGTTTTAACAGAACATTGGTTGCACGGTGAAAGCGTTGGTTGTAGCTAAAACTTTGCTGTTTTGAATAGTATAAATAGTCTGGCGTTTCATTCACCAAGGCTTGGCCTAATAGCGCTAAATCATGTGCAGTCGAATAGTGCTCTGGCATGGTGATACCCGCAGGGTTTTGAAAATGAGTTTCAGTCATTCCCAGTGCTTTGGCTTCTTGGTTCATTCGTGCAACAAAGTTTGGAATATCACCCGAGATGCGTTCCGCTAAAGTCACTGCTGCGTCGTTGGCAGACATGACCACTAAACCCGCTAAAAGCTGATCCACAGAAATCTGTTCACCTTGTTTTAAGTACATTTGGGACTCATCCCACATCACAGTACTGACCACAGGTGTCGCGGTAAGAATTTCGCTCTTATTGAGCTTTCCTGCATTAATTTCTTTGAGTGCAATATACGCCACCATCATTTTGGTGAGCGAAGCGGGTGCACGTTGAACATGACTATTATGTTCTGCAATGACTTGCCCCGATTGGCTGTCAAAAACTGTCCAAGCTTGAGCTTCAACTGTTTCAGGAACAATATTGAGCAATGCCGCTTGAGTAAAACTTGAACATAAGGTGAAGAGTGTAGCGATGAAGTAGATGACAGCTTTCAATGAAATTCCCTAACCAAGCCATTCCGTGACTTTTAAACCTAAAACAGCTGCAAATGCTATGCCTTTTTTTCCTCAATGACCAGTCAAAAATGCAGACAAATGTGACTGTGACGCAAAACTGGCGTAAATAATGCTAAGCTAAGTTATAACTCATTTCATTTTATTTTGTATCGCCCATTATGTTGCATTATCAGATCGAATTTGACGATTATCGTCAGCACCTTATACACGTGACTTTACGTTTTGTAGCAGACCCAACACAGGTACTTTCATTACCAACTTGGATTCCGGGTAGTTACCTCATTCGCGAGTTTTCAAAGCATATAGAGTTGGTTCGTGCTTATGATGAAGAAGGGCGTTTGTTAGAAATTCAAAAATTTGAAAAGAATAAATGGCGTCTTTTTAATACCGATCATGAACTGATTACGGTTGAGTATGATGTCTATGCCTATGATCTGTCGGTGCGCGGTGCGTATGTAGATCAAACCCGTTTATATGTAAACCCCGCATGTGCTTGCTTAGGTTTGGAGGGTCAAGAGGACAAAGCAGTTGAAGTTGAATTGTTCCTTCCTGATGAGCTAAAACACTTCCAATTGGCCACTGGTATGGCTTCAAAAAGCCTCGTTAAAGGTCGTTTTACTTTAAAAGCCAAAAACTATGCCGAGTTGATTGATGCACCATTTGAGTTGGCAGAGCAGACGCGTTTTGGTTTTGAAGCTAATGGCATTCCACACGAGTTTGTGGTGTCAGGTAAACATGCCATGAATGCTGCACGTATGCAGCAAGACATTGAAAAAATCTGTGCAACAGAAATATCAATGTTTGGCTCAGCACCATTTTCAAACTACACCTTTATGACGATGGCAACAGCAAATAGTTATGGTGGTTTGGAGCATCCAAATTCAACCAGTTTGATTAGTCCACGTGAAGACTTACCAAAAGCCAATGAGCCTGAAGAGCCGTCTGAAGACTATCAACGTTTCTTAGGTTTATGTAGTCATGAATACTTCCACTCATGGTTGGTCAAATTTATTCGTCCTGAAAACTTTGTCAATTATGATCTCAACAAAGAAGGCTATACCTCTTTGCTTTGGATTTTTGAAGGTTTCACGTCTTATTATGATGACCTGATTTTACTGCGTAGTGGTGTGATTTCCCAAGCCTCATATATCAAACTACTCAAAACTCAGATTGATCGTTATTTACAAAATCCAGGTCGTTTTGTTCAGTCTGTGTCTGAATCTAGCTTTGATGCATGGGTGAAATTCTACCGTCAGGATGAAAACTCGAACAATGCAGGCACCAGCTATTACAACAAAGGTTGTTTGGTTGCCCTATGTTTAGACTTAGGTTTGCGCTTACGTGGTTCAAGTCTAGACGTGCTTATGCGTAAACTTTATGAGAACGCGCAAAAGGGTATGCAAGTACATGAGCGTACGATTGTTGAGTTGTGTAATGAACTGACAGGTGATAACTGGATTGAGCAAATCAATCATTTAATTAACACCACAGATGAGTTACCGCTGGATCAACTTTTCCCTGAGTTTGGTTTAAGCTATAGCCTGAAAAATGACAAGTCATTACCGTTAGGTTTAAAGCTTGTAGATAAGCCAGAAGGCGTCTTGGTGCAAAGCGCACGTCGTGATGGTGCTGCTGCTCAAGCTGGCCTTTCTGCCCATGATGTGATCATTGCGATTGATGGTCTCAAAGCAACGGTGAAACTGGTAGAAAAGTATGCCAAGCAAGAAGGTATATATAGCATTTTGGCATTCCGCCGTGATGAGTTGATGAGCTTTGACGTAAAAGCTGCTGGCTCAGAGCTGACTGAAGTTGAATTGAAAGTTGAAGACCAAGCAAAAGCAGAGAAGTGGTTCAAGGCTTAATCCTTTACCCACTTTATTTGATACTCTGTATAGACAAAAACCGATGCCTAGACATCGGTTTTTTTATGCGTTTATTTATTGCATTAACTACCACGGTAAGTGGAATAGCCATATGGGCTAATTAACAGCGGAATATGGTAATGATCCAATGAACCATCAATTACAAACACCACGGGCACTTCTGGAAAGAATGAGCGCTGATTTTTTTGGCGAAACCAATCACCCGTTTTAAAGGTAACTTTGTATACACCTTTTTGTAAGGTCGTATCTTTGGGATATAAATCATTGATTCGACCTTGGTCATCGGTCGTGCTTGAGCTGATTTCTGTCCATTTATCATTCTGTTGGGCTTCAAGTGTCACTTTGACATTGGCAGAAGGGAGACCATTTTCCAAATTCAGCACATGGATGCTCAATGGATTTTGAGCAAAACACCAAGAAGAAAAACCAAGTCCAATGAGCGGAAGCAGCATTTTTAGCATTGAATTGACCCTTACCGTTGCAGGAAAAAGATTCAGTTTAACCAACCATATAAAAATCATAGGTTTAAAAATGTAAAAATTGAGGAGTACGCGTAGAGGGTTTATGTATCAATATTTAAGCTTCGGCATGATGAATGGCTCTGCTGATTTAAATTTAGCGCTGAGAAAAGTCATGCTTATGCATGTAGGGCTACAAGACTGTAAAACGATTTGAAGACTGTATTATGTGAAAAGTATCTGTTGTTGTGGCTTAAATGAGGTAAATAACACATTTCGCTAAAAAATTTGTTTATTTGTTAAGCAAAAGCTAAAGCCTTGTGGAAAGGCGTAATTTTGAAAAACGAAGGCTGTAGTGGTATTTTCTGGCGAAATGTCGTTATCACTGGATATTACGTTGACTGGAAAGCCCTGAGGGACGATACTTTCAGGGTTTTATTCAAGCACATCGGTTCGCAGGGGTTGAGCCAGAAGCTCATCACCCTAAAAAACTCAATCTAACGCAAGGGGCTATATATGGCTGGTGGAAAGTCAACCATCATTTACACACTGACCGACGAGGCGCCATTGCTAGCGACTTATTCGCTACTGCCGATCATTGAGACCTTTACTAAACCTGCTGGTGTAGAGATCGTTAAAACTGATATCTCTGTTGCCGCACGTGTTCTCGCAGAATTCTCTGAATACCTAAAAGAAGAGCAAAAAGTCCCAGACAATCTTGCAGAACTAGGTCGTCTTACCCAAGATCCAGACACTAATATCATCAAACTCCCGAATATTAGTGCCTCTGTTGCTCAGTTAACAGCATGTATCAAAGAGCTTCAATCAAAAGGCTACGCGATTCCTGACTATCCTGAAAACCCAACCACTGAAGACGAAAAAGCGCTTAAAGCACGCTATGGCAAATGTCTTGGTTCAGCTGTAAACCCTGTATTGCGTGAAGGTAACTCTGACCGTCGTGCACCAGCTGCAGTGAAAAACTATGCGAAAAAACACCCACACTCTATGAGCGAGTGGAAGCAATGGTCTCAAACTCACGTTTCTCACATGGATGAAGGTGACTTCTACCACGGTGAAAAATCGATGACTTTAGACCGTGCACGTAATGTGAAAATGGAACTCATCACCAAGTCTGGTGAAACGATTGTTCTGAAGTCAAAAGTTGCACTTCAAGACGGCGAAATCATCGACTCAATGTTCATGAGCAAGAAAGCGCTTTGCGATTTCTATGAAAAAGAACTTGATGATTGTAAAGAAGCGGGCATTTTGTTCTCTTTACACGTGAAAGCAACCATGATGAAAGTTTCGCACCCGATCGTTTTCGGTCACTGTGTGAAAATTTACTACAAAGATGCTTTTGAAAAACACGGTAAATTGTTCGATGAGCTAGGCATTAACGTAAACAACGGTATGGCTGGTCTTTACGAGAAGATCGCAACTTTACCGACATCTTTACGTGAAGAAATCATCGAAGACTTACATGCTTGCCAAGAACACCGTCCTGCACTTGCAATGGTTGATTCAGCGAAAGGCATCACAAACTTCCATTCACCAAACGACGTAATTGTAGATGCTTCAATGCCTGCAATGATCCGTGGTGGCGGTAAAATGTGGGGTGCTGATGGCAAACCTTATGACTGTAAAGCAGTAATGCCTGAGTCAACTTTTGCACGTATCTACCAAGAAATGATCAATTTCTGTAAGTGGAACGGTAACTTCGATCCACGTACGATGGGTACTGTGCCTAACGTTGGTTTGATGGCGCAGAAAGCTGAAGAATACGGTTCGCACGACAAAACTTTCGAAATGTCTGAAGCGGGTGTTGCAAACATCACTGACCTAGAAACTGGCGAAGTGTTGATGACTCAAAATGTTGAGGAAGGCGACATCTGGCGTATGTGTCAGGTGAAAGATGCACCGATTCAAGATTGGGTAAAACTTGCAGTAAACCGTGCTCGTAACTCGGGTATGCCAGCAATCTTCTGGTTAGACCCATACCGTCCGCACGAAAATGAAGTGATCAAGAAAGTACAAAAATACTTGAAAGACCACGACACTGCTGGTTTAGATATTCAGATCATGTCTCAAGTACGTGCAATGCGTTATACACTTGAACGTGTAGCGCGTGGCCTAGATACGATTTCTGTAACGGGTAACATCCTACGTGACTACCTGACTGACTTGTTCCCAATTATGGAACTTGGTACTTCAGCGAAAATGTTGTCTATCGTTCCGTTAATGGCGGGCGGTGGTATGTACGAAACTGGTGCGGGTGGTTCAGCGCCTAAACACGTACAACAGCTTGTTGAAGAAAACCACTTACGTTGGGATTCTTTAGGTGAGTTCTTGGCGCTTGCTGTTTCTTTAGAAGAGCTAGGCATTAAAGAAGATAACGCTCAGGCGAAACTTCTTGCGAAGACTTTAGACCAAGCGACTGGAAAATTACTTGATAACGACAAGTCTCCATCACGTCGTACTGGCGAGTTAGATAACCGTGGCAGCCACTTCTATTTAGCGAAGTTCTGGGCTGAAGCGCTTACTGCACAAGATGAAGATGCTGAGTTGAAAGCGAAGTTTGCTCCACTTGCGAAAGCACTTGCTGAAAACGAAGACAAGATCATTGCTGAACTTGCTCAAGTTCAAGGTCAAGCTGCTGACATCGGTGGTTACTATGCTGTAGATACAGCTAAAGTAAATGCTGTAATGCGTCCAAGTGAGACTTTGAATGCTGCACTTGAAGCGATCTAAGTCAAAACTAAATCGGTAAATTTACCGATGAAGTGAAAAAAGCCGATGCATATGCGTCGGCTTTTTTACAACAATACTCGATGCTTTCTATTTAAAAAATTTGATGATGTTTTTTAATATCAGATGTTTGTTATAACTATAATTTAATAATGTTTGAGTGATTTAATTGAGCGATGAATAAAAAGAGCCTGATTTTTGGGATATTAGTGACAGCTATTTGGTTCATTGGAATTTATGGTTTTACTCAAAGTAATGGTTATAGTTTACCAATGGAATTAAATGCTTTGGGTGATTTTCTTGCTGGTATTTTTGCACCTGTTGCTTTCTTCTGGTTAATTCTAGGGTATGTTCAGCAAGGTAAGCAGTTAGATCAAAATACGAAAGCTCTAGAACAACAAGAAAAGGCGTTGCAATTTCAGATTGAAGAGATGAGGGAAAGCATTAATCAACAAAAGAATGTAGTTACTCATTTAAATCAAAGAAGTAAAGAAGAAAAATCTAAAGTACGCCCTTTAATAGAATTCAATAGATTTTTGTGTCAAAGAATTGGTGAAGATAAATATCGCTTACATTGTGAGATGTATAATCGCGGTACTGGAGATGCTATTAATATGAAAATTTTATGAGGTGGAGTATCTACAAAACCTATAAAGATAGCTGTAAATAATGTTGAAAAAATGGAGTGGGATCTAAGAAGAAGAGGGATGTTTGAGGATAATGAGGTGCTAGAGGAGCATCTTGATTTAGAATATGAAAATGTTTTAGGTGATCTAATTGTGATATCAAAAAAATAATGATTAAAAATGTTAAAGGAAGTCAAACTTATATAGTTGAGATAGAATAAAAGCCCACGTTCGTGGGCTTTAAAATACTTAATTTTTAACGACCATTACGTCCGCGGCCACGTGGAGCTTTCGTATTAGGACGTGTTGTACCATTGGTTTTACGTTTTGGTTTCTCACTTTCATCCATTTGCCAAATACGCTTTGTACCTGACTTTTTCACAGAACCATCTTTGTTCTTACGAACCATAGGCTTACCACCTGTACCACCCGGTTTTTTCACATAAGAGCGCGAACGGTAAGGTTCTTCAGCAGGAATGTTTTGAAAGTCAGGGTATAAAAGTGGTTCGATTTCTTTGGATTCACCTGGTTGTAAACCCATTTGAACCAAATCAATTGCACCAATTTTAGTACGGATTAAACGTAAAGTAGGAAAACCTACAGCAGCAGTCATGCGACGTACTTGACGGTTACGGCCTTCACAAATTGAAATTTCGACCCAAGAAGTAGGCACAGACGCACGGAAACGTACAGGAGGATCTCGCTCCCATAACCACTCAGGTTGTTCAACTTTAGATGCTTCAGCAGGCAAAGTCATACCATCTTTAAGTTCCACGCCTTTACGCAACTGCTCCAGCGCTTCTTCAGTTACATCACCATCGACCTGAACCAAATACGTTTTAAATTTTTTATTGGCAGGGTTAGTTATGTATTGGTTTAAACCACCATGGTCGGTTAAAAATACCAAGCCCTCAGAGTCCATATCCAAACGACCAGCCAAGCGCAAAGTAGAGTCGCTGACAAAGTCAGACATCGTCATATGTGCTTCATCTTTACGGAACTGGGAGAGGACGTCATAGGGCTTATTCAGGATGACGATTTTCATAGTCAATAACTTCTGTAATTACATAAAATAAGAAATATCAAGATTTATTTAATAGAGAAATGTAGTTATTTCTCGTATAAATCTCAAAAACAGCGGAATTCGATTAAGCTATTATGCGATAAGAAGAGTGGAAAGTATTGTCTATCGGCAATTATTTTTTAAATTTACTAATTATAATAAAAGGGAGCGCCTGCAAAATGGGTTATCAGAAGATCATCGTTCCTGCGGATGGTAGTAAAATTACCGTAAAAGCAGATTTATCATTAAATGTTCCAAATCAACCGATTATTCCTTTTATTGAAGGCGATGGTATTGGTGTCGACATTACACCAGCCATGAAAACTGTAGTAGATGCTGCAGTACAAAAAGCATATGGTGGTAAACGCTCGATTGAGTGGATGGAAGTCTACTGCGGTGAAAAAGCCAATAAAATTTATGGCTCTTATATGCCAGAAGAAACTTTTGATGCGCTACGTGAGTTTGTGGTTTCAATTAAAGGCCCTTTAACTACACCTGTTGGTGGGGGGATTCGCTCTTTAAATGTGGCGCTACGCCAAGAATTAGATTTGTACGTCTGTGTACGCCCTGTACGTTGGTTTGAAGGGGTACCATCACCTGTTCAGCATCCTGAACTGACCGACATGGTTATTTTCCGTGAAAACTCAGAAGATATTTATGCAGGAATCGAGTGGAAAGCCGACTCTCCTGAAGCGAAGAAAGTGATTAAGTTCCTCAAAGAAGAAATGGGCGTGACTAAAATCCGCTTTGAAGATAACTGTGGTATTGGGATTAAGCCTGTATCGAAAGAGGGAACGCAGCGTCTTGTGCGTAAAGCGATTCAATTTGCGATTGATAATGATAAGCCGAGTGTGACCTTGGTTCACAAAGGCAATATCATGAAATATACCGAAGGGGCGTTTAAAGAGTGGGGCTATGAACTTGCGATGGATCGTTTCGGTGGTGAGCTCATTGATGGTGGGCCATGGGTAAAAATTAAAAACCCAAAAAATGGTAAAGACATCATCATTAAAGATGTGATTGCCGATGCATTCTTGCAGCAGATTTTAATGCGTCCTGCGGACTATTCAGTGATTGCGACTTTAAACCTGAATGGTGACTATATTTCTGATGCATTGGCTGCAGAAGTTGGAGGGATTGGTATTGCGCCGGGTGCGAATATTGGTGGGGCGATTTCTGTTTATGAAGCCACGCACGGAACAGCGCCAAAATATGCCGGGCAAGATAAAGTCAACCCTGGCTCCATTATTCTTTCTGCTGAAATGATGCTACGGGACATGGGCTGGGTAGAAGCGGCAGATTTGATCATTAAGGGGATTTCAGGGGCAATTGAGGCGAAAACAGTCACTTATGATTTTGAGCGATTAATGCCAAATGCAACCTTATTGCGTTGTTCAGAGTTTGGTGAAGCCATTATTGCAAATATGGAATAAGCTTTAAGCTGAATCGGTAGAAACCCGCACATGCTGCGGGTTTTCTTTTGTTGACTTGAAAATAGCTGTGGAAATAGGTTTGTAATGTAAAACTAGGTTAAAGGATTCGTGCTTTCAGTGAGTATAGGTAAGGTCAAATAAAACGGAGAGTTGATTCTTAACCATAATTTATATATGTAATTACAATGAAGTACTTTGATACAGCTTATAGCTTGGGTTTTTAGCTGAGTGATGTATGGTGGTCTTTGTCGAATGTTACGGCAGATGATAAAGGAGTAGTCTCATGGCTAATCAACAAAATCAACAGCAGAACAATCAGCAGCAACGTCAACAACAACCGAATCAACCGCAAGAACAACCAGACCAGCAACAACAGCAACAACAACCCAAACCAAATCAAGGCCAGCAAAAACAGCCGAATCAAAACCAACCGAACCCAGATCAGCAACAACGCTAGGCGTATTGCTATTTCATGAACGAATGTTAAAGGCATTTCAAGGAAGAATCGATCAAAGGGAGTTGAACCAAAGGAGGACCCTATGTCGAATAATGTTGTGAAAACATTAAAACAGAAGATCAAAGCACGTTTAAAAAAGATCTCTAAGCATCAGTCTAAGCTGAAAGCCTTAGAGAAAAAACTGAAGAAGCATAAGTAGTTTTACGTGGTTTATTCGAAGCAAAGCCCTCATTTTATATGAGGGCTTTGCCGTTACATATATAAGATATCTTTCAATATATGAGGCATTTAGTATGAAAAGTAATTTTATCTTATTTTAATATCTAAAAATTAGCTGAGTAGTTGAATCATGTCTCGTTTAGTTCTGAGTGGAGCTATTTTAAGTACAAGTCTGCTGATGAGTGGATGTCAGCCACCCGCTTCGGGTGAAGCAGCAGGTTTGAGTTATCCATATTTATATTGGCAGTTATATAAGACACCTTTAGAGAAAAACTTAAATGTGCCTGTACAAGGTGTAAGCCATAAGCAGATACAAGATACTTGGGGGGCAGCACGTGGTCAGGGACGAAAACATCAAGGTATTGATATCTTCGCTAAACGTGGTACACCTGTCTTAAGTGCTACATCAGGCATTGTCTTGGATGTCGGCCTCAATAGTCTAGGTGGACAAGTAGTATGGGTAATGGGACCAAACTTAAGCCGTCACTACTATGCACATTTAGATGCTTATGCGCCTGATATTCAAACGGGTGATTGGGTTGAAGTGGGAGAAGTATTGGGCTATGTCGGGAACACTGGCAATGCCAAGAATACGCCACCACATTTGCACTATGGAATTTATAGGACTGGGAAAGGAGCTGTGAATCCTTATCCATATTTAACTTTAAACGCATTGAAATAACCGAGCTTTGATCTACAGCTGTAAAAGTTCGAATGCGTGAATTGTATTGGTGATAGAAGGCACATCAATTGGGTACTTTTATTATTCTTACATTGTTCATTTGTGTTATTTAGAGGTAAGTTAAAAATATCATAGGTATTTAACATGGACGGCCCTCTATAACGGAACCTACTAACCTAAGTAGGTTACAACTCTTTTTCGATTTCCTTCTATGTGAAGGATTAAAAGGCCTCTTTTTTAGTTGTTGGATTGGAGATGGATGTCGTACGGGTAAAGTAAAATAGTTGCAATGTTCCTAAACCGAGGACTCCCGCAGCAAGCATAAACTGAAAGTGATATGACCAACCCAAATGCTGAAAGGTACTAAAACTTAAGCCACCGACCAGCTGTACCGTTGCAAAGCTAAGTGTCGCCATACTCCACAGTTTTTTATAGGCCAAGCCGTAGAGTTGTAAGATGGTGTAGGAGGTGAGAAAGACTACCGCAGGGTTCAGTAGTCCTGTGAGAAATGAAGACAGGAGTGTAAATACAGGCGAAAAACTCAGAACCGCAATAAAAACTGCCACAATATAGACACTGTATAAAATCTTTAAAGCCAGAAAGTTACCAAATTTACGTGCTAAAGCATAAGCTGTCGCTGCACCTAGAGCGCTGCCTAAGCCATATAAAATCCAGTTAAAATTGATCCAATATAAATTCAGCGTTAAGACATGGCTTAAATAATCAATCCAAAACAAAGAATGGGGAATATACGCAAAGGCGCTGCAGGCATAAACAATGAGTAAGCTATAGTAAATTTTATTCACTGTATGAGTCTGGGGCTGGCTTGTAGGGATACTGTGTAGTTGCTTTTGGAAAGGGCGAACCAATATCCATAATAACCATGTAATGACAAATGCAAAGCCACAGAGAATGAACCATGCGCTACTGATTGCAATACGGTCTAAATACGGCATAAACAGCGTGGCTGCCAATACGCCAATCCCAATTCCACTAAATCCAATGAGATTAATTTTAAAACGGTGCTGTAACTCACTGCACTGTGCCACAATACTGGGTGATAGAATCATCAGCAAACCACCGCCGATACCTGAAATGATACGCCACACCAAATACCAAACTTCGTTAAAATGCGCAAATGCACAGGCAAACAGGCTGATTGAACCAAAGAGCGCAGCAAAAATGATATAGATCGGCATTTTTGCATTTTGTGGCAATTTCATTGCCCAAAATGCTCCGATCAGATAGCCCAGCAGATTGGCGCTACCGAGCAAGCTGGCGAAATTGTGTGACCATTCATAGGCTTCACGAGTGGACGGCAGTAGCGCGGTATAAGAAAAACGTAAGATACCAATTCCCAAGCACATACTCAGGCAGAGAAAGAGACTTAGTTGTACGGTGCTTGAGAACGTCCTGTTCATTCTAATTTGACTATTTGTTTAAAAAACACACTTGAACTATAAGATGAAATTTACAATAAAACAATCGAGTGATGTTCGCCTTTAGTCGAGCGGAATAAAGGCGAAGTCAATTTACTCTGTGTCTTTAACTGTATTGATATCCACTGCATCACCAATGGTATAAAAATGTCCGCCTGCAACATGATGGATGCTTTTCCATTCATCTGCGGCTTCATGGTAGTACCAATGGCCATCTCTAAAAACACGATCATCTGCATAAGCGGCAATGACTTTGCCAATAAACAAGTCATGCTGCTGCTGATTATGCGGTTCAGGAATGAGTTCACACAGAATCCATGCACTACAGCCTTCAACCACTGGAATTGGGCTGTGACCAAACTGAAAAAGTTCGACCCCACACTGACGTAACTTTTCAGGTGCATCATATTGACTGATCATGCCCAGTGCGTAGACCATTTTCAGCTGTTTAAGTGTAGGGACTTGCAGCGCAAATAAACCTGATTTTTCAATAATACTGCGGGTTTTTGTCGACTTATCGAGTACGACCGTCACTTTGGCTGGGCTAAACTCTAGGGCGCATGCCCAAGCCGCAGCCATGACATCGGTGCTTTCATCATCTTGACTGGAAACCAGCACGGTTGGGCCGTGGTTGAGTAGCCGATATGCTTTTTCTAAAGGGACGGGCAGAATGTGAGGATTAAGCAAAGATTGATTCATGTAAAAGAACACTTTAACAGCCGTTTAAATGCTTTATACCACATTCTAAAACTGCCAATTCAGTCTAAATTTGTACATTCAGCGTGGAATATGGCGCAAAACAGTAAGCCCGTTTAAATTTTGATTTATAATTATGACAGCATCATTTAGGGAAACAATATGAATATCCCCTTAATCGTCAATGTCATCATTTTTATTGCATTGCTTTTTTTACTGGGCCAAACCCGTAAAACCGATTGGAGTTTAGCGAAGAAAGTACTGGCAGGTCTCTGTCTTGGTATTGTTTTTGGTCTCGCTTTACATGGGTTTTATGGTACGCATTCGCCTGTACTGCAAGAGTCGGTACAGTGGTTTAATTTGGTCGGTAAGGGCTATGTCAAACTACTACAAATGGTGGTGATGCCTTTGGTATTTGTTTCCATTTTAGGCGCTGTGATTAAGCTGCACGATGCAGGTTCATTGGGTAAAATTAGTTTTATCAGTATTGGGACTTTGCTATTTACTACAGCGATTGCTGCATTTGTCGGTGTGGTGGTGACCAATCTGTTTGGCTTAACTGCGGCAGGTTTGGTCCAAGGCACACAAGAAACTGAACGTTTAAATACGATTCAAACTGACTATGTCGGGCAAGTCGCTGACTTGCAAGTGCCTGATTTATTTCTGTCATTTATTCCGAGCAATCCTTTTGCCGAGCTGACTGGGGCACATCCAACGTCCATTATTAGTGTAGTCATTTTTGCAGTGTTTTTAGGCATTGCAGGCTTGAACCTAATGAAAGCGGATGCTGAAAAAGGGCAAAAGCTGTTGTCTGCAATTGATATCTTGCAAGCGTGGGTCATGAAGTTGGTGCGTCTAATTATGATGCTCACTCCTTATGGTGTATTCGCACTCATGACCAATATTGTGGCCAACTCTAAAATGGCGGACATCTTAAACTTAGGTGGTTTCTTGGTTGCGTCTTATATTGGCTTGGCGATTATGTTTATCGTGCACGCCGTGATTTTGGCGCTCACAGGTGTTAACCCAATTCAGTTCTTTAAAAAGGTTTGGCCTGTGCTGACCTTTGCGTTTACCAGCCGTTCAAGTGCTGCGAGTATTCCTTTAAATATTGAAGCGCAAACACGACGTCTGGGCTTACCAGAGTCGATTGCCAGCTTTTCAGCATCATTTTGTACGACCATTGGGCAAAACGGCTGTGCGGGGCTGTATCCTGCGATGTTGGCCGTTATGGTTGCACCGACAGTGGGTATTAATCCGCTCGATCCACTTTGGATTTTGACTTTGGTTTGTGTCGTGACCTTGAGCTCGATTGGGGTGGCTGGTGTAGGTGGTGGAGCAACATTTGCAGCACTGATTGTCCTGCCGATGCTGGGCTTGCCTGTGACTTTGGTTGCACTGCTTATTTCAATTGAGCCTTTAATTGATATGGGGCGTACTGCTTTGAATGTGAATGGTTCTATGACCGCAGGTGTCGTGACCAGCCAAGTCTTAGGTCAAACGGATAAGCGTATTTTTGAGCAAGACAATGTGGACTTAAAAGAAGTCTAAGCTGAGAAATATATAGCTTATGAACTGAAAAGAAGCCTATCTTAATGATTAGGCTTCTTTTTATTGGGCGTGTATCCATAAATGACTAAAAACTGTATCTATTTTTTTGCGCAGTTTTTTGCAAAATAAAGCTTCAATTTAGGAGAAAAACGATGAAAATGTATCAAGTCGATGCCTTTACAACTGAATTATTCAAAGGTAATCCTGCCGCTGTGATTGTGCGTGATGAATGGTTAGCAGTAGATTTGATGCAGAATATTGCCTTGGAAAATAATTTGGCAGAAACGGCTTTTGTGAAAGTGATTGATGCTGAAAACTATGAAATTCGTTGGTTCACTCCTCAGGTTGAAGTGGACTTTTGTGGGCACGCGACTTTAGCCAGTAGTTTCGTCCTGTTTCGGGATTATACCGATGCCAAACGTATCCAGTTCCATGTGAAAGACTTGGGTATTTTTATCATTGATCAAGACATTGATGGCAAGATTCATATGAATTTTCCAATTCGTGCACCTCAAAAGTTAGAAGACTATCCTGCGGAAATTCATGAATTGGTCGATTGTGAAATTAAAGAAGTCTATTTAAACCCACAGGCTTATATTTTAGTGTGTGAGTCTGAGCAGGCCGTTAAGGATGCCAAACCGAACTTAGATAAAATTCGTCAACTGGCAGAAAAGCATAAAGTCAGTACTGCTATTACTGCTGAAAACTTGGATGTTACCCTGACCTCAACATCTCAAGACTATGATTATATCGCGCGTTATTTCGCACCGCATAAAGGCATCAATGAAGACCCTGTGACAGGCTCCATGCATACAGGTCTTGCACCACTATGGGCGGAGAAGTTGGGTAAAACCTCATTGATTGCCTATCAGGCATCGAGCCGTGGTGGATTACTGTACTGTGATATTCAGTCTGAAACGCGAATCCAAATTTCTGGCTATGCCAAGTTATATATGACGGCTGAACTTTACTTAGATTAAGTTGTAATTCTCTTAAATTAAAACTACTGGTGAAAAATAAGCATTGATTAAAATGCTATTTTTCACCAAATTACTATAAAAATAATTTCACTTTCCTCTATGATGTTGAGAATCATTCATATTTTGTCGAATTATTTGGAAAAATAATGTTAATGCGTTTTAAAACATTGAGTTTGTCGGTATTGCTACTTGGCTTTGGGGGCACAGTATGGGCACAACCCATATTGGTAAAATCGGAACAGAAAATTGAAGAATATAAATTAGATAACGGTTTACGCATTATTCTTGCGCCAAATGATAAAGAAAATAAAGTGTATATGAACATGGTCTATTTGACTGGTTCATTGAACGACCCAAAAGGTAAGGGCGGTTTAGCGCACCTATTGGAACACTTAGCGTTCAAGGGGACTAAAAATGTTCCAGGGGACGAGTTTCAACGCCGTTTAGATCAATACGGTTTAATGAATAATGCCAGCACGGACTATTATTCAACCAAATATATTAATGTAGTTCGTCCTGAACAAAATGCGATTAATGAGCTGATTAATCTTGAAGCCGAGCGTATGGACGGCTTGGTGCTCCAAGAAAAATATGTACCATCTGAAATCGCGATTGTAAAACGCGAGCGTGAAGTCCGTATGGATCAGCCTTTTTCGGTACTCATGGATCAGATGTGGAAGTCTGCTTATGGTAATCAATATTTAGGGCGTTTACCGATTGGTGATTTAAACGAGTTACAGTCAATCAAAATGGCTGAACTGAATAAGTTTTATCGTGACTGGTATGCACCGAATAATGCGGTATTTGTCATTTCGGGTAAGTTTGATCAAGCTGCTGTACTGAAGCAGATTGATGAAAAGTTTAGTGCGATTAAAGCGCGCGCTGTGCCTGCGAAAGTTAAGGTGCCTGTCTTAGATGCCAGTAAGATTAAAGAACGCCAGTTTGTGGTGAAAAAAGGCAGTAATTTCGCCAAATATAATATCTATCTGAATGGTAAAAATGAGAACATTAAGACTGCGCTGGCGGTGTCACCGTATTTATACACCATGCAACCAAGTGGACATTTGTACCAAAGCATTGTAGAAACGGGAACGGCGACAGCTGTTCAGTCGACCACATGGTTAGACCAAGATTTCAATATGGTGTTTATGGGCGCAGTTTATGCACCCAACCATGATGTGAAAAAAGTCGAGTCGGCTTTGGTTGCTGGAGTAGAAAAGACACCAAGCTTCAACGAGATTGAGCTCAACCGTGTGAAGAGCATGATTAAAAATGCCCAAGAAAGCATGTTCAGCAGCGCAACGGCAGTCGGTGGTATGCTCAGTGACTACGTGGTTTCTGCCAATGGTGATTGGACACAATACTTTAAAGATCAGCAACAGTTACAACAGCTCAGCGTTACTGATGTGAACCAACGTTTAGATGACTTTTTAGTACCCGAGCATCGTATTTCAGGCACTATTTTACCGACCCCAGAAGATCAGAAAAAAGCACTTGAACAAGCGGCAGCAGCGACCCCAGCAAAAACTTTAGACCAACAAGCCGTGGCTGAAGAACCATTGAAAGATGTCAGTGCGTATAAGGCAGAAGTGGCTGGATATGTAAAAAGTTCAAAGCAGTATTTAGAAAGTGCTGAAAAACAAATTCAGCGTGGTAAGTTAAAAAATGGCATGCAATATGCGCTGTACCCAAGTACCACGCGTGATGATAAGACTTATGCCACCATTTCGATTGATTTTGGTACTGCAGAAAGTTTGTTTAATAAAGCAGAGTTATTAGATCTAACTTCTTATTTACTGCTCAGAGCTTCAACTCAATATAGTTTGCAAGATATTGCAGATCATTCGATCGATGCGGGCGGTGGAGCAAGTGCCTCAAGTAATGGCAATGGGATTAATATTTCAATCGTGGCGAAGAAAGAAAAATTTGATGAATTTTTTAACTTCGTGATTGATGTCCTTAAAAATCCAACCTTTGAACAAAGCCAGTTTGATTTGATTAAGTCACAAAGCTTAGCAAGTCTAGACCGACCGTATACAGAACCTGAAACTGTAGCAGCTTTAACCATTGCTCGTTTACTTGAAACTTATCCAATAGGGGATATTCGACATCACTTCGAGCCTGAATATGTCAAGAAGCAGTATCAGGCCGCAACACAAGGACAGGTGAAACAGCTGTATCAGCAGTTTTTTGCAATGAATCATGCACAAATTTCGGTAACGGGTGTGATTGATACGAAAAAGATGAAAAAGACTTTAAATCAGACTTTTGCAAACTGGAACTCGGCAGCGCCTTATCAGCGGATTACTTCTGACTTTACTGCATATAAAGCGCAGCGTGTACATGCACTGTCAGAGCAGCGTGAGTTTGGTAGCTATCAGAGCATTATGACGTTCCCTGTGGGCACATACCACCCAGATGCACCTGCTTTACAGGTACTTGAGCACATCTTAGGTGAGTCGCAGTTATCATCTCGTTTGGCGCAAGAGCTACGTGAAAAGAATGCCTTGGTCTATGGTTTTGGCAGCAGCATTTCGCTGGATGACTGGACGGAGTCAGGAGCGCTGACGATTGATGCAAACTATAGCGCAGGCAAATCGGCTCAAGTGTCTCAAGCGGTCTATAAAGTGTTGAATGAGTTACTGGCAAAAGGCGTTACTGAACAGGAAGTGGAAGCTGCCAAGGCCGATATTTTGAAAAAGCGTGTGACTGCACTTGAAGATAGTCGCAATATCCATCGCATGCTGATTCCTCAAATGAAGCGCAATCGTACTTTACTGGATCGCGAACAGCGTGATTTAGCATTGGCAAAAATTGGCAAAGCCGATGTTGATGCGGTGATTCAGAAGTATATTAAGCTGGATCAGTTGGTTGAAGTGATGGCTGACCAATATGGCAAAGCGCAACCAGCGCTGAAAAAGTAAAGATTTCAGTTTTCATCCAAAAAGAACCCCTCAAAATTGAGGGGTTCTTTTTGTTATAGCTTTTAGGAATTAGTTTTCTTATTTTTTCAATTAAAGCCGATAAAACTGTTTGGCATTGTGATGGAATACGCGCTCTAAAGCATCAGGGTCATAGGCTGCGACGACATCACTAAATGCATCGATAATATTCACTAACGATGTACTGACCGAATCCATTGGAAAGTTAGAGGCAAACATCACCCGATAGGTTCCAAAACAGGCGAGGGCATGTGTAATCAAGGGATGCGCAAGGTCAAAGACTTCTTGTTTGGACGCCAGTCGGTCTTCTTTATGAAAACGATGTCCTAATACAGGCATGAAGAGTCCTGACATTTTGGTATAGACGTTTGGACAGCTTGCAAGCTCAGCTAAGTCGTCTTTCCAACGAAAGAAAATATTTTCCCGCGCCGTTTGTGTCATCCCTGTATTTTCACCAATTGGGCCAAATAAACCTGCGGGTGTACCCAAATGATCCAGCACAATGGAAGTTTCTGGGAACTGCTTGGCCAGATAAATTACATCTTCAAGCTGTGTCGAATAAACCCAAGCATCAAAACTCAAGTTGTATTGGGACAGTACTTCGAAGCCTTTGAGAAATTTTTTATTGCGATATAACTGTGGCTCATCTGTCCACGCATGGATTTGTTTGTCTTCATGAAAAGACGCCATTTTACGAATACCACGAAAGTGTGGTGAAGCTTTATGGTGCAATTTTAGGATCTTTTTAAAGTTCCGATCACGTGGGTCAGCTGTTGCGACAATGCCACCCAATTTGACGGTATCTACCCCAAAAGCTAAAGACTCGATAAACTGAGTTTCCTCAACCACACCTTTGCCTTTGCTGTGATGCCAACTGGCTTCAACATGTACCACTTGTTCGACTGTGTATGGGCCAGTATCGAGTTTATAGTCTTGGGGCAAATAAGGACGTGTAATATGACGGGTTAGACCGATGGTTTCAATCAGGTCTTTAGGTTTCACCAAACGAACCATTTTGTCCAAAAGCTTAGGATGCTTACCCAATAATTTGACTGCCAAAGCCGCTGCATGTGGCGTGTTATAGGGGTCCCACTGGTGGATGTGTGGATCGATGAGTGCAAAGTCCAAATGCTGCATGTTCTTCCCTAAGTCATATTCCTTAGCGATTACCTTACTGTAAATTGAGGTGTTGCAACATTGTATTTCGTTTCAAATATGACGAAATGAAAAAAGCCTGCACGAAGCAGGCTTGGATTGATCAGTGATCGTGTTTGTGGTCATGCTTATTGGCATGAAATTCTTCGTTATGACGGAAACGAAGGTAGTTCTCAAACTGTTCACAATATTCGTCATAGTTGTCTTCAAGCATCATTTGGAACTGCTGCAAAATATAAGACATTACTTGTTCTTTGGCCTCACGCATTTCATCGCCATCTTTAAAGTTGTTGGCTGCCACCCATGTGTTAAAACGGGCTGTACCAAACAACATCGCAGCACTCACTTGGCCACGTATTTCAGCAGGTTTCACTTGTGAACCTTTTTCAGTGCGACAAAAATCGTTTGCTTGCTTAATAAATTCATCTGCACGTTCAAAAAAAGCAGCATTCAACGCTTCTTCTTCGGTTACATCTGTTGCTTCAATCTTCTGAACCATGAACTTGTCCTAAAATACATAAATAACTCAGCCTGCATTATAGGCAAAGCCTTGCAGAAACTAAACCTTTGCCTTAATCTAAAAATAGCCTAAGCAATAAAATAGAGAATATCCATGCAAGACGCGATTGCGGTACAAAGTTTAAAAAGTGATATTGCCTTATTGCGTCAAAACATTTGGCCACCACAAAATTTAGCCAATGTTGAAGGCTTACCAATCTATTACGGCACGAAAGCGGAAGTCGAGGACTACTATCTTCAGTGGACGGGTTTGATTGAGCGGGCGCAAGACTTGTTCCAACCCTTTATGGAAGAAGAGGTATTGGATGCAATTCATTTACCTAGTCATTTGAACTTACCGCTGTTTTATTTTCATGTCGATCGTATTCGGATTAATAAAACCCGCGCCAAAGAGTCTAAAAGTTTTCGCGGCATTGCGAGCTTAATTGAAAAATGCGGACAATTTGAACCAGAACAGGTGCAGGCTATGCGCGCTTGGTTGGACAGCGATGATAATGCCGCCTTGGTTGCGCATAGGGAGTTTATTGACCTCAGAACCTATGTGTTTCAGCATGGGCAGAGTGAATATACCCGTACCCGATTTTATGTAAATGGTATCGTGTTAAGTACCGAAGCACACTTTGAATTGGTAGATGCTCGAGACAAACTACGTAAACAGCGCAGTGATAGCTATAACGACCCCTTAGCAGATAACAATACGTGGAAGGTGTACGGAAAGTATCGTTAACTTAGGTATAGACAGGGAATTCACCTATAGAAGAACTTTTCGCTGCTGATCTATATTTTAATTTAAAAGACTATTTCAGCTTTTGGGTTTGACTGAACAGCCTGAGCTCTTGTTCAACCAATTTCAACATTCTATTTTTTTCCGCGGCGATCCATCCTGTGGCAAAACTATAGGCAGCATCGGGTTCTGTAGCTTGTTGAAATAAGGCATCTGCAACCACCAAATCATTATAGTGCCCCAAGCTTTCTTGAACCGCTTTAAGTTTTTTCAAATAGATTTTTAAAGCTTTTGCATCAAGTAAAGACGCCACAAACTCAATGCTATAACGCAGTTGTTTGACTTGTTTGCGAATACGGTGTTTTTTTTCATCCTCAAGTTGGCTAAAGTGCTCGGCATGCGCGCGTATTTTATGGTGTAAAGCTTGTATCACTTTGAGTGCATGTTTTTTCAGTTTGCTTTTTGAAGGCGAAGCTAGTTCTTGCTCTGTAAATAAAATTAATTCAAGCCAAAGTTGCGTCGTTTCTGGTCGTTGGAACAGGGCACAGACATCAGTGATGGCTTCTGTACTTGGAGCAAGATGGTCTAAAGGATAACCAGCCTCAATCAGTTGGGGGAGTAAATCTTCATTTAAGGCATCGATGTCACGTGTTCCACCTAAGGCTTGAAAAATAGTGGTGAGTTCCGCTTTCCAGTGTGGTTGAATGGCGTCCGACCATGCAGCAAAACTTTTCAGTGCGGTACGTAAGCGGCGGATTGCCACGCGGGCTTGGTGGACATGCTCAGTGGAGTACTGCTGTCGAGCAATTGAACTGGCATTGGGAAGTAAGTGCTGTAAGCAATTGGCTACTATGCTTTGTAGAGCCTCAACTTCGCTTGAGCTTCTGTTCAGTACAAGAGGTGTTTGATACTGCGCAGAAAAGGAACTTTGCTGACGAACAGCTAGAAGGCCATAGTCAGATTTACTGTGTGTGTCGAGACTCAGTTGGTATTTTTGAACCCAAGGTCGTATAAATGCGATTAAATCTTCTATCGATCCTTGTTTTAATTCAAATTCGATTTCGAAAATATCAACACTGTTTTGTTCTTTAAAAATTTTGCCAATATCGAGAGCAATTTCAACTGTACTACTTCCAACATCCTGCAAAACGCGTAAACGTTGGATCTTGGTTTCAAAGAGCAATTCAAGGGTTGGAAGTGGAAGCCCCAAAGCGCGTTTTAATTTTTTGTAGATAGCGGAATAATCTTTTTTATAGTTATCTAAGTCGAGTGTAGTCGTCTCAGGTGGCGCTATACCAAATTAAAGTTCAAAGCGACTCAATGCTTTTGCGGTATTCACTGCTTTGAAGGTTTGTTTCCATTCATTATTTTCCTGACGACGTCGAATCGCGATGCAATGATTAGCAAGCGTTTGATCCGCTGTATCAAAGTATTGGGCTGCCAAATGAATCGGCTCAGCCTTGAGCAGTGTAAAAGCTTTTTGCAAGGCCTTACGCTTCTTAACTGGAACTTGAAACTTAAACTCAATCTCTTGCATAGCCCATGACTCATGACAACCTACGTTTTACTATATGCTAAATTGAATAAAAAAAAGACAAATTTTAAATGTGTATAAGCTAAAAGAGCCGAAATAGTGGGCTAGATGTCATTTTTAAAATAATGAAGTGGAGTTTTAAAAGTATACAAGGGTGACTAAGTACTGATGGTTGCCGTGAAGTGACTATAAATTTACATTGAGCAGAAATGTATAGCATTACTTTTTAAGAATAAAAATGAATATAAAGCCTGCATTATTTTGATAATAGGCCGTTTTGTCATAGATAAATTAGTGGTTTGGATATACCAATCACGATTTTCTATCATGGTTTTGGGGCTTAGAAGGCCTTGTCGAGGATGGATAGCAGTCATATATTTAACATGACTGCTATGGTATACAGAGCGTTATTTTAAGAATTTACGGCTAACTAAGAACTGTTCTGTCGCCTCTAAAAGCTTATCGGCATAAACTTCAAGCTTTGCCGTGAGCCAACCCAAAACAAACCAATCACTGGCTTCAAGTTCGGTCTGTTGAATATATGCAGCTGAAGTCGCCAAGATTTGATATTCATGTGCAGCTTGTTGGGCATCATTCAACGCTTTACTGTATTTCTGCAAATTTTTCACATCATAAATTGACGTTAAAATAGGAAAACTAAACTTCAACTCCTTAATTTTCTGCGCCAATACATCTAAGCTTTCAAAGTGGCTAATATCTGCAGCATTTAAGCTTTCTTGTAGCTGTCGATATTGGTTTTGCAGGGTGTTGTGTGCATAGGTTTTTAAATCCTGCTTTTGCACCTGATCATGTAAACTTAAACTAAAGGTCAATAATTCAAGATAATGATGTACGTTCTGCGTCGATTTAACTAAATTTCCAAGCTTTTCTTGAGCATATAAAATGTCTTTGGCAAGATTTTCTGTAGTGGTTGGATTCTGAAGAAAAGCGCCTAAGGTACTTTGCATATGCTGCAAATGTTGTAAATGATCAAACTGATGCTTAAATGCGGCAAGTTGCATCGCCCATTTATCAGAAATATTGCTATTCCAGTCTTTAAACAAAGCCAAGGTTAGTTGTAAGTGCTCTAAAGCGGTTTGTGCTTGATCAATATGGATTTGCTCTGCAACACCTGCTGAAATTGCGGCAATATTCGGCAGTAAATGCTGCATTTGCTGACCAATCAACAAACTCAGGTTATGTGCCGCACTTTCTTTTTTCGATAAGACAAACTCTTTTTCAAAACGTGCTGGACTTACGGTTTGTTCAAGTGCCAGTAGATTACCCATTTCGGCTTTGCTGCGGACATCTAACCACAGTTGATACTTCTTCACCCATTCAAAACTAAAAGCCAAAAGCGACTGAACAGAGCCTGATTTGAGTTCAAACTCTACCTCATGGATGGTCTGTTCTCGACCAGATGCACGAACCACACCAACATCCAAACAGACTTCAATTTCAGCATCTTCAAACTCAATGACGCGATAGGTACGTTGGATGTCCGTTTCAAAAGTGAGCTTTAACGCAGCCGCGTCCACTCCTAAAGCTTGGGTTAAAATCTGTTGAGCCTCTGGAATAGCTTCATAAATGCTTAAGTCCAGTTCAGGAGATGACTCTAACTCACCCAAATTATGATTATGTTCAAAACGGTGTAAATGACTTTTACCTGCGGCTTTGAGTGTTTGAATCCAGCAAGTGCCTTCAAGACGCTGACGCAAAGCAGCACCATGTTGGGCCAAGAGGCGATCAGGAGTATCAAAATACTTGGCTTGAAGTTGAATCGTTTCAGATTTTTTAGGATCTAATGCTTTAAGAAGGGCGGTACGTCGTGTTTCGCTAATCTGAAATTTTAATTCAATTTCAACCATGAAAAATTCCTAATTTGAGGGGCTAGGTCAGTGCCAAGCCTTTATGTATTTAGATGCATGATCTGTAGTTTGTTTTTATGTGCGCTAAAGGCACACCAATGGACCACTGGATTGTAGCGAAAAAGAGACAGTATGTAAGACTTGACGACACAATAAAACAAAGTTGCAGTGCGAGATTGATCAAAAAACAATTCTGTTTTTAGTGGAAGCGCTCCCAGAGGCGATTGCACTTTGCAGACTGCATATTTTCAGCTATGTTGGTAAAAAACCATCAGGATGATGACAGATGAATGCTCAGGTTGAACCGAAACAAGAACACGATCCTGAACCTAATTTTCAATTGCCGATTAAGGACTATCACCAGTTTTATCGTTTTTATCTAACAGAGCACCGCAACATCATGAGTCGTCGGCTACACGTCGTGGGTAGTTCGATTGGGCTGTACTTTTTCTCTAAAGCCATACTTAAACGCAAGCCGAGTTATTTTATATACGGCTTAGTCTCTGGCTATGCCTGTGCGTGGGTAGGTCATTTTGTTTTTGAAAAAAATAAGCCAGCTAGTTTTAAACAGCCTTTGTATAGTTTTATTTCTGACTGGCGCATGTTTTCCGATGTTTTACGTGGAAATTTAAGCTTACAAGATCGTGCTTTGGATAAAATTCCAAGTTAGTGAAGCACTTTGTGACTTCATCATGAAAGTTTTATGAAAAGCTTGAAATTAACAGTTGCAAAGTATGAGTTAATGTTCTAATAATGAGGTCGTTGATTATATTTTCATCAAATAATATATAAGTGCTTTGAACTTTAAAGTGCTTTTAGTTTTCCAAGCCTAGAGCGACCTTCTCTAGGCTTTTTTTATGTGGATTTTAAATAAAATATGCGGCTTTTTAGCTTTTATGATGTTGTTCAAACATCACTGGTTTAAAAAGCTAAAAAGCCGTATCAGATCGCTGCGTGTCTCTTATTCTTGTTATAAAGTTGTTATTTTTATTTTATTCTTGTTGCTTTCTGTATCCATTAAACTGCGAAAGCGGTGGAGCGACTATCACTGAAAATAGGTATTTTTATATAGCCTGAGCTTAGTCGCGGGATTTTTGTACAAAGCAAAGCATTTTCAGTCCCAACTCATTAAAGCATCAGTCGCCTTTGGCTTTATAATAGAACGACATAACCCAAAGGTAGAGTTAAATGCGCGGTTTATATTTAATTACAAATGATGATCCTTTAGAGCTACTTTTGGCTAAATTAGAAGGTGCAATGGCAACACGTGAGGTTGCCATTTTGCAGTATCGCCGTAAAAAAGTACCCAAAGAAGAACAGGCTTACGAAGTCGAGTATATGAAAGCGATGTGCGCTGAGTATCGTATTCCTTTTGTGATCAACGATGACTTAGAAATGGCAGTCAAATACGGTGTTGGTGTGCATTTAGGGCAAGGTGATGGCGAAGTTGCCGAAGCTGCCGCACGCCTGCCAAAAGATGCAGTGATTGGTCGTACGTGTTTGAACTCGATTGAGCTGGCAGAGAAAGCTATTGCTGAAGGTGCAACATACGTCGCTTTTGGTGCAATTTATGCAACTGAGACCAAGCCAGAAGCTGGCAATATTGGCTTGGAGACTTTAAAAGAAGCCAAAGCCAAATTGAATGTGCCGATTTGTGCGATTGGTGGCTTAACAGTTGAAAATTCAGGTGAAGTGATCGAAGCTGGTGCCGACCTTTGCGCAGTGATTAGTGATATATTAGGGCTATCAATGTCTGCGATTCCTGATCGTATAGAACAGTGGGCTGATTTATTTGCATCTAAAGCTTAAGCGTTTTTAGATGTTTTTTTATTTTTTGAGTTGAGTAACTTCATGAGCTTATCTCCAAAGCAAGAACAATTGTTTAAACAAGCAAGCAAACATATTCCGGGTGGTGTGAACTCACCTGTACGTGCATTTAATAGCGTAGGCGGAACGCCTGTCTTTATTGAAAAGGCGCAAGGTGCATACTTGTACGATGTGGATGGTAAGCGCTATGTAGACTATGTGGGCTCATGGGGACCAATGATTTTAGGTCATGCTCATCCTGAAATTATTAAAGCAGTTCAAAATGCTGCAGTGGATGGTTTAAGCTTCGGTGCGCCTACCGTACATGAAACAACTTTAGCCGACATTATTTGCGAAATTATGCCGTCAATTGAGCTGGTTCGTATGACCAACTCAGGTACTGAAGCTACCATGACAGCTATTCGTCTTGCACGTGGTTATACAGGTCGTGACAAGATTGTAAAATTTGAAGGCTGTTACCACGGTCACTCAGACTCACTGCTAGTAAAAGCAGGCTCTGGCTTGCTAACCAGCGGCGAAGGTGAAGCGACTTCGGCAGGTGTTCCTGCCGACTTTGCCAAACACACACTGACTCTTCCATATAACGATATTGCTACTTTAAAAGAGTGCTTTGCTAAGTTTGGTTCAGAGATTGCAGGCGTGATTGTGGAGCCTGTGGCAGGGAACATGAACCTAGTCAAACCAATAGAAGGCTTCTTAAAAGCGATTCGTAATGTATGTGATGAACATGGTTCTGTTTTTATCATTGATGAAGTGATGACTGGTTTCCGTGTTGGATTGGGTGGTGCGCAAGCTTACTATGGCGTGACTCCTGATTTAACCACTTTGGGTAAAATTATTGGTGCAGGCTTACCCGTTGGTGCTTTTGGTGGGAAACGAGAAGTGATGGAGTGTATTGCACCACTGGGTAAAGTTTACCAAGCTGGAACACTGTCGGGGAATCCACTTGCAATGCGTGCAGGGATTGAGATGTTTAAACACCTGCGCCAAGATGGTTTTTATGAAAAATTGACAGCGCAGCTAGAAAAACTTCTTGTGGGTTTACAAGCAGCAGCTGATGAAGCGGGTATTGCTTTTAAAACACAACAAGTAGGCGGTATGTTTGGTTTGTACTTTACCGATCAAGAAGACATTACCAGCTTTGACTCGATGTTAAAGTGTGATATCGATGCATTCCGTAAGTTCTTCCACGGTATGTTAGACCGTGGTGTGAACCTTGCACCATCTGCGTTTGAAGCTGGCTTTATTTCAGCTGCCCATTCTGATGAAGACATTGAATTTACGCTGCAAGCAGCGAAAGAAGTTTTTGCAAGTATGAAGTAAGTATTTGTCCTTGTTAAAAAAGCCCATCTCATTTGATGGGCTTTTTTATAGCATTTTAATTGTGGAATTCAATATGAAAATCAAGCGCTACTTAATGTTGGTCGCTACCGAATTTATACTTCATCAAACTTATCAATACGTTTAAATACAGCCTCAATAAAGCTGAGATATGCTAAGTTTGTAAGTGTGATACAGATCACAAATTTAATAGATCGATTCTATTAAAAAGAGGATTTATAAAAATAGTTAAATCAGTTATTTATATTAATGTGAGGAAGAAAATAAAGATTAAATAAATTATGTTAAATAAAAATTAATGCTTTTAGTTACAATATGAAATATTAATTCCGACGATTTTACTTTGTTTATATGAAAATAAAAAACTTATATATTTTTAAATGATTTTGAAATAATTAATTGTCATCATTTATAGATAAAATAATATATTTGCATTTATATATTCTGAGGAGTATTTTATCAAATGGAAAAATAAACTTTAGTTTTAATGATAAATCTAATAATAAAGTGAGTCCATAATATGATTGAGTGGCTACAAGGTGAATTAAAACATAGTCCCGAAATTCTATTGTTTTTGTCATTGGCAATAGGTTTTTGGATTGGTCAATTTCAATTTGGTAAGTTCCAATTTGGTGGTGTCGCTGGATCATTATTGGTTGCAGTGATTCTAAGTCTGATTGGTGTACCTGTTGACAATGGTGTGAAAGCCATTCTATTTGCACTATTTATTTATGCAGTTGGATTTGAAAGTGGTCCGCAATTTTTCAAATCTCTCGGACCTCAGTCGATTAAAGAAATTCTACTGGCTGCCTTTATGGCCATTTGCGGGCTTATTACCGTCCTCGCTATGGCGAAAATATTTGATCTAGACAAAGGTTTGGCTGCAGGCTTAGCCGCAGGCGGGATGACACAATCTGCAATTATTGGTACGGCAGGTGATGCTATCTCGCGCTTAGATTTGCCAATGGCAGAGATTCAACGACTGCAAGCCAATGTCGCAATTGGTTATGCTGTGACTTATATTTTTGGCTCTCTAGGTGCGATTATTATTTGTGTGAATATCTTGCCGAAATTTATGGGGCGAGAAATTCATGATGACGCACTTAAAGCACAGTCTGAGCGTTTAAAAGGTGCTTTTGAACTTGCACCGGGTCAGGAACTGGCGATGCCAGAAATTGTGGGACGGATTTATAAAGTTCAACAAGCGGCTGGTCAAACGATTGCAGAATTAGAAGCCCAAAAGTCAGGTATTACCATTGAGCGGCTTAAACGTAAAGATCAGTTTATCGATGTATCCCCCGAAATTACTTTGCAAACGGATGATGTGGTTCTCATTGTTGGTCGCAGAGCAAGTGTTGTTTCTATTGCAGAGAATATTGGCTCAGAACTCCAATCTTCTCAGGGCATGGAAATGGTCATGGATACGACGGATGTCATTTTAAGAAACTCTAAATACATCAATCGAACATTAGGCGATGTCAAAGCCAATACGCCTGATTATCTTAAACACGGCATTTATGTGCTTGGCATTAAACGTCAGGACGAAACACAAGTCTTAAGTGATGAAACCATCCTGCGTCAAGGCGATGTGGTGACCGTATACGGAACCAAAAGTGATCTTGAGCGTTTAGTCAAAGAAGCAGGTAAGGCCTTACCAGAAAGCTTAAAAACAGACTGGATCTTCCATGGTGCTGGTTTGGTGGTGGGCTTACTGATTGGCTTATTTGTTGTGCGTATCGGTGATGTTCCGCTGACGCTTGGTGCTGGCGGAGGTGCACTTTTATCAGGTCTATTGTTTGGTTGGCTACGTAGCCGAAATCAAGTTCATGGCAATATGCCTTTAGCAGCTTCGCAGTTACTTAAAGATTTAGGTCTTGCAGGTTTTGTGGCTGCGGTTGGTTTACAGTCAGGGTTACAAGCCATTCAAACCATTAAAGACAGTGGTTTATCACTATTTATGATTGGTGTAGTGGTCACGGTTGTGCCACTGATTCTCTCGATGCTTTTCGCGCGTTATGTCCTGCGTTATGACAATGTCGCAGTGATGGCTGGTGCTTTAACTGGTTCACGAAGTGCAAACCCTGCATTTGGTGGCGTGCTCGATAAAGCCGGCAATTCAATTCCTACGGTTCCCTTTGCAATTACCTATGCATTGGCCAATGTTTTTTTAACCTTGCTCGGTCCACTGATTGTGGGTTTAGCTTAAAAATTGATGTTTAACAATAAATCTTTAGCTTCACTATAATTAAAGGAGACTTCCCATGGGGAACGTTGATTACTCAAAATACGCAAAACTAAGCCCATTTGAATTAAAAGATAAACTGATTGCACTTGCAGAAAGTCGAACTGACCGTATGATGCTGAACGCAGGTCGAGGAAACCCAAACTTCCTTGCAACTGTTCCTCGTAGAGCTTTTTTCCAACTTGGTTTATTTTCTGCAACCGAATCTGAGTTTTCATTTTCTTATATGCCAGAAGGGCTCGGTGGTTTTCCACGACCTGTCGGTTTGCAATCTCGCTTTGATAACTTTGTACTCGAAAATCGTGATAAGCCAGGCGTAGTGTTTTTAGGAAAAGCGATTTCTTACGTCAGAGACCAGTTGGGCTTAGACCCAGATGCATTTTTACTGGAAATGGTTGAAGGTATTTTGGGCTGTAATTATCCTGTTCCAGATCGCATGTTGCGCTTGAGTGAAACCATCATTAAAGAGTATGTATTGCGTGAAATGGGCGTGCAGGGTATGCCAAAAGATGGCTTAGATCTATTTGCCGTAGAGGGCGGAACAGCAGCCATGGCATATATCTTTAACTCGCTTAAAGAGAATAAAATTATTGCTAAGGGTGATCGAATTGCCATCGGCACCCCAATTTTTACCCCTTATTTAGAAATTCCAAAACTCAATGATTATCAGCTGGAAGAAGTATTGATTGAGGCGGATCCAAATCAGGGATGGCAATACCCAGAGTCAGAGCTCCGAAAATTAGAAGATCCATCAATTAAAGCTTTCTTCTTGGTGAATCCAAGTAATCCACCTTCGGTCAAAATGAGTGATGAAGGCTTGGCAATTTTGGCTGATATTGTTAAAAAACGTCCTGATCTGATTATCCTGACCGATGATGTCTATGGAACATTTGCCGATAATTTCAAATCATTATTTGCCATTTGTCCAGACAACACCATTTTGGTTTATTCATTCTCAAAATACTTTGGTGCGACAGGCTGGCGTCTAGGTGTCATCGCCACGACCAACAATAATATTTTGGATAAGAAGCTCACTGAATTATCTAAAAAAGATAAAAAAGAACTGGAAGAGCGTTATTCATCGCTCACGACTGATCCATCAAGTATTAAGTTTATTGATCGTCTGGTGGCAGATAGTCGTAATGTGGCCCTAAATCACACCGCTGGACTTTCGACACCACAACAAGTTCAAATGGTTTTATTTGCGCTATTTAACTTAATGGATTCACGTCAAAGTTATAAAAAAGCGGTTAAATCTGTGGTTCGTGAGCGTGATGCAGCGCTGTATCGACAACTGGGAGTTGATGTTCCTCAAGATCCAAATGCTGTCGATTACTATACGCTGGTTAATTTGGAAAATACTTCGCGGACGCTGTATGGTGATGAGTTTGCAGACTGGGTTATGAAAAATAAAAACCCGACTGAGTTACTTTTCCGTGTCGCAGATGAAACGGGGGTCGTTTTACTTCCGGGCTCAGGTTTTGGCGTACAACATCCTTCTGCACGAGCGTCTTTGGCAAATCTGAATGAATTCCAATATGCAGCTATTGGTGATTCATTACGACGTTTTGCGGAAGAGTCTTATCAAGAATATCTAAACTTTAAAAAGAAAAAATAAGCTTGAAAAGTATAGATTAATCTAGTTGTAAAAAAGCTCATCTCCTTTGATGGGCTTTTTATATGATGGGTATTTTGAATAAAAAAATACTATATCTCAAATACTTTGTGTTAATTTTAGGAGTACATGAAAAAAATGAATAATTAAATAAGATGACTTATGATTTTAAATTTTCTTCGAAAGCCTATTCAGCTAAAACATTTTTTGATCTTTATACTATTGTCACCAATCATTATCGTTATTTTGAGTGTTATTGTTAGTGTATTAGAACCAAGTGATGTACCGAGCTTAAAAGAAAAACCATATGAGTGTGGAAGTTTTGGCGATCAGAAAATGCGCATTGATCGACGATATTTATTTTTTGCAAGTGTTGAATATCAAGATGTTAATTATTGGGAGAAAGGTTCTAATCAACTACATAATACCAAAGGTTGTAATGATCAAATCGGTAACGCCACATTTCTTGTGAAATGGCCAGAAATGCATCCTTCAGAAGGTTTTAGGCTTTCCTCAAATCAAATCAGTGACATCGCTTTCACTTTATCACAACGTGGTAATTGGAAGGATGAGTGGGGAGACGACAAAACGTTTTTTGATTATACGCCTTCATTGAAATTTTATTTAAGTGAACGGATGGGTGCTCGAAAAGATATGAGCATAAGTGAGATTAATTCGGAGAAGAAATTTAATGCAAGTTTGTCACTTTATGAAATAGATTTGGGAGAGCAAGATAATATTTCTAAAAAAATTTACTGGAAAGAAGAAAACGGGAAAGGCATTGGTGTAGTCATTGCGTGTGCTTCATATCCAAGTGGTGCTACGGCGTGTGAATTAAATAGTCATGTACCAAATTATGGTTTTAATACTAGTAATTTTGATATAGATTTCCATGCGGAGCTTCTGCCACATTGGGAAAAAATTCAGCGTGATTCTTTAAAATTATTTAATTCTTTTCAGATAGAAGAAAATAAAGTAAATGCTTCCAATTAAGAATATTGAAGTAGCATAATAACTATTGAGTACTAAGAAAACGCAATATAACGCAATATAACGCAATATAACGCAATATAACGCAATCAAGCCTAAAATTTAAAGACTTCGAATAATGGTAAAAGTGGGGAGGAAGAATGGATAAATACTTACTGGTGGCCTTGGTGGTTGGTGCATGCATATTGCTGGTGATTTACACCCAACTTGCACCATCAGGTGGACAGAAAAATTTTAAGCAAATCGTACAGCAGGCATTTAGTCGTTATAAAGTGATCGAAAAAAACTACACCATTATGATTTGTGAGATCAACCATCGCAATGAGCCAGAAGAATTGGTCTTTATACGTATCGATCCTGCTCAAAAGAAAAATTTACGCATTTCGGGAAGAATGCTGATAGCAACTTATCCCAAAGCACCACCGGTACGTGAAATGCGTAAAGACTTTAAAGACTATGTCACTTAACACTTAGCGTCGACGAGAGCTACTACGGCTGCGTCCGCGCGCCATACCGCCAAGAGCATTGAGTACAGCAAGCTTGGTCATACTGCCTGAAGCATGTGCATGACAGATGGCAGCAGCGAGAGCATCGGCGGCATCTTGCTGTGGTTTGATGCTCAGGTTTAGGAGTCTCATCACCATCATTTGTACTTGTTCTTTGTCCGCAGCGCCATAACCGACCACCGACTGTTTAATCTGACGTGCGGTGTATTCTGCAACTTGTAGGTCAAGGTTGACCAGTGCAGCAATAGCAGCACCACGTGCTTGCCCCAGCTTCAGTGCAGAGTCAGGGTTTTGTGCCATAAATACTTGCTCAACTGCGGCTTCGGTTGGACCATGAAATTTTACAATACGATCAATCCCTGCAAAAATACGTTTTAGCCGTTCAGGCATATCAGCAGCTTCGGTACGAATGGTGCCAGCATCGACAAAAATTAGTTTTTGACCTTCTTTTTGAATAATACCGTAGCCTGTGAGGCGAGAACCGGGGTCAATACCAATAATTAATGACATGCTTGCCCTTTAAAAAAAATAATATGCCCATATTGTTACATAAGCGTATCAAAAAAGCTTGATGTAGATTGAGCACTTGATTCTTGCACCTTATTCATTTTGTTGAGATTAGATTAATTTTCATGAAATTATTTCTTTTTATATTAGCTGGTGTCATTCTCGAAGTCTTCGTATGGATCGGCGTGGGCGACCTCGTTGGTAGCATGTGGTACGTGTTCTTCTGGTTTATTGCCGCTTTCTTTATTGGTATGAGCCTGATTCGTAAGTATTCAGCAGGTTTAATGCCACAAATGCAGCAAATGCAAGCGGGCCAGATGGGTGCAGATCCTGCATTAACAAACAATCTGCCAAAAATCATTGCGGGTTTTCTTTTATTGATTCCTGGCTTGGTGACAGACGTGGTTGCCGTGTTATTGCTTATTCCTGCGGTACAAAAAGCCATGACGGGCGCGCTGATGAACGTGATGATGAAACGTCAGCAAGCGATGATGGAAAAAATGATGGGTGGCATGATGGGGGATATGAATGGCATGGGCGGTGGTGCTCAAGGTCAAAACCCATTTGCAGATATCATGCGCCAGATGCAAGAAATGCAGCAACAGCAGGGTGGTTCAGCTTATCGTGACTCGAGTATTATTGATGGCGAAGCACGAGAAGTTACGCCAGAGGCGAAAAAAATTGAAATGAAAGATGTGAATAAATAATTTCATGCCTAATTTTAAAGCCGAGTTCTAACTCGGCTTTTTTTATCTTTATGAAAATGTTTTAAGTGCTTATGATTTAAAATAAATATAACAAACGATATAATTATTTTTTAAAATTTATGCCGCTTTTTTATGTCATTGCTTTTCACGATTTGCGCATTGCATTTTGTTGCGCAGCTAAGTCCTGGTCCTGATGTTTTGTTGATTGCCAAAAGTTCAGCTTCGACCACACAAAAAAATACTTTAAAAACTATCTTAGGTATTTCCGTTGGCATCGTCATTTGGGTGGTTTTAACATTATTAGGTTTTACCGTACTCATCGACAAAATGCCGTGGATTCAACAAGTATTGATGGTGATTGGTGGGGTGTTCCTTGCACGTATGGGTTGGCTGATGTTGAAAGCAGGCCTCAACACAATGCAGCAAGAAGCCTTGCTAGATGATGGTCAAAAACTGCCTACACCGAAGGCCAACCATTATTTCATATCAGGTTTGCTGACTAACTTGTCTAACCCGAAAACACTGATTTATTTCAGTAGTGTGTTTTCACTAGCCTTAAGTTCTAGTGCAAGTCCTTATTTAAAAATGCAACTTGCGGTCATTATTCCAATCCAAACTTTTATGACTTTTGCACTGCTGATGCTGCTTTTATCATTACCTAAAATTAAAGCGGCATATCAGCGTTCAGGAAGTTATATTGACATTTTTTCTGGCGGGTTGTTCCTGATTTTTGCTTTATGGCTTTGGTACGATGCTCTCGCAATCTACATCTAAGTCATTTTTAAGCTCTTTAGATGATGGAGCCTGTTCCAAGATAGACACTTCGTCTTTTTTACTTTGCGCATAGCAGTTGGGCTGCAATGTCGCTTCGGTATTTTATGAGCCCTTATAGCTACGACTGCGGTTGGCACGTTCGCGTAAACCGCCTTTTTTAATCAACTGAACCATTCTTTCTTCCTTATCCTTGCATCTTATTTTAATAAACAATCGCTAGAAAACTAAAGGGTTTTAAGCAAATATGACGGAATACGTCAAAAACTATTATGTTACAAAATGAAATTGTCATGATTTGGGGTTATAAAGAGGAATATACGTTAAATCAATTGATTAATCTTTCAGTGTAAGCCGTTGCTGACATTACTTCAGGTGAATGGCGCTTGAGTCTCAACAAATACTCACATAAGATAAATGAATCTAACATTCTGTGAGGCAGGGTGATGGACAATAAAAACAAGAAAGGACAAAAACAAGGGGGTAAAGCGATGCTCTATCAATACCACTGCGCATGTTGTGAAACAGTTGTCGCATCAACAGATAAAGACTGTCCAAACTGTGGATCACATAATATTCGAAGTCCTTTTGGATTTTGGATTTTCTGTATTGTTGCATGTCTTGCTGCAGCGATTATCGTTAAATCTGTACAAGTCTATTTGGCCGACCGTAACAGCGAACCTGCTGCCGTGACTTCGCTCTTTGATGTGCTCAATCATGACAACAAACCTAAGTAGTGAGGTTCAATGACTTCACGACTGAACTGATGGGCTATTTTCCATCAGTGAAAATAAAAAAACCCGCATTAAGCGGGTTTCTTTTTGGATCAAACTTATAGACCAGCTGAAGCTTTAAGCGCTTCCACTTTGTCTGTTTTTTCCCAAGTAAATGCAGTATCTGAACCTTCACGACCGAAGTGACCATAAGCAGCAGTTTGCTTATACATCGGTTGAATGAGGTCAAGCATACGAGTGATACCGTATGGGCGTAAGTCGAAGTGTTCACGGACTAATGCAATGATCAGCTCTTCAGATACTTTTGCTGTATTGAAGGTATTGATCGAAATAGACGTTGGCTCAGCCACACCAATGGCATAAGACACTTGAATTTCACATTTGTCTGCAAGGCCTGCAGCTACGATGTTTTTCGCAACATAACGACCCGCGTAAGCAGCAGAACGGTCAACCTTAGATGGATCTTTACCAGAGAAAGCACCACCACCGTGACGTGCCATGCCACCGTAAGTGTCTACGATGATTTTACGACCTGTTAAACCACAGTCGCCCACTGGACCACCAATCACAAACATCCCTGTTGGGTTGATGTGGAATTTGGTGTCTGCATGGAACATTTCAGCAGGGATCACTTTTTTCACGATTTCTTCAATCACAGCTTCTTTTAAGTTGCTTTGAGAAATTTCAGGATCGTGCTGAGTAGATAATACGACTGCGTCTAAACGAACAGGCATGCCATTTTCATAAGCAAAAGTCACTTGGCTTTTTGCATCTGGGCGTAACCATGGTAAAGCGCCACTACGACGTAGTTCAGCTTGCTTTTCCATTAAACGGTGTGCATATGAAATTGGAGCAGGCATAAGCACGTCAGTTTCACGGCTTGCATAACCAAACATTAAACCTTGGTCACCTGCACCTTGATCTTCAGGCTTTTGACGGTCAACACCTTGAGCAATCTCTGGTGACTGTTTACCAATCATATTGATCACGGCACATGTTGAACCATCAAAACCAAGGTCAGAATGGTGGTAACCAATGCCATTTACGGTTTGACGAACAATCGCTTCGAAGTCAACATTTGCAGTTGTTGTGATTTCACCTGCAAGTACTACCGCACCCGTTTTTACAAGCGTTTCACAAGCAACCCGCGCATATGGGTCTTCTTTTAAGATCGCATCCAAGATAGCATCACTGATTTGGTCAGCCATTTTATCTGGATGGCCTTCGCTTACAGATTCCGAGGTAAATACAGCGTACTCGCGCATAAGTCCTATCACAGTTAATTTAAAAGACGCAATATGGTACATCGACTTAGCCGTTTGAGCCAGTTCTACACGACCAAAATGACTGAATTTATTTCAATTCAACGACTTTTTATCTGATATAAGCATCTAAAAAATTGATATAGCGTTTATTTTTAGTTCGAAATGACCAAGTTAAGGCTTTTGGTTCAAAGTCTATAGGTCCGTATCATGAGATTTTGTGATTTGGTTTTATCTAATTGTAAAACAATAGCTTGTTTGATTTTTTGTTGGCTTGGGTGTTAAGTTGGTAAATAAAAAATGCTCAAAATAAGCATCAGAAAATAATCTATAATTTGTACTAATTCATGAATAATTTAAAAAAGTGAATAAAATTCACCATGAATGTTTAATTGTATGTAAAAAATACAAATATATCCTATGATGTGTTTGCTACTCAAGGACAAAGGCTTGTTCTGATTAGTGAATAAGATGGCTTAGCTTTGTTTTTAAAAGTTGACGATTCTATCGTGTAGAATTTGAACCGGAGAAACGCTAGAGAGACATTTCTGAGTGAAATTGTTGTGATTTTAGGCAATGCCCGCATTTATTAGACATTGATGATGAATAAATAGCGAAATATTGTTCATTAGGCTTTACCCATTCCTCTTTTTTTAAGACAATACACCTATCTTTGAATTCTATTCATCTTACTCTTTAAATCATTTGTTTGGACTCTGACCTATGACAACCCCGCTTAACGAACGTCGTATTGCAAACGCAATTCGTGTATTGGCAATGGATGCTGTGCAAAAAGCAAACTCTGGACATCCAGGTGCGCCAATGGGGATGGCTGATATCGCTGATGTGGTATGGCGTGAGTTTTTCAACCATAACCCGATTAACCCTCAATGGGCGAACCGTGACCGTTTTGTACTATCAAATGGTCATGGCTCTATGCTGCAATATGCGTTATTGCACCTTACGGGCTATGATTTATCAATTGAAGATTTAAAAGCATTCCGTCAACTGCACTCTAAAACCCCAGGTCACCCCGAATTAGGTTATGCACCAGGTATTGAAACTACGACTGGCCCGCTTGGTCAGGGGATTGCAAACGCAGTTGGTTTTGCGCTAGCAGAAAAAACTTTAGCAGCGCAGTTCAACAAAGATGAGATGAGCGTTGTTGACCATTTCACTTACTGTTTCTTAGGTGATGGCTGTTTAATGGAAGGTGTTTCTCACGAAGCATGTTCACTTGCAGGCACACTAGGTCTAGGTAAACTGATTGCTTACTATGACGACAACGGTATTTCGATTGATGGTGAAGTAGAAGGTTGGTTCTCTGACGATACAGAGCAACGTTTCTTGGCTTACGGTTGGCAAGTACTTAAAGCTGATGGTCATGATGCAGATGCATTACGTGCTGCGACTTTGCAAGCAAAAGCTGAAACGAAAAAACCAACGATCATCATCTGTAAAACGATTATTGGTCTAGGTTCACCAAACAAGCAAGGTAAAGAAGACTGCCACGGTGCGCCGCTAGGTAATGACGAAATCGCATTAACACGTGAAGCATTGGGCTGGACTGAAGGTCCATTTGAAATTCCTGCTGACGTTTATGCAGCATGGGATGCAAAAGAAAAAGGGACGGCTTCTGAAGCAGTTTGGAATGAATTATTTGCGCAATATGCAGCAAAATATCCAACTGAAGCAGCTGAATTGAAACGTCGCCTTTCAGGTGAATTACCTGCTGAATTCCTTGCCCAAGCAGATGCATTTATCGCAGAAACTAATGCAAAAGCGGAAACCATCGCTACACGTAAAGCAAGCCAAAACACATTACAAGCTTTCGGTCCATTATTGCCTGAATTATTAGGTGGTTCTGCGGACTTGGCTGGCTCTAACTTAACCCTTTGGAAAGGTTGCCAAGGCGTTCAAGACAATCCAGCAGGTAACTACGTACACTATGGCGTACGTGAGTTTGGTATGACTGCAATTGCAAACGGTGTTGCGCTTCACGGCGGTTTCATTCCTTACGTTGCAACATTCCTCATGTTTATGGAATATGCGCGTAATGCAGTACGTATGTCTGCATTAATGAAACAGCGTGTAATCCATGTATATACACATGACTCAATTGGTTTGGGTGAAGATGGTCCAACGCACCAACCTGTAGAGCAAATTGCGTCTTTACGTGGTACACCAAACTTAAATACTTGGCGTCCATGTGACACGGTTGAAGCAGCTGTGTCTTGGAAGTCTGCACTTGTACGCTCAGAAGGCCCAACTGCGTTGATCTTCTCTCGTCAAAACCTACCATTCCAAACACGTACAGATGCACAAATTGCAAATGTAGCGAAAGGTGGTTATGTATTGGCTGAAGAAAAAGGCGAATTAAAAGCGATTATTATTGCGACGGGTTCTGAAGTATCTTTAGCAATGGAAGCGCATGCACAACTTGAAGGTGTGCGTGTCGTGTCTATGCCATGTGCTGAAGAATTTGTGAAGCAAGATGCAGCGTACCGTGAAGCGGTTCTTCCATCAAGTATTCGTGCGCGTGTTGCTGTTGAAGCGGCTCACGTAGACTACTGGTGGAAGTTTGTAGGTTTAGATGGTCGTGTAATTGGTATGACGACTTATGGTGAATCTGCACCTGCGAAAGACTTATACCAATACTTCGGTATTACCACTGAAGCAGTTGTTGCTGCGGTAAAAGAATTGACAGCTTAATTTTTAAAAATTGACTGTTTGAAGGACGCTCCAGTTTAGGGGCGTCTTTTATTTTGAATGGCGTATATAATATGCAAGCTGCTGCTGAAGTAGCTGCATAAATTTTAGGTGATGATATGAGCTTGTACGATCAAATTCATGATGAAGTTGTATTGATGGATGCGGGCGAACAGAAGTGGATTGGACCAGATCTACCTTTGGAGGCGATGGTTGCTGTTGAGCTGTTATTGCAAGATTTAGCAGAAGATAAGCAAATTAAGATCCGCCGTAAAAACCATGAAAAACAGACAGGTATGAAGTTGATTGATCGGATTCTGATTGAAAAACTATGATGGTTGTCACGTCTAAAAGAAGCCTTATTGAAGCGATTCAATAAGGCTTTTTCTTTGTAATGATTTCAATTTAAATACAAGCCTTACAAAAATAAACATCACTTTGAGAACAAAATGGAAGTACCAAATATTCATATTGTGCCACTGACAGAAATCGATCAGTCGATCTGGGCTGCATTATGGCAAGCTTATCAGGCTGATTTATTGGAGCAGATATCTGAAAATACGTGGCATAAACTGACTGATTCTAAGCGTGAACATATGTATGGTTTTGCCGCACTTATAGCAGTCGGGTTGTAGGCATTGTGCATGTGATTGAGCATGACAGTTGTTGGACACTAAAGCCTTATGCTTATTTGCAAGATTTATTTAGCCATCAGCAGTATCGTGGGTTGGGCATTGCGAGTGCCTTGATTGAGCATGTAAAACAACATACCCAAGAACGAGCGTGTGATCGAGTCTATTGGCTCACCCATCAGGATAATTTGGTTGCACAACAACTTTATAATAAAGTCGCGAAGAAGACTGGTTTCATTCAATATCGGGCGTAGCTAAGTTGCTACATTTAAAAACAATTATATCGTTCTAAAGTTGCAACATATCGTTTTATCTTTATAGATGTATTCGTTGTAGAACTCTATAGACTAAGCAGTATTCCAATGTGAGATAAAAACATGAACTTTAAAGCTTTAACAATCGGTTTGGCTGTTGCAACTGCGACTACATTTGCTATGGCGAAACCTGTGGCATATCAAATTGACCCTACACATACAGCAACAGTTTTCACATGGAGCCACTTTGGTTTTTCAACTCCATCTGCAAACTTCAGCGACATTCAGGGTGTGATTAATGTTGACAATGCAAAACCTGCAAATTCGTCGGTGAATGTAACGATTCCTTTATCTAGCTTAAACACCAACGTAAAAGCTTTAGATGAACACTTACAAGCGGCTGATTTCTTTGATGCAGCAAAGTATCCAACCATTACCTTTAAAAGTAAAAAAGTTCAAGCTGTTGGCGCGAATAAGTACAAAATCACAGGTGATTTAACCATTAAAAATGTGACAAAGCCTGTCGTTTTAGATGCGGTGTTGAATAAACAAGGTGAGCACCCAATGACCAAAGCACAGTCAATTGGTTTCAACGCAACCACTTCATTTGACCGTTCTGCTTTTGGTGTAGGCGCATACGTGCCTAACGTGGGTGATAAAATTACTGTGAATATCACCACTGAAGCATCAGTTCCACAGCCTAAAGCTGCTGCAAAATAAGCGATATCTACCAAAAAGCACCTCATAGAGGTGCTTTTTTATGTCTACTGTAAACTTAAAAGTTAGAGCAATAGACCCGCCGAACGGAGTAAGGCTGAATTATTAAACCAGTGCTTTTAAATACGCTGCCAAAACTTGTCCAGAGACATGCTCTAGTTGAGCTGCAAAGCGTTGATTGTCTGCACGCAATGCTGGAATATTGATGTTCGCTTGACGAAGTTCAGCAGTATGCCCGATTAGCCATTTTTCTAAACCATCCGTTGCGACTTCAGGATGGAACTGTAATCCAAGAATATTTTCTCCTACACGAAAAGCTTGGTTGGGATAAACTTCTGAGCTGGCCAACAGTTCAGCTTGAGCAGGGAGCTCAAAGGTGTCTCCATGCCAATGTAGCACTTCAGTTCCTACCAGTGCTTGTAGTGGGTTCTGTTCAACGGTATTGAGCTGTAACTGACTCCAGCCCATTTCTTTGCTATGACCTGCATATACTTTTGCACCGAGTGCATGTGCAATCAACTGTGCACCTAAGCAAATGCCTAAAGTCGGTAAATTCTTTTCTAAGCGAACTTTTAGTAAGTCTATTTCTTGTTGTAGGAAAGGATAGTCTTTAGTTTCATATACCCCAATCGGTCCACCTAAGATGACAGTTAGCCCTGTGTAATCCAACGCTTTAGCTAAGTCATCTTTGCCTGCTTCAAAATATCGTACCCGATAACCCAATTGATATAACATATCTTCCCATGCTCCCAAATCTTCAAAAGCAAGATGCTGAATCGCGTATATGGTATCGGGGAGTGTCGTCATAGCAGGCTCGTTCACAGGGGTTAAAGAAGTGTAAAAATGTACAGGGAAATGCGTAGAAGTTGAAGGCAATAAATCAGAAAAAATGTAGAAAAAAACTATAAATTCAATCCAAGATTTTACTTGAGCTGTAGCATGTTTTTAATCATCCATTTGCTTGAGCTTAAAATTTCCCGTTGTAGATGTTCATCCGCCATGCTCCGCGCCATGACGATTGCACCGACCAGTTGACACAGTACAGCCCAAGCTTGTGTTTCACTGCCTAGGTGTTGTGTAAAGAGTGCGTGACCACGAAGCATTTCCTGTTGAAAACACAGTTTTGTTGTTTCACTACTACGTGCTACCTCAGCTGCAAGAGAGGGAATAACACAGCCTTGATCTGGACGTTGCACATGAGACAGCGCTAAATAACGTTCAATTTCGAAGTCAATCCACTCTTCGATATTGTCATGCGGATTGGCTTGCCATGCTTGAAAGCTGTGTTGTAACTCGGACTCGATCAGTGCTTCAAACAATTCATGTTTTGATGAAAAATGCGAATAAAAAGCACCGCTGGTCATTTGAGCCGCTTTCATAAAACCGTCAATACCTGTATTGGTAAAGCCTTGCTTCTTGGCCAGTTGAGCACTGATTTTAAGCAGCTCTTGACGTTTTTCTTCTTTATAGCCTGTTTTATAGCGCATAGGAGTTTCATCAAAATAAAATTGACTGATGCTGAAAACTATAACATAGTGATTGTTATAATAACGATCGTTATTTTATAAAGGGAGTGTAATTATGGATGGACTACAGCCAGAACAGCAGTTGCAAAAGACTGGTGCTAAGAAGAAAGTAGCGTTAGTGATTGGCGCAGGAGACGCTACAGGGGGTGAAATCGCGAAACGTTTTGCACGTGGTGGATACATCGCTTGCATGACGCGAAGAAATGCCGAAAAACTCCAGCCCCTAATTGCAGAAATAGAAGCCGAAGGTGGCCTTGCATATGGCTTTGCGTCTGATGCACGTAAAGAAGAGCAAGTCATCGCTTTGGTGGAAGAAATTGAAGCCAATATTGGTGAAATCGATGTTTTTGTATTTAACATTGGGGCGAATGTGCCATGTAGTATTTTAGAAGAAACTGCACGTAAGTATTTTAAAATTTGGGAAATGGCTTGCTTCGGTGCATTTTTGACAGGGCGTGAAGTGGCGAAGCGTATGGTCGTGCGTGAACACGGCAGCATTATTTTCACGGGTGCAACCGCAGGCATAAGAGGTGCAGCAAACTTTGCCGCTTTTGCTGGGGCAAAACATGCACTGCGTGCCTTAGCGCAAAGTATGGCACGTGAGCTTGGTCCGAAAAATATTCATGTGGCACACGTGGTGGTAGATGGGGCAATTGATACCGATTTTATTAAAGACACTTTTCCTGAGATGTACGCGCGCAAAGAACAGGATGGCATATTAAATCCCGTGCATATTGCAGAAAATTATTGGCATTTGTCGCAGCAACCGCGCGATGCATGGACGCATGAGTTAGATTTAAGACCTTGGATGGAAACGTGGTAAAAGGACAAAGCATGAAAAGCGTAGAATTTTATTTTGATTTGGGCAGCCCATATAGCTATTTGGCCTACTATCGTTTACTGCAAATAGCAGAGCAGCAAGAGATTCAGATTGTGTATAAGCCTATTTTATTGGGTGGGGTGTTTAAAGCAACAGGCAATCGTAGTCCGATTGAGATTCCTGTCAAAGGGGTTTATTCAATATTAGATATGCAGCGCTGGGCGGAGTATTACCATATTCCAATGCAAATGAATCCGCATTTCCCGATGAACACTTTAACCCTAATGCGCATTTTGACAGGCGTTCAATTGTTGCATCTAGAAAAGTTTGAGCAAGTTTTAAAACTTTTATTCGATGCGATGTTTGGCACACCACAAAATCTGAATGAACCCACTGTCTTGGCAGAAGTGTTAAAACCGAGTGGGTTTTCTGTAGAAGATATTATGAGTATGGTTCAGTCGGAGGTGGTGAAACAAAAACTGATCACTGAAACAGAACAGGCCATTCAACGTGGCATTTTCGGCGCACCGACATTCTTTGTGGGTGATGAAATGTATTGGGGCCAAGATCGCCTACATTTTGTAGAACAAGCGCTGAATAACGCTAGCTAAAGGACACGCTATTTTAAGATCAGCCGTAAAATCACGGCTGATCTGCTCCAAATTAAAATAATCGTTTAGGCGTATGTTCCGTGTCTAGACTGACCATTTCATGTTCATCTTTTAAGTCTACACCTGAGTAGCCGAGTTTCTTAGAGCCACGCATCAGAGACATTAGTCGTTGTACTGCAACAGGAATGCTTAAGCCTGCAGGTCGAACATTTGAAATACAGTTGCGTTTAGCATCCAAAGTGCCTGAGGCTGCTTTCCATGTATAGTAAATGCCCATACTATCAGGTGAACTCAGACCGGGCCTTTCGCCAATCAGCATCACGAGCATAGTGGCTTGTAGGTACTCTGCGACTGGATCACCCAAAGCGACTCGGCTTCCAGTAGCAATCACCATCGGTGCAATGCTCCAGTGTTCCGCTTGCAGCTGCGGGATAAGATGCTGAATAAAAGGCACTGCATTTTCTTCAATCGCCCGTGCAGATAGTCCATCACCAATCACAATACAGACATCATAGTTTTGCGGGTTACTGGATTTAAAAACCTCTAAACCATGTTGTGAAGTTGGACTTAACAGGCGGCCTAAGTCAGGACGTTTTAAGTATTCTTGTTTATTTTCAGTTTGACTGTGTACCGTCAGACTATCCAAACCTAGTGTATTAAAACTTGCAACTAAGTGTTCGACATCTAAAGCTTGATGTACCGCATCTTGCGCTTCCGCATGCGCCAGTTGAAACTTCAGCAGTTCATGGGTCGGGATGCTACAACCAGCGCGACCAATGGCAATACGTGCATCGGTAAATTTTTTTAAGTTTTCCCAAACATCCTGATGCTGTTCAGATTGATAGTTTTCTAGAGGAACAAGTGACATAAGTTGCTCCTTATAGATGCAAAAGTTTTTCAAATTGTGGCGGGATATGTTCTGGCCAGAGAATATGCTGCTGCTGTTGTTTAAAGATGCCTTGTTCAGCCAACCACAGATCAAATTCAGGTGCGGCTTTTAAGCCCAAAAGTTGCCTTAAATACAGCGCATCATGAAACGACGTGGTTTGATAGTTCAGCATGACGTCATCCGAACCTGGAATGCCCATAATAAAGTTCAAACCTGCTGCACCGAAAAGGGTGAGTAGCACATCCATGTCGTTTTGGTCGGCATCGGCATGGTTGGTATAGCAAATGTCACAGCCCATAGGTAAGCCTAGGAGCTTTCCACAAAAATGGTCTTCTAAGCCTGCACGGATAATTTGTTTGCCATTGTATAAATACTCTGGACCAATAAACCCAACCACAGTATTTACCAGCAGTGGGTTAAATTTACGTGCTACCGCATAGGCACGGACTTCTAAGGTTTGCTGATCTACTCCGTGATGCGCATTACTAGATAAAGCACTGCCTTGACCTGTTTCAAAATACATCACATTTTGTCCCACAGTCCCACGCTTGAGAGCCAGTGTCGCTTCATAGCCTTCACGTAATAATTCAAGGTTAATGCCGAAACCTTCATTGGCGCGCTGTGTGCCTGCAATCGATTGAAACATCAAATCAATCGGCACATTTTTCTCAGCCAGTTGAATCCCCGAACTGATATGAGTCAGCACACAAGACTGGGTTGGAATATGATGCTCTTGGATCACATGATCGAGTAGCTTGAGCAGCTCCGATAAATTTTGTAGGTTATCGGTTGCAGGGTTAATCCCAATGACGGCATCACCATTGCCATACATCAAGCCATCCAAAATACTAGCAGATATCCCCAAGAGATCATCGGTCGGATGATTCGGTTGTAAACGGGTCGAGAGATGACCTTTTAAACCGATGGTGTTGCGAAATTGGGTGACGACTTCACATTTACTCGCAACCAAGATGAGGTCTTGATTGCGCATAATTTTACTCACCGCAGCCACCATTTCAGGGGTTAACCCGAGCGCAAGTTGTTGTAATTTATGCGTAGTCGCATCTTCACTGAGTAGCCAGTTACGAAAGTCTCCTACGGTAAAATGTGAAATCGGCGCAAATAAATCACTACGGTGCTCATCGATAATCAGGCGGGTTATTTCATCCTGTTCATAGTCGATCAACACTTCAGTTAAAAACTGCTTCAATGGAACATCGGCCAATGCCATTTGTGCGGCAACACGTTCAGTGGCATTTTCCGCCGCAACACCTGCAAGTTGATCACCTGAGCGCAGCGGGGTTGCTTTTGCCATTAAAGTTTTTAAATCATTAAACACATAGTGCTGATGTCCAATCAACGTTTTATAAGCCATGTCATAGGTCCTTCTATAAGTCTTGTTCGGCCTTACGAATACTTTCAAACTCTTCTTCAGGTGTACCTTGAACGAGTCGATGGCGACTATGGAAAATAAAGTAGGCAATAAAGACCGCATAAATAGCGGCAGCCATAAACCAAACTTTAGGATCCACCACAAAACCAGCTATCACCGCAATACTGGCTAAAACCAAAGCAATCGATGAGGTGAGAATCCCACCTGGAGTTTTATAGGGACGATGTAATTCTGGACGGCTGATGCGCAGTTTAATGTGAGAAAGCATCATCAGGACATAAGAAATGGTCGCACCAAATACCGCCATCAGGATGAGCAGATCACCTTCACCTGTTAGAGACAATAAAAAACCAATGATGCCGGGAATAATAATCGCTAAATAAGGCGCTTTGTTTTTATTGGTCAGTGATAACGAGGTCGGTAAATACCCCGCACGGGATAAGGCGAAAATTTGACGTGAATAGGCATAGATGATGGAGAAGAAACTTGCAATTAAACCTGCTAGACCGACAAAGTTAACAAAACTGCCTAACCAGCTGTTTTGACCATAGACTGCTACCAGTGCATCAACTAAGGGGGCGCCTGATTCTTTAAGCTGTTCTGCGCCAGCAGCACCAGCGCCTAAGAACAGAATAAGCAGGGCAAAAGCGGCCAAAATCAGCATTGAACCGATCAAACCACGCGGTAAGGATTTAGATGGATCTTTGGCTTCTTCTGCTGCCAGTGGTACACCTTCCACCGCTAAAAAGAACCAAATCGCATAGGGCACCGCAGCCCAAATGCCAATATAACCCATCGGGAGGAAGCTACTTGCTCCGATATTTTCAGTTGGTGCAATGTTAAATAAGTTGGCGCTATTAAAATGTGGTGCCATTGCGATGATAAAGACAAAAAGAGCGACGGCTGCAATGGCGGTAATGACAAACATGATCTTGAGGGCTTCACCTGCACCTTTAAGATGAATACCCATAAAAACCAAATAGCAGATGAGATAAATGATCCATCCACCGATACCAAATAAGGACTCACAGTAGGCACCAATAAAGCATGCGATAGCCGCAGGAGCGATGGCGTATTCAATTAAAATAGCCGTGCCTGTGAGATAGCCGCCAAATGGACCAAATGCGGTACGCGCAAAGCTATAGCCACCTCCCGCAGTGGGCAGCATGGTGGCCATTTCAGACATAGACAGGCACATACATAAGTACATGATGGCTACGACAACGGTTGCGATGAACATACCGCCCCAGCCACCTTGAGCAAGACCGAAGTTCCAGCCAGCAAAGTCGCCGGAGATGACATAAGCCACGCCTAAACCGACCAATAGTAGCCAGCCTACAGCACCTTGTTTCAGTTGTCTTTTTTCAAAATAGTCGTCAGATGTGCTTACCGTTGAAGTAGAGAGCGGAGTTGTTGAGCTGTTAATGGGAGAATCGGTCATGTGAAGCTCCATATCTTGAGTTTTTATAGATGGCTTGATGGATGCAATATTTATGCAATTTCAGTACCAAGCGATTAGACGTCCTGTCTAATGTTTATATGACACAGTTTTGAATTATTGTTTTGATGGTTGATGGTTGATGGTTGATGGTTGATGGTTGATGGTTGATGGTTGATGGTTGATGGTTGATGGTTGATGGTTGATGGTTGATGGTTGATGGTTGATGGTTGATGGTTGATGGTGAGAGTGTTCAGAGTAACGAATTACCCTAAACACGTAGAGAACTTTATGCGAATAAACTAAGTGCTTAGAAGAAGCCCATAGGCTTAGTTGCATAGCTCACAAGTAGGTTTTTAGTTTGTTGGTAATGATCAAGCATCATTTTGTGGTTTTCACGACCAATCCCTGACTTTTTATAACCACCGAAAGCGGCATGTGCAGGGTAGATGTGGTAACAGTTGGTCCAAACACGACCCGCTTGAATTGCACGACCTGCGCGGTAAGAAGTATGTGCTGAACGTGACCATACACCAGCGCCTAAACCATAAATAGTGTCGTTGGCAATTTTAATCGCATCGTCAAAGTCTTTGAATGTTGCCACTGAAAGCACAGGCCCAAAAATTTATTCTTGGAAAATTTTCATGTCGTTGGTGCCTTTGAAGATAGTTGGTTCAATATAGAAACCAGAACCTACTTCATTACGCTCACTACCACCTGTTAGTACTTGCGCACCTTCACCACGGCCTGTTGCGATACAACCCAAGATTTTCTCTTGTTGTTCCAGTGAAGCTTGCGCACCAATCATCGTTTCTGTATCGAGCGGGTGACCCGTTTTAATGCGTTTCACACGTTCAACTGCCATTTCAAGGAATTTATCTGCAATACTTTCTTGAACTAAAGCGCGTGATGGACACGTACAGATTTCACCTTGGTTAAGTGCAAACATGGCAAAACCTTCAAGGGCTTTGTCTAAGAACTCATCGTCCTGATCCATAATGTCTTCAAAGAAGATGTTTGGAGACTTACCACCTAATTCCAAAGTCACAGGAATCACGTTTTCAGTGGCATATTGCATGATCATTTGACCCACAGCAGTAGAGCCAGTGAATGCAATTTTAGCAATACGTGGATTGGTTGCCAGAGGACGACCCACTTCAACACCATAACCGTTGACGATGTTTAAAATACCAGGTGGTAGCAAGTCTTGAATGAGTTCAATTAAAACTAAAATACTCGCAGGTGTCTGTTCAGCAGGTTTTAAAACAATACAGTTACCCGCAGCAAGTGCAGGAGCAATTTTCCATGTCGCCATCAAAATTGGGAAGTTCCATGGAATGATTTGTCCTACCACGCCTAATGGTTCGTGGAAGTGATAGGCAATGGTATCTTCATCAATTTCAGAAATGCCACCTTCTTGCGCACGGATACAACCTGCGAAATAGCGGAAATGGTCAATGGCTAAAGGAATGTCCGCTGCAAGTGTTTCACGAATCGGTTTACCGTTATCCCATGTTTCAGCCACAGCCAATTTTTCTAGATTTTGTTCTAGACGATCTGCAATTTTAAGGAGTAAATTTGAACGTGTCGTAGGAGATGATTTGTTCCATTGTTCTTTGGCTTTATGCGCAGCATCAAGTGCAAGTTCGATGTCTTCTACAGATGAGCGAGGGACTTTTGTAAAAACTTTACCGTCGACAGGAGAGATATTTTCAAAGTATTCACCTTTTACTGGAGCAACCCACTCGCCACCAATAAAGTTGTCATACTGTGCTTTAAATTCTACTTTAGAACCAGATTGGTTAGGGTCTACATAGCGCATATTGAAGTTCCTTTGCTTATTGATTTTTTAAAAGCATCTACAGCTTTGGTATAAGGTACATCTGTACAATATTTAAGTAGCATAACTAATATAAGGTTGGAAAAAGGTTGGAAGGAAGGAGGTTTACACGGCTTTGACAAATGTTTACAACCAAGTAATACAGTGGACGTATATCAGGAATTGTTTTGAGAATAAGGAATGATGGCAATGCAACATTTAATACAGAAAAGACAAGAAATAGAAAAGCTTAGAACCAGTAGTAGTATTTCGACGGTACAAGCTGAACAACTGGGAAAAAGTATTGCAAGTTCATGGCAGCGCTCTAACTCCGCAGAAATTCCAAAAGATCGCTTTGCTGCGCCCATTTCGGAAGGTTCTATGTCACAAGGTTCAGCGCTACAACATGCTTTGAGTTATTGTGCAGATGAACTGAGACATATTGCACAACAGTCGTCTATGGTGGTGGCTGTAGGCGATATTGGTAGTACGATTATTTGGAGTGCATCCAGCAGACAAATGCGTAATGCGGCAGAAAGTGTACATTTTGTTGAAGGTGGGCAGTGGCGAGAGGAATTGGTAGGGACTAATGCATTGGCCTTATCTTTAAAAACGCAACAGTCCAGTTGTGTCTTTTCAAATGAACACTACATGAGCTCCATTCATGATTGGGTTTGTTATGCGGCGCCGATTATCGACCCTTACTCAAAACATGTCCTTGGGGTGATTGATTTATCCACCACATGGAAAAATCATAATAGCCTTGGTCTACTCGCAGCAGAGCGCTGTGCATCTATCATCCAAACGGCACTCTTAGAATATCAGCGCCAACAATTATATATCCGTGCTTTTAGTGTACCACAAGTACATTTTAATGGCAAAGTGATGGTACTCACACCGCGACAAATTGAAATTTTGACCATCTTGGCGCTGTGCCCACAGGGTATGACTTTAGATACTTTGCATCAGGCCTTATATGGTGAGCGCAAGGTGAGTGTGGGAACACTTAAGGCCGAAATGTCGCAACTGCGTGACTTGCTCGGTGGTATGTTGGGATCTCGTCCCTATCGGATTTTGGCGCATATCGAGGCCGATTTTTTACAAGCCGAGCAGGCCTTAGATGCAGCGTATATCGAGACCGCATTGAAGCTGTGTTCGGGTGTTTTGCTACCTAAAACGGAAAGTCCATTTCTATGTGCATGGCGCGACTGTTTGGAGTCACGTTTAAGCAGTGCGATTTTTAAAGCCAATGAAACCGATATGCTGTTTAAACATGTTGCACGTTACCCAGAGGCAATTGATGCCGTTGAGCGACTCATTGAGCTGACACCGAATGGACATCCTGCGCATCAGCTACTCGAGAAATATAAAATATAAAAATTATGAATTGTGTTGGAAAGGTGTAGTTACACTTTTTTTTGCTCGAGCCATTGGAACAGCTCAGCATAAACTTCGGTACGAACTTCAGGTGCGGAGAGGACTAAGTCGTGTAAACCATTTTGAATGGTCACGACACTGACGTCACCTTGTAAATTTTTGGCCTGCTTTTCAATGTCTTTAACATCTAAAATCACATCACTGGTTTGCGCGGCTACGCCCCATTTCTTTGGGTTGAGCGTTTGATGTGAATGCATAATGAGTGTAGGGACAGAGAGCTTTAAACCACCTCGATGAATTTCTTTCTGGGCTTCATGAATTGCACGTACAAAGCTGATCCGAACCATGGAGTAGCTTGGTTGTTTCCATTGCAAATCAAAGTTCCATTCACCATGCTCGTTTTGATGTAGGCTCGGTACATACCATTTATTCAGTTCACTTGGAAACTTAAGGTCAGGAAAACGCTTTGCGAGTCGGCTGAGCTGCGGCACGCCAAGTTTGCGCTTAATGGGATGCATATTAAAATCATAAAAAGGGCTATTGGCCCAAAGTGCTTTGATCAGCGGATGCTTAGGATTGTGTGCAGCGTATAAAGTCGTGATTAAGCCACCCGTAGAGTGTCCTGCAAGTAGCACCGCAGTATGGCCTTCATTGCCAATGATCTCTAAGGCTTGGGTAATTTCAGCATCGTATTCGCTTAGATCACGGACGTTGTAATATTTTTGATGGCTCAAGTGAGAACGACCATATTTTCTTAAATCGAGCGCATAAAAATCATAACCATGCTGATTAAATTGTTCAGCCATTTCGGTTTGGAAAAAGTAGTCAATAAAACCATGGATATACAGTACAGCTTTTTGAGTATTCTGCGGGGATTTTTTACGTACGAGGGTTGCGCATACAGCACCTTCATAATCGTCTGGAAAACTGAGTTTTAATTGTTCATAGCCTTCGCCGAGGACATCAGGTTGATAAGCAGGATGAGTTTGATTTGCTGACATAATTTGCTCTGGTTGTTATTGTCATGAGTTTTCTTATCCTTGATGAAGTGCAAAACTTTGTCAACCACAAATAAAAAAAGACAATTTAAGTGCACAGGTAAGCAAGGATTAGGCTTACCTGAATGAAACAGTATGGACGTCTGTTTCATTCCACTTAAATTGTCAAAGCAAACAAAAAGTTAAGGAGAGAACTTAGACCGCTGCTTTAAAATCGACCACTGAAGCACCAGATTTGAGTGCAGCTTTGAATATGTCGACCACTTGAGCATGGTTTGCTTTACGTGGGTTCGTCAGCATGCAGGCATCTTTTTGCGCATTTTCAGACATAACACCCAAATCTTGCTCTTTCACACCCAGTTCAGACAAGCTCGATGGAATACCAATCGATGCAGATAGTTCACGAATTGCGTCAATGGCAGCATATCCAGCTTCTGTCACAGTTAAACCTGTGATGTTAACTCCCATCAGTTCAGCAATTCGTGCATAACGATCAGGGCAGGCAATTAAGTTGAACTCACAGACGTGTGGAAGTAGGACTGCATTACATACGCCGTGAGGTAGGTTATAGAAGCCACCGAGTTGGTGAGCCATCGCATGGACATAACCTAGAGATGCATTGTTAAATGCCATACCTGCTAAATATTGTGCATAACTCATGGCATCACGCGCTTCTAAGTTTTCGCCGTTCGCAACTGCTGGACTTAACCATTCGCTAATCATTGAAATGGCTTTTTCAGCACAGGCATCAGTGATTGGGTTTGCTGCTGTTGAAACATAAGCTTCTACTGCATGGGTTAAGGCATCCATACCTGTTGCCGCTGTTAAGCTTGCAGGTTTTGCAATCATCAGTTTAGGGTCATCAATTGCAATCAGTGGAGTACAGCGCCAGTCTACAATTGCCATTTTTACATGGGTATCTGTATTGGTAATAATACAGAAGCGTGTCATTTCTGACGCTGTACCTGCCGTGGTGTTGATTGCAATAAGAGGGGTCATTGGAACCGTACTTTTATCGATCCCTTCGTAGTCACGAATATGACCACCACCTGCAGTCACGAGTCCAATACCTTTAGCGCAGTCATGCGAAGAACCACCACCTAAGGACACAATAAAGTCACAACCTTGTTCGTTATACGCAGTCACGCCGTTGTGGACATTGATGTCAGTTGGGTTCGGTTCTGCACCTGGGAAGATGTGGCTATCAACACCTGCATCTTTGAGATATCCTGCAATGGTGTCGGCTACGCCAAATTTAAATAAACCTGCGTCGGTTACAATCAGTGCTTTCTTTGCACCGAGGTTTTGTGCTTTGCCACCAATTTCTTTGGCACAGCCCGGGCCAAAAAGTGAAACACAAGGGATATAAAAACCGTTCGTTTGATCTGCAATATTTTTAAAAGCCATGGTGCGATTCCTTCTACCATTATTTATGTTGTTATCGGTGCTCATTACCGTTTTTAGAGTATCGAATGATTCAAAAAACTTGTGTACCTACCAAATACCTACCCTAAGTAAGGGAATGAGGAGAAATGGCTTCATCGAACAGAATAGCTAGCGATAAAAGGCATAGCCTGTGGTTCAGGATTTGTTTATATTGGTTTTGAAGTTGTGGTGAAAATAGCCAAATTCAAAGAGGGTCAGCCGTGGAGCAAAACGATAAGCTTAAGCAATATCAAAGTCTTGCTATACAGTTAAGACAAGTTGTTCCAAGTATTCAGCAGCTTTATCACGAGCAGTCCGCTTTTCTTTCCACACTCAATGTACAAAACGTTTTAAGTGTTGACGTAAAAACACAACGAATTCAAATTTTAAATCATTGTTTTCATATTCAGTTTTATGCGCCAGCTGAACAGGCGGAGCTGTGTGTCTCGCAGTTTATCTATCAAGGGCACTATGCAGAAGCACTCGAAGAGTTTTGTTTACACGACATTGTATTTTTAGTGGGTGATCAATCTCCACAACATTCTTTGTATTTGCGCAATAAAGTTAAACAGTTGCGTCAGCTGATTCTTCAACAGCTGTTTGTTTTGTTCGATGGGCCGAGTCGCGTGCAAACGATTTTTACTGAAATACGGGAAACGCAATCAGAACTCTTTCAACAGTTATGCCAGCGAGTTGAATTCAATGCAGCTGATCCAGCTTCTGAGCGAAGTCTGCTGGCCGAGTTGCAGCGCTTATGCAACTTAGATGCAGATCAGGCGGAAGATATTTTACCCTTACAGTCTTTGATGAATAGTTATGATGAGCTGTGTTGCAGTGCCAGTCAATTCTTAGAACCGCATGTTTATCGCATTGTACAAACGGCATTTCCTGAACGGTTTTCTTTACAAGAGTTGATGGATCATACGCACGATATTCACTTGTTATATCCGCATGCTAAAGAGCAGTCCCATATGCTCGGCTTTGTGCGGCTTATGCATCGGGATTTTTGGACATCGCGTGATTTGTTGTCAAAGCGCCATTTTTTAAAAGCTGAAACTAAGACATGGCAAAAGAAGGTCGCCAAACTCCCAATTTTTGATGAAAGCCGTACCGTAAATTGGTTATTTAAACAAAAAGCTGTGGTGACAGACTGGGTGAGTCAAAATATTCAGCACAGTAGTATACGCGTTGCCGTAACGGCTTTGAGTTATCTCGATACGCAGTCTTATCATCCTGAAATTATTGTGACCACCTTAAAGTACTTCCAACATGTTGCGGCTCGTTTATTTATACAAAGTTGCTATGAGTATGCCTTACAACAGCACTGGTTTGAGCTGGAGGCCAACCAGCATGTGGTCTTAAAAAATAGACGCCAAGATATGGATGATCAGCGGATAGCAATCAGCCCGTCTATTTTGTATTTAGATGAATGGCTCGAACTGCTGCACCGTGTGGTCGAACAACAACCTGAATGGGGGAAACGGGTCTACACAAAATTGAGTCGTGTAATGCAGGCATATATTCAGCATCTAGATAAAATTGCGCAGACACTTCCTGAAGACTTAGTGGTTTATTTTAGCGAAGATAAGCAACAACACCGTGATTTTTATCTTCAGTTAAAGCAACATAAATTGCATATTGAAAGCTTTCGACAGTTGTTTTATTTAAATCGGCCTCCTTTACGAGTTTCGGTGTTTGATGCTTATGTGCGCGATTATTTGCCTGAACATTTTGAGACGCAAAAGGAGGTTTTAAAAAATGTCACATGGAAGAGCCTATTTCATCAGGCTGTGCAGTGGCATGATCAATTGCATAGCCAAGAGTTACTCGCTGAACTGAAACGAAAGCTTGGTTGTGTCTCATGGCAACCGATCAGTCATGAAGCTTATTATTTTATTGAGAGTTGGGTGCTTGAGGAGCTCAAAGATATTGATCGCATCATTGCTGAATCACGTCGCTTTCAACATTGTTTAGCAGCCAGTTTTGCTGAGCGAATCATTGTACGTGAATATGCTGCATTTCATATGAGTCATACCGACGCACAGCGGCACTTGACGCTCGGTTGTCATTATATTGCAGGGCAACTGTTATTTGATCAGCTTGAATATCCAAATAACCAAAAAGCACTACCCGATGATGTGGTAGTCGCTGAACAATTCATTGCCATGCTGAACCAAACCGAATAACCCAGCTCTTAAAATTTAAACAACAATGGACCTAATTTGTCGCACGTCATTTGTAGTGTGACGAGATCTGCTTAACTTTTTTGCAAAAACTCGGTAGGCTATAGCCGTTCATCAATGGTATAGGTCTTATGAAGCAAGAAACTGCACTCAAACTCTTAAAAGCGGGCGAAAATGTCTTTTTAACCGGCTCCGCTGGTGCAGGAAAAACCTATACGCTAAACCAATACATTAACTATTTAAAAGCCCGCAAAGTGCCTGTGGCGATTACGGCTTCTACAGGTATTGCCGCAACGCATATGAATGGCATGACCATTCATACTTGGGCTGGCATTGGAATTAAAGATGCGTTGGGGGAAGATGAACTCAAACGCATGAAAGAACGTAAATACTTAAAAGAGCATTTAGAAAATGCCCAAGTCTTAATCATCGATGAAATTTCGATGCTACATGCCAAGCAACTCAATTTGGTCAATAAAGTCCTTAAGTTCTTTAAAGAAAGTGAAGAGCCGTTTGGCGGGATTCAAGTGATCGTTGCAGGTGATTTCTTCCAGTTACCGCCAGTCGGTAAAAATGAAGAACGCAATCGCGATAAATTCTGTTTTATGTCTGATGCTTGGGTGGAAGCTAAATTTCGCGTGTGTTATTTGACTGAGCAGCACCGTCAGGGCAATGATTATCTCAATGATATTTTAAATGCCATTCGTGGTCAGAGTATTAACTCTGAGCACTTGCAGGCTTTACAAGCCACGCGTCAGCAAGATATTGGAGAAACCTTTACACGTTTATATACACATAATATGGACGTGGACACCATCAACTTCAAACATTTGAATGAAATTGAAAATGAAGGTCGACAGTTTGAGGCGGTGTGTGATGGCAATGACAAGCTTATTGAAACTTTAAAGTCTTCTGTGCGTGCACCTGAAAATCTAACCCTCAAGAAAAATGCCAAAGTAATGTTTGTAAAGAACAACTTTGATGTGGGCTATATCAACGGTAGCTTAGGCGAAGTGGTGGGCTTTGAAGAAGATGATGACTTTGGGATCTTGCCGAAAGTCAAACTGACTGATGGCACGGTACTGGTGGTCGAGCCTGAAACGTGGTCAGTGGACAATGATGCAGGTAAAACCATTGCCAGTTTTCAGCAAATTCCATTGCGTTTGGCATGGGCCATCACCATCCATAAGTCACAAGGGATGACTTTAGCGGCAGCGGAAATTAATCTTAGTCATACTTTTGAAAAAGGACAGGGCTATGTGGCTTTGTCGCGCTTAAAGACTTTGGAAGGTTTAAGGTTGTTAGGTTTTAATGAACAAGCGTTGGAGTTAGATAGTCTTGCCATTAAGGCAGACCGCCGCTTCCAAGAACTGTCCGATGAAGCTGAGACTCACTTTGAGGCCATTGATCTTGAGCCACAGCACAAGGCCTTTATTCGTCACTGTGGCGGAACGCTCAATGAAATTGAGATTGAGCGGAATGAAAAGAAAATTGCCCGTAATGCAGGTAAAGCCAACTATGCTTCTGCAACACTCGATGAAACACGTGAATTGTTTGAAGGTGGTTATGAAATTGCAGATATCGCCCAAGAGCGCGGTTTGACAGCTGCAACCATTATCAACCATTTGGCAAAGTTGCATAAAGAGCAAGGCTTGGATATTTCCGTGGCACATCCTGGAGAAGAAGTGGTGGAGCAAGTGCGGAAAATTTATAAACGCTTAATGAAGCGTCAGCAAACAGAACACTTTAGTGAAGATGGTGCGATTAAGCTTCGTCCAATTGTGGAACTGACTAATCCACGTATGGGCTATGACCAAGTTCGCTTAGCGCTGTTATATATTGAATAACATCTTAAAACTAGGGCATTTCGTGCAGAAATTTCTTACTTACATTGCTCCGAACTTCAGTTAAACTGAATTTTAAGGGATAAGAATAACTTAGAATCGTAATGAAATTGACAGCTTGGTACACGCTACGCAAATTTGTTTATAACAATTTGCATAATGAAGATTATGAGACGCCCTTAAGTCGAGGGTTGAACTATTTTCTCATTGCACTGATTATGAGTAATGCTGCTGCGGTCTTGCTGGAGTCGGTGCAAAAGTACTATGTGTTGTATCAAGACTTTTTCTATTATTTTGAAATCTTTTCTATTGTTGTTTTTAGCGTCGATTATCTCTTACGTTTTTGGTCAATTGCTGAATCTAATAGTTTTGAGTCGGATTGGAAAAATCGTCTAAATTGGGTCAAAAGCGGTGGGGCGATTATCGACCTCTTGGCTATTCTACCTGCCTATTTAAACTTTTTTGTTCAGTTCGACTTACGATTCTTAAGAATTGTTCGTCTGCTCCGACTTCTCAAGCTCACCCGCTATTTTGTCTCGCTACAAATTTTATTACGAGTCATCGAGCGCGAAAAAGGCTCATTTCAAGCAGTTATTTTCATCTTAATGATTATGATCATTATGGCGGCTGCAGGGGTGTATTTGATTGAAAGTCAGGCACAACCTGAAGTTTTCAGCTCCATTCCAGCTTCAATGTGGTGGGCCGTGGTTACACTTACGACCGTGGGTTATGGCGATGTGACACCTATTACGCCGCTAGGACGCTTTCTTGGTGCGATTATTACCATCTTAGGTGTAGGTTTGGCCGCATTGCCTGCGGGTATTTTAGCCAATGGTTTAGCCAATGAACTTGAACAGCGTAAAGAAAAACTTGAACTTAGATTTCGAGAATTAATCCAAAATAGCGATATTGATTTTGTCTTAGAGACAGAAAAAATTGAAGAAGTTCGTAAAGAAGTTGGGCTGACCAAAGAGCAAACACACGATATTATTTTACAGCTCATTCGTGAACAAAAAGAAGAATCTTTAAGGCAAGAGCGTGAGCAATATGCCTATTGTCCACACTGCGGGAAGAAACTACCTGAATGATTATGCCAGTCAGTTAAGGAGTTTCGTATTCTTCTTTTTAACTCTTTACTGTAAAGTCTCACCATTTTAAGTTCAATTTTCGGAGTTCTTTATGTTCTTTGCGAAGTGGTGCTTCTCATGCGTCAAAAAAATTAAAAACATTGGTCATCTACAAAACAGTCCGTATTAAGGGTGATTGCTTCATCTTGGCTGTAAAAAAGCATTGCTTTTATTCTTGATCAGCTTGTGGATGACGTTATCGCGTATCGAATAAAATCTAGAGTTTAAAAAGAAAATGCTCGTAGATTCTTAACGGCCTGACATTAATCTGAATGATGGATTGTAAAAGCGTGCATAACAATACGATTGAATTTTTATGCACGCTTATTGTTTTTAGATGAAGGTTACTTATTTGGTTTTAACAAGTCTGATTTGCATCGCTTTTACATGCAGATATCGACTTTTTCTCATGCTGAAAGGCAAGTAATAAAATGATCAGTCCACCTAGGCTCAATAAAGTACCTACCCAAATCGGTGCTAACCAGCCCAATCCCTGACTAATGAGCCAACCACCTAGGAATGCACCAAAGGCATTGGCAATATTAAATGCAGAGTGATTGAGTGAAGCTGCTAAACCTTGTGCATGACCAGCAACATCCATTAATCGGGTTTGTAGTAAAGGCCCCAAGCCTGCAATACTGAAGCTGACTAAGAAGAGTGCAATAAAAGCAGTGGCAAGGTGATCCATAGATAAAGCACAAAGCACATAAGAGCAGGCATTGGAAATTAAGACCCAAATAATCGCCTTATTTAAGTTTTTATCGGCAAAGTGTCCTGCGACAACACCACCAATGACCAACCCGAGCCCAATACACGCCAGCGCAAACGGAATGACTTGAATGCTAGCATGAGTATATTCAGTCAAAATAGGCGATACATAACTATATACAGAGAATAGTCCACCAAATCCAATTGCACCAACTGCAAGCGTGATCCACATTTGTGTATTTTTAAGTCCACGCAGTTCATTTTGAATGCTGGCGGTGTGATCCAGCTGCATTTTAGGTAGGCCAAAACAAATCGCGACCACGGTCAAAAATGCGATAGATGCAGAAAACTCAAAACCTGCACGCCAACCATACAGCTGACCCAGCCATGTCGCAAAAGGCACACCAATCACGGTCGCGACATTCAGCCCCATCATCAGCATGGCGACCGCCGAAGCACGTTTTTGTTTTCCTGCAAACTCTGCAACCACCAAAGCGGCAATACCAAAGTAAGCGCCGTGAGGGAAACCTGCAATAAAACGTGAGACCAACATAGACTCATAGCTGTTTGCGAGTGCTGTACTGGCATTGGCGATGCCATAAAACAGCATGAGGCCAATTAAGAGTGTTTTACGCGGAACCTTTGCGGCCAAAATGGCAATCACAGGTGCGCCAATAGTCACGCCTAAAGCGTAAGCACTAATAAAATGCCCTGTGACAGGAATACTGAGCTTGAAACTTTGTGAGATCTCTTGGATGAGTCCCATCGCAACGAACTCAGTAGTCCCAATACAAAAACCACCGAGTGCCAATGCCAAAATAATGACAGATAAGTGGCTTGTTGGAGAGATGCTATTTTCTTGAGAGGACATAAATAGAGGAGTAAATGAAAAGTATTATACGTTCTTTGTCACATGAAAATTTGGTTGTTCAAAAAAGTTATAAGTGAACTAAGCAATCGTAATATTCATATGAACTCTGAAGATTCTGCACTATGAATATTTATTCATAGCGCTACATTGAGTGATCATTCTATATAAGAAATCAAATTTAAAAGCAGAAAATACAGATTAATCCGACCTAGCTTAAGAGTTTGGATTTGTTAGGCTAGGGCTGTCCTGTACCAATGATTAGGGTAAGTAAACCAGCCGCAATGAGTGGGCCGACTGGGACGCCACGTAGTAAAGCCACTCCTGCAACGGTTCCGACCAGCAAGCCTGCAACAACATCGGGTTGGTTTGACATCAGTTTTACGCCGCGCCCACCTAGCCATGCAACCAAAACGCCAATCGCGATAGCAAGTAATGATTTGATACTTAAAAAAGATTTAAAAATACTTTCACCGCTAATTCTACCACTTGCAATAGGCACTAAAACTGCAATGGTTAAAATGATGATCCCGATATTTAATCCATGTTGTTGGATGAGTGGGAAGTATTCACTCAGTGGCGTCATCCGCAAAATAATGAGTACTGCCGCAGCAATGGTTACTGCAGAATTGTGACTAAAAATACCGCAAGCCAGTAGGATCAGGAGGACGATCAGGTTCAAATCTAAGTTCGGCATAGGGGGCGAGACTGGTCAAAAAAACATGTGCATTGTAACGCTTTTTTAGCCACTCTGCCGTATGATCCGAGTCCTTTGATTGATGTTCCTGTATTTCAGTATAAAATAAGCCTTTATTTAAAAATGTGGTGTGCTGATGCTGTTGGAAAAAATGTTGCAGTCGCAAGGATTTGGTTCGCGAAAGCATTGCCAACAGTTGATTAAAAATGCAGCCATTGAAATTGATGGGCAGATCATTACTGACCCTAAACATAAACTCAAATTGGATGCGCTTCACTACAAGGTACATGGCGAGAGCTTTGAATACCGTGAAAAAGTCTATATCGCCTTAAATAAACCTCAAGGCTATGAATGTTCACATCAGGCGACACATCATTTTAGTGTTTTTGATTTGTTTGACGATGTGCTCTTAAATCGTGGTATTCAGTGTGTAGGTCGTCTAGATCAAGACACCACAGGTTTATTGTTACTCACCGATGATGGTCAGTTTTTACAAGCGCTGACACACCCTAAAAAGCATGTGGCAAAAGTGTATCGGATTAAAATGGCCGACTCTGTTACAGATGAACAAGTTCAACAGCTGGAGCAAGGGGTTGAACTGCGAAATGAAAAAGGGAGTTTTGCTGCAACAGATGTAAAACGCTTAGCTGAATGTGAACTGCAAATGACCGTGCATCAAGGGGTATATCATCAAGTGAAACGTATGCTTGCGGCAGTGGGAAATAAAGTTGAGAGCTTGCATCGTCAGCAAATTGGAGCGCTCGACTTAACGGGGATACCAGATTTAGTCGAGGGACGTTGGATCTATTTAAATGCTGAACAAGTGGCTTTAGCCAAGACACGCAATGATCTTGAGAGTGAAGGTCTTTAGACGCTGAATGCTATAGAAAGCAATGATAGGTCTTAAACTCATTATCCGCTACAAAGCCCATGGCTTCATATAAGCTGTGGGATTGATAATTATTTTTTTGCGTTTCAAGCGTAATACGAATGGCTTTTTCGTGTCTTGCAAACAAAATCGCGGTATCGATCAATTGTTTTGCTGAGCCATGGCGACGATGCGGTGGAGAAACATAAACATCATCTAAAATATAATAAGTTGCACAGGCCACAGAAGAGAAACCTAAATACAGCAGCACAAAACCTGTAATCACATCGTCTTTGACATGAATGAAGATGACGCTTTGTTCGTTTTCAAGGCGAAGTTTAAGGAACTTTTGGGAAAGCGCTAAGTTGGAAGATGCACCATAAAATTGGCGATATTCATCAAATAATACAGCAAGTTTTTCTAAGTCTTCTAAAGTGGCACGTCTAACGATCATGTATTACTCCATGCTGTATTTATAATATTTACATGAAGCATACCTAAGTTTTGAAAGAGATATTTCTCAAATTTGTTTAGAAATGCAACACTGTTAAGTTTTGTCACTTTCTCCCAAGATTGCAGCTAATTCTTCAAAAAGATCAATATGTTCATCGTCTGCAAATAAATCATTGGTTGCTGTTGAGTCTGCACTAGTGATGTGTTCAACCGCTTTCTGTTCTTGCTTGAGCTTACGTAGTTTAATCAGCTGTTCAATATTGATGTTCTGGTTTTCAATTGAAAAAGGGATGGATTTGGTTAAAACCACTTGTTTGAAGAACAAACGAACGGCTTGTGCAGGCGTAATTCCCAGTTGTTTAAACACCGCAAAAGCTTGTTTCTTTTCTTGGGAATCGAGTCGATTTTGATAGACTTCTGTTTTTCTCATGATTTTTTAAATAATTTGAACGACTTAAGGGTAGAGGTTATTTTAATCAATTCCATTGTAATTTCAATATTCATACAATGGAATTTTAAATTATTTTGTAATGACAAGCAGATTACAATGTCAATTCAAGATTGGAGCTAAACTGCATAAGCTGTTGAGTTACTGGATCTTTAAATGAAAGATGCTTGGCTAAGAGCTGTAAAGGCTGACTAAAATCATCGTCGGCTTTATGTACAACTTTAGGATAGAACGGATCATTTTTAATCGGAAGACCTAAGAAGTTGAGGTGTACACGGAGTTGATGTTGCTTCCCTGTCTCGGGTTTAAGCTCATATTTTGCCCATGTTTCATCATGTTCTAAAAGCAAGATCTCAGTTTCACTGTTCGGTGCTTTGTCTAGGACTTGCATAGTGTAGAACGGTTCACCTTTTTGCATATGTAGTTTTACAGTATGTGGAAAGTTGAGTTCGCGGTTAAACGATGCAATCGCATGATAGGTTTTTTGAACCTGTCGATCTGCAAACATTTGCTGATACAGACCTCTACTGTGAGTGCATTTGGAAAACATCACTAAGCCAGCGGTTTCACGGTCAAGGCGGTGGATGGGCGTTAAATGCTCAATGCCTGTTTGTTTTTTCAGGCGCACTAATAGGGTTTGTTGAACATATTGCCCCGTTGGACTGATGGTCAAAAAGTGCGGCTTATCCACCACTAAGAAATGATCATTTTCAAATAAAATGTCATGCTGAAATGGTACTTCAATTTCATGCGCTAAAAAGCGGTAATAGAACACATGCTGATTTTCAAGATATGCCGAATTTGTATGGAGTACATTACCTACAGCGTCATAGACCAAGCCATCATGAAAGCGTTGCTGCCACTCATTTGCTTCAATATGCGGAAATTGGTCAGATAAATAAGCCAATACGGTGTGCGGTGCTGGCTTTAATTTAGGCAGAAACACTTTACTTGCGCTCACGCCATTGAGCATGGGAGGGCAAAATTCAGCAGGTTTTATGTTGAGCATGATGTGCAGGCAATATCTAATCGGTTGGCGCAGTTAAATACGAGATTTCAAGCTTGCGGCTTGGGCATTTTGTGAGTCCAGTGCTATCATAATTGTTCTTTTGTCACTTGTCGTGAGTATTATGCAGTATTCATTTAATTTAACGCTCAATAATGAACAAGATACCCAAAATTTAGCGCAAATTTTGGCACAGCATTTTACGACGGGTGTAGTGTATTTAATTGGGGATTTGGGTGCGGGTAAAACTACGCTAACACGCCATTATTTACAGCATTTAGGCCATCAAGGTTCCGTGAAAAGCCCAACTTATACCTTAGTTGAGCCGTATCAAGTTCAAGGGCGTGATATTTTCCATTTTGACTTGTATCGTTTAAACGATCCGTATGAGCTGGAGTTAATGGGTATCCGTGACTATTTGGAAACGCCCAATGCATTGTTTTTGTTTGAATGGCCGTCTAAAGGGGGCGATGAGATCCCTGAGGCGGACTTAATTATTGATATCCAAAAATCGGAAGATGAACTGACGCGGTCTGCTACCTTAAGTTTCCATTCAGTAGCATTATTACAAGCATTAGAGAGCCAATTAAACAATGCGTGATGATTTAAAGATACGTCGTATTCATACTTTGAATCCTGCTTTAGCCAACCAAATTGCAGCAGGTGAAGTCATTGAGCGTCCAGCGTCTGTGGTCAAAGAGTTACTTGAAAACTCGATTGACGCAGGTGCGACAGAGCTGATTATTCGGGTAGAGCAAGGCGGCAGTACTTTAATTGAAATCATGGACAATGGTCGAGGGATTCACGCTGAAGATCTCCCTTTGGCGGTGATGCGCCATGCGACCAGTAAAATCCAAACCGCTGAAGATTTACATGCAATTGTCAGTTTAGGCTTTCGCGGAGAGGCATTGGCTTCTATTGCAGCGGTGTCGCGTTTAACCTTGACCAGTAGTCAAGCGGATGATGGAATTGGCTATCAAGTTGAAGTCAATGGAACTGCATTTGACCGTCAAGAGATTCAGGCTGTAGCTGCGCCGAAAGGTACGCATATTCGGGTACAAGATTTATTTTTTAATGTGCCTGCGCGTCGAAAATTTCTCAAAAAGCCTGGCACAGAGTTTGGTCATATTGAGGAAATTGTCCGACGTTTAGCGCTGACGCATTTCGATATTCGTTTTGTGCTTGAACATAATCAAAGCATCAAACTAAACTTGCCGATTGCAGATAGTGGTGAGCTACGTTTTCAGCGCGTACAGCAGTTGCTAGGGCGCACATTTACTGAAAATGCTTATTGGATGGATGCAGATAGCATCAACATGCGTTTAACAGGTTGGTTGGGACATCCTTCTGATGCGCGGGCTCAGGCTGACTTGCAGTATGTTTATGTGAATGGTCGAATTGTTAAAGATAAAACCATCTCTCATGCGCTGCGTATGGCTTATGATGGTATTTTGCATGGACATCAGCATGCGGGGTATTTACTTTTTCTGGAAGTCGACCCTGAAAATATTGATGTCAATGTACATCCGACCAAACATGAAATTCGCTTTTTAAATCAACGTGAAGTACATGAATTTGTACGTCATTATGCTAAAGAGACTTTATCGCAGTTTCAAACGGCAACCGCAGATTTATCTAATGCAATGAAGGTTGCAGAGAATCAAGCTTTGATGTCTGTGCAGCCTCGCTATCAAGAGCCTTTGCAGTTGCATCGTCATGTTGAGTCTGCAAAAACTGGTGAGCAAGCCCCATCGGATATGCTCACTGACTTTAGTTCAAATCAACCGCAAGGCGTCCATTATTCGGCGCAGCCTTCACGCTATCAGGGCTCACAACAGCTTAATAATGCCTTGCAAAGCTATTTAGCACCTCTGCGTGATACGTCATCTGCTGTTGATCAAGCTCAGCCTTTGGCTGATTTTACAGTGCAAAGCCCTAAAGTCGATGAACATCCGTTGGGAATTGCAATTGCACAATTGCATGGTATTTATGTGCTGGCTCAAAATACAGAAGGGCTAATTATTGTTGATATGCATGCAGCGCATGAGCGTATTCTGCTACAGCAAATGAAGTCCGCATGGGATAAACCAGAATTTTGGACATCTCAGCAGTTACTTATTCCCAAAGTGATTAATATCACGCGAATGCAAGCTACGCGAGTGGAAGAGCTCAAAGCTCAATTGGCGCGCTTGGGTCTTGAAATTGATCAATATGGCGATGAACAAGTGATTGTTCGTGGTGTGCCTGCGATTTTACATAAAGCCAACTTTGAAGCGCTGGTACCTGAATTACTGAACGATTTGGATCCAAATGATGAAGCGCAGGGCTTACTGCAAAAGCGTGATCAAATTCTAGCGGGTATGGCCTGTCATGGTGCTGTTCGCGCGCATCGCATTTTGGGTCTTTCTGAAATGAATGCTTTGCTTCGTCAAATGGAACAAACTGAATTTGCCAGCCAATGTAACCATGGTCGCCCAACTTGGCGTGCGTTTCCATTGGCTCAACTAGATAAGCTTTTTGCTCGAGGAGAGTAGTTGTACATGTCAACTCAATTGCCGGTCATCAATTTAATGGGGCCAACTGCAAGTGGTAAAACTGCTTTGGCATGTCAGCTCTATGAGCGAGGAAATTTTGAACTGATATCTGTAGATTCAGCATTGGTCTTTAAAGATATGGATATTGGTACTGCAAAGCCGACCAAGGAAGAGCTGCTGCAATATCCACATCACCTTATCGATATTATTAGCCCATTAGAGGTATATTCGGCTGCAAACTTTGTTGAAGATGCATGTAGCTTAATTGATGACATGCATGCACGAGGTAAAACCCCGATTTTGGTGGGTGGAACCATGCTCTATTTCAAGGCACTATTAGAAGGCCTTTCAAGCAATTTACCGAGCGCAGATTATGCTGTTCGTGCTGAAATAGAAGCCAAAGGTGAAAGCGAGGGTTGGTCTGCGGTCTATGCGGAATTATGCAGTGTGGATCCACTGGCGGGCGAAAAGTTTAAAGTGAGTGATAAACAACGGATTATTCGCGCTTTAGAAGTTTACAAATTGACAGGGCAGCCTATTACTAAACTTCAAGCTGAACAACCTAAAAACGTGCCTTATCGCTATAATTTTCATAATTATGCTTTGATGCCAGACCGTGCCGAATTGCACCAAAGAATTGCACAACGATTGAAAATTATGTGGGACATCGGATTTTTGAATGAAGTGGAAGCACTTATGAAAAAATACGATTTAGATGAAAATTTACCCTCTATGCGCTCAGTTGGGTATCGACAAGCACTCGAATTTTTACAGAAAGGAGATAAAACTGTCGAAAAACAACGTGAAATGGAGGATAAAGCACTTTTTGCGACACGACAACTTGCCAAACGTCAATACACTTGGTTAAGATCTTTGCAAGAGGCACATAAATTTACAACGTATTCTACTATCACGCAGGCACAAGAAGACTTGCGAAACTGCTACGGATAAAGCAAAATTTAGCTACTATCTTTTTTATAATTTTTAATTGAAAAATAAAGATAGTTTTTTGCGCTGATTTTTAAATTTTTTTGGAGTTATAACATGTCTAAAGGTCAAACTTTGCAAGATCCGTTCTTAAATTCTCTCCGTAAAGAACGTATTCCTGTCTCTATCTTCCTTGTAAACGGTATTAAGTTACAAGGTCATATTGAATCTTTCGACCAATATGTTGTTTTATTAAAAAATACAGTAAGCCAAATGGTTTACAAGCATGCAATTTCTACAGTTGTTCCTGCACGTAACCCACGTCCTGCTGGTGCACCTGCTGGTGCTGGTCAACAAGGTAGCTTTGGCGGTCAACAAGGCGGCTTCGGCGGTCAACAAGGCGGCTTCGGCGGTCAACAAGGTGGCTTCGGTGGTCAACAAGGCGGCTTTGGTGGTCAACAAGGTGGCTTCGGTGGTCAAGGTGGCTTCGGTGGTCAAGGTGGCTTCGGTGGTCAAGGTGGTGGATTTGGTAGTCAAGGTGGCTTCGGTGGTCAAGGTGGCTTCGGTGGTCAATCGACTGGTTTTGATGGCGAATCAAAATTTGAAGATACTCAAGATGACGAAAATAATCGTTAATTAATTGTTAAAAAAGCCTCTCACATGAGAGGCTTTTTTTATGTCTAATTTTTAGTTTTCGTCCAAGCAAAAAAAGACCAGTATGAATACTGGTCTTTTTATGTGTTTAAACTTATGACTTGTTGTTCTTACGATCTAAGTTAGGGTCTTTAATTTCGACATAAGCTCTGTTACGTGTTTCGCGTAACCAGCTATCAAGCTCTGCATCAAATTGACGCTCACCTAAAATTTGACGTGCCATACGCTCTTGGTATTCAGCAGTCATGTCTTGTTGACGTGTTTCAGTCACTTGAAGAATATGCCAGCCAAATTGGGTTTGGAAAGGTTTACTGGTTTGACCTACCGGTGTATTTTTCATGGTTTCTTCAAACTGAGGAACCATCACACCTGGGCTGACCCAACCCAAACTCCCGCCATCACGTGCTGAACCTGTGTCATTAGAGTAGGTGGAAGCCAAAACGGCAAAGTCTTCACCTTTTTGGACGCGGTTATACAAACTTTCGATCATTTGTTTAGCATTTTCAGGGCTAACCACTTCAGACGGTTGTATCAAAATATGGCGTGCTTTGTATTGAGGCACAATCGCTTTTTGCTCAGCACCTTTGCGTTCAACTAATTTTAAAAGATGTACACCATCACGCACTGTAATTAAATCTGTGGTTTGTCCCACTTGGAGTGGACTCACACGTGCTGCAAGCTCGCTAGGGATGTCAGAAAGTGCTCTAAAGCCCATATCTGCACCTTCAACTTTGGTGCCAGCAGTACTGAACTTTTTAGCGATTGCAGCGACATCGTTGTCGTTTGCTAGTACAGTTTTAACTTGCTTCGCCACAGCGTCAGCATTGTCACCTGAAACACGCACATGTAGCACATGCACTTGGTTACCGAGTGCTGCTTGACCTTGTGGGGTATTTAAGAAGTTTTTAACGTCTTGATCTGAAATCTGGATACGAGAGGTAACGATTTGCTGGCGTAAACGATTGATTGCTAAATCTTCAGCAACGCGACTACGCAAAGAAGCATAGGTTCCGGGTGCCATTTTATCGAGCTTTTGTTGGAATGCTTCTAGGCTTGTGCTACCGGATTGTTTTGCAACATTTAAAACCGCTTCATTCAAGCTTTTTTCATCAGGTTGAATGTTGTAACGCTTCACTTGTTCAAGCTGAGTCTGACGAATAATCAGTTGCTCTAATGCTTGTTGTGCCAAATATTGCTCTGGTGGGACTTGTTTCTTTTGGCTCTCAAGTTGATGTTTGAGCTCAGCCATACTTGCTTCTAAGTCACTCTTCAAAATGACACTGTTATCGACAACAGCAACAACTTCATCCGACGCATGTACAAAAGTTGGAATAGCGGTTGCGAGAGCTAAAGCCAAAGCACTCGCTTTAAAAAATTGTTTGAACTGTTTTGTCTTCATTAACGGTCTGTCCAAGTCTGATTAATATTGTTAAAGCCTAGAATACGATTTTCTAGTAATGATGAAAGTTTACTGTTGAGTCCGCCTAAGCCTTTAAGTGTAATTTCGGCCATAATTGCACGTTTAGGTTCTACACCTGCAGCATTGACGTCATCCAAGTCGTTATAGTACTCGCGACCATAAACGGAGATCCCCCAACAGCAAGACTCGTAATTGACACCAAGGAGGTATTCACGAGCGACATTGTTGTCTAAGTCATATTGAGCGTGGCCCATAATACGCCAGTTGTTATGGATTGGTTGTACAAAAGATGCAACCACTTGGTCGTAATGTTCTTGACGGTCTGCAATTTCTTTACGGTAGAAATAACCAACGTTATAGAGGTTGCCTTTATCGCCCGTAAAGTAAAGTTGTAAGTCGCGTTGCGCATTATCACCATTTGCCATCCATGCTGAGTTTGCACCGAGGGTAAAGTTTTGTGAGAGCTGGCTAGATACGCTGACAATCGGACCAGAGTGATTTTCTCTGTCAAAGACGTCTGCTGTTTGGTCAAGCGTTACGCGGCGGTCTTCGAAATAATAGCTTTGGCCCACACTGGCTTTTAAGCGCTCTAGACCCACCGTATCAAATAGGCTATAGCTTAAGCCCAGTGACAAGAAGTTATTGTCTTCTAGACGGTCATGGCCATAGAAGCGATTTGCACTAAATAACTGATCATAGTTGATCGATGCTGTTGCAGAGTCAAAGTTTGGTGCGCCATCTTGATTTTTATAGGGTGCGTAGGCATAGAACATGCGTGGGCTTAACGTCTGTAAGAAAGTGCCTTCTTTTTCAAAAGTTAAACCTGCATCAAAAGTCACCTGTGGCACAACATAAGATTTGTCATTCGATGAGCGGTTGGTGTTGTCAAACTCATTGATGGTATCTTGATCGTAGAATGTGTTTACATTGCGAATAGATACTTCAGGAATGGCGAAAGCCCACGGTGTACGGTGGTTATAGCGTACAGAAAAGTCATTATAGACACGGGTGCCGCTTGGTTCAAAGCTATCGTTGGTATCGCCGTCGATAGTCCCAAAGTCCTTTTTAAAGTAAGCCGTATCGTTGTTGAACTCGTATTCTAAGCCCAGTGCATTACCCGCTTTATAGTTGAGTAAGAACTGTGGTAAACGCGCATACGGACGGTCAACGTAGGGTGTGGTTTCGTCTAGTGTTTGGAAGTCTTCAACTTTTAGTTGGGCTTTTAGACCAGGAATTCCATTCTTGTAGTTTAACTCCCACGCACGACGCAGGTTTAAGTCTGTCTTAGTGTTTGGGTTATTGCTTAAGTCAGTAAAGTAGTCTTTGTCTGACGCATAGTTATATTCAAGGTTGGTTGAGAACTGTTCATTGATTTGCCAGTTATGTAAAAAGTGCAAATCTTTACGGTCTTCATCGTCATATTTTCGGTCACCAGCTAAGTACCCCCCCCAAATTTGACCTGAACCAAAGTTTTCGGTCAAATAGCGAAATTCACCCTCAAACATTGGGCCGCGGTCGCTGATATAGCGTGGCGTAACGGTCGCATCGTAGTTAGGTGCTAAGTTGAGATAAACAGGCACTGCAAGCTCGACACCACCATCATTGGTGAAGCCAAAACTTGGGGTCAAAATACCGGTAGTACGACGGTCATCAATTGGGAAGTTGAAATAAGGAACAGCGAGAACGGGTACATCTTTAACATAAAGTTTTGTGCCGCGTGTTTCACCACGTCCAGTTTCTTGATTTAACTTAATTTCGTCTGCTTGGATTTTCCATGTTGGCGATTGCTCTGGTGGGCAGGTGCTATAAGTTGCATTTTTTAGCGTGGTGGTCGTTTGTGACTCACGTAAGATTTGGTCGGCCCGCCCATGCGCATGTTGTTCTTCTGAAATATAGAAACTGTTTTTCAGATCGCCTTGTTGAGTTTTTAGGTTGTAATTGATTTGGTCACTTTGTGCTAATAAGCCACTTTGTGCCATTTGCACACGACCTTCAGCATTGGCAAAGGTCTGGGTTTGATCAATTGTGATTTTATCGGCGCGGATTTGCCGACCTTCTTGATCAATCAGGACATTACCTTCAAGAACAGAGTCACCTTGTGGGTTGTAGTGACCATAGTCCGCTGTAATGGTAGATGTCGCATTGGCTGCGTCAGCGGCTTTGGTTTCAGGGCTTACAGGGGTTAGCCATGTGCCTTGGCAATACGCGGAACTTAAGTAACGACCTTGGCGCTGTTGAGCTTCAGGAGATGACTTATCGACATAGTATTGTTCGAAAAACTTTTGCCCAGGATAGCTTTCTTGTAGTACTTGTTTTAACGATTGTTGTTCGTCTGAAATAGACGTGGTTGGTGTTGCAGCATAGCTTGTGATTGAGCTACCACAAAGAAGGGTAAATATCGCAGTCGCTAAAGGATTAAATTTAAACTGATGCTTCATGTGTCTCATTTACCAAGTATGCTTAAAACGCAATTAATTATTGTCGCATCATAGAGAAAAAGTTGATAAGTGGCTACACTTAGCACTTTAAAAACTCAGCCTGTATTAGAATTTATCGCAAATGAATACACAACGTGAACAATTGATACAAACATGGATTTCATCTGTACTTGGTTCAGATCAATTTGAAATTAACTTTTTAGCAGGCGATGCAAGTTTCCGTCGTTATGCACGAATCAAGTTGAATAATAAAACATTTATGCTGATGGATGCACCACCAGAAAAAGAAGATTGTGTGCCTTTTGTGACTATTGATGAATTTTTTTATACGAACGGTGTTCGTGTACCACATATTGTGGCGAAAGATTTGGAGCAAGGCTTCTTATTGCTTGAAGATTTTGGTGATGTGCTACTGTCAACCCAGCTCGATGACAAGACTGTCGATGGACATTATGAGCAAAGTTTTAAGCAGTTGATTCAATTGCAATCTATTGATGGTGAAGGTCATTTCCCAGCTTATTCTTATGAAAAGTTAATGACCGAAATGTCGCTATTGACAGATTGGTTATTGCCAAGTTTACAGATTCAACTCACTGATGATGAGTCTGCGCTGATTAAGCGTACATTTGCAATTTTAGCCAATGCTGCTTTGGCTCAGCCTCAAGTGATTGTACATCGTGATTTCCATAGTCGTAATCTCATGCTTTTGGTAGATGAGCAAGAGCAAGGCGTAATTGACTTTCAGGATGCTGTGATTGGTGCAGATACTTATGATCTGATCTCAATTACACGTGATGCGTATGTACAGTGGAATCCTGAATGCGTTTATCGTTGGTTTAAAGTGTTTTATGACTTATTGCCAGCTTCTGCCAAAGAAGGGCGAGACTTTGAACAGTTTAAGCAAGATGCTGACATGATGGCGATACAACGGCATATTAAGATTTTAGGCATTTTTGTGCGTTTATTTGAACGTGACGGCAAATCAGGCTATCTCAAAGATTTGCCACGTGTGATGTGGTATTTACTCGAAGAAAGCAAACCTTATGCAGAACTACAACCTTTCATGCAATTTATTTGCGATAAAGTGATGCCAAAATTTGAAGCAAAATATGGCAAATATGAGGTTGTTGCAGCATGAAAGCGATGATTTTGGCCGCTGGGCTTGGAAACCGTATGCGTCCTTTAACATTATATAAACCGAAACCTCTGCTTGAAGTGGGTGGCAAACCGCTGATCGTTTGGCATATTGAAAAACTCAAGCAAATTGGGGTCACAGAAATTGTGATCAATTCTGCATGGTTGGCCGATATGTTGATTGGTGCGCTTGGGGATGGTTCACAGTTTGGTGTGACTATTCGTTGGACGCGTGAAGAAGAGGGGCTTGAAACAGCAGGTGGTATTATTAATGCTCTACCACTGTTGGGGACAGAACCGTTTATTTTAGTGAATGGTGATGTTTGGACCACTTTTGATTTTACGTCTTTACTTGATGTGCAGTTGGACGCCGATTTTGCGCATCTCGTATTTGTTCCTAACCCAGCACAACATCCCAAAGGCGACTTTATCTTAAACCAAGGGCGTGCTTATACCTTTGAACAAGAACAGTCGGGTGAGGCGCTAACTTATAGTGGTGTTGCTGTTATTCACCCACAGATGTTTAAGGGATTGGAAGCAGGTAAGCGTCCGCTGGCTCCATTGCTAAAAGAAGCGATGTCTGCTGGAAAAGTTTCTGCTGAGAAAATGCAAGCCGCATGGGTGGATGTTGGCACACCTGAGCGATTAAGTGATCTAGATCTACAGATTCGTCAAGGTATGTACGTTTAAGTGCATAATCACTAAGCGTTAGCTACTGTTCCACGGCTGAGAAATCGGTATACTTCAGTTTAATTTTATTGAGATGTCTTCTTTATGCATCCATTTTTTCAAGACTTAAAGCAAGGTAGTCAAAAGCTTGGCTTAGATTTGAGTGAAGAAGCATTAAATTTATTGCTGAAGTATCAAGACGCACTTGTGCTGTGGAACAAAGCTTACAATTTAACAGCGATTCGCGATCCTAAAGAAATGCTGGTGAAGCATTTATTAGATAGTTTAAGTATTTTAAAAGATTTGCCGAAAGGTCGTTTGCTGGATATTGGTACAGGCGGTGGTATGCCGGGCATGATTATTGCTCTATGCCAACCTGAACGCCAATGTGTTTTGCTCGATTCAAATGGCAAAAAAATTCGTTTTTTAAAGCAGTTTATTGCAGACTTAAAATTAACCAATGTAATTGCAGTTCAAACGCGTGTTGAGAATGAAGATAGCATCCATGATTTGGGTCAGTTTGATGTGATTACCAGTCGTGCATTTGCCTCTTTAACCGATTTTATAAATGCATCGAAGCCTTATATGCACCAAGACAGCATTATTTCGTCGATGAAAGGCTTGATTCCGCATGAAGAAGTTGAAGCGTTCAAAAACGAATTTAGTTGTGACATTATTGCGTTAAAAGTTCCACGTTTGGACGAACAACGACACTTACTTTTATTAAAACGTATCTAAAAAAATTCAAAGGATTGGGCGGGTCATGGCACAAATTATTGCGATTGCTAACCAAAAAGGTGGTGTAGGTAAAACCACAACCGCAGTAAATTTGGCTGCATCTTTAGCAGTACTTAAAAAGCGGGTTTTATTGGTTGATATGGACTCGCAAGGCAATGCGACCATGGGTTCAGGCATTCAAAAAAATGACCTACTGTATTCAGTGACCGATGTTTTACTGGGTGAAGTGCCTATAGAGACTGCGATTACCAAGGCGGAAGTGGGTTATAAGGTCTTGGGTGCAAACCGTGATTTGGCGGGAGTTGAACTTGCGATTGCTGAGCAAGAAGGGCGTGAGTTTATTCTGCGTGATGCGTTGCAAGAAATTGAACAAGCATATGATTACATCATTGTGGACTGTGCGCCAAGCTTAAGCTTGATCACGGTTAATGCATTGGCAGCGGTGGATGGTGTGATGATTCCAATGCAGTGTGAATACTATGCTTTGGAAGGCTTGGCAGATTTAACACAGACCATTGATCGCATTCAACAAGCATTGAATCCTGAGTTAAAAATTATTGGTGTTCTACGCACCATGTATGATGCACGTAACGCGCTGACACGTGATGTGTCTGAAGAATTAGAACAATACTTTGGCAAAAAACTCTATGACACAGTCATTCCACGTAATGTGCGTCTAGCTGAAGCACCTGCGCATGGTTTGCCTGTGATTTATTTTGAAAAAAGCTCGAAGGGCGCAGTTGCTTATTTACATTTAGCAGCTGAAATGATTAAGAAAAGCAAAGTGAAAAAAGGAAGTAACGCATGACCGTTAAAAAACGTGGGCTGGCAAAAGGTCGTGGTTTAGATGCCTTACTCGGTTCCATTCAAAAAGAGAAATTACAACTTGAAGCACAAGCTCTTGATCACGGTCAGCTAAAACAAATCGATGTGCATCTATTACAACGTGGTGAATATCAGCCACGTCGTTTTATTAATGAGCAAGACTTACAAGAGTTAGCGGCATCGATTGAAAAACACGGTGTGATGCAGCCGATTGTGATTCGTCCAATTGATAATGAAAAGCACCCCTATGAAATTATTGCGGGTGAGCGTCGTTGGCGTGCGGCTCAACTTGCTGGGTTAACGCAAGTTCCAGCCATTGTTCGTGATTTAACAGACCAAGTTGCAATTGCACTGGCGTTGATTGAGAACATTCAACGTCAAGATCTCAATCCAATTGATCAGGCGATGGCTTTACAGCGTTTTCATGAAGAGTTTGGTTTAAGTCATCAAGAAATTGCAGATACTGTAGGCAAAGCGCGTACCACGGTGAGTAATTTATTACGTTTATTAAGTCTAGCTGAGCAAGTTAAAGACTTTATGCAACAAGGTTTACTGGACATGGGACATGCTCGTGCCATTTTGACTTTGAAAGGAAAAGATCAACTGAAAGTCGCTGAATTGGTGATAGAGAAGAGTTTATCTGTTCGCCAAACTGAACAATATGTTCGTGATCTCAATGCGCCGAAACAAGAAAAATCAAAAACGGAAATTGCACCAGATCTTCAACAATTGACACAGCGCTTAACAGATCGTTTTAGTGCAAATGTCAAAATTGATCATAATAAACAAGGGAAAGGCAAGCTCACGATTCATTATCATTCACTCGATGAGTTAGATGGTATTTTGAATATTTGCTTAGCTGAATAATTTTATTTTCTATTTTTAAATACTTGGGGAAGTGTTATGTGGGAATTGGTAAAAGCAGGTGGGTGGCTTATGCTGCCCCTTGTGCTCTGTTCGATCTTTACTGTTGCGATTAGCTTAGAGCGTTTTATTCGCTTGAAGAAATCCACTATTTTACCGAAAGATTTGCTATTAAATTCAGCGCAAAGCGTACAAATGGTTTTGCCTAAACTTAAACAAAATCAGGATTTACAGGCAACGACATTAGGTCGTATTTTGGAGGCTGGTTACCAAAGTAAGGCACAAGGTGAACAGTTTGCACGTGCGCAGATGGAAGCAACGGCTTCTCAGGAAATTGGTTATCTTGAAAAAAATATCAATTTTTTGGGGACATTGAGTGCTGTCGCGCCTCTTTTAGGATTATTGGGAACGGTATTAGGAATTATCGAGTCATTCTTAATGATTGATATTGGTAATAGTAGTAATCCAACACTGATGATACCAGGGATTTCTAAAGCGCTGATTACAACTGCAGCAGGAATGTTCATTGCGATTCCTGCATTATTTGCTTATCGTTATTTTCAGCGTTTGGTTCAAGAGTATGTTGCTGAATTAGAGCAGCAATCGACTTTATTTCATGCGGCTTTATTTTATAAGCAAACAGAAACTATGCTTGAAAACCATGATGATGTTGTTGTGAAACAAGCGAGCTAAGGTGAAGTATGAAATTCAAACGTACACAAGTTGAAGATGTTCATATTAACCTTACACCAATGATTGATTGCTTATTATTTATTTTGGTGTTTTTATTGCTGACCACCACCTTCAATCAATTTAGTCGTATGAATTTAACCTTGCCCGATGCGCAAGGGGTTCCGCCGAAAACATTTGATCACAAAATCGAAGTGGTGGTAGATTCTACAGGGCATTATTCAATTAATGGCCAGTCTATTGCATCGAAAGATGTTTCAGAATTAAATACCGCAATTAAACAGATTTCCAATGACCGTCGTGATCTAATGTTTGTGATTGCTGCGGATGCAAAAGCAACCCATCAGGATGTGATCCGTGTGATGGATGTGGCTGGTCAGTTGGGATTTGTAAATATCAATATTAGTACCAAAGTGCCTTCTCGAGGTTATTAGTGAAACACGATTTAAAAGTTTATCTACGTCTACTTAGCTATTTAAAACCGTATTGGGGCGTAGCAATTCTTGTGGTGGTCGGTTTTGCTATTAATGCGGCGACAGAAGTCTCTGTTGCTAAATTACTTGAAAAAATTATTGAAGCGATTCAGCATAGTGATCAAGGTTTTACAACCCTGTTCCCAATTTTAGTTGTTCTGGTAATGTTTTTCCGTGGGCTGGGTTTGTTCATGGGGGGCTACTTTACCGCTGTCATCTCAAGAAACTTAGTTTTTAATATCCGACAAGAAGTTTTTGCAAAATTATTACGTCTTCCTTCGCAGTATTATCTGGATAATAACAGTGGTCATATTACTGCGAAGATTATGTTTAATGTGGAGCAGCTTACAGCTGCGTCTTCAGAATCATTAAAAACTATTGTTCAACAAGGTCTAATCACTCTTGCATTGCTGGGTTACCTCATATATAGCAACTGGCGTTTGACCTTGTGTATTCTGATTTTTACTCCGCTGATTGGTTTGCTTATCCGTAAAGCAGCTAAGCGTATGCGCAAGCTCTCTATTCAAGTGCAACATACCATGGGTGATGTTAATCACGTGGTACAAGAGACGGTAAATGGTCACTTGGTAGTAAAAGGTTTCGGTGGACAAGTTTATGAGCAACAGCGTTTTAGAAATACTTCTTTAGAAAATTTGCGTCGTGGTCTGAAAATGGTGGTTGTGCAACAACTGAATAGTCCGATTGTACAGTTGATCATGTCCATTGCTTTGAGTATTGTGATGTGGATTGCACTACGTCCAGAAATTATGCAAGATACCAGCGCGGGTCAATTTGTAGCGTATATTACTGCAGCAGGTATGTTGAGCAGGCCAATTAAGGCGTTGACTGATGTGAATGAAAAGATTCAGCGAGGTATGGCCGCAGCGCATTCAGTCTTTGAACTTTTAGATTTACCTGAAGAAAAAAATACTGGGACTTTAACTCCAGTACTGAAAGGTAATATTGACTTTAAACATGTGAACTTGGTTTATGTGGATGGTTATCAAGCGCTGCATGATTTTAATTTAAGTGTCAAAGAAGGTGAGACGATTGCTCTAGTAGGACGTTCTGGTGCTGGTAAAACGTCTCTAGTAAATTTACTAGTGCGTTTTCAAGATACGACCTCGGGTCAAATCCTCTTTGATGGTATCGATATTCACGATATTGAAATCAATAGCCTGCGTACCCAAGTGGCAATGGTCAATCAACAAGTGGTTTTATTTAACCGCACTGTACGTGACAATATTGCCTATGGGCAGCTTGAAAATGCCTCTGATGAAGAGGTAATTGCAGCAGCAAAGGCAGCTTATGCACATGACTTTATTATGGCTTTACCACAAGGCTACAACACCAAGTTGGGGGCACAAGGCCTTAATTTATCGGGTGGTCAACGTCAACGTATAGCCATTGCTCGTGCGATTTTGAAAAATGCGCCTGTATTGATATTGGATGAAGCCACCAGCGCGCTTGATAATGAATCAGAGTACTTTATTCAGCGTGCCTTCGACGCTGCAATGCGAGATCGGACCACGATTGTAATTGCGCATCGTTTATCCACTATTGAGAATGCGGACCGTATTGTGGTGATGGATAAAGGGCGTATAGTAGAGCAAGGTACACATGCTGAACTTATTGCAAAGCAGGGTGCTTACTATCAGCTACATCAGCGTAATTTTGAGGAAAACTAATTCATGTCAGGTGCGCAGTTTATTCAGGATGCTTGGAACTCACAGGCAAAGTGGTTAATTGTGCTTCGTCCACTGTCTTGGTTATATCGAGGCGGTTTTCTTCTAAACCGTAAGTTGTATCGGTGCAATATTAAAAAAGCCTATACGGCTCCTGTACCTGTCATGGTGATTGGTAATATCACCGTGGGTGGGAGTGGTAAAACCCCTCTGCTCATTCACTTGGTGAGTTATCTGCAAAGTAAGAATATTCGAGTGGGTGTAATCAGTCGTGGTTATGGTGCCAAAGGCCCATTTCCGACTATGGTGGATCTCAACTCATTGCCTGAAAATGTAGGTGATGAGCCAACTCTCATCGTGCAATCCACTGATGTACCGATGGCAGTGGGTCCAAATCGCCAAGAAAGTATTGAACTGCTTTTATCTCACTATCCCATTGATCTGATCATTAGCGATGATGGGCTGCAACATTGGGCATTGAGTCGCCAAATTGAATGGATTGTTCTAGATAATAATCGTGGACTAGGCAATGAAAAGTTATTGCCCGAAGGTTATTTACGAGAGCCAAAGTCTAGGTTGGATCAAGGCATAGTGATCGAACATGCAGATCATCCTACTCGTACTATGCACATGCACTTAGAAGTTGCAGAGCCTTATTTGTTGAACAGTACTGAAGCGAAAGCATTCAATCCGCAAGATGATTTTTATGCGGTCGTGGGGATCGGGTTTCCGCAGCGTTTTTATCGTACTTTAGAGCGTATGGGAGTACAGCAATTCCAGTGTCATGAGTTTGCCGATCATTATGAATATGAGTTAGAGGATTTGGTTTTTGACGATGCCAATCCCATTATTACCACTGAAAAAGATGCGGTGAAAATTTTAGCGTTGCTCAAACAAAATCCTAGTTTTGCCCGTGATATTTGGGTTGTTCCTGTCGATGCAGTGTTATCGACGGCGTGTTATGACACCTTACATCAACAGCTCGCCGCTGTAGGTATTGAAATTTCTTAAGGTCTTTTATGAAGCATATTGTTATTCCTGCGCGTTTCGCAAGCACACGTTTATCTGGAAAACCACTCCTTAAAATTCATGGCCGTGAAATGATTTTACGGGTCGTTGATCAGGCGAAGAAAGTGGAAGGTTTTGATGATCTCTGCGTCGCAACGGATGATCAGCGAATTTATGACCTTTGCATGGCAGAAGGCGTGGATGTGGTGTTGACCTCAGCGGATCATCCTTCGGGAACAGACCGTCTAAGTGAAGTGGCAAAAATTAAGGGCTGGGCCAGTGAAGATATCATTGTGAATGTTCAAGGTGATGAGCCTTTATTGCCAGCGGCTTTGGTCAAGCAAGTCGCGCAACTTTTAGAGTCGCAAGCTGAGTGTTCAATGTCGACTTTGTGCGAACCAATTCAGCATTTAGATGAATTTAAACGTGACAGTATTGTTAAAGTGGTGATGTCGAAGTACAAACAAGCACTTTACTTTAGTCGCGCCACTATTCCATATGACCGTGATGCTGCAAAACAAGTGGAACAAACGTTGCATAATCAAGCCTACCGTCATTTGGGTTTATATGCTTACCGTGTCAAATTGCTCCAAGAGTATGTGACATGGGATATGGGTACACTTGAAAAGCTCGAAAGCCTAGAACAACTGCGTGTTTTGGAAAATGGACATCGTATTGCTATTGATATCGCAAAAGCAAACTTACCGCCGGGTGTAGATACACAAGAAGATTTAGATCGTTTAAATGCCATGGATGTGGCTCATTTTGCATAATAGAACTTAGGTCGTATACATGAAGCAAACGCTGCCTGAGCAGATTTATCCGTGGCATCAAAATGTTTGGGAAACTTTAACCACGCGATTTCCCAATATTGGTCATGGCTTATTGTTTTATGGCAAAAAAGGTTGTGGTAAAGAGATTTTTGCTGAGCAGTTTCTTGCTTGGGTCTTATGTGCGAAGCGGCAGCCAAATCATTTGGCCTGTGGGGAGTGTGGAAGTTGTCAGTGGTTAAAGGCGGATACACACCCCAATTATGTGCACATCACTACCGATGAAGACAATAAGAAACAAAATGCCAAGATCAAAATTGAGAAAATTCGTGATCTGCTGCCTTTTGTACAGCAAACGGTAGATGGTTGGCGCGTCATCATTATTGAACCAGCCGAAGCTTTAAATACAGCTTCAGCCAATGCTTTATTGAAAACGCTTGAAGAACCAGGTGATCGTGTTGTTATCATTTTATTGGCAGATCATTATTTAAAACTGCCTGCAACCATTCGCAGTCGTTTGCAACATTTTGGTTTGGATCGTATAAATGAACAGCAAGCAGAGCAATTTTTAAATCAGCATTTGTCCCATAGTGATTTGGCACAGCAACATTTGTTGATGAACTTGTCCAATCATATGCCGTTGCAGGCAATTACATTGTCCGAGAGTGAATGGATTCCTCAACGTGCTGAATTTTTAAAAGATTGGCAAAAGTTGGTGATGGATAAAAATATGCCGATGGCAATTGCGACCAAGTGGAATAAAGCGCTGACATTTAGTGATTTTAGTCAAATGTTTGAGTACTTGTTGTCAGATTTGATTTGTGTCAAGCTAAATCAGCAATTAAAAAACACTGATTTGGATTTCAGTGTGCTGGCAGAACGGTATTCACTTGAAACTTTGTTTTCAATTTATGCCGAGCTGCAACAGTCAAAACAATATATTGAACAAAACGTACAAACTAATTTAGTGCTCGACCAATTGTGTATTCGGTTGATGGATGTTTAAAACAGGGGAATTTTATGCAACCACGTATGGGCGGAATCATTCAAGCCAATATTCCAGATAAAGCAACATTATATGCAAGCTATATGCCTTTTGTGGTTGGTGGCGGTTTATTTATTCCATCCAAGCAACCTGTAAAAATGGGAGAAGAGGTCTTTGTTTTGGCAACATTGCCAGAGCAAGCACAGAAAATTCCTCTAACAGGTAAAGTGATTTGGATCTCGCAAAAGCAAAATGGAATCAAACTCCAAGGATTTGGTATTCAACTTTCTGGCGAGAAAGGGATTTATTACAAATCAGAAGCGGAAAAGTTGCTAGCAGGTCTTAAGTCTGAAGGGCGAACTAGTTACACTATGTAATTAAGTATATGAAGTAGGAAACGCCTGTGTTTGTAGATACACACTGCCATTTAACCATGCTGGATTTAACCCCTTATGATGGGGATTTGGATCTAGCATTAGCGCAAGCACGTGCAGCGGGCGTTCATCGCTTTATGAGTATCTCGGTTGATCTTGATGATTATATTGAGCTAGCAAAAATTGCGGCAAGGCATGACGATGTGGGTTATAGCGTCGGGGTGCATCCTTGTGAAGATCCTGAAACCATGGCTCGTGCGACCACAGACTATTTAATTGAGTTGGCGCAGCCTGAAAAAGTTTGGGCAATTGGTGAGACTGGGCTCGATTATTTTCATAGTACAGATTTCATCGCTGAGCAAAAAGACTGTTTTGCACGACATATTCATGCTTCACAAGCTGTAAAAAAACCAGTTGTTGTGCATACCCGTTCTGCCAAGCACGATACTGTCGATATTATTCGTGCTGAAAAATCGACCCATGGAATTTTGCATTGCTTTACAGAAGACTGGGAAACGGCCAGAGCTGTTTTAGACTGCGGTTACTATGTGTCATTTTCAGGGATTGTATCTTTTAAAAATGCGCAAGACCTGCGTGATGTGGCGAAGCAAGTTCCTTTGGATCGCTTATTAATTGAGACAGATAGTCCTTATTTAGCACCGATGCCATATAGAGGAAAGTCTAATGAGCCAAAGTACGTTCCTTATGTAGCCAAAGCCTTGGCAGATGTATATGATAAGTCCTTGGAAGAGATGGCTTTCATCACAACACAGAACTTTGAAAACCTTCTCAACATGAAGTAAATAAATTGAAACGATAAAAGCGTATAAGAGAGTACTAGGGTGAAAATGGATCGTCAGGCTCAGTTTCGAGCAAGAGAAGCGTTAATTTTCCAAGTGGCTGAACAGTTGCTTTTAGAAAATGGCGAAGCAGGGATGACCCTTGATGCATTGGCTGCGGAATTAGATCTAGCGAAAGGTACGCTTTATAAACATTTTCAAAGTAAAGATGAACTCTATATGTTGCTCATTATTCGTAATGAGCAAATGTTGCTTGAAATGATTAAAGATACAGATAAACAGTTCCCTGAACATCTTGCTTTTTTTATGTTACATCATTTGCATCATCCTGAGCGCACTGTGTTGTTTCATCAAATAGAAGAGCGATTATCGACCACGGGTGTTGGGATCTATCATTTATTTACTGAACTTTATCAAATTCGAAAGCAACGTCTACGTTTAATTATTCGTATGACCGAGCGGTATTTAGAGTCGATAGAGAGTCAAATGACAGTACGTGATTATTTGGCATCGATTTGGTCTTTGACGCATGGTGCCGCAGCGATTTTGAACTCTAGTTTTTATCAACGATATTTGGGTTCGCGTGATACTTTGCGCGTGGCTTACATTGACCAAGCTCTGGCGATGCCTAAACAAACGGGCGCAGCAGGATATCTTGCTTAGCGGATAGGATGTATGAAACAGAAACCACCTTCAAGGATTCAAGGATTTACACTGGTTGAATTGATGGTGGTTATTGTTATTATGGCCATTATGGCGTCATTGGTGATGTTGAATATCAATGGAGTCGATCAACGTAAAGCAGCGCAAGCCCGTGATTTTTTTATCATGGATGTACAGAAAATTGCACGTGAGGCAAATGACCAAGCACGTGTTTTGGCACTAGAGGTTCATCCTGCCACCGATGTGGCTGATTTTTCTTATGCTGTTGTTGAATATAAAAATCCTCAATTTACCATACCCACAGAACAGCAAAATAATGCAATGCTGAATCATCAAAAATGGCAAAAATATAATGAGTTCCCGCAGCAAGTGTTAGCCAAAAATGTTTCTTTTGCTGTGCAATCTTTAGACTACGATCTTTCCCAAGCCCGAAACGATGATTTAACCCAAGAGAATGTACCTAAACTGATTTGGTTGGGGAATGGCGAAGCAAAACCTGTTCGTATTCAATTTTATTATGCCAATGAGCCCGTGGGTGCAGAAATTGAAATTGATCATTTGGGTAAAATAAATGCGAGCTAAAGATTTAAAGAATAGTCTGCCGGCTTGCGCTCGGATGAAATGCCATCTCATTAATCCTCGCTCAGGATTTACATTGCTGGAAGTGATGGTGGCGCTGGCTATTTTTTCTACAGCAGCGGTCGCTTTTACCAAAGTGGGTATGCAATATACTCAGTCTACAGCCCATGCCATCTTGCGTACCAAGGCACAATTTGTTGCCTTGAATGAAATTTCTATGATGGAAATCAATCGTGATTGGCTACAAGGCACGGCCTCTAAACAAATCACCCAACAAGGTGAAACTTGGCAAATTGATAAATCAGCGCAGGCAACGATCAGTACTAATGTGCAACGCGTCAATGTACAAGTGAGCTTGGTGAATACTGAAACTGGAAAAGTAGATTCGGGTGTTACGAGTTTAGTTTTTTTCAACCATCGTGATGGAAGCCAACTATGACAAAACGCTCAGGCTTTACTTTGGTTGAGTTATTGGTGGCAATCGCGATTTTTGCTGTGCTTTCAGCTTTGGGTTGGAAGGTTTTTGATTATCTGATCAAGATTAAAGAGCGTAATACCCAACATGAACAGCGCTTAGGTCAGCTACAAGAAGCATATCAACAAATGTTGCGTGACACGGTGCAAATTGTACCAATTACTGCCAATGTTGCGGGGCAGGTTCAACCCGCAGTCATGTTGAAAAATGGTCAGTTGACTTTTAGTAAAACTGGCGTGACTGATCCTTTAATGCAAGGCATACCGCCTGAAGAGCGAGTTGAATATATTTATAAAGCAGATGAAAAAAAACTGTACCGTTATAAATATAAAAATTTAAATCAAACCAGTAATGATCAACCTGAAACCAGTGTTCTACTTGATTCAGTTGATCAATTTCAAATTATGCTACTCAATCCCAATGAAATGGCACAATGGCCTGAGGTGGCATTGAGTGAAAATGATGTGACTCAGGCAAAAATACTACCGCGCGGTTTAAAAATAAACCTCACTGTCAATGAGGTGAGTTATGAATGGGTGTTTAGTTTATTAAATACAGACTTTTTAAAACAAAAAAATTAAGTTGCAGGATATGAAACTCACGGACTCTATGCAAAACCATTTTTCCTTAAATGTATTCGTTGTAAATAGGTGGATGTTTTGAAGCGCTCTCAGCATGGCATTGCATTGATCACCATTTTGGTGATGGTGGCTTTAGCAACTATCCTTGCGGCTACGATTGCGAAACATCAGCGCAATACCGCAGAGAGTACGGGTTATTTAATGCGACAAAACCAAGCTCTGTTATACGCAAAAAGTGCAGAAGCTTTTTTTTCTGAGTTGTTGGTGGATGATGCTCAAAATGCAGCAGAGGTCGATCATCTACAAGAAACCTGGGCGAAGCCCATGCCTGCTTTTCCAGTGGAAGATGGTTTTGTTTCTGGGCGTTTAGAAGATGAATCGGGTAAATTTAATTTAAATGCTTTAGTTAAGTCGGATAAAAAGCCGAATGAGGCTGCAAAACTTTGGTTTGAAAAGCTGTTGGTACGTGTGGGGTTGCCTGCGCAACTTTCAGAAGCAGTGATTGATTGGCAAGATGAAGATGATGAAGTCAGTGGGCCGATGGGTGCTGAATCTGCTTATTATCAAAGTTTAGCTCAGGGTTACTTGGCGCCAAATCGTGCTTTTTATAATGTTGAACAGTTGAAGTTGGTACGGGGTTTTGAGGGGCGCAACTATCAACTGATTGCACCTTATGTGAGTGCTTTACCGAGCAATGAATTAAAGGTGAATGTAAATACTGCACCTACACTGGTGTTGGCCAGCATTGATCCTAAGTTGGATGTATCTGCCATTCAAAATTTACAAAAACAAAGACAGGCCAATTTGGAGCATTTTTCCAATGTTAATGAACTGTGGGAGGTAGATCCGTTTAAACAAGTGGACGAAGCTCAGCGGGCTGCTGTTAATGATTTTCTAGGAGTTCAATCGAACTATTTTAAAGCCAGAATTGAAGTCTTGTTGAATGAGCGTAAGCGTCAGTTTAGTAGTGATTTGGTGCGAAAAGATCAAGCGATATATGTGGCTTATCGGAGCATGTCGCCTTTTTAAAGGGTAAATATAAGACTGATATGATTTACCAATTGGATTGAACAATAAAATAAATGAGCATAGGTTTACTTTTGCTTTATAATTAAAGTCAATTCTCAGAAAGTTTGATTGCATTACGGCATATGTTAATTCGTAAGTTATTTAAGTTTGAAAATGCCCATATTGTACGCAACTGTACATCGGATCGTTGTAAACGCTCTATTCATGGTCATAGTTATAAAGTTGAATTACTCCTCAAAGCATCGAAATTAGATCATGGTCAAATGGTTTATGACTTTGGCTTGCTGAAAGGGGTGATTAAAGACCTTTATGACTCTTTTGATCATGCGATTTGTTTTTGGCAAAACGATGATCCAGAATATATCCAAGCATGTAAAACATTTAGTGCACGTTGGGTGTCGCTGCCTGTTTCGCCATCGGCTGAACAATTTTCACGTATTTTCTTTTATCTTGCACAGCAAGTACTCGCGTCGACCGTGACTCAAAACGGTGAGGGCGATGTAGAAGTGTACTCTGTGATTGTGCATGAGACCGATACGGGCTATGCGCAGAGTTTTATTGAAGATATTGAAAATACACAGATGGGGCTTTTAGATTTAAGCCAGATCGAGTTTTCAGAACAAATCCAAGCGGAATGGGCGGACACTGAAATGTATACCAAATTAAAAGAAGGTATCCAATTTCACAATCCGAATGTAGAATTGCAAGTCAAACTGTGAAATTTGTCACGGAATATACAGTAAGGGAATAAGGCGCAAGTATGTCTTTAACAGAACAACAGCAAACCAAGCTTGATAAAATTCAGCTGGATGCCAGTTGGAAGCATGGATTAAGTGACTTTTTGCTTAGTACTAAGATGGATGCGTTAAAGCAGTTTCTTGTTACAGAAATAAAAGCGAATAAAGTGATTTATCCGCCAAATGCGCTGATTTTTAATGCATTTAATACGACGCCTTTGGCGAATGTAAAAGTGGTAATACTCGGACAAGACCCATATCATGGGCCGAATCAAGCACATGGGCTCAGTTTCTCTGTGCAAAAGGGGCTTGCTTTACCACCATCTTTACGTAATATTTTCCATGAGTTAAATAAAGATTTAGGAATTGATATTCCTAAACATGGGGATTTAACTCGTTGGGCGCAGCAAGGTGTTTTGCTGTTGAACAGTGTATTAACCGTTGAAGCTGGTCAACCCACATCACATCAAAAACAAGGTTGGGAAGATTTTACCGATCACGTGATTGATGTTTTAAATGAACAGCGCGAGCATATTGTTTTTATTCTTTGGGGAGCATATGCGCAGCGGAAAGGACAACGGATTGATCAAGAAAAGCATTTGGTGTTAAAGGCGGCGCATCCGTCACCTTTGGCAGCAAACCGTGGTGGATTCTTCGGTTGTAAAGTTTTTTCAAAATCCAATAATTATCTTAAACAACATGGCATTGAGCCTATAGATTGGCAGCTGGACGCATGACATATTCTCCCGTTTCTAAAAACTACCATCCAGATTTGATTGTAGAAGAAGCAAAAAATGGTTGGCGCATTGTTCGTCTGAATAGACCAAAATCACTTCACGCTTTAGATGAAACGATTGTTTCAGCTTTATTTGAAGTGTTTCAAGATTTTCATAGTGATGACGCAGTAAAAGCCATTTGGTTGGATTCAACCACACCAAAAGCATTCTGTGCGGGTGGTGATGTACGTAAACTTCGTCAACTGGTGATTAACGATGAAGTTGAAACAGCCAATCAGTTCTTTGAGCAAGAATATGCTTTAGATTTATTACTACACAACTATGCTAAGCCTGTCTTGGTATGGGGTGAAGGTTATGTCATGGGCGGTGGTTTAGGTCTGTTTATGGCAGCACCATTCCGTTTAGTGACGCCGCATTCACGTTTAGCGATGCCTGAAATTAATATTGGTTTGTACCCAGATGTGGGTGCAACGCGTTTCTTGGCGGACCGTGGGGCAATTGGTTTGTTCACGGGCTTAACGGGTTCAATCATGACGGCTGCGGGCGCATATGGTATTGGTTGGGCAACACACATCTGTGATGCGCAGCGTAATACGGTGCTTGAGAAAGTCATCAATATAGACTGGAGTCATTATCCAGCAGGTGATTTTAGAGCCATTGATGACACATTAAACAGTATGCATCGTCCGGTAGGCCCAGGTCCATTACAGAACTCTTTGGATGTTATTCATAGTGTATGTCGTGGTGTGAACTTCGAGCATGATTATGATGCTATTGTTGGTTTAAGTGATGCACGTAGTGATTGGCTCCGTCAAGCCAGTGAGAACTTGCAAAAAGGCTCACCAACAACTGCTGCATTAACATGGTTGCTATGGCAGTGGGGCAAGCAGGTTCATTCTTGGAATGAAGTGTTTGAGCTTGAAACCCAAATTTCGGACTGGAAAATCCGCCATGCAGACTTTGTTGAGGGTGTGCGTGCCCGTTTAGTAGATAAAGACTTGTCACCAGCATGGAAACAAGGGGCCAATAACAGCTTAAAGGGTATTTTCGCTGGTAATCCACCAACAACGAGTATTGAAAGCTGGAATGAACTTCTTAAACATTATGATGTAATCTAATCTTTATGACTGATGTTTTAAAAATAGATAGTGAATGGATGCAGCTTGCTTTAGAGCAGGCTGCTATTGCAGCGTCAAAAGGTGAAGTCCCAGTCGGGGCAGTCATTGTGAGTCAAAATAAAATTATTGGTTCGGGCTTTAATGCGCCTATTACGCTAAATGACCCTACCGCGCATGCTGAGGTTCAAGCACTTCGCGATGCTTGCCAAAATACACAAAACTATCGTTTACCTGATGATTCGGTCATGTATGTGACACTTGAGCCTTGTACCATGTGTGTGGGCGCTTTGGTGCATGCACGCGTTTCAAAAGTGGTATTTGGTGCAACAGAGCCGAAAGCGGGCTCTCTTATAAGTGCACGTAAATTATTTGAAACGGGTTATTATAATCATCAGTTCTTGGTTGAGTCAGGTTGTTTACATGAGCAATGTTCACAGCAGCTCAGCCACTTTTTTAAAATGCGCCGCGAACAAAAGCGACTATCCCGTCTACAAGAAAAGGGATGAATGAATTCGTAAAATAATAATTTCATGTAAAATAAAATGACAATAATTATTGTCAAATAAGGCGTTGGAATCACCATGAACAATATTCAGATTAAAAAAGAATTTAATGCACCTGTAGAACAGGTGTTTGATTTACTTTCTAAACACTCAACCTATAACGTCGCTTTTGCACCAGTTCAAGTGGTGCGAGTGAAAGATTCAGCAGATCCAGAACGTCCGGATGGACTTGGTTCTGTGCGTCGTATGGGTTTTGGTCCAATTAAACCTTTGCAAGAGCAAATCACATTAATGAATGTGAATGAACGTATTGAATACAAGATTATTAAAAATCCACTCATCAAACATCATTTGGGTATTATTGAGTTTGAGCCGATTGACTCGAATAAAACGTTAGTGACCTATACGATTGAATTACAGGCACGTGCACCTTTTGTAAGTAAATTAATCCTTGCACAGCTTAAATCTGCGATTAAACTAGGTTTTTCAAAACTCGCTAAATCTGTATAACAAACTTTGGGTAAGCAATGACAGTTCAAATAATCACAATTGATGGTCCAAGTGGTTCGGGTAAGGGCACACTGGCTGCAAAAATAGCAGCCCATTATCAATTTCATTTACTTGATTCGGGAGCGTTATATCGCTTGTTGGGTCTGTCATTGCATCAACAGGATTTGTTGGATGCTTTGTCAAGTGAACTGAGTCAGTGTGTCGAAATTGCTAAACATTTGGACATACAATTTTTAAGTTCTGCACAAGGCACACAAGTCTTGCTCAATGGTGAGGATGTTAGTCAAACCATTCGAACTGAGCGAGTTGGTGAGTTTGCATCAAAAGTTGCAACAATTCCTGAGCTTAGAGCTGCGTTAGTCGACCGTCAGCATGCTTTTGCACAAGCACCAGGCTTGGTTGCAGATGGCCGAGACATGGCAACATCTATCTTTCCAGAGGCTCAAGCCAAGATTTATTTAACCGCTTCAGCCCAATCTCGTGCTGAACGCAGAGTAAAGCAGTTGCAGGGTATGGGGCTGGATGCTAAAATAAACGATATTTTAGCTAATATTGAGGCGCGTGATAAACGTGACATGGAGCGCGAAGTTGCTCCACTCAGACCAGCAGCTGATGCCTACATCATTGATAGTTCTGAATTGAACATTGATGAGGTATTTCAGCTTATGACGGCTTATATCGATAAGCAATTAGCAAACTAACGAATTTTTATATTCAGCAGAAGCATAGCTTGATCAGTTCAAAATGGACTATGTAGACGCTTAACTAAACCGGCCTTGTCTGATCCAAGACCGCTGACTTTATCAGGTATATCATGACCGAATCTTTTGCAGCCCTCTTTGAAGAAAGCGAATTAAACCTCAACGTTGAAAAGGGTGCTGTCATCCAAGGCGTTGTAGTAAACATCGATTCTGATTGGGTAACAGTTGACACTGGCCTTAAATCAGAAGGTATTGTTGACCGCGCTGAATTCTTAAATGAACAACGCGAACTTGAAGTTCAAGTTGGCGACACTGTTGATGTTGTTGTTGAAGCGCTTGACAACGGCATGGGTCAAACAGTTTTATCACGTGAAAAAGCAAAACGTGCTGAAACTTGGACTAAACTTGAAAAAATCTTTGAAGACGGCGAAATCGTTACTGGTGTTATCTCTGGTAAAGTTAAAGGCGGTTTCACTGTTGACATCGGTCCAGTTCGTGCGTTCCTTCCAGGTTCTTTAGTTGATACTCGTCCTATTCGTGATACTACTCACTTAGAAGGTAAAGAGTTAGAATTTAAAGTAATCAAACTTGATGCTAAACGTAACAACGTTGTTGTATCTCGTCGTGCTGTTATGGAAGCTGAATCTTCAGCTGACCGTGAAGCTCTTCTTGCTCAGCTTGAAGAAGGTCAAACAGTTACTGGTACTATCAAAAATCTTACTGACTACGGCGCATTCGTTGACCTTGGCGGTATTGATGGTCTTCTTCACATCACTGACATGGCTTGGAAGCGTATCAAGCACCCATCAGAAGTTGTTGAAGTTGGTCAAGAAGTTACTGTTAAAGTACTTAAGTTTGACAAAGAACGTAACCGCGTATCTTTAGGTCTTAAGCAATTAGGTGAAGATCCATGGTTAGCGATCATGAACCGTTACCCTAAAGGTTCAATCGTTAAAGCTCGCGTAACTAACTTAACTGACTACGGCTGTTTCGCAGAAATCGCTGAAGGCGTTGAAGGTTTAGTACACGTTTCTGAAATGGATCACACTAACAAAAACATCCACCCATCTAAAGTTGTTCAGATTGGTGATGAAGTTGATGTTATGGTTCTTGAAGTTGACGAAGAGCGTCGTCGTATTTCTCTTGGTATCAAACAAACTCGTGCTAACCCATGGGAAGAGTTTGCTAAGAACCACGACAAAGGTGAAAAAGTTTCTGGTACTATCAAGTCAATCACTGACTTCGGTATCTTCATCGGTTTACCAGGCGGTATCGATGGTCTAGTTCACTTGTCTGATATTTCTTGGAACGAACAAGGCGAAGAAGCTATCCGTCGTTACAAGAAAGGCGACACAGTTGAAGCGGTTATCTTGTCTGTAGACGCTGAAGGCAACCGTATCAGCCTTGGCATCAAGCAAATGAACAGCGATCCGTTCAACGATTTCTTAGCTGCTAACGAACGCGGTGCACTTGTAAAAGGTACTGTAACTGCTGTTGACGCTCGTGGTGCAACACTTAAGTTAGCTGACGAAGTTGAAGCGACTCTTAAAGCATCTGAAATCAACCGCGACCGCGTTGAAGATGCAACTAAGTTCCTTGAAGTTGGTCAAGAAGTTGAAGCGAAAATCATCAATGTAGATCGTAAATCTCGCTATATCAACTTGTCTATCAAAGCGAAAGACGAAGCTGAAGAGAAAGAAGCAGTTGCTAACTTGAAGACAGCAACTACTGGTCAAGACAATGGTCCTAAGACTATTGGTGATTTGATCAAAGCTCAAATGGGCAACTAAGTAGATGTTTGAATTGTATTGTTAATGTAAGTTAACTAATACTTTTTACACAAATACAATAAACGGTAGCGTAGTATTCACTTATTACGCTACCGTTTTGTATTTAAACAGGTTATTATCAATCTATCTACAAGATAGCTTGATAATTAAAGAGGTCGCAGATGACTACTGAAGCACTTAATAAGTCTGACTTAATAGAGCGTATTTCTCTTAAAAACCCGCACTTAGCAGAGCCATTAGTGGAAGAAGCTGTTAAGATTATGATTGATCAAATGATTGCATCTTTGTCTTCAGATAATCGTATTGAAATTCGTGGTTTTGGTAGTTTTGCACTCCATCACCGTGAGCCTCGTGTTGGGCGTAATCCTAAAACGGGTAAGTCGGTAGAAGTGGCTGCTAAAGCTGTTCCACATTTCAAACCAGGTAAAGCATTACGTGATGCAGTAAACGAGACTGCAGGCGAATAAAATTTATTGGGGTGCTTATGCGTTACGTATTATTCGCATTATTAATTGTACTGTTTGGCTACTGCCTAGCTTTGGTGCTACAAAACGGAACTGAGCTAACCGTTGATCTGTTGTTTATACAGGTTCCAGCAATGCGTTTAGGTCTATTGTTATTATTAACAATGGCTTTAGGGATTGTGTTGGGTTTGTTAATTGGTGTTCAGGTATTTCGTGTATTCCAGAAAGGTTGGGAAATTAAGCGACTACGTAAAGACATTGATCACCTTCGTAAAGAGCAGATTCAATCTGCTCAGCTGGCTGCTGCTGAAGCTGCAGCACATACAAGACATGAGAAAACGGTGTTAGACATCAATCCTAATGATCGTCCATCTACACCGCTTTAAGCCACAATATGAAGTAAGATTTCTATCTTAGGAAGTATTGAAGCAAGTTTGATTTAAACGCCTTTGGATATATAGCCAAAGGCGTTTTTTATTGTGCTTTAAAATATTGATAACTATATAAAAAGTATATGAATAAAGAACTTAGTTTGAATTTTAAATGGTTTTTAGAAAAATAGTCTTGGTCGTTTTAGGCTTAATCCGTATAATGCCATAATTTTGTGAGTTTGAAGGGTCTCCCCATGAGTATTATTGTTGCCTTAGATGCAAAAAGTCATTATGACGCAATGACGATTGCTGGGCAATTAGACCCTCAATTATGCCGTGTAAAAGTCGGTAAAGAATTATTTACCCATGAAGGCTCATCTATTGTTAAAGCTTTACATGGTGAAGGCTTTGAAGTCTTTCTAGATCTAAAATTTCACGATATTCCAAATACGACTGCGCAAGCGGTATGTGCTGCTGCAGATATGGGGGTTTGGATGGTAAATGTCCATGCTTCAGGTGGCCGTAAAATGATGGAAACCTGTGTTGAGCGCTTAAAGGCTGGCAATTATAATACTCAACTGATTGCAGTAACGGTGTTAACTTCAATGGGCCGTGAAGATTTAGCCGATATTGGTCTGGATATTGAACCATTTGAACAAGTCAAACGTCTAGCAAAACTGACTAAAGATAGTGGTTTAGACGGTGTGGTATGTTCAGCGCAAGAAGCAAAAATGCTGCGTGAGGCTTTGGGTTCAGAGTTTGCATTGGTAACACCGGGCATTCGCCCTGAGGGCTCAAGTGCGGATGACCAAAAGCGTATCGTAACGCCAAAACAAGCAATGTTAGACGGTGCAACACATCTAGTGATTGGTCGACCAATTACACAGTCTGCAAACCCGTGTCAGATGCTCAAAGATATTTTAGCGACGCTTTGAGCGACTAGAAATCTAAAAAGCCTTTCATTCGAAAGGCTTTTTTATGGATTAAATTTTAAAAAGAATTGTTGGTGAGCGAAGTGGCAATAGCAAAATAAAAAGACGGCATCGAATAGAGCGCTATGCTTTACAGAGCAGCCAAGACACTCACAACAATCGGCGCCAAAACTGACAGGATGAAACCACTCACCATAGCATGTGGAATAAAGTCATTCCCACAGGCTTGTTTGACCATCGGTAGTGTAACATCCATTGCTGTAGCTCCTGCGGATGAAATCGCAGAGCGAGGGTAACGCCAGCCAATGATATACATAAACACAATCGCAAAGATTTCTCTGAACAAATCATTCATTAGTGCAATACTGCCTAAATGTGCATTCTTTAACTCCGTGACCACAATGCCAGTCATAGAGTAGAAACCATAACCTTGAGACAACATAATCAGGTCTTTTAATTGAATGCTCGGCACAAAATAAGCAGTTACAAACGCCCCAATAATTGAACCCAGGATACAACCAAGTGGAACGAGCAGTATTTGCCAGTTCAACCATGAGCGATCTAGTGGCGAATAAGCTAAATCAAGCCCGATCAGAAACATGAAAACCAGTAACAAGTTCCATGTACTAATATGAAGGGTATAGCCGAAACTTGAAGATAGCTCTGCCAAGCCATAACCCAAGGCCAGTGCGATAAATGCATAACTGATATTGATTAATGACTTGCTCACAAGGCTCATGGATACTTTGCCATGACTCGGTTGATAGCCCAAAAGTTTAAATAATATGTAACAACAGACAAAAGCACCGATACTGGTCATAACTGCTAAAAGTGCTGCATGATTGAGTATCTGCCAAGGTTCGGCAATGCTATGTAAAGTCGTTGAAAACTCAATCGCAATTGCGATTAAGAGAATATAAGTAAAATAGGGCAGGATTTGAAAGGCAAGTCGTTCAAGCCATTTGGGTAAACGACGAGCCAAAACAAATCCAAGTGCTAAACAAATAAGAAGCTGAAAAATCAACCAAAACGATTGCATGTCAAATAAAGTGTGAAAAAATACTGACTTATTATGACCGCGATCTTAATTTATTGCTTGACTATCTTGCTTGGAATTTAAAAAACGATAGTCTGCTGGATTGACTGTTCGTGTTTTTAGCCAATACTTCCATGTATAGCTGGGCCATAAAGAGAAATTCTTCCCATCCGCTTGTTGATACCAGCTGACGCAGCCAGATTGCCAAATGGTATCTGTAAATTGACTTTGTAAATGGTGATTAAATTGGTCTTGAATATCTGCTTTTACAACGATTGCTTGAGATTGGGTTTTTTCTGCCATCTCGATGAGCTGTAAAATGTAATTGACTTGTGACTCAATCATAAAAATAACCGAGTTATGACCTAAGACCGTATTAGGCCCTAAAAGCTGAAATAAGTTTGGGAAACCTTTGGTGCTAATTCCATAGTAACTTTCGGCCCCATCTTTCCATGCGTCTGTAAGCTCGACATGATTCAGTCCTGTACAGCTAAAGGATTTAAGATAAATACGTGGGTCAGTCACAAAACCTGTGCCATAGATTAAGCAGTCAATTTTACGCTTTTTCCCATCTTTGGTGATGATACTGTCCTTAGTTAATTCCAAAATATCATCGGTAACCAATTCAACATTTTTACGGTTAAAGCTTTGGTAATACTTGTTGGAGACCAAAATGCGTTTACAACCCATAATATAGTTGGGAATTAACTTATCTGCGGTTACAGGGTCTTTGACTTGATGGCGAATATAGGCTTCTGCTAGTTTTTGTGCATATTTCATGACCTGTGGTTTCATAATGGGAACTACACGAGATTCATTTGTCCAATACAGACGAGCTCGATGAATTTTTCGAAACCAATCAAATCGATTAAACAGTGTTTTTTCAATGGGTAAATAACGACGTTCATCCCGAGGAATAACCCATGCAGCTGTCCTTTGTAGTACGTAGAGTTGCTTCACTTTTTCTGCAATTTCAGGAATATATTGAATCGCACTACCCCCAGTGCCAATAGAGGCAACATTTTTATTGCTGAGGTCATAGTCATGATCCCACTGTGATGAATGGAAAACTTTGCCTTTAAATTTCTCGATACCCGAAATACGCGGAATTTGCGGTACATGCAGTGGACCAGATGCGAAAATGACAAATTGGGCGGGCAGAGTTTCATTTTGATTAAGGGTGAGTTGCCATAAACACTGATTTTCTAAGTAATGTGCAGCACTGACTTCGGTGTTAAAGTGGATATAAGGCTGTAATTGATGTTCAGCGGTAAGTGTTTGGATGTATTGATAAATTTCAGGTGCTTCAGCATAACGTTTAGACCAGTCGGTCTTGGGTGAAAAAGACAAGGAGTAGAGATGTGACTGTACATCACAAGCAGCGCCCGGATATTGGTTTTCACGCCATGTGCCACCTATTTCACTGGCCTTTTCCAAAATGACAAAATCACGAATATTGTTTTGCAAAAGGCGAATAGCCATAGCTAAACCACCAAAGCCTGCACCAATAATGGCGATTTTTACCTGAGGGGTTGTTGAATTTGCTGCCTGCATTTGTTTTTCCTTTTTGTTTTACTTTATTGTAGAGCAACTATCCAGAAGGTCTATGATAGCCCTGACAAGAAAATTGATAGATTCGGCAATTGTTGTACGCTAGGTGGCTGTAGTAAAACATAGGCCAATATTTTGCTTTTAATTGATTATGAAACGTTCTGTACTTGGCTTGATGTATTTGATTCAAGGAATGCGTAAAGCAGGAGTCGCAGTCGATCAAAAGTTACAAAGCATTGGCTTACGTGTGGAGTCGCTTGATCCGAATGCGATCATCCATCCTGCTCTAGAGTGGGATATTTTGAAAATCATTGCAGAGGATATTGAGCCTGAGCAAGGCTTGTTCATTGGTCAGCATTATGTCTTGGCAGGATATGGCCCTTTACTGATGTTATTGATGACCAGTCCAACGACACATACCGCATTAGAACAGGGTATTCGCTATCAAAGTTTGACGCATTTGAGTGGCTTATTGGGTTTGAAAAAACAAAATGATCAAGTTGCACTATGTTATCTACCGCGAGACCTACAAACGTCTGTGGGACAGTTGCGTGCACATTCTGAGATAGCGGGAACCTATAAGTTTTTACAAGATATTTATAAGATGATTGGGCTGGAAATGCCTGAGATTCGAATTACTTTACCTGTTGCACGACCTGATGATGCGAAAAAACTGGCGCTCTACCAGCAGGTTTATGGCCAGCAAGTCAGTTTTGGTACGCAGCAAGCTGAATTTTGGTTTGATGAATGGGTTTTAAATGTACCAATTCCTTCAGCAGATTTGATGACATTTAACGTTTATGCAGGCAAATGTCAGGCGGAATTGCAGCGTTTGGAAGAAACGGCAGAGCAGCCGAGCTTGATTCAGCGGGTGCAGGATTATTTGGAGTTGCAACGTGGTTTACTGCCGACCATGGCTGAAACCGCGCAAGCGTTGAATTTGCCAGAGCGAACTTTAAGACACCAGTTGCAACAGTTAAATAGCAGTTATAAACAAATTCGTGAGCAATTAATGAAAGACCGTGCACTTCATTTGATGGAATATCAGGAATATTCCATTGAAATGATTGCAGAGTTATTGGGTTACTCGGAGCCTGCAGCCTTTAATCATGCATTTAAACGGTGGTTTGGTTACAGTCCACGACAATATGGGAAATAGCCTAAGCATAATTATGCCAAAGTGTTATATATTAACTTTTCCACTCCGCTATAATTGATATAGCCTAAAAACAGTATTAAATGATATGTCAGATTTTAATTCACCTACCGCATTCAGTCCTTTATCTCCTGCAGAGCGCTATGCGCAAGCCTTAGCATCCGGGCAGTTCATGTCTGATGAGGCACAAGCTCAGGCCGTTCATGAGTTGGATCGCGTTTGGCATGAATTAATTCAACGTTTTAAGGCATCTAAAAAAGCATTCCGTCGTTTCCGCCGTCAAACTTCTCCACGTGGTGTATATATGTGGGGCGGTGTAGGCCGTGGTAAAACATGGTTGATGGATCAGTTTTATGACTCAATTCCATTTCGTCGTAAAACACGGATGCACTTTCACCATTTTATGCAACATGTACATCGTGAGCTCAACAAGCTTTCAGGTCAGCGTAACCCTTTAGATGCGGTTGCGGATCAAATTTATAAAGAAGCAGTGGTTATTTGTTTCGATGAGTTCTTCGTCTCGAATGTGACGGATGCCATGATTCTTAGTGATTTGTTCCAAAAGCTTTTTGCACGTGGCATTACCTTGGTGGCAACCTCAAACATTGCGCCAGATGGTTTATATAAAAACGGCATTCACCGCGATCGTTTCATTCCAACCATTGAAATGGTGAAACAGCAGTGTGTGATTTTAAATGTAGATGCAGGCGTGGACTACCGTTTACGTGTTTTAAAACAAGCGCAACTCTTTAAATCTCCTTTAACACATGAGCACCAACGTTGGATCGCACAGCGTTTTAGCGCATTAACACAAACTCAAACCATTTCAGATGAGCCGATTATTATTAATAATCGTATTGTAGAAACGGTCGGGCATACTGAAGATGTTTTATGGTGTGAGTATTCAGAGCTGTGTTTAAAACCACGTAGTCCTGCTGACTTTATCGAAATTGCAAATATTTATAATACGGTGTTGGTAAGTAATGTTCCGCATTTGACCGATTATCTTTCTGAAGGGACGCGTCGTTTTTTTTATATGGTCGATGAGTTTTTTTATCGTGGGGTAAAAATGTTTTTTAACCTCAGAAGATACAATTATTGATTTGTACTCTGGTGATAAATTAGCCTTTGAAATTGAACGCACGCGTTCACGTTTATTGGAAATGCAATCAGATGATTACTTGAATGAAGCGCATCGACAAATACAAGCTGAAGCAAGTAAACAACAAGAAGAAATTTAAAAATATAAGCACCCAAAAGGGTGCTTTTTTTATGTGCATTTTCATCGATTAATTTATCGACTTTTTTGAATAATCATGGCTTAATCAGGATTGAAAATAGGGAGAATATTGGTTTTAAGTGTAAAAAATATACAAAACTGCACTTAAGTCTAATTTCGGCATTTCAAAAACTTAATAAACTACTAAAGAGCATTTTGTAAATTGATAATGCTTGTGCCTTGAGCAGTATTTTATTTGGTAGTTTGTATACTTTATTAAATAAAAAATGATCACTATTTCGCACTGTGATATTACTATTCAGCCAAGTTTAAATCGGTATACTAGAATCTCTTGTATAAAAAGTAGCAATATCAGGAAAGACAATGACTGCACGTATTCAAAAAGGCAAGTTAGCGATTGCTAAAGAACTTTACGATTTCATCGAAAATGAAGCACTTCCAGGTTCAGGTTTGGACAGTGAAACTTACTGGAAAAACTTTGAACAAGTCGTTGTCGATCTTAGCCCAAAGAACAAAGCACTATTGGCTAAGCGTGACGACATTCAAGCGAAGATCGATGAATGGCACCGCAACAACAAATTTGAACTTGGAGCTTACAAAGCTTTCCTTACTGAAATTGGCTACTTAGTACCAGAAGTAGAAGATTTCCAAATCAGCACAGAAAATGTAGATGAAGAAATCGCATTATTGGCTGGTGCGCAATTGGTGGTACCTGTGCGTAATGCACGTTACTGCTTAAATGCTGCAAACGCACGTTGGGGCTCTTTATACGACGCACTTTACGGTTTTGATGTGATCCCTGAAGACGGTGGCGCGGAAAAAGGTAAAGGCTATAACCCTGTACGTGGCGACAAAGTTATTGCATTTGCTAAAAACTTTTTAAATGAAACCTTCCCATTAGCGAATGGTTCGCATGCTGATGCGACAAAATATGCAGTTGAAAGCAAAAAGTTAGTTGTGACGTTAAAAGACGGTTCAACATCGACTTTGGTTAAAGAAGCACAATTTGTTGGTTTCAATGGTGAGGAAGCTGCACCAACAGAAATCGTACTTTTAAACAACGGCTTACACGTTGTGATTGAAGTTGATGCAAACAGCCCAATTGGTAAAACAGATGCGGCTGGCGTTAAAGATTTAGTACTTGAGTCTGCTTTAACCACAATTCAAGACTTAGAAGACTCGATCGCTGCTGTAGATGCAGAAGAGAAAGTTGAAGGCTACCGTAACTGGTTAGGTTTGATGAAAGGTACGCTTTCAGAGTCTATCGAGAAAAATGGTAAAACTGTTACGCGTACTTTGAATAAAGACCGTACACACAAAAACTTGATCGGTGGTGAAACGAAACTTCATGGCCGTTCATTGATGCTTCTTCGTAACGTGGGTCATCTCATGACCAACCCTGCGATTCTTGTAGATGGTGCTGAAATCTACGAAGGTATCATGGATGCATTAATCACTCCGCTTTTGTCTTTTGCAGACATTAAAGGTGAAAACGAAAACAAGAACTCTCGTAAAGGTTCAATGTACATCGTAAAACCTAAAATGCATGGCCCTGAAGAAGTTGCTTTTGCGGTTGAGCTGTTTGAGCGTTCAGAACAAGCGCTTGGCTTGCCTACAAAAACTTTAAAAATCGGTATCATGGATGAAGAGCGTCGTACTTCTGTAAACTTGAAAAACTGTATTGCTCAAGCGAAAGACCGTACCATCTTCATTAATACGGGTTTCATGGACCGTACAGGTGATGAAATCCATACCTTTATGGAAGCAGGTCCATTCGTTCGTAAGGGCGAGGTGAAATCACAAATTTGGTTCCCAGCATATGAAAACCGTAACGTGATGATTGGTCTTCAAGCCGGCTTACGTGGTAAAGCACAAATTGGTAAAGGCATGTGGCCAAAACCAGATATGCTTTTAGACATGTATAAAACCAAGATCGAACATCCAGAAGCGGGCGCAAGCTGTGCATGGGTTCCATCTCCATCAGGTGCTGTTATTCACGCGATTCACTACCACCAGTGCAACGTGTCTGAGCGTCAAAAAGAATTATTGAATACAGAGCCTTTATCTTTAGATGATTTGTTAACACCACCTTTAGCGACAGATACCAACTGGACTGAAGAAGAGAAAACCAAAGAGCTTGAAAATAACCTTCAAGGGATCTTGGGTTATGTTGTGCGTTGGGTTGACTTGGGTGTAGGTTGTTCGAAAGTTCCAGACATCAACAACGTTGGTTTAATGGAAGACCGTGCAACTTTACGTATTTCATCTCAACACGTTGCAAACTGGTTGCGTCACGGCATCGTATCTGCGGCGCAAGTTGAAGAAGTGATGCAGCGTATGGCGAAAATCGTAGATGAGCAAAACGCAAACGATCCGCTTTACACCCCTATGGCGCCAAGCTTCGATGGTTATGCATACAAAGCAGCTTATGACCTTGTGTTTAAAGGTGGTGAGCAGCCATCAGGTTATACAGAGCCACTTCTGCATGCTGCACGTTTGAAGTTAAAAGGTTATACAGGTGACTAATCTGTAAAGCTAAAAAAGCCTCTTCGGAGGCTTTTTTTATTGGCTGAAATAAGTCGTACTGCGTTTATATAGGAAATGAATAAGACAAATTTAATTTTGGGTAATAGTGATCTATAGATTGGACTTGCTCAAGACTATGAATGGTTTTAAGCGTATGGCTAAATCAGTATCTCAACTAGACGCTGCGGATAAAAGCCTTATACAATTCACTATATAAAGCTCTTCATACTATTGTTAATCATCAAGTTGGATGAAAATCCATGTGCGCTAATTTTAAACCTCTAACCCTTGCTCAAGTACAACAGTTTGGTCTACCTGAAATTCCGTTTGATTATGTCGAAGAAGTCTATCCTGGTTATGAGCTGCCTTTATTGTTCAAATCAAATATAGGTTTTGAGTGGCGAAAGGTACATTTTGGCTTAATACCAAAATGGGCAGAAGATAAGAGTATTGCAACGAAAACCTATAATGCTCGAAGTGAGACACTTCTGCAAAAGGCCAGTTTTATTGAGGCCACTTCCAAATATCAGTTTGGGGTGATCCCAGTTTTTGAATTTTATGAGTCAAAATATATAGAACAAAAGCCGCAGAGATGGGGTGTCAGACGACAGGATGGGCAGGTTATTTTTGTTGCTGCACTTTATGAAATCTGTCGTATAGCAGGCGAGGTATTACGTTCAGCCACCATACTTACAATGGATGCTATTCAACATTAATGCATTAAGTTATTGAAAATAATAATATTATATTTTTATTATTAAAACGTTACTCACAATATTACTCACATTTATTTTTATTGTAAAAAAAGGTCGCTAGATGCGACCTGTAAGTTACGACACTTTTATGCATTCAGCAATGCAATATTATCATCATCATCTGGATTCACAATACGTTCCAAAACATAACTGTTCAGCCAATAGTTCTTTCGACCATCTTTCATCGGCGATCTAATACGGCCATCGTTAATTCTTGCGTATAGCTCCTTTTCTGAAATATTCATTCTCAAGGCAAATTCAGCTGTGGAAACTCGTCGCTCTGTATTTGTTAAATCAATTGCAACTCCCATTTAAGATACCTCCTTCTTAATATCAATTAGCTCAAACGGCAATTTGGTGTCTAAGCCTGTGCATTCATCCTTATACCCAAAACCCACAAGGATGTGATAAAGGGCAGAGGCTTGCTCCGCCGTGAATGTTTTTGTAGTAACTGACTGGCCTATGACGAGTGGTGCAAATTCTTCAGCGAGGTCCTGGGCGATGTGTTGGAGATCCATCAAGACACCTTCCTGAGAAGCTGATGCTTCATGTTTTTGACTTTGGCCATTAACAAACAAGACTCATTATTTTCAGGATTAGCCAATTTTTGATAACTCTGGTTGTATCGAACCATGTCGGTTCTACTCATAAGAATTAAGTTTTCTAATCGGCAATCTGTTTTATCCTGATTTTTAAATGCCAATACTTGGTTCATGGGAACGGGGCCATTTTCTTTTTCCCAAATTACCCGGTGTTTCAACTCAAAGACATTCGGCTCAGCTGTTTTGACCAGAACATATCCATCTTTAGAACAGATCCGCTCGTAACCAACAGGTTTTTTATTCCAGGATATTTGGCCTTTTTTAAAGTTTCCTGAGTTTGGTTTGCAGACACCTTTGGTGCCTGTATTCCATGGTTTTGAGCCTTTTTCAAAACAACCAGTTCGTCCAGATTTCCATTTGTTCCTGGTGCACAGGGATTTAATCTGATCAACAGAAAATTCACTTCCAAATACACCATTAACCTTTTCAGTGAGATCTTTGCGGCTTAATGTGCAGTTGGCTTTAATAAAGTCCAGTTGCTCTTGGCTGTAATGGATAGCGCTACCTTTAGCCATAAATCACCCAATTAAGTTTTGTGGAATTTCTACTGAATCGGCATTCTTAAGCCCACGATATTCAGCAACCAATTTTGCAGCGTTTAAACGCATATTATTGTTCTTGATGACCTGCTCACTGATTTTCTCAATGGCTTCTGCCTTTTGAATTTCAGCCTCAAGCTCCCCACCTTTTAGATTAGGATTACTTAGGCGATCGAGCTGAGCAAATAGAACAGCATTAAGATCCATTGGTGTATTGTTCATCCCGCCACCTTCATTTCGATATAATTAGACTCTTGGTAATTCACGTATTCTTCATACAGTGACTGACATGCTGCATTACCTGTTAAATCATTCTTTACAAACACATAGCTCAACGATTTCTTTGTTCCTTTGCCTGAGAACGTGCAGCTGCCATCAGCCAGAACTTTCTTTACGTAGCCCAGTAATTCAAGCCAAATCATGAAGGCAAGGGCATGCTTGTTTTTAATTCTGAAGATCATCTATACCCCCACGTATTAACAAAGTTTTGAATACAGTCCTCAATCCCAAAGAGGTTGATGTTTCTGTAGGTTCTTACCCGCCCGTTGTGCTGAATTAACAGCACACGGGTGATAGAAGAGTAGGTGTATCTCATAGAGGTGCTCCCACTGGACCAGCCCCATTTTTCAACTCAAAGCGACGTCGCTTTACAAAGTCCATTAACTTGGGCTGGATATCAGGATGGCGATTGAATACTTCGACCTCCAAACACTCCAACTCATTTAAATCTTTGGCATTTTGGATTTGCGCCATCAATGAAGGTGGTTGTGTTTCAGTGGTTGTGAATGCACTGAGATCCTTCAAGCGATTGTGAATAGCATTAAGCAGCGGCTTACGTTGTTCTTCAGTCCATTCACTGGTGTATTTAATAAGTGCATTTGCTTCCGCCGGTGTTTGGGAATTCGAGGCACGTTCAAGCAAGTCGTTCAAAAGTGTTATATGATTTTCATCTGCTTGTACTTGTTCATTAACACCTTTAATTTGATCTTCCGCATCCTGCTGTAACTTTTTGAGTGCATCTATAGTTAGGTCTTCAGTTTCCGCTTTTGGCGTATATTGCTCTGGATCTAACTCAATCAACTTAGCTTCTACCAGTTCAAATAAATGCTGAACATGTTCTCGTTCAAGATAGCCGTTTGCAGAGAATGAGTAGCGTAGTGATAAAACAGATTCAACTTTTACACATTCATTGATTTGAGTGGTGAATGACTCAACAATTTTCACTGGATCTGTTTCAATTTCATCACTGGAAACATCACCCAGCTTTTCACTTGAAACTTGAGCCGGTTCAACTTGTTCTATTGGATCCTCTCTCTTTTTACGAGGAGCGCGTTGTTTCTTTGGCTCTTCACCAAGGCGGACTATACTTGGAGTACTATCAATATCTCGTCCAAGCGATTTAGATAGAGCTTTTAATTGAAGTTCGGCATTCTCAGCATCACGCTGGACAAAGCCACTGTTAATGGATTGAACAAGCGCAGCAGTTTTAAAATTAACTACATAAATAGATGGAGAGTATGTATTGATGACAAATACATCTTGGCCTTCTTGATACTCATCAATAGTCAAAGGTTTTGTAAAAGCAATGCCTGCAACTTCGATAGTGTCGATCTTGATGCAAAACTCATAACCCGGTTTAGCAAAAACAGTGGCAGGGAACTGGTCCAAATCATCAAACTCAATGAACTCACCAGCTATACGGCACATGATATTTCGCCCAGCCATCATTGCTTCAAAAGCTTCAGTACCATTTAAAATGTTCATGCTGTCCATCCCTCCATATCTGACTTTGCTTGGCAAGAATTTAGAATTTGTTGTTCGTATTTTGTCCCTTTGAAAAAATCAGCTGGGTATTGAAGCTCATTAACACTTTGTGCCTTTTGAATCACAGCTAATGCTTGTTGGTAATCTTGTTCCAGCAAGGCATCTTGTTCCTGCTGAAACTGTTCTTCATTTGCTTGCTGTGCCTCAGCATTCCGTTTAATCATCTCGTTGAGTGATTTACAGGTTTCATCAAACTTTTGCTGTTGAACATCATGCAAACTGTTTAAGCCACGTTTTGTGCAGAATTTCTCAATATCAACACCCGCATTCTTCATTAACTCTTCAAGCTCTAGGTATTGGTTACCATCAATACAAGAATCAGCAGAACCTGATAGAAGCCATTGCTTAAGCTGGATTCCATCGTTTTCACTTAGGATGCGCGGTTCTTCAAAAATACGCGTACGGTCTTTGGTTTTTATAGCGAAGTTGTCGTGTGTAATGTCCAAGACTGTTGTGAACTCATATTCAATACCGTCACGTTGTTCAGCCTTCATCCCAACCTTTTCAACTTTCTTCTTGCCTTTGCCATCTGTAACTTGAACGGTTTCCATTTTCGAGCGCAGCGTCACGATAATATTGATACTAGACTGCAGCATTGCATCGATAAACTTACGGTGGCGAGGTGTCACTTCACTCCATGCACCCCAGCTATTTCCTCTGAACGTAGTGCCAGCAAGCTTATCTACAATCTCAAGACAACCACCGACACCAGACCATTCATGAGTGATGCTATCTAAGATAAGTGTGTCAAAACCTGCGTCTTCTGCGGCTTTAATCGCACCTATGAATTTTTCAGGAGTGTAGGGAGGTTGCAAGTTTGCATGTTCAAACAGAACAACATCATCATAGAGTTCAGCACTACTATTTTCTGTATCTGCAACAGCAATACGCCCACCAATACCTTTGGCAATAAGCAGAGCACCCATGGTTTTTCCAGATCCTGTAGGACCAGCTATAGCAAGACGTAATTTTGCATTTTTACGTTGAGCTTTCTTAAAAAATACAGTCATGATTAAAGCCCCTTATGCCCAGAACAGTGAGCCTTTAGCTCGTTTATATGATTTTGGATAAGAACGTGTAAGTGACTTTTGAAGGCGAATAGCCATGGTTTTTCTTTGTTGGAAAGCTCGTTCACGTTCAAAGTTTTCACGGATCCAAGGTTTAGCCACTTGCTCTTCAAGAGTGACTTTTACAAGACCGTTTGCTGTTTCCTTGAAAATGTCTTTTCCTTTTGCCACATAAACGACAGGGTGCTTAGTCCCAAGGCTTAAACGTGTATTGCCTTGAGCATCGTCATCAAGACGCTTAGAGAAACTATTTTGAGTAGAAGTAGTCATTAGCCTGCCTCCACTAAACGATGTTTTTCGATATAGCCTTTGATGAGGGCATTGAAGTTCTGATGGTCGATGTGATTTGTGAAGTCGTTGTATGGATTGCCTAAGGCATCAGAGACAGTTACTTCATCAAGGTTAGTTACATCAACAGAGGTAAATTCACTACCCGGTACGCCGTAGCTGTCTTGAAATGCTTCAACTTCAAAACGTGCAGTAACGCGGAAACCATCTAAACGAATAATCGCTTCGCCGTGGTTATCTCCAGTCATGCGTAATGCAAGGAGTTGATATTCAGAAGGGGCTACGTTGGCAACAATAGGTTGTGCTGCTTGCGGTGCAGTTTTAAAGCCGCAGCTCAGCACGCCCATTGTTACAGCAGCTACACCAAGAGTTATCTTGATGGTCTTGAAAGGGGATAAGGTTTTGTTCATAATTGATCTCGCAAAGTTTGCAAAAGCCCAGTTCCCGTCTAAAGTAGCTGGGCTTTTTTGTTGTTTACGAGATTTAGTTTAAACAATTAAACTTTCATGTCAATAATAAAGTTTGATAAATTAAACAAAAAGTTCTTTTTATTGTTTGGTGTATAAAACCAGCAATAAAAAAACCCGCCTAAGCGGGTCAGAATAAATATGAAATTAAGACAGACTAAATTTTCTTGCTGGCTTGAACGAGCCAACATACTTTCCAACCAAAATACAGTCTTCATTTAAGGGTATTACTTGTTCTGCCCAGCTAGGATTAAGGGGTTTTAAATAATAACCATCTGGCTCTGATATGAGTGCTTTAAAAGTTGCAGTGTTATTACATTTAACAACCACCATTTCCCCAGTCTGTATGTCTTCCAGTTGATAATCTGGATCAATGCAAATTTTCTCACCTTCCTCAAAGTAAGGCGCATTACTCAAACCACGCACCTCCAAATAAAAGCTTTTCTTTCCTGCGCCAGGTACTAGAGGTAATTTTTCACATTCTGCTAAGTTGTTTATTGAATCCATGTCGGTAAAGCTCCCAGCTTGTACCCACGATATTACAGGTGCGTAAGTCACTGTTACAACTTGGTTTAATTCAACATTATTATCAAAGCGACTATTAATGTCGCCCTGACCTGTCAGGATCCAAGCCGCATCAACTTTTAATTCATTAGATAACTTTACAAGACGATCACCACTTGGGATTGATCCGCCTGACAACCACAGGGAAATAGTTCCCTTACTTGCTACTTTCTTATTTATTAGATCTACCTGCTTAATTTTAAGCTCTTTCATGCGCTTATCTATTCGATCCGCTACAGATTCGATCATGACTTTTGTCCCTGTTGTTGATGTTTAGAATATTAAACATTTCGTTTGACAGAGTCTTAAACTTTATTGTTTAATACATTAAACATTAATGAGATAAGGTTTAATATTATGGGTGTTTATCAATTCACAGTTGATGACCTACGAACCCGATATGGATGCAAATCTGATACTGAGTTGGCAGGGTTGCTGGGCTGCACAAAAGGAACAGTTTCTTTATGGCGTAGCAATGGGGTGCCAGATGGTTATCAGCGTTTTTTAAATGTTGAGACCCAAACGCCTATGAGTCGTAAAAAACCACCAACTACCCATTAAGGACCACTAATGAGCAAAGTATCGTCTGAACTATCTGCAAGAGCTAGAAATACCAGAGCTTTAGTAATGCAAGGCCTTGCATCAAAAAATAATGGTGAGATTGCTGAAAATCTAGGGATTGATGCAAGCACATTGTCAAGAATGAAAAATGACAAGAAAAGCAATGGGTTGAGTGAGATTGAAAATGCTTGCGCTCTATTGGATGTACTTGGACTGAAAGTAATTCCAGAAAACTATGAGTGTTATGACCGTCAATTCGTTGAATCCATTTTCTTTCTAGCACGCCTATCAATGGCTCGAGCTTCTGACATTAATGATTATCAACACAGCGATTTATCGCAACGATTATCAGAACTCGGATATTAAAAAACCACTTCCTGCACGAACAGAAAGTGGTTGTGATTCATTAATTATCGGAACCAATGAATATGAGAACAAATTTAGCACAACAAGCAATCCAAGACAATGTAAATAACGATTTCTTACAAGGGGATACGGTGGTGCTAATCGCTCCAGTGACTCTAGTGAATCGTACTTTTGATACGGCTCATTTACTTTCCGTTGAGTACACAACCTCACTGGGTGGTATTGGTGTTACAACGAATGGTGTGATCGTTGTTGTTGTAGATCCAACAGAGGTCCGTCATGCAACAACATTGGAGCTGAAATTAAAACGCCGTCTCACCAAAGCTGAACAAGCTTTAGCGGAGGTTCCATGATTACTAACAAGGCCATTCAAAAGAAGCCTGAGCATAAGCAGGCCATGGAACTTCAATCATGGTACGAGCCAGCGCTTCGCACATTGGATGGATTGCTGGAGATCCGTAGAGCAAACCTACGCAAGATCAAAGGCGATGAAAAGAATGCTGCCGTAACGCGAGACGAGTTTATGGAAATGCTGATCAATGAACATCGTGTATCGGCTTGGTATGCAGGTGAAATCATTTCAAGCTTGCATCGAGCAGGACAGATTTTTATGTTTGGGCGTTTCATTAAATCCATTGAAGAGGCGGGTGAAGAGTGAGTAATAAATTTATACCGAACTCATTCATGGTCGCTAATGCGTTTGTGGATGAAGCAATGAATAAGATCAGCGATGCATCTGTGAAGATCTATCTCCTGATTATCCGTAAAACTCGTGGTTGGACGAAGGAGAGTGATGCACTTTCTTTACGCCAGCTGGAAAGCCTATCTAGGAAAAGTCGTCCTACAGTCATTAAGTGCTTAACTGAGCTTGAAGAAGTAGGGCTGATCAAGAAGCACCACCAATCAAAATATGGAAATGTATTTTCGCCAGTCGATAACTATGACATCGGGAATATCATTAAATTCCCATCTAAAAAAGTACTAGTGAAGACTTTAATTTTGTTCAAAAAAGAGGTGGTTAAAAATTTTTACCACTTCGGATATGGAGAAAATACAGCTCAAAATGCAGGCGAATTTTATTTAAATCTTGGTAATCAGAAATCTGTACTGGTTAAAAATTTTAACCACCTTACTACTGTGGATAAATTCCCAATGTGGTCAATATTTTTAACCACCTTAAACACCAAGTGGTCAAATATTTTAACCACAGGTGGTAAAGAATTTTTACCGCAAGTGGTAAAGAATTTTAACCCACAAACTAACACTATCAAAAAACACTATCAAAATAAAAAAGAGAGCTGGTTTGTTTTAAAAACTTTGAAAGATGAAATTGCTTTGGCAAATGATTCAATTCCTGTTGAGAAAATCACAGATGCGACTTGGTTTACTCGAGAGCTTTCAGCATTTGAAAATTTCAATGAAGGCAAAAATCATAATCCGCAATTCTTGACCTACCTGTTTGCTGATTGGTTGATTCGTGCGTATTTCAAATACGAAAAACAAGCTGCTGCAAAAACGATGGTGGATGGATCTACAGCAAGTGGCTCTACGAATACCAAACGTGAACCGAAGCAGCTCACTGACAAACAAATCTCAGCGTTCGCTCAGAAACTTGCACACCTACCTGAGTTCGCCAGCAAGCACAGCGCTCCGGGTGACTCATACGAACAATTGGCATCACGAATAAAAATCAAGTTGATGAACCCAACACAGGCGAAGAAATGGGAGCCATACCTCAAGCAAGTTGGGTTTACTGGAACGCTTATGGGGACTACAGCATGAAAACATCAAGTACTCCAGTGAATCAGATTGCAATATTTGAGCGTGTGATTCATGCGCTCAAAACAATTGAAACAACCCCGATAGCAACGGTATCTGAGCTTCGTAAAACAGCCTTAAACAATCTCAGTTTAAGAACAGCACAGAGATACCTGAAGGGTTTAGAGCAAGCCGGGTATATCAAACGAAAAGATGCAGGTTTTACTGATGAATCACGATTCTTTTTAACGGATAAGGCAAAGCAGTTGTTTGAGGTAAAGGGATGAAATTAAAAGTTGGTGATTTGGTTGTTCCTTATGACGAGGCTGAAGCTAAAAAGCAAGCAAACTGGAATCCTAAAGGTGATTTGAAGGTTATTTCAATACGTATTGGTAAACGGTCTAAAGAAACGATTGTAACAGCAGCGGATGAGCGAGGCGTTCGATATTACTCATTAGATATGGCGTTTAAAAAAGTAAGTATTGCGGGTGGTGTATGAGCGAATTCGAAGAAGTTGGGAAATGGTCGTGGGAGGTTCAGGTGGAACAACAAGTCATAATTGATGAGTTGCAAAAGCGGATTGATTCAGCATTAAAGATTACATCAAAAATGGCAGCTGCCACTAATGCTACAGCTCTGTGGGCATATGACTTGGATAAAGCCCTCCGAGGTGCCAGTGAGTAGCAGCTACTCCATTGCTGAATACAAAAAGATGATCGGTGCGAATAAGGCCAAAAGAGGATCTAAGCGCCCAAAAGTTAAAGGTGAAAAGGTGCAGAGTGAGGGTGAGGTGATATTGGCCACTGCAATGAGAGCTTTAAAGATTGAGTTTGAGCAGGAGTTTAAGTTTCATCCTGTACGAAAATGGAGAGCTGATTTCCACTTAAAGGTCAGAAAGATATTAATTGAGGTGGAGGGCGGGATCTGGAGTAATGGTAGGCATACAAGGGGTAAGGGTTATTTAGGGGACTTAGATAAATACAACGCAGCAACAATGATGGGTTATCAGGTAGTACGGTTTAGTACTGAGCAAGTGAAAAGCGGCAAAGCGATTGAGCAAATAGAGAAGATGGTAGGGTAGGAGCATGACAGCAACAGCAAACCTTGAGAAACACAGGGATCTAAATATAATCCATGATTTACAGCGCTTATTGTATACGCCTAGTACATCAAGAGTAGATTTCACACTATTGGATTTAGCGCAGAAAACAATGGATGGATTTAAAGATGGAGTAGGCGGGCCATCTGTGTGCGGAAGCAAGGTCAATAGTGCTGCTTTAATGATGCAAGATATGTCTACTGAGCAATATGCAATATTGTGGGCATTGGTAAGATCAATTGCACCTATGGACCGTCACTTCGCTTTATTACACAACTTGTTAACAAGTGAGATCCGATTGAAGTTTAGAGAGGATGGTTTTAAGACAAAGCAAATTTCGACAAAAGAGGTTGCAAAAGGTGTAGCGCGCTCTGCATTAATACAATTCCTATTCAAGCGTGGAGTTTGCACTAAGTGTAATGGGAAAGGTTCTGTTTACATAAATTCGGAGTTAAAACATATTGAGTGTAGTAAATGCGAAGGCAAAAAAGAGAACTCGTATAATCAATCTGAACGACACAAACTCTCTAATTTAGGGATTTCCCGCAAAAATTATTTAAAAATATACGATAAATATGAGAAGTTTGCATTGGAAAGACTTGGTGATTGGCGTATAGACCTTGATACCCACTTAAGGGGGTATTTCTATAAAGTCGCGGAAGAGTACGATTTATAATTGCATAGGTACAAAAAAGAGGGTATATTTTTCTACACTGGTCGTATTACGGTTTATCCGAGACCAAGTGTAATTTGCACAGGATGTGCATTTGTTTAAATCACCATTTAAAAGGAATTTCATATGGAACAATTTTTTGAAAATATTATCAAATACAGTCTTAATCTCGCAGTGGATAATGTATATGAAAGTATTCAGAATGAGCTAAATCAAGACCAATCGTTAGCTAATGTAGTGGCTAGCGCTATCGCAAGTAAAGGGTATGATTTTCTAAAATCAGAAATTCAGCAACTTTGATTTAGTTTGTTCAAAAAGCTCATCATTTGATGGGCTTTTTTCTATCAAGAGAATTAAAAGATAGGTTTCGTTCGATGAGTCATGTTAAAAGATTGATATATCAAATATTGGTTAGATAATATGTCTAAATACACTATCGTAATATCATGCTCTTCAAAAGCGTATGATGAAATTAATAGCTTTTTAATGAATAGCGCGCATGAACTTCCATCTAGAAAATTCAAAATTTTTGAAAATGGCTATTTTTATTACCATATTGAAAGTGTCGATGGGTTTATTGTGGAAACATTAAATGCATTAATTGGGGAAATCAAACGCCTTAATGATGCTGGAGAGTATGCTGTTTTGAGAAATTTAGATTAAATATTATTAATAAAAAATAAGTTTAATAAAATTATAAATCGAAGTTAACAGTTCTTTGATGTGCGTGAGTGAAAAGTTGGATGTATGCTAAAAAAATTTTTAATATTAATCATGAATCTTATTTTTTTTATTCGTATTAGGGCATTGATATTTTGCATAAGTTTTATGTTTTTTTCTCTTTGGATTGAGTTGTTTTTCAAAGTTGAAAACTTTTTTAGTGCGTCTGGAACTTTGTTTACAGTTTCCGGTTTGCTATTGAGTATCAAGCTTTCCGCTATATTTCATTTATATCAAATGTCAAACGGAAAAAAAATACCTCTAAATATTACTAGTAAATACATTTTAGGAACTGGAACAGGGGGAGTTTTCGCATCAAGTGATAATGATGATGTAAAACGGACAAAAGTGGAGGAAATTGAGAAAGATGAAGTGTATGGAATATATTTTATGATTTTTGGAACAATATTATGGGGATATGGTTCATATCTAATCCAATTTCTAAATACTTATTTTGCGTAAAAATGGTATTTTTAATATTTGATTGTTAACTTTTAGGATTTAAAAATGTCTAATATCCCTGATTATTTGGAAAATTCTCTTGAGGAAGCTATACAAAAAGTTTATGCCGATGAAATTTCAAAAGGCGAAAAATTCACTAAGAACATATCTGAAAATAAGGGCGAATGTAGCGCAAATGTAAATATTGGCGGTAAAAAAGCTTTTTTTGAATATGAAAAAGATGAAGCTGGACTTAAAACTTGGTATATGTCTAAAGATTGGAAAGATTAATTAGACCACCTTCGGGTGGTTTTTATTATCTGTAAAAAAGCCATGCCTACACACTAAAGCTTACTGGTTAGCTAAAGACTGTCTGAGTAAGCACGTATAAGCCCTACGAAAGCGGGTACAACCCATGTAGTTCATCGAGCATGGATAGGATATGCAGGAAAGTAAGAATCAGAATTGGGAGTGATGCCCCGCATGAAAATTGAATACGAAAGCTGAAGACTAAAAATACTGTGCCTATCCAGTGGTTTTTAAGTGAGTGAGTAGCCGCTGCCACTGGCGGTCACAGTGGTAAGCCAACCTCTTTTTTGACGACTGTCTAGGACTGACGCTAGGCAACGACTGAGGCTGCTTATCGAACAATACTTTAAAGTATAAAAATTCTGCTATAATGCGATCATTACTTGTTAAAGCATAATTTTGAGAACTATGAAAGCAGGATTAATGAGCTTTATAGCGTCTGACCAACACGTCGGCAAACGAGGTAGCCAAGCGACGCACGACAATGACGGTGATGCCGTTTGTGTCGACGAACGAGCCGTTACTAATTCGAGAATTACATTCAGCAAAGACGAATGGAAATACACCATCCTCGAAACTCCGCACGTGATAATTTATCAAACCCAAGTGGACGCTATTAAAGCGGCTGTAACGCAGCATAAAACAGTGGGGCTCGCAAGAAGGGCATCGACTTTTGGTAGGCGTAAGAATTTGTGGGAAAGCATTGGCGATACCTTATCTGCGCCAAGGCGTATGATGTCACCACTGTCTGCTTTTGACCCTGCGGTGCATAAGATCGTTGAGGCGAAAAAGTACGAGCAAGACATGACCGACTTGAGTCTTTTCCGTGAGAAGATGGGGCAAATGATCGAAGACGAATTAGCGGCGCTAAGCGACTTTGAGGACTTTGACGAAACTCCAACGGTTCACATGAGCGCAGGCGCTGATGGCATTTTTAGACCAAACACGTAAGGAATGAAGTGTGGCGGCTGGTGATGTTTACAAGATTTACGTAGCTTATGATAAAAATAGTAATGATGGAAAAGAACGATATGTAGTACAGCTTGGAAAGACGCAGATAGAAATTGGTGTTTCAATGAGCTCAATTACAAGTCAGTACGATGAAAAATCAGAGTATATAAAAGCGCAATATTACGAAATTAAAGACTGGCAACAGGCTGGTCTGAAAAAGAAATCCTATGTTGATATTCGAAGCAAAACCACATATACATTTGTGCAAGTTTTGCAGCTTGGTAATTGCGTTGGGGCACTTACAGCTAAAGACATGATTGGCTTTTTTGATTTCATTAAAACCTACCAGTCACGCATTCAAGAGATTAGAGACAAACAACAAGCCCGCTGATTTCGCGGGCTTTTCTTTAGAGGTCATATCCCCATTTCTTTAGAATTTTAGAGATGTATTCCTCAATCGTAATAGTGTGCAACTGAACGGCAGGCATGCGACCTTTTCTACCTTTGGCTAGAAACACACCGTTCAGATAAACCTAATGCTCAGATGAATTTCCATGCTTACTGTGCAACCGACATCTACATCGATCGAACCGAGCTGACCTTCTGATAACCCGCATTGAGATGCTGGTAATAGACAGCATCATGATTCTCTTGAAAGAGCGGATTAAGAATTCACAGCAGACCCTATATATCTGATTTATTCCACAGAACTCTTGAATAGTATGGATTAATCCCAAAGTATGAATTTCATAATTAATACTTTAGAAAATCGCTAGGCGTAGGGTGGGTCTGTGGAAGCTATAATTCTTGAGGCATTTAAAGAAAGTAATGGTCAATTCCAATTAGTCTTTGAAGAAAAACCAAAGGACGCTGATTTAAGTCCTTTAAATTTTACAAGAACTAAATTGAATCAAGTCACAGGTGAGGTAGAGAAGGAAATATTCTATTTGCATCATATTGATCGCGATGACGTACGTTATCTAATTTACTATAACGGTAAGATTGACGGGACAGAGGTTGAGGAATTAGAAAAAGGCCTAACCCGATATATTGAAAAAAATGCTAATTAAGTTTTACATAGACCACCTTCGGGTGGTTTTTTAATGGGTGCAATTTATGAAAAGACCACAACCACCAGAACAATTTCTAAATATTGACCCTTTAGATAATGTTGATTTTGAGCCTGCAAAAGAGCTTGAAGAGTGGATTATCGATACTTTCATTTCCAGTTATGGAAAGCTCTATAATCCAGACCATGTACATATATCGCCGTGGTCTAGTACCTTATTTAAAGTTCTTTGGGCGTCTTCAGCATTCATCAAAGCTGACAGGGTTGTATTGGGGCAAACTGAGAAGTTCGCACCAATGGCGGGTGGATGGCGAAAACTGCGACAAGAAAAACAAATGATTGATTGGTTCGGCTGTGTGCCTGACTTTATTATCACCATTGATGCAAAGTTTGCCTCACAGGCAAGTGATATAGAATTTTGCGCATTGATCGAGCACGAGTTATACCACTTGGGTGCTAAGCGGGATGAAGACGGGAATTACTTAATTAGCCCTTCAACGGGTGAATATAAATACTATTTAAGACCACACGATGTCGAAGAGTTTCATGGTGTGGTTCAACGCTATGGTGCATCAGATGATGTACAGAAGATGGTAGACCTTGCTAACGATGGACCAACAATTGGAAAAGCTAAAATTGCACATGCTTGTGGTACCTGTCTTTTAAAATTGGCTTAAATTTTTTTGCCATTTTACTTGGACGTACTTGGACGGATTTAGATAAATGGCAAGACTTAATAAACGGGTGAAACTCTATATAGTTCGGTCATTAGCAACCTATGAGACACCCACTGAAACAGCTAAGTGCGTCCAAGAAGAATTTGGCATTACGGTAACGAAGCAACAGTGTGAAGCATACGACCCAACCAAAAAGACTGGGCAGGATTTAAGCGAAGAATTCAAAAAGGAATTTTATCGAATACGAGAGGATATGAATAAGAACGTGAATTCAATTCCAATTGCAAATATTGCCTATCGCTTAAGGCGGCTCCAAAACTTTATCGATCATGACCGCTACAAAGACAACGCCGTGATTGTTCCTGATTTATTAGAGCAAGCTGCAAAAGAAGTGGGTGGGCTCTATACAAATCGTAAAGAAATTACTGGAGCTGATGGTGGACCTATAAAAACTGAGAATGAACAAACTCAACCCCCTATGTATACTCCTGAGCAGCTTGCTGGGATGTCAGCACAAGAGCTATCTCGCTTAGCAATTAATGGCAAATTATGAGTTACGCAATTGAAGAAATAGCGCCCCTCATCAAAGAGTGGACGATTAACACACGTTTGCCTGAAGTCATTGCTGAGATGACCAGACGCTACTATTACCGAGCAGTAATAGAGCAAAGCGAGCTCAGCATTCAGGCTGAGATATATAAGTGTAAGAATGATCCAGCACATTGGTTTAATCATTGGGTGTGGACCTACGATCCAAGGGGGATGCCTTTTGGATTACCGGCAAATATTCCGTTTGTACTTCGCCCTGGTCAAGTTGAATTGGTCGACTGGTTACTTGAACGTGAAAGCACTCAAACCCATGGCTTAATTGAGAAGAGTCGTGATGAAGGTATGAGCTATGTTGTGCTGGGGTTTTATCTGCACCGATGGCTATTTGTAGAGGGCTTTGCTGGTGGTGTGGGTAGTCGTAAAGAGGATCTAGTTGATAAAAAGGGTGACCCTAAAACGCTGCTGCATAAGTTCCGAGATATGTTCTCAAAACTTCCTGATTGGATGAAGCCGAAAAGTTTTGTCGAAAAGGTCCACGACAACTACATGCGTATTATCAATCCTGATAATGGTGCGACCGTTACAGGTGAGGCTGGAGACAACATTGGCCGTGGTGGACGTACCACAATGTACTTTCTTGATGAATGGGCATTCGTAGAGCGTCAAGAAGCTGTAGATGCAGCTATATCGCAGAACACCAACGTTCATATCAAGGGATCAACTCCAAACGGTATCGGGGACAAGTTTCATCAAGATCGATTCAGCGGACGTTACGCCGTGTTTACGATGGCGTGGCGGGACAACCCAGATAAAAACTGGACTGTCTCACTCCATGGGAAGCAGATTCATCCGTGGTATGAAAAGCAAATTGCGACGCTTGACGACATTGTCTTAGCTCAAGAGGTTGATATTGATTACGCCGCTTCAGTTGAAGGTGTATTGATTCCATCAGCATGGGTTGAGGCTGCTATAGATTCGCATATAAAACTCGAGATTCAGCCATCAGGTGAGCGTAATGGTGCACTTGATGTGGCGGATGAGGGTAAGGATAAAAACTCCTTTGCCTCACGTCACGGCATTGTTCTGCAGTATTTGGATACATGGTCAGGCATTGGCGATGACATCTTTGGAACAACCCAAAAGGCGATCGATATCTGCCTGGAGCAAAAACTGAATTTGTTCTTTTACGATGCAGATGGCTTGGGAGCTGGTGTGCGCGGTGATGCCCGAGTCATTAATGAGCAGAACAGTGCTAAGGGAATTGATGAGATTCAAGCAGATCCGTTCAGGGGCTCGGGTGCAGTACATAACCCAGAACTTGAGATGGTAGAAGCTAGGAAGAATATCGATTTCTTCGCAAATCTAAAAGCTCAAATGTGGTGGAGTTTGCGCATGCGCTTCCAGAACACGTACAGAGCACTACAGGGCATGCAATACGATCCTGATGCACTTATCTCGCTATCGACTGAAGATTTGGATAAGCGCGAACTAGAGCAACTTAAGCGTGAGTTATCACAGCCGACCTACAGTAAAAACGGTGCTGGCAAAATCCTTGTAAATAAGCAACCTGATGGTGCCTTGTCACCGAACCGGGCTGATAGCGTCATGATCTGTTTTAGTGATATCAAACCACCTGCACGATTAAGACCAGGAGGTGGAGGTTCACGAAGTTTCTAAAAGGTTTTTAAGATGGCAAAGAAGTCAGAAAGTAAGAAAACAAAGCCTAAATCAGCCGGCCTGATGACAGAGGTTGCTGTTGAGAACCTTGCATTCACTTTGGGTCGTAAAGCCGATATTGACGAAGTACTTCGTCAGGCTGGGCTAACCCGGCAACGATTATCAGTCCTTATGGTGGATGATGAGATTTCACAGGCCATGGAGACGCGTCTTGATGCAGTTCTCAATGCGCCGTGGCGATTTGTTGAAGATCATGGGGAGCAAACGGTTTTTCTAAAGGATTTATTCACTCGTTGGCATGCTGAGATCATCTCAGGTGCATGGGAAGCTTGCCCTTACGGTTATTCGGTTATGGAGGCTAACTATGCGCTTACCAGTGACAGTAAATTTACCTTAAATGAGATTGTAGTTAAGCCTCTAGAATGGTTTGAACCTAAGAATGATGGACGCTTAATCTACCGACAAAATGCTACCGAAGTTGATGTGAATGCCAAATATCCACTCAAGTTCTTTTTGACACGCCGTAAACCTACATTCAAACAGCCTTATGGTGATCCATTACTGTCGAAGCTTTATTGGCTATGGTTCTTCCGTACCAATACAACAAAGTTTTGGGTCAAGTTTTTAGAACGCTTTGGCACACCAATCTTATTAGGGAAAGTTGGGGGTAAAGATCGTAAACAGGATGATATTGATGCGATGACTGCGGCTTTACTGAATGCTCATGCACAATCAGTTATGTCTATTGGCGCAGAGGATTCGGTAGAAACTATAGGTGGAAGTTCTTCTAATGGTGGCAGCACAGCATTTGAAGCCTTTGATAATGTATTAACCCGCCGTATTCAAAAGGTGGTCTTAGGCCAAACGCTCACAAGTGGGACTGATGGGGTTGGAAGTCGAGCTTTGGGTGAAGTGCATAACGATGTTCGCTTAGATAAGCGTAATTCAGACCTACGCATGATCACACCTACGATTCAAGAGCTTATTGATGCACTCTGTCTGCTGAATAACTTTGAGAAGCACACAATTGTCCTGGGCGGTGAGCAGGATCTTAAGGTCGCTGTGGTTGATCGTGATATTAAGCTAAAAACATTAGGTGTTGAATTTAATGACCAGTATGTGATTGAGACATACGGCATTAAGGCTGAGCATTTCAAGATGAATACCGGTGATTCACTCCCTACCACCAAATTCTCAGCACTACCTCATCAAGCATTCAGCTTTAAGGCGTCAGTGCAAAAGCAGTCACCTGAGCAGCAAGAGGTGGATGAACTGACAGATGCCCAAGAGGATCTTGAGCTATTGAATCAAGATCAGATTAAGCAACTGGTGGCTGAATCGACGGATCCACAAGATCTAGCAAGCAATTTAATGCAACTCATCCCACTGGCATCTAAGGCTCAATTTAAAGCGAATTTAGATCAGGCTTTGTATGCAGGTGATGTGTTGGGTTATGTTTTAGCTAGTAATGAGAAGTAGTCTATCCATATTTTTAATAAGTCTATAATATTGCTATAAATTTAGTTAATATTATAAAGGGGGGATGATGGACTTTTTAAAATTACTGGAGCTCTATCTAAATAGAAAAGACAAATTCAAAAAAGTTGAAGAAAGAGCCGAAAGACGTAAAGCTTACTTCAAGGAAATTTCTGAAATAGATGGAAACACTGAGATTCCCATTAATCAGAAGAAAGCATTCAAAAACTCAGCGGCTCAGAAACTTACAGGTAGTATGCTAGTCAATTTTGCACTAGTTGATTATTACAGCAAACATCCAGATTTTAATAATTTTGATGTAATTGCTCCGTTGGTAGCTTTTTGGGATGATGCGCTTATTAAGACTTATGATCAAAATTTAGACTTGGTTAAGTTGGAAATTGATCCAGTTGCGTATAAGAAGGAAAGTCGCAATTTAAAAGCTACAATCTGTCTTTTAATTTTTGCGAGTTTGTATTTCTTTATAGCAAGTAATTCAATGATCAACTATTTCTCAACTAATTTTTATATTAGTCAGTCAATCGTTGGAATTGTATATATTCTTTTAACCCTAGTCATAGTGGGCCTTATTTTCTTTATTGTTACGCTACATCTGACGCTTGTGGATCTAAAAAGATTGGTTAAATAGATTGAATTCAGCAGCTTTAATAAGCTGCTTTTTTATGGATGGGAGATATGCAACCAGTCACGTTTCTTGAAGCGCTCAAGTATGCGCATAGTAAGAAAGTGGTGCTGCCTGATGAGTTCTACTCAATGGATCTTAAGACACGGCAGATGGCGACTACGGTTAGCTTTTTGTCGAGTCTTGAGCAAGCTGAGTCGGTGATTAAGTCACTTAACAAAACCTTAGCATCAGGTGGCACCTTCAACGATTTTCAAAAGCTCATAGCTGAATCTGAAATCATTTTACCTAAGCACTACTTAGACAATGTATTTCGGACCAATATCCAAAGTGCATATGGTCATGGACGTTGGCAGCAACAGCAACGGAATAAAGATAAACGTCAGTATCTGATGTATTCGGCTATCAATGACTCACGTGTGCGTCCTGCACATTTAGCATTGAATCGAATTGTTTTACCGATTGATCACCCTTTTTGGCTAACGCATTACCCTCCATTGGGTTTTCGCTGTCGTTGTACTGTGATTGCCTTCACAGAGAAACAGGCGCTTAAATACGGCATTACCCCTGATGATAAGTTGCCAGAGGTTGCCGAAGCTTTGGATTGGAGCTCACATCCTTTGCAATTTGGAGAATTTGAGGCATTGGTGGATCAGAAGATTTCCAAGTCATTACTTGATAAGGAATATCTACTGGAGCAGAAAGAGGTAATTAAAGCCGAATGGGCTGCTTCTAAAAAGCTCACCAGTCTTTTAGCCCCGATGGATGATAAATCGAGGGATCTATTCAACACGGTGGCCAATACGGTTATTCCTTTAGATCCATCCATTAGGCCGAGTGCGATTAAGACATTCTTGGATTACGTGCAGGGAAATGATGCAGCAATCACGAACTACCTAAATGCATCTGTGAGCTTGAAAGCGGACGATGTTTTAAAACAGTGGCTCAGACAGGACATGCAAGCCTTAAACGCCGTGGCGAGTAACTCAGCTGCAATCGTGACAGGCGGTGTGACCTTGCAGCATGTAGTGGCTTATGAGGTTGGGCAAACGATTCAATTTAATTCGCCATTACTGTTAGCCGAGAATGCTTCCGATGTGGTGTTGCAAATTGAGAATGCGAAAGGTCTAGGCATTGATCTAAACGAATTGAATGCTGGTCATGGTGTATTGATGCCAATTGGTTTGTCGTTTGAAGTGGTTTCGATTGAAATGCTGAATGGCAAGATGATTTACACAGTTAAAGCATTGGTGAATTAATGACTGAAAAATGTGAATCGTGTCGACGTGGTTTGAATGGTCGAAATGGTAATGGTTATTCGCCATGCGGCTGCGGGAAAAGAGTAGTTGTGATTGGTAGCCCATCAAGAGTGAATAATCTTGTTCGCGCTATGTGCTGCGCTTTATCTCGACCACCAAAGAAACCATGAGTAGAAATTAACTGAAGCCGCCCAATGGGCGGTTTTTTTATGGAGCATGAAAATGCCAGAGGAAAATAAAGAATACCTTAAACATCAATTTACCGCGATAAGTACCCCTATCAGCGTGAATAACGATGACGCTAAAAAGCGACGAAATTTTGATGCTGAAGTCTATAGCGGTGGTTTGATTGATAACCACTGGTACTGGGGGCGTACAGGTGTGGTAATTGACTTAGAGGGTCTGAAACTTAAGCCTAAAACGGGGTTAGTTGAAGATCATTTTGGTGGTACTCGTGTTGGGGTTGCTACTTCATATGATGTTAATGGCGGTTTTAAGGCTAAAGGTCATTTTCTAAGTAATCCGCGAGCAACGGAGATTGTTCAAGACATTGATGAAGAGTATCCATTTCAAATGTCATGGTGGGCAGATCCCGAGAGTATTGAGGAAATTGCACCAGGTAAAACAGTAAACGTAAATGGTCAAACATTTACAGGACCACTGCATGTCTTTCGAAATGTGCGTGTTCATGAAATCACTATTTGTGGGGTGGGTGCGGATACTCAAACCACTATCGAAGCCTTCTCAGGTAAACCACAAACCCAACCAGAGGACACAGACGTGACCGAATTAGAAAAGGCGCAAGCCCGTATCAAAGAGCTGGAGACTAAAAACTCTGAGCTTGAAACCCAAAACAAGCAGTTTGCTGCAGCAAAGCGTGAAGCAGAAATTACCGCTTTAGGTAAAGATCTTGGTAAGGAATTTAGTGCAGAAGATATTACGGAAATGAAAATGCTAGATGACTCTGCATTTGCATTTTCAGCTAAACAACTTCGTCAATTCTCAGCAGGTAATCAGCCACCAGCTGGTCAACAACAGCAGCAACAAATTCCATCACATTTTCAGCATTTGTTTACTCACCAAGCCACAGGTGGTCAGGGTGGGCAAGGGCAAGGTGGCAATCAAGGCGCTGGTGATAAACACAAATTCACAGCTGGTGCTCAAGCATTCGCAGAACAAAAGGGGAAATAATTCATGGTTACTCACTATGTACCGCCTATCTCGGTCACGTCAAAACGACTGATTTTGGATAATGAAAAGTTACGTCGTGCCAATGCAAAAGTAACGACTGCCACAGCATATAAATACGGTGATTTGCTAACACTATCCGCTGCCAATGTGCTGACTCATGCTACAGACGAATCTACTTGGGATGTGATCTGTGGTCAGGATGTTACTGCAGCAGAAGCAACAATCAAAGCAGCTGATGGCATTGAAATCCCGATGTATTACGGCGGCGTATTTAACGTTGAAGCTGTATCACTTGATGGCACTTTACTTACCACTGCTCAATACGATGCAGCACGCGCCAAAGCAACCAAAAACAAAATCGAACTTTCTAAGGTGTAAATGACATGCCACAAGCTTTTAATATTGAAGGTACCCCACTAGAACTGCTGGATGTGGGTGAGTTAGCACTAATCCACTCAAACTATCGCCCGATGGATACTTGGCTATTAGACCAACTATTTCCAAATCGCCCATTATTCACACGTGATGATGTACCTTTGGCTGAATTGTCAGCTGAACATGATCTAGCACCACTGGTTTCACCACAACAACCCGGTAAGCCATTTGATACCACTCAATCGGGTGAAGTACGCCATGTGAAACCGGCCTACTACAAGCCAAAAAATCAGGTTAGTCCGGCCGATACATTTGAAATCTCATTACTTGAGCGTTTACGCACCGCTGGGATTATCTCAACTGGAAATCAGCAGTTGTCTATCCAAGAGCAAATGGTTATTTCCCAGATTGCGGTGATGAAACGCAACCATGATGCGATCGATAACTCAGTCCTGATGATGGCGATTGATCTTCTGAAAAATGGTAAATATGCCCTTCATTCAGATGACTATGAATACAACTTGGTTGATTACCGTCGTGATGCTTCTCTGACATATACGCCGTTGATCAAATGGAATGAAGCAGGTGCTAAACCCGTTTTAGATATCCGAACCATGCTCGAGCGTCAGTTGGCAGCTGATGGCGGTGAAGCCAAAAAATCAATCATGTCTGGCTTGGTATGGGCTGCTTTATGGAATAACGAAGAATTCAAGAAAGAATTCATCACACCGTACGCTGGTATTTCTGTTCCTGTTACACCAAGCTTTGGTGTCAAAGAGTCTGCGACCCTCAAGGGGACATTTGATGGAATCGAATTCTGGGTATATGACGCAACTTACCGTAATAAAGGTCAGGTGAAGCGCTTTATTCCAAAAGATTATTTCTCTTTGATTTCTGATACCAACGGCTCAGTGGCACATTGTAAGATCAAAAATATGTTGGCCAACGGTGTTGCTCAGCAATACTTTGACCGTCAATGGTACTGTGAAGATCCAAGCGGCATCATGTTGATGACAGAATCTGCTCCATTGGTCGTGCCTTCTAACAAAAATGGTGTAGTCGGTGGTACCGGCTTTATCACCCTATAAGGAGTAAGACATGCCGAAGTACATCGCAAAACAATCCATCGGGCATTTTATGCCAGGTGATGAAATCAAAGGGCTTGAAGATAAACAACTTCAGGCCCTTTTAGCATCTGGAGCTATTGAAGAAGAAAAAGCTGCAGAACAACCTAAGGCTGATGGTACCGCTGCACGTTTAGCTGAACTTGAAAAGGAAAATGCTGAACAAGCAGGAACTATCAAGCTCATGACTGAAGAGAAAGCGAAGTCTGATCAGGAAAAAGATGGGCTTGAAACGAAAGTTGCTGAACTTGAAAAGGCTTTAGCTACATCCGAAGCCGCTTTAAAGAAAGCCACCACCGAAGCCAAGAAAGCTACTGCTGATAAGTAGGGTGATCCATGTACGCGACTCGAAATGACTTAGAGGCGCGTTTTGGTGAAGGTGAGCTTCAACAATTGGAATCAATGCAAACTGTAGGCAATTCGATTGAAGAAGCCTTACAGGATGCATCTGAGGAAATTGACAGCTATATCGCTGTTCGATATGTCCTGCCTTTGCCAAATACGCCCAGTACGTTGAAACGGATTGCGTGCAACATTGCGCGCTACCGGCTTTATTTTCAGCAGCCAATTGAGGAGGTTGAAAACCGCTATAAGGCGGAAATTGACTTCTTGAAACGGGTTGCTGATGGTAAAGCAACATTGAATATCCTAAACCCTCAAAATGAAGTCACAGAAGAGAAGCCCGCAAGAACACCAGCCACAATGCCAATCGGGACTACATATCGTGGCGGTGTTTTTGGTGACGATATCTTAAATATGATGCCTAGCATCAAGTGAGGCTGATATGTCAGGCGTAGCAATTACGATTGAAGCGGATGGCGAATCTGCTGTGATGCAAGCTCTGGAGCGCTTATCTAGTTTTGATCAAGGAAAGCTGAAGCTCTTTAATGCGATAGGTCAATCGGTTGTATCGAATATTCGCTCTCGATGGATAAATGGTGAGGGGCTTGAAGGTAAATGGCGTTTGTCAGGTCGAGTTTTGCGTGAAGGTGGTACCACCATGCGTGATACTTCCAGAGCTATCAACTCCATGACCTATAACGCACTACCAAATAGTGTGGAGATTGGAACGGATGTTGAGTACGCGGCTATTCACCACTTCGGTGGCGAAATTAAGTATGAAGCACGCATGCGTCGTACCTACTTTCGGCAGGATCTGCGTACAGGTTTGGTGGGTAATAAATTTGTACGCTAGGCTCGATCTAACTTCATGCAGGAAACCCAAGGGAAAGCGTACAAAGTAAACATGCCTCGTCGTCCATTCTTGGGATTGACTGAAACAGATGAGCAGGAAGTATTGGATTTAATTGTGGAGCATTTGACAGATGAGTAATGAAGATAACTTCTTTGCTGTACGTGGTGAGATAGCTGAAAAGCTAACTGAAATTGCAGATTTTAAAAAGATTTACACACCAGCCAACTCTGCAAAAATTACGGAACTTTCTCAGGTTACACCAAACGCCCAAATCTATTACCGCCGCATTCGTAAATCTGATGAAGCTGTGCGATCGTCAGTAAATATGCTTACTCAGCAGTGGGAGGTTACGATTTGCGAACGTCATGCAGCATCACAACTCAATGATGGGTCTGCGGTACTGGATCGAGTGGGTTTGCTGACGATTAAAGCTTTAAAACTTTTATCAGGCTGGCAACCTGCATCCAGTAAGCGCCCTTTAGAAATGGTGGCGGTTGAAGAGGACTATTCACCAACGTGTGTGTACATCACATTGGTGTTTGAATCAAAAATGTTTGTTTAGGAAATCATATGCAGAAGCAATACAAAGCCCGGCAATCTGTCGGGCGATTTCATTCAGGGGATATCGTCGGCGGTTTAAGCGAATCTCAAATTCAAGATTTATTACAGCGCGGTGTAATTGAGTTGGCTGAGCCTGCCTCAAAACAGAAGCCTGCACCAGCCAAAAAAGAAGAGGTGAAAACCGATGGCGAATAAACCAGATTTAATCTCGCTCCAAGGTGAGTTGTTTTTAGCAAAAATGATTAATGGCCAGCCTGCTGCACTATTATCGATTGGCAACACGCCAGAGCTACAGCTTCAGATTACTTCTGAATCAACAGATCACTATGAATCTAAAACAGGTCTGCGTGCAAAGGATGCAGTACTGCGTAAGCAAACCGGTGTATCGGTTAGCGGAACTTTGGAAGAGGTCACCAAAGAAAACCTAGCTATGGTACTCAGTGGTAAAACACTAGAAATCCCAGAAGCAACAATTCCTGAAACAACATTAGGTGCAGTTAAAGCTGGTGAAATGATTGATCTAGGGATCCGCAACTTGTCCGATGTGGCTTTTAAGGGGCCCGCAGATGCAGCAATTACTGCAGATAAATATACCCTAGACGCCGTGTTTGGAACGGTAATCTTTAATGAGCCTATTACTGATGTGAAGTGGTCTGGCAAAGCTGGAGCTATTACGCGCACAACGATCGCCACTAATCTAGGCGAAGAATATCGTTTCTTCTTTAAAGGGGTCGATACATACCAAGGCGATAAAGTTGCAGTGACACTTTGGCGTCTAGAGCTCTCTCCTGAAACGGAATTTGACTTAATTCATGAAGACTTTGCGAGTTATAGCTTTGAAGGTGAATGTCTTGCAGACATCACTAAAGCGAACGATGCTGAATTAAGTATTTTTGGTCACATTGAGCGCTTCTCTGTAGCAGCATAAACCCATTAGGCACAAAGAGCCTTAGGCGCATTAGCGTCTTTTTTTGTGCCTATTTTTTTGAGATTCCATCATGAATGAATTCTTTGTGGCCTCAAACCGATCTGTCAGTATTGGTGAGCTATCGGTGCACCAGCTGCAAATGCACAATTTTGATGAGTGGTTGGGTGTAGGGCGGGTTATTAAAGACTATTTGGATAATCACCCAGATGAGACCGTACAAAAGATCTTTGATGAACATCCTTTTGAATCGACACAGTTGATCGCTTATTCTCTAAAATGCAGTAGTGAGCAGGCTGTAGATTTATTTAAGCGAGAGAGCAAGCTCAATATCCTATTGCTTGATGCTGCGATAAAAGTGAATGAAGCTTTCTTTAGAGAACCCAAGCCGAAGAAAAAACACAAGCGTTCACGAAATACTAAACAACCAAAACAGCCTAGTTGGTTTGAGACCTTTCAATATCTAACAAAAGCAGGGCATCGCAACGACGACATCATGCAGATGAGTTATGGGGCTTTTATTGGTTATCTAGAGGCAGCTCAGAAACAACGATCACAAAGCTTACTCACTAACACAAACCTAATGCGTGCTGCTCAGCATGCCAAGGATAAAGCTTATGCCAAATTGACCGACGAACTAAAGTCAAATGACGATTGAGTTGTGATGTGAAATTGATCACGTTATTATCTCCAAATGCTTTATAAACTTGGATAAATAATGAAAAAATTACTGGCTGGCTTGTTATTAGTCACATCATTTTCGGTCATAGCTGCTGAAACTCGCAGTTTCCGTGTAGGCGGTGATATTGTTCAAGTTGGCGATTCGGTTGGTTCATTGGTAATTAAAGCGGGAAAGCCTATTCACCAACAATCTTATACAGTTGATACTGGCAACAATACTACAATCTCAGTGACAGATTACATTTATGAAGTTGGAAACGAGATTTATACCGTAACCGTTCGTGAAGGTCGCATATCTAAAATTACTTGGGAACGTCGCTGAGGATTAGAAATGAAATACGGATTGATTGGGGTTATTGTTATTATTGTTGGTCTTTTTTATTTTATGCACAAAAGCAACAAGGAAGATGCTGCAAGGGTTGCAGCAAGCGGTCAAGCCTACACAGAGCAACAGAATAAAACAGTCAAGGTTGTTGAGCTACAGAAGAGTCTACCCGACTTAAGGGAGTCGGATGCCCTTAAATTAATTGAATCACCTAAGATGAGCCCCGAGGATGTAAGCTTCTATACTGGTTTAAGTGCAAAATGGAATGACGCTCTGAAAGTTGCTGGAGCTACACCAAGGATTGATCTATCTAGCCCAGTTCAGGAACTGCAGAAATTGAAAAGGGATCTCGATGCGCGCCAACCAAAAACAGTTTGTGAGGACATGATGAGAAGTAACTTATTAAATTCCTATAACTACACAATAGATGGTTTTTTGGAGTTTATGAAACAAAATGAGACTGAGTCTGGTGTAAACACAAGGCTTAGCTCTTCATCTATGAGTGATGCAACTTTTCTCCTGGACTACTGTAAGCCATCATAAACTGTAAGCTAAAAGCACCTTGTGGTGCTTTTTTATCGAGGTAAAATTAATGAGCAATCCTAAAATTGATATGAATGCTATTGAGAACTACACATCCGAGTCGTACCCTCAGTTATTTAAGCAGGTTGGCGCACAAAGCTTAGTTGAAATACAAAAACATGATATGGATTCAGCCAAGCTTGTCTCACAACTCCCTGAGTGTGATTTAGTTGAGTATGTCGGACACTCAAACACGAAAAGCAATTACCCAGATCAAATAGCATCATTTATTGATTGTAAAAATGGTAAGCGATTTTATGTTGTGAATCGAATAGTTCAAAAATGATTTAAATAAGCACTTCAAGCCCACCTATTGGTGGGTTTTTTAATGCCTGAAATTTGAGGTCGCCATGTCTGGTAAAAATTTAACTTTCAAATTAATCATGGATGGCGATAGTAAAGGCCTTGTTGCCGCAGCTAAACAATCCAAAGATGTTAGTAAAAAACTATTTGAAACCATTGGAAGTGAAGCTGAAAGATTAAAGCAAACAAGCGCTGAAACCGCAAAAGAGATTGGTAAAATCATACCAACAGACCTGCCAAAAAAAGCTGAACAAGTAAAAGGTGAGTTGGGCGAACTTGGTAGTGAGCTACAGGATGTTGCAAATACTGCCAAAAATACTGGTGCAGAAATTGGAAACATCATTCCAAAAAATGCCAGTGAACGCGCAGCAACTTTAATTAAATCGCTTAATGAAACAACCGAGATTATTAAGAGCACTGGTACAAGTGTTGTAGGTGCTTCAGATAGTTTTGAGAAGTTTGGTGTCGACTCTGTACGATCGTTAAATCTTCTTAAGGCAAACCTTGCTACTGCAAAAACTAAACTAGATGAATTCTCAAAAACTAATGCCGCGCCAGAGAATATTGTTAAAGCACAGCAACAAATTGATGCTTTGGAAAAAGAGGTGCAGCAGGCAGATTTAGCATTTGGTGCTTTTAAATCCGAACTAAGCCTAATTACTCCAGAAGTAGCCAAACTAGACACAGAGCTTGGTAAAACGAATGCAGAACTTCAGAAAAATGAGACATTTGCCAAGCAAGCAAGTGGTGAAATTCAGGGTTTAAAAACTGGATACACGGCACTAACGAGTGCGATGGCTGCGTTAGGTATTGGCGCATCTGCAACTGAAATTTCTCGAACTGCGGATGAGTTCAAAGTTTTAGAAGCAAGGATTGGGCTCGTTACATCTAAAAGTGGTAATTTTACCCAAGCTTTTGAGGGTGTTAAAAAGATTGCGATTGAAACAAGATCCAATCTTACAGCTACAGCTGAATTATTTACTCGAGTAAAAACTGCAACCGATCAGCTTGGATATTCGCAAGAACGGGCATTAAATTTAACGGATTTGGTTAACAAGTCATTAATTGTAGGTGGTGGTTTAGCAGCTTCAAACGAAGCAGCAATTTATCAATTTAACCAAGCTTTGCAGTCCGGTGTTCTTCGTGGCGAGGAATTCAATAGCGTCATGGAACAAGCTCCAAGGCTAGCCAGAGCTCTTGCAGATGGCTTGGGTGTGAATATTGGTAAGTTGCGTGAAATGGCCAACACGGGACAGCTTACATCGAGTGTCATTGTTAAGGCATTAGAAAGTCAATCTAAAGCACTAAATGATGAGTTTTCTAAAATGCCTATTACTATTGGGCAGTCGATTGAAAATCTCAAAACAGCTTGGACTTTGTATATCGGGGAGGTAGATGCTGCTACCGGGGCAAGCACAAAAGTAGCTGAAGCAATCAAATTTGTAGCTGAGAACCTCGAAGTTTTAGTTTCAACTCTCACAACAGTGGCTCAAGCGTATGTTGCCTATAAAGCACTTGGTATTGCAGCAAGCTTTCTAGAAAAAGCAAATGCTGTGAAAATTGCGCAAGCCGCTATTGCCACAGAAACAGCGTCCATCGTTACAAACACCCAAGCACAGTTAGTAAATACCCGAGCAACTCAGATAGCAATTGTTGCAAAAAATCAACTCACAGCCGCTACAAATGCATGCAATACAGCGAATGTAGCGGCATCGGGGGTTATTGGAAGAGTATCGACTGCTGCAAATGGTTTAAAGGGGAGTATTGCAGGGGTTCTATCTCGATTTGGTGCATATGGAGCAGCAGCAGCGGGGGTTATTTTAGCTAGTGATTTAATTGTTGATGGATTTAAGAAAACAGATGAGTGGCTATTAAAGCAAGGGTCTGATTTCATTGATTGGGCTGTATCTAGATATACTGGTACTAAGTCTTTAGTAGATCAAGAAAAGGAATTTATTGCAGCTGAAGAGGCTTCACGTAAGAAGCAGGAGGAGGTTGCGGCCGCAAAAGCAAAAAATGCCGAACGCACTGAAATGCTTAAAAATGCCTCTCTTGGTCTTAACGAGGCATCCAAAGCAACAGTTGTGGAATTTGAGAAACTTGTCAAGGAAGGTGCCAAGGTTTCAGATGTTTTGGGGCAAATTGCAAAATCTTTTAATTTTAGTGCCACTACAGGAATTAATGATGGGCTCACCGCTTTACTGGCGCTTCAGACTCAAGGTAAAGCCACCGCAGAAGAGATTAGAAAAGCCCTAACGGGTATACTTTCTGATGAGGATCTAATTAAGTTTCAAGGTCGTTTAGCAGCTATCTCAGTCAATATTGATAAGCAACTTGAGGCAACTAATGCCAAGATTAAAGCTAAGCAACTTGAACTAGATGCATGGAAGAAAGCTAATCAGGATATGGAATATCAGGCTTGGATCAAGGAGGTCGGTAAGTTTCAGGGTGATATCAGCAAGCTACAGGCCGAAGCAACCGCCCTGAATGTTCAATACGCCAATTCAGTAAAGTCTGCCGCCATGGTCCAGGGCGCCGTGCTTGATGAAGCGATCCGTCGTACTGGTTTGAGCTATGAGGAATTACAAGGTAAATCCACCAAGGCATTTGAGAAAGCATCTAGTGATGTGAGTATTGTTGCTAATAATATGGATGAGCTGAAGAATAAAGGGGTAGATGTTGGTCGCGCTTTAGATGCAAGTATTTCAAATGCAATCAATACAGCCACCAATCAGCAAGAATTAGATGCGCTAAAACTTAAGATTGAAGGCTTGCGCGGAGTACTTGGAAGTAAAGTGGCTGATGGATTGTTGCAACAAGCAGGGCAGCAGCTAATTGATGTCAAAAATAAAGCTGATGAGGCTCGATCTGGAATCAACTCCACTGCTGAGGCCTTTTCACTTTTTGGCATGAAAACTCCTGAGCAGCTTAAAGGTGTTGCTGAGCAGTACAAACAAGCCTTTACTGAAATGAAGAATAGTGGTCAAGCCACACTTCACCAGCAGCAAGAAGCTTTCAAGCAATATGCCGAAAAAGCCATTGCAGCAAATAAAGGTATTGCGGATAGCACTATTACAACACAAGCCTATATGCTTGATCTTGATGTTCAGGTTGATTCTACTGGCAAAGCCACAGTCACTAAACTGGGTGAGATCCAGCAAGCCGCTGTTGCTACTCAACGTACTGTGAGTCAGGTAGGTCAAAGCTCAGTAACATCTTCAACTCAACCTGAAGTAAGTGCTGAACAACAAGCCACAAACGATCATTGGGATGACTTCAAGTCCAAGATGAAAGCGCGTACTGATGCAATGAATGCGAAATCACAAGCACGTGGTACAGGTGGTGGTGTTGGATCGTTATTGTCTGGTAATAGCCAATTGGCTCAGCAAATCCCTGTTGCCCCCGAGGCTCCAATGATTGCAAGCTCATTTGATATAGAGGGGATTGAAACTATGCAGCCAACTGAAAAGAAAATTCTAGAGATTCAATCTGGAGGCAAGTCAGCCGAACTACAGGGCACGCCAGAAGCGGTGGATAGTGTTGAAGAGATGCTTCAAAAATTTGAGACGCTTAAGCGGAGCATGTAATGAAACTTATACGAAAACTGACATCAGAAACCGTCCCACTTGAGGACGGTTTTTTATGGACAGATGAATTTGATTGGAAGCCAGTTGAGCAAAAGCAAGAGCGTTCAATTAGTGGTGCTTTGATTATTCAAGAAGGCAAAAAACTTTCAGGTCGACCAATCACTTTAGTTCCACCTTCATCGGGTCAAGGTTGGATTAAGCGAAAGCATCTACGGACCATTTTGGAATGGTCAGCATTAGGCGAGCAATTCACGATTGAATTTGAATACCTTCATGATCAACGCCGCTTTAATGTGATTTTCAATCATGAAGCGGGTGCGATTGAAGCTAAGCCTGTTAAGGAATTTCCAACCGTTTCCGAGGACGACTATTACGTGGTCACCATGCGTTTTACAGAGGTAAGCGATGACAATTGAAACTCATAATTTAAAGCTCCTTGAGTCAGAACGCATTCGTACAGATGCTGAAGATGGCGGGGGAAAATACTCAGGCCGTGAAATTGTCGACGGTCAAAGCAATAACCTGTTCAATGATATTTCTGAGATGGACCGCACTACCGGTCGTACTTCTATTCAAAAGATATATGCTGCAGTCGATACAGCAGATACCGATGCATTGATGGGTGCGACAGTATTTATCTCTCAAAATGCACAAGATCCGAATGTCTCCGCCGTGTTATTCAGTACCGATAGCTGGACGGACGAGCGTAAGGAAGCGCAGAACCGTATTGAAAACTATAATGCCAAAGGTGCACAGATTGCCGGCACACCACTCGATACACATTGGAAAGGCATGAAGTCACTACAAGTGGCCATGTTTCCCCAAGAGTCTGAAACATCGATCGGTAAGTCAATTGTATTGATCTCGAATGAAGGCAAAGACTTAGAAATTGAGCAATACCTGCGGATCACTGAAGTGTCTACACGTACAGCATTTATGGTTGTTGATCAAAAGCAAGTGGAATATAAGATTGCCACTTATGGCCTGAGTGATGCGTTAAAAGCCGATTTTGTGGGGCTATCTGCGAAGCAATGGTATAGCGGTGAAAAGAGTACCACCATTATTCGTGACACCATTGTAGCGGATACGGGTAAGTATTACTCCAGTGCCAATCTCAAAGAAGCTGCACAAGTCGGTGATTATTCGGTGGTTGCGGAGGATGTTTATACGCAGCTGGTTCCCTCTGCACAGACTGAAACCCCTATGGTGAATATCAATGCTGCAGGTGACTCTGTGGCGTTTGTTAAAGCTAAAGATGGGGTTCTGTCCAAGACTTTTAACAATGTCACGATCAATACTGTGTCGAGCTTATATCTCGGCTCATCGGTCATGCCGAAATCGGTAGAGTTCACATTATTTGGCTCCGCGATCACCGATGTCGGCGGTTAACTTAAAAATGCCGCCGGTACATCCATTGGCACCATCAACTATCAAAACGGCTCTATAGCTTGGAATGCAAGCGCGGGGACAGGTACCACCAACCTCACGATTAACTTTATGCCGGCGGCAGCCGTAACAGCACCTGTTGAATCTGAACTGATCTATGTTAATCAAGAGAACATCGGTTTTAACTGGATCCGTAACTTGGTTCCGTTGCCATCACCGGGCAGTTTGCAAGTCTCATACTTGGTACAGAATCAGGTCTACACGCTTCGAGACAATGGTGCAGGGCAATTACGCGGTGCTGATTCTTCCTTTGGCTCAGGCAGTATTGATTACGACACGGGTACCATGGCACTCACGACAGGTGAACTCGCCGATGTCGGCAGTGCGATCCTGATGACGTGGAGCAATATGATCACGGCTCAGGAGCGTTCAGGATTAACCATCAATCAAGCCTATGTCGAAATCCCTGTAAATGATTCGATTGTGGCAGGTACCTTAACCGTTGACTGGTTATTGAATGGGCTCACCAAGTCTGCAACCGATAACGGCCAAGGGCAATTTACAGGTGATGCTACAGGTACGATTGATTATGCAGATGGTGTAGCGAAGTTGATGCCGACCTTATTACCCAATGGCGGTACCACGTTTAATGTATCAGGTCAGAAAGGGACTAAGTCTTCAATTCAAGTGACTGCGGTACCCAGCAGCGGTGCGATCTCAATTGAATTGGACAATGGATCTGCTGCGTTGATCCCCAAGTCTGTGAAAGTCCGTGTACCTGTCAAGTATATGAGCTACTTAGGTGAGGTTGAGCTGCGCGATATGCCGATTGATGCCATCACAGGGCGTTTAATCAATGGTGCAGGCCAGCAACAAGGCACCATCAATTATGCATCTCGGACCATGAGTATCACCCCAAGCACCACACTTGAAGCGATCGAACGCGAGAAGATTATGCAGCCGTTTTATGGCAAATATAATACCGATCAAGAAGCGATTGCTGCAGGCATGTTAGGGATGACCATTAAGTATGAAAATACCAGTGAGACGCATACTCTAAGCCTGAATGAAGTAGCAACTGCGGTGACGGTGAGTGTCTCGTATCGTGATAGTTCAGCGGCTCAGTCGTGGTCGGATACCATCATTGGCTCTGTGCTTAAAACGGATTTAACCGAAGGTTTTGCTGAGCAGATTCTTGCAGGTTCGGTTCGCTTTACCTTAGCCAGCTCAACCTATGTCGATAAACTAGGATCGCTGTATCGTAACCCATCAATAACTACGGGTGCGGGAACGGTAGCTGGCCAGATCCATTATGGAAATGGAGCCGTAGAGTTATCCGCTTGGGATGTAGGTGGGGCGAATAATCCAGACTTGGAGACTTTGGTGACGCAACTGGAAAGCGTGCAAACCAACCAAGTGTCATACCGTGCACCAATGATCCCGATCCGGGCACAGTCCTTAACCTTATCAGCAACCAAGGTGGAGGGCGGGGTATTAAATATCACGCCTGATGGTTCGGGTACGATCGATACAGCAGAGTGCGATGGCTTCTTTAACTTTGATCAAGGCTATGGCCAGTTTGTTTTTCGTCAAAAGATTGAAGTGACTTCTGCTAACCGTGCTGAAATTATGGCACAGGATTGGTATGTAGCAGAGCTGGAATACACCAAAGACGCCAAGCAGTGGATTCACAAGCCCATTATGGTCTTGCCTGAAACCATCAAATACAGTGCAGTCGGTTATAGCTATATCCCGATTGATGCAGAGTTGCTTGGATTGTCTGCAGTGCGTTTGCCGATTGATGGCCGAGTCCCGATTTTTAGATCAGGAGAGATTGGGATTGTGAGTGCAAGTAAGTCGCAGGAATTACCTGATTATATTTCTGGCCAGACCTACCCATTGAATGATGCACGGATCTCCTGGTGTGAACTTGAAGATGCCGATGGCATTAAAATTCCATTTGATATGTATGTGGTTGATTATGACTACGGTAAAGTGACTTTGAATGGTGATTTTGCCTTGGGTAATTTGACTGGACCACTTGCTGCCAAGTACCGCTATCAGGACATGGGTTTAGTGCGTGATGTCAAAATCAATGGCCAAGTGACCTTCACTAAGCCTCTGACGCACAACTATGATCCAGCGCATACCATTGTCGGTTCAGCACTGGTGATTGGTGATATGCGAGCTCGCTATACACGTAAGTTTGTACAGTCGACGTGGGATAGCATTTGGAAGGATGAGGCGGTGGGTGCAGCGATCTCAGCGAATTACAACGACACCCTGTATCCGATTGCTGTCACTAATAAGGGCAACATGCAAGAACGTTGGGCGATTGTTTTTACAGGTAATACTTCATTTCGAATCATTGGTGAAACTTCTGGCCAGATTGGAACGGGCGTGACGACGGATGATTGCTCCCCCATGAATCCAGACACCAATGCGCCTTACTTCACCATCAAAAAAGAAGGTTGGGGCAATGGCTGGGCGAGTGGCAACGTACTGCGTTTCAATACCGTTGCAGCCAATCATCCGATCTGGGTAATTCGTACAGTCAAGCAATCGGAACCTACCGTATTGTCTGATTCATTCCAAATCATGCTACGCGGTGATATTGACCGCATTATTCAAAGTTTAGCTGCTTAACTTTTAATTCAAATATGACTGCTTCGGCGGTCTTTTTTATGGGTAAAACATAATGGCAATGAAGCAAACACAGACCAAGCTTTTTGATTTTGCAGATGTAGGCTTGGACTTTTGTTCAGGTTCTAAAAACCTGTTTCCTGATCGCTTTAAGAAAATGCTGTCACAAGGCTATAACGAACAGACTGTAGCTAGCGTTTCCGTATCAGGGAATCAAGTGACGCTGAATTATGGTGTAACACATGGCTATACAGCTGATCGCGTGTTAAAGGTGAACTCTGGGATATTAGCTGCGATTAATGGTGGAGAGTTTTGGATTGATGTTGTTACAGCAAATTCAGTCACTTTGACCATTGATAATGCACCGACATCAATTACTGGTGGGTTTACGACCAAGATTGCTTCACTGGGCTATTCATTGGTTTATGAACAAGGCAATGTGCATGTTTATAAATTTAAAGCCTTGGATGAGTCCGATCTATTCTTACGGTTATGTTTCCAAAACCAGTTGGGGCGAAGAAACTGTATTTCACCATGTATAGGAAAGTCATTCGATTTAGCTACAGGTTTTATTACAGACACGTTATCACTTTCAGAAACTAGGCAAGTTACAACACCACACAATGGTTTTAAATGGGAATTTGGTTATCCTACAGGAGCTACTTTTGATAACTACACTTATGCGCAAGGCTATAGTCAATTTGGTAAGGGTATAATTATCGGGAGTTTGTACCATTTTCTATCTTTGCATAATGCTTTAAATACAAATGGTATCGGTCGGATATGTGGGTTTTTGCCAGCATCTACGTTAAATTATAACCAGATTAATTATCCAATGTTGGTTGGTGAATCTTTTTCTGTAACTTCAGATTTATATTCTTATCAATTAAATCAAGCTCAAGCCTATCTTGGTAATATTCGTGTGATTTTACATAATATATCCAATAATAATCAATTGATTACGTTTCCATATGCCCCGCAATCATTTTTACCTTCATCCATTGATTCATTTAATACAACGACAGCATCCAATATTCAAATCTATGAATACACAACAAGGCAAATTCTTGGTGTGGCTTATGGAATGTATATATGCAATTACGATAGTGTAAATTATCCTCCAGCTACTCACAGCACATCGCCATCATTTACATATGACATTGATCTTACATCATTGACTTTCATGCATTATATGTCAGCTGGTTACGTTGGGACTGGTTCTACACATTTTGCTGTACCCATTGAGGAGATTAAAATTGCTTAAGATTTTAAGAGTTTTTAGTGGAGGGTATCAGCCAGATAACATCAAACTACAGGATATGGGTTATTTAAAAATTAGAATAAACAAATCATTAATTACACCTATTGGAACTAATCAGGGCTTTGGAGTGATCAAGGGAACAACAAAAAAGCTCGGTCAAAACTACTCACCTGTGCCTGTATGTTGTTTTAAGCGAAGTACTCGGCAGTTGCTTTGGGAAACAGTTTCAAAGCCAGATGGCACTTATTCGTTTCGGAATATTGCGGTGGGACTGGAGTGCTTTGTGGTGGCCTTTGATCCTAATGGACAATATAACGCAGTCATCTCAGATAAATTGGTGGCCAAATGATTCAACCCTCCTTAAAAGCCAGTCTTGCACAACTCCAAGCACTGGCCACATACCTCGATCAAGGAAGCGCAAATGCTTCCTTTATTTTTTATGATGATACGAAACCCGCCTCGGTCTCAGTGGCAGCGAACAATGCCGCAAAACTGGTGATCCTGACTTTACCAAAGCCATGCATAAAGACGATGCATGCTGACCGAATGGAGCTCAATCAAACTGATGCTGCAACAGTAACGAAAGCGGGTATTGCAACTTGGGCACGATTACTCAATGGTGCCGGTGAAGCTGTTGCTGACTTTACCGTGGGTACGGATATAGAGCTGGCCAATCCTGAATTGGTTTTAGGCAGCACCTTAATGATGAACTCATTGATCCTCAAACCATCTACATAAAAGAGGTGGACATGTGGCGAACTATATTCCACCTGATGCACATCATGTAAATCTTAATTTTAAAGACATTGTAACGGGCTCTACCGATCTTAACTTTGGTGCGGATGAACAAAATCTCGCATCACTAGAAGCCACGATTGATACCACGTTTTGGGCTTTGTTTCAGGCACAGCGTTTAGATTTCAATGCACTTGAAGTAGAAATTGAGGTTTTATTTCAAGCTGAGTTTCATGCCGTATCAGGGCAAACTGCGCAGCTTGAAGCCACCATCAATACAGGTTTTATCCCTGAGCTGAACGTGGTGGGGATTAATGCGTATTGTGCACTTGATGCAGTGATCAATACGTCATTCAATCCCGCCTTTGAGGCCTTGTTTGATATCAACCATCAGCTCGGCGTTGAACTGAGATTCAGTACTGTCTTTGAGCGTGCAATCACACAGCTCGGATCTACAGAAATACCATGGGCGAAACCAGTACTCAGGGTGTCAAATGACACCTTTTTTTACGACCGTGGATTGGTGGTGAACCATGGCAATGACATGGGATTTCATCGTGGACGAACTTTATCTGAATCCATCCATGCGGCGCTTGACCAGGGCGCGAAGCTCAGTCGAAACCAAAGTGTGCGCTGGCAAGAAAATCTGAAGATCCAGATTGCACGTGATTTGTATTTTGATGAATCGATCAAGCTTCGATTGAACCGTGAACTGACTCATCAGGAGATGATCCGTAAACGCCGCAACATCTCATTTTCACATGAGGTCGCGCATGTCTTTGAAAAGCGCTTTAGCTTTGATTGGGACAAAGGCTTAGAGCTGGTCACACAGGATGAGATCCCTTGGGATAAAGCCAAAGCCATTCATTATCGCAAGCATCCGATTGAACCATGGCCAGAGCCTGAAATTCCTCAATATGAAGGTACGGGCGATCTTGAGTTTGTATGCCTGTGTCATGAGCCGGATGTGCACAATGTTGTTCTCAACTTCGGTGCAGACGATTGCATACCTGGCATACCAAATCGTAATTGGTGGTACATATTGAATAGTTTATCTGTGACACGCCTCGACAATGGCGTAGCGATTGAAGTTTATGATGGGAATTACAGTACCGATCGCAGCTGCTGGTGTTGGTCTTATAGTTTGACCGTACCTGCATCTGAGATTGGCAAACTCGAACCGATCAATGGCCAACCTGTGATTTTAAAAATTACAGTGAATGGTACCGAGCATCAAATGTTGCTTGAGAACCGCCGACGTTCTCGCAGGTTTGCCCAAGACACCTACACCTTGATTGGTCGCAGTCAAACCGCACTCCTTGCTGCACCGACTGCGCCTTTACGTTCATTCTTACAAGAAAATGATCGAACCTCTGTCCAGTTATGTCAGGCAGAGCTGGATCGCGTGTTTAGCGATACAGAACTCAATTGGCAGTTGATCGATGCGCTGGGCTGGATCGTTGAGCGTGAATGTTTGAGCTACTCCAACTTAGCACCGATGGATGCCATCAAGATGGTGGTTGAAAGTGGCGGTGGGTTTATCTATAGCGAAAAGGGCAGCAATACCCTCACCATTAAACCGCTTTATAAAAAGACCTTTTGGGATGTGTTGTCGATCGCTGAATATGATCGCTTGTTGCCTGAGTCTGCGGTGGTGAGTCAGTCCACGGATTATCAAATCTATCCTGATTACAACGGCATCACGCTGACCAATGATCGTAAAGCATTAGTCTCTCAAGTAAAACGTACTGGAACCAGTGCGGACACCTTACTTCAGCCTGAAAACAATCCATTGTTTAACCATGTCAGCATGGGGGCATATGGTAAAGCCAAACTTGCCAAAGCTGGGATGGTCGAAACCCATACCTACAGCATGCCGATTTCACCTGAAGTGGGTGAATGTGTACCAGGAGAGGTGTTGGCATTTAATGCTGAATGGTGGGGCATTGTAGATAGTGTCAGCGTTTCGTTCAGCCATGCGCTGGTCAATCAAACCGTGAAAGTGGAGCGTGTGAATCGTGAGTAATGCATTACAGCGTTTAATTGATTTACTTCCTACAGCTGCAGAGTTTGTAGGAACGATTACCAGTGTGGATCACCCCAACTATAAAGTGTTGGTAGTAGGTGGGTCAGGTTTAAACCTGGTCACCAGCTAAACATTTTACAACTTAGGAGCAACCTTATTTGTATCTGGTGGTGATATTACACGACTCGCACCATTGGGTGAAGTGATTCAAATCGAAGTTTAAGTTTAGAAAAGTATATAGCACCGAAAGGTGCTTTTTTATTGCCAAAAATTAGGGGGCGAAATGTCTGAAACAACAGCGGTGGTAGCTGAAACTTCAGCGGCAATTGCGGGAAAGGTAACAACATATACAGGCACGGGGGTAACGCTTCTGTCTTGGGCAGCAACATGGGATTGGGGTTTTTTAATTGGTGTGGGTATTGGTTTAGCTGGCTTGCTTATCAGCTTAATGAACTTCCTTTCCAATCGGCAATTCCAAAAACGCAAAGACAAACGCGAACAAGAAATTCACGAACTTGAAAAGCGCAAACGAAATGGGGAATGCGATGTCAAAAACTAAATATCTGGCGTATGGACTGGCAGCTTCGGCTGCTTTTTTTACGTCTTTAGAAATACACGAAGGCTATTCGGCAAAGCCTTATAAAGATACTGGTGGCGTTGTGACTCAGGGTATTGGGTCAACAGTAAAACCGAATGGCCAAGTGATCAAAATGACCGATCCACACATCACACGTAAAACAGCACAAGAGTGGGCGAAAGTTCATGTGGCCAAAGATGAAATTCCATTTCGAAAGTCTCTCCAGGGCGTGAAGTTATCTCAAGTCGAGTATGACGTCTATCTCGATTTCACCTATAACTTTGGCCAAGCCAATTGGAATCAGTCCTCCATGCTTCGCAATTTGAAAGCAGGGAAGTATAAGCAAGCTTGTGATTCATTACTGAAGTGGAAGTACGTGGCCAACCGTGATTGTTCTATTCGTTCCAACAATTGCTATGGGGTTTGGACACGACAGGTTGAGCGCCACTCGAAATGCATGGGGGCACAGTAGATGAGTGAATTTAAAAAAGTGAGCAATGTGCTTCTTGAGTCTAACGGTATTTATTTTATTGAATGCCCAGGATGTAAAACCTTGCATCCATTCCATATTGATCCAAAACACAAAGTTCGTTGGGATTTCAATGGTGATTTAGATAAACCAACATTTAGCCCAAGCTTAATGGTGAATCAAGGACACCCTAGTCAATGCCATTCATTTGTCACGGATGGAAAAATTCAGTTCTTATCTGACTGCCATCATGGATTAGCTGGGCAAACAGTTGACCTGCCAGACGTGGAGGAATTCTGATGCCTTTACTTTTATGGATTTGGAATAACAAGCGCTGGACATTAATCATTTTGCTTTTGATTTATGCAATGTTTCAAACATGGCAATCCAACTCACTTGCAGGTGATTTGAACAAGGCAAAAGCTGATTGCAAATCCAAGGTACAGCAGGAAGTCGATAAGGCAGTTAAGCCTTATCAAGATGCAATCACAAATGCCAAAGAACAGAAGGTGATTACTGAAAAGGCTTGGTCAGATAAATATATTGAGGTAGAACAAAATGCGATTAAAAAAATACAAGATGCGAATGCTGCCGCTCGTAGTGCTGACTTGGCTGCTAGTGGGTTGTCAAAGCAACTCAGTGAAGCAAACAAACGTCTGTCCACAGCTCCCCGCCAAACCATCATTGAGTACACCATTACCAACAGTGAATTACTCGAAGCATGCACAGCAGAATATCGAAGTATGGCAGAAAAAGCAGATGGCCACGCAATTGATGTCGGGCGATTGAGTGAGGTGTGGCCTGAGTGAATTATGCGCTGTGCATCCTGCTATCAGGCTGCACAGCCCATTCAATTTCAACAATGGTACATGTCACTGTATGTGTTCAGTGTGTGAATTGAGGGATATACTGATGCTCAATCTAGTAGGTTGTAGAGTTGCAATTTACTGCGTAACCATAATTATAGCAGTTGGTATTTGTGGTCTTTGGGGCCATATTTCTTAAACTCTCATTAAGATCATTTAAAGCTTGGCGATTATTTTCTTGTTGGATTCGATAGCTTTCAATTTGATAACTATCGGCTGGTGTAACTGTTTGACCTGTTGAAACACCATTATGTAAACAGTAAAGAGTATCTGGGTCGCTATAAGAATATGAGTATTGTTTGCACTGGGAAGGAATATAATAAATCTTCCCATTGTGAGGGGCTGTTTGATACCCAACTGTGGAACACCCTGTTAAAAGAAGCAATAGCGTAAAGATGTGAGATTTTCTCATTTATACCCCCTTAAAAGTATATTTTTCAAATTATTTTTAGTAAATTTGATTGGAATTAAATTGTATTATATTTTAAAAAAAGAAAAATAAATTTATTTTAATTCATGAGTTTAATTCTTTAAAATAAACTTTACGTCAACCTTTCAGGATTCACGAATCCGCGCCTTTATGTAGCTGCGATTTCTAAAGTCGATAAAAAGCCCTCAAGTGAGGGCTTTATTTCCTATAAGAGAGTTATTGGCAAATTATCCAGAACGTCTTAATATTGCTAAGAAACTACTCAGACTCTCTAAACTTTTTAACAGCATTAATTAATATTGTTGAGGTTTCTTTACGTTCAAAGATCTTTCGATCATCAAGTAATGTCTCAATATCTGTATCATAATGTGAAGAAAGTGAAGCTTTGATGAAATTTAAAATATCTACAAGAATTGGGTGTAGCACGTCATCACCTTTTAGTAGAATTTTTTCAAGGGTTTCACTTGCTGCTTTCATTCTGTGATCGATTTCTGATCTGCTAGAACAGAGTAAGTCCAAATCTTTCTTCTTACAATGCATTAGTTTTAATAGCATCATTATATGCCATCTAGCGCGCCTTACTTTCTTGCCTTCTTCATTATTTTGCACGAATCGCTCAACCTTGTACCAACAAAGCCCACTTACATAATAAATATTTAAGTAAGAAAGATCTGTATCCGTACGAAATAATATACCTCTAGTTGAGCGCTCAACCTTTCCATATTGTCCTGAAACTTCATGGGGTAAATTACAAAATAAAGCTGAAGTGCACTTAATTTGAGTAGGGATGTTGATAATTTTAGTCTTAGCTATACCTTCATCGCGATATTGCTCGGTTCGACGTTCATAGTATAAGGGGAAGTTATTGTTATGTATTTTGGTTGTATAATATTCTTCAATCGCTTTTTGAATCGTGGATAAAGCCATTAATTGTGCAGGAGTTAGCGAAGTCTGGCTATTTGTACCTTTAATGATTGAATTTTTAGTATCCTCATCTTCCGTTGCAATAAACCGAGCTGGTATGAAAATGTCTTGTTTATCATCTAATGAATCAAAAAATTCAAAAATAACATTACTAGTTTGGCAACCATTTACAATTTGATAATTAACTAGCGTCAGCTCTTCAGAATTAAGTCTAGTTTCATCACAAATTATTGTAATCCCATTATTTAGCAATCCAAAAAGATGATAATTATCGCCCAATAATTGATCTTTGATGCCTTGATTGACTTCTATTTTTTCACCTGAGCCCAAATAGAATCTAATATTGTCATCAAAGACCCCCTTTTTGAGTACACGCTTCGTGCCTACTTGATCTGAAATCATTCGAATCAATTGATCAATTCTCAATAGCCCAAAATAAGCATTCTCAATCTTATTCTCGGGATGCTTGGGATAGGAGATAGGTGTTTTAGACATATTAATCACAATTTCTCGTTGAGAAGTTGTCTTTTTCTGTAATGCCATTATTTGCTTGACACCCAGAAATTCTATTCGTAATTCTTCGTCATCAAAAATATTTAATCCAGTTATATTAGATCTTGCTAGATCAATATCTGCATTTAAATGAATATCAGCTTTTAAGTTTGGCTCGGTTGAGGATAGTGATGCATAAATTAGATGGAGTTTTGGAAATTTCTTAAATTTCGGGGTCTTAGTATAAATATATTTTACAATGTCCCATAAGCTAGAAAGCTCTGGAATTAAACACTTATTTCGTCCTAAATCAAAAAATTTGATCACCGCATTAAGGAAGTCATTAATATCCTGGCGGTCAAAATGCTCTGAAGTTTTTGCTTGAGTGAAATAAAAATCAACCTCAAACTTTTTTAAATCAGCGGTAACTAACTCAAAATCTTCAATACTTGTTATGTGTTTATCCGCAACAAATATTGCTACGCCATCAATACCAATAGCTCTTCCTGTTTCCATCTCCTCATATGAAGCATTAACATCATTAGTGTAAGTTTCTAGTACTAACGAGTTCAAAAACATTTCAAAAACTAAATGTTCATCTATAGCAACAGTACTAGGTATTTCATTTAAAGCAATGAAGTTTTGAACATATGAGCTGATAATTGGATGGTTGATTGTTGTTTGATTAGGCATATTGATTAATCTTGTTGGTATTAGGTAGCAGCAATATCATACAGAAATATTTACAAAAGTTTAGCTATAAAAAATGAATAAATATTAAAACTTCCTAATTTTGTGGAGTGGATAAAAATAATAACGAGTTAAAAGTGAAAAAATAAGCTATTTTTTGGAATGAATATATAATTCCTAATGTCATAGAAGATTTAAAACCTCCATTTACACAAATTTCTTAAATAAAAGATTTCAATTCCTAGTATTTGTTTTTATAAAATATCATTACCCACAGTCAACATACCTTCCCAACAAAAATAATCCCGCGTCAAACTTCCTCGACTCAACGACCAGCCACGATTCGGCAATTTACATGGCTCGATTGCAAGGCAATTATCGGCAATTTTTTGAAAAATACACAGTTTTTCTCCCAAAAATCTGGGTAAGGGATGCATGTTTTAAGACAAACACTATCTCAAATTCATATTTAATGATATATAATAAATAATTAACTGAATTGTAATGATTTTTGATTTCTTAGAATGGCTAAAAAAATAATTTATCAAAATAAATATCGCCCCACCTATCGAGGGAAAGTAAAAGTAGAAGATGCTCTAAAACATCAAGAGTTCATTGATAACATGAAGAAAGATGCCTCCTTTTATCTTTTGGATCATATCGAGAGCTGTGTGATTCCTAATAGTTTGCTTCACAAAATAATTCAAAAGCTAAAAATGAAAAGGAATGATGCATTTACTTTGCAAGAGCGCGCATATCTTATCCGTCAAAATCTCCACGCATTACACGATTTTATCGAAGGTAAAATTACTTTTAGTCAGTACAAAAAAGAAGCTATCAAAGATAAATTAATATACTTGGAGCAACTAGCTCAAGAAAGTTTGCGATTAGAGAAAGTAAAAGAGATAGAGCAAATTGCAATTGTGAAAGAACAAGCCAGATTGGCTAAAGAAAGAAAGCTAAGAGAGCAATCCGACCGAGAAAGGAAGGAGCAATTAGCTAACAATCCTCAGTTTATTGCGCTTCAAAAAGAAAAAGTTCTACTTAATAAATATGAAATTTATAACCAATCAATTGCGCATAAACTGCGAAGCAATTTACTTCGTGTATTAAACTTTTTAGAGGCTCAAAAGAGATTAGATGATCATGATGCTATTTGGTTAAGTACCGATGGTCGTGATTTCTTCACAGATACAGTTAAATTACAATTTCATCGAATTGAAGCCGACTTTTATCTTAATCAATTTAAAGTCACTAAATCAGAGTGGAGTGCTATTAATGCATCCAGTCACTTAAGAAAATGTAAAGCTAGCCAAGAAGCTGAAAAATTTTTAGAAAATTCACAAATTGCTTCAAACAAAAACTTCAAACTTTTATCCGCTTATTACACAACTTTGGGTGGTGTGAAAAGGGATCTCAAAAAATCTGATGTGGCAATAGATCTGGGCTTAAAAGCACATACTCACAGTTCTCAAGATTATAGGCCTTGTACATTATTAGGCGCTTTATACATGGAGCGTCATGAGTATAATTTAGGTCATGATTGGTATGTTAAAGCGCGTGAGCGTGGTGCTCCTGAAAATACAATTAATTCTGATCTCAGAAGCATCCTTATGAAATTAAGTAAAAATCAACGTAATCAAATGATCTTAAGCTTATTAAAAAAAGACTCATACTTATATGATTGTCTAAAGGATCTTAATCATTAACTTAAATTTTAAATAAGAAATTCTGTTTATGTTTAATTAACTGTTCCCAGCACTGGAATCATTCTAGGTCCAGCCTGTCTAGCTTTACCAATGATCTCCACCAACTCATCATAAGTCAGTTCAAACTTATCCTCACTGTCAAAGACGTAGACCATATTCTTGTCTTTGAACTCTTCAGGAGTCGGTGGGACAAAGCGTTTCGGGATTAAAATCTGTGCCAATTGTTCATTTGAAAGTTTATAAATATGCATCGTCTTATCTCACTCTAAAGAGTTCATTCCATTCGGTTAAATAGTTCGGGGACTTTCGTTCTTGATTCATTTGCCAGTGCTCATCTTTGCGCCCGCATAAGCCCAATGACAGTGTGTTCCTGCCATACTTGTGGGTGATGTGATCTAAGGCGTCTGAGAGCTTGGCTCGCTTAATCTGTAGCGAATAATCGGTAAATAGGTCAGGGGAGAATTTTGCTTTCGGGATAATCTCCATCAGGATGATGCCTGCCTTTTTATACTTAAAGCCGGGTTTGAATACCTCATCAATTGCCTGCATCGCTATGCGGGTAATCTCTAAAACATCATCGGAGTGCTCGGGCAGCTGCATAATCACGTAAGGTGTGTATTTTGCACATTTATCAAAGCGACCTGTCTGAATGAATACTCCAATCATCTTGCATAGGGACATATCATCACGAAGTCTTGAGACAGCTCTCTGCACGTATAAGCGCACTGAAGATTTGATGTTTTCAATGTCGTAAATGGGTTGGCCATAAGATTGGCTGCTGATGATTTGCTTTTTAGCAGGTGAATCGCTCTCTATATCGATGCATGAGATCCCATTCAATTCGCGTACGGTCTTTTCCATGACAATGCTGAACTGCTTTTTAATTTCTGCCGGGTGCGCTTGAACCAAATCCAAAACGGTACGGATATTCATTGCATGGAGCTTTTTACTGTTCTGTCGTCCAACACCCCAAACCTCACCAACATCGATTTGTGCAAGCATGGCTTCGGTAGAACATGGGTCCATATCGACCAGATTGCATACCCCATTAAAAAACTTATTCTTCTTGGCTAGGTGATTGGCAATTTTTGCTTCTGTTTTTGAGCGGCCAATACCTACGCAGCAGGGTAAAGTAAGCCACTGCCAAGCAGTTTTGCGAATGTCTTGGGCATAGTCGGTTAAATCAAATAAGTGCTCGTAGCTGGTGAGATCTAAAAAGCATTCATCAACTTAATAAATCTCTTGCTCTCCTGGTGCAACATACATACCCAGTAAAGTCATAAAACGACGTGACATGGCTCCATATAGGGCAAAGTTGCTTGAGAACACCTGAACATCATGCTTCTTGATGATGTCTTGAATCTGGAATACCGGTACACCCATTTTAATACCAATGTCTTTCGCTTCTTGGGAGCGCGCTACGGCACAACCATCATTACTCGAGAGAACAATGACAGGACGATTATTGAGGGACGGATTAAAAATACGCTCACAACTGACGTAGCAGTTATTCACGTCCACTAACGCGAATATACGATTTTCAGCTTTCATTTTTTATACTTCTTATTTGCTGGTCGAGCGTCTATAAAATTGCTTGAGGTTGAAGGTCACAACCCCTTGGATAGAAATAGACTGGCTGTCTTTGGGAATAATGTGCTCGTAAGCTGGGTTTTCAGCTCTTAGCCAAATTGGGGGGAGTTCATAGTCTTCATCCCCAAACATTTCTTTGATTTCTTGTTTTGACATCTTAGCGGTCATCATTAACCGCTTTAACGTTATTTCACGCTCATCGATGAGAGCTAAAACGATATCTCTATGTTGAGCAGTAATGCTCTTATCGACCAGAAAAGGGTCATCAATTTCAAAGCCAGCGTAAAGCATAGACTCACTATCAACCCGTCCCATGAACGTGGAGATTGGATTGAAGATGAGGAAGTCATTTAAGTCGATCGACTTATCGATATGGTCTTTGGTACCAAAAGCAGGACCTGCAGAAAACCGTTCCAATGCAGAAGGAATTTCGAGGCGGGTTTTAATTGAAATTTCTTTAAGATCAAACTTAGAACCTAGTTCATGCTCTTTTTGTATTTTTTCAAAGACAGCATTGACTGTAGGACTGGGAGCACCATCTGGGCCCATAAGTGCTTGAAGGAATGACCAGACGTCATCCGAGAAATAGATCGGTAGTTTCTTTGACATGTTTGACTCCTACGCTACGAGGCGTGTTTGGAACTGAACTCTTTTTTTAGGATAGTCTGCGCTGAATTAAATTTCAAATTTAAAAGCTGTGGATAATCAATGCACCTTCAAATTAAATTAGGTTGAGCACCATTTTCGGATAAGCGGGATTTAGGGAAGGTGATGTACTCATCTTGCATTTCAAAGAAGAACTCATGCGCCTCTTTAAAGCTGCAATTCAACCATTCTTCGCGGTATTCATCAGGGATTACGATGATCGAGCGCTTCTCATCATCAGGCTTATGAAATTGCTTCATGAAGGGATGTTTATCGGCATTGATGGTCAGCATACTCATCGATCGGATTTGCTCTCCAGCGATGACAGCATTCTCGTATATAGCCGCCACAGTAAAGGGCATGCCATCCTCACGTGCAATGCCATACCAATGCGACTTCCCGTCAATGTATTTTGGTTCAAAGATGGTTTCGACAGGGATCAAGCCAAACTGAGACTTATGCCAAGCCTCTCTAAAACTAGGTTTCTCGGCGACGGTTTCAGTTCGGGCATTGTATGTGTATTTACCGAAATTCTTTTCCTTTGCCCATTTGGGAATCATCCCAAAATTAACCGATCGCCATTCGATCTTGCCGTCATTGGAAAAGATCAAAGGTGAGGGGAAGTTCGGGAATATGTCCTCAGGAAACTCCAACTGATCAGGTTCAGGGAGATCTAGTAGAAATGCACGATTCTTTCTGATCGCTTCGAAGTTTGCACACATAAATAAAACCTCTGATAAAATTTTATATTAGATAATATCTACACCGTAAATTTTTCTGTTGAGACTAAATCGAATATTACTTGTAGATCAGCATTATCTGATTCAAAAACAGCAATATTTATTCCCTTTGGATCTTTAATGCTCTTGTACTTAATACCTTTCACCTTAGGGCTAAATCTATATCTAAAGAATTCAGAAACAACTTGGGTAGGAATATAATCAATATGCTCCATGCCATCTTTTTCAACTGGTGTTGAAATATCCTTAACAAAGCTATGAATAAATAAAAGTTTTTGTCTAAGCTTATATTTTCGTGTTTCAAATTTACTTGGAATTTTGGAAAGTTTACTAAAATCAATAACAGAAATATCTTCCTTAAGCTTAAACGTGGCTAGTGTCCAGCATCTTTGATCAGAAATGGTCTCTGCTTTCGCAGTATCAGATGTAGAGGCAATATAAAAGTATGGAATACCAGCGGGATTCATCCTACCAGAAGATGCATTTCTTTTTGGGGCGACACCAACTTCACTAAATTCAGTGAACTCATCTTCTTCACCATGGCTTCGTATTCTATAAAATTCGCTATCTTTTGGGATTTTTTTTATTAGTTTAAGCCCTTTACATTCATTTGCTAGAGCATCAAGCATAAATCTAACTGGAATGATCTGCCGATCTTCAAGCTCGTCAGTTGGCTCACTTAAGAATAAATATCTGGTTTTATATAAGATCTGTTTTTTAAAAGTATCCCAACTGTATAGTAATGCATCATGCTCTGAAATCTGAAGCCAATTAGAATTGACATGTTCAACCAAATGCCAAAAAGGATCTGCACTACTTGCTAGATCACAGGTAAACTCATCAGGCCAACCGGGATCAAAATCAGATAAAACATCTTCAATTAATGTGGACCCAAGCAGCCATTCACCTTCTGTATAAGGAAGATTAATGTCTTGAGCATCACCATAATATTTTAAAACAGCGTCATATACATGCTGCATAATAATATCGTAAGGTGCGGCTTTATTTGTTCTATATTTCCGATCGCAATAAGAGCAATGTACTGATATTACATTTTGTCTAACGATTTTCGCTAGAAAAATATCTTTGACACATTTTTCACATATTGTTTTCTCAAGAAAGGTTAATTGTGGCCCCTCATTTTGTTGGATAGCAAGATCACTAAACCGCCCCATACACCCCCCCTAAAATTGAAATAGTTATTGCTTATAAATAAACTATTTTAGAGCAATAGAAGTGGATAAAAAACAATAAAAGTCGTGGTTATATAAAACTTTTAATTGCGTGGCTCAACAATATAGTTAGGATTAATTTATAAATTATTATTTTATCTCCATTGCTTTGGTGAGAGTGTGAGCTGGTTGGCTGAGTGTTAGGCCTAATACTTTCATAATTCATATGCTCCAACTATCTACAATATTAGCCCAATCTTGCATCATTTTTGCACGATCTTTAAGCCATTTTGCATGATCATATGTGGCTTTAACTTTGTCGCCTTTAACATGGGCGAGCTGCAATTCAATCCAATTAGAATTATAGTTTGCCTCGTTAAGATCGGTGGATGCAGTAGCTCTGAAATCATGCATGGTAATATGATTTAACCCCATATTTCTAAATGATTGATTCATGGTATTTGCTGCAATCATGGTGTTAGGTTTTACTCCAGGAAAGATATAAGGACTATCGGGATAAGCAGCAAATTGGGCTTTCAAGATTGCAATGACTTGATCGGATAATGGAACGATATGAATACGGTTTTTTTTCATATTGCGTTTTCCTGCCATTAATTCTGATTTAGATGCAATTGGTATGGTCCAAGTACGTGCTTCAAAGTCTATATATTCCTTTAGCGCTCTCCTAACTTCTATTGATCGGAGCATTGTGTAGATAAGGGTTTTTAAGGCGTTCTTTGTGCTAATAGCACCAGGATAATTATCAATTTTTGACATGATAATTTTGCGGTCTTTTGAATTGATAGGCTGGGCGTTTTCAGCTTCTGGGGACTGAATATAGCCGCGCAGTGCATACGTTGGGTCATTTACCAATTTGTCTGAAATAATGGCATACTGCATGACTTCAGCTATATGTTGCCGAACTAAAATTGCTTTCTTTTCACCAGTTCCTTTTCCAGAGCGCAATACACGTGCGTGAGCATTGTCCATAATATTTTTAATATCAACTGAAGTTACATCCTTAATTGGTTTGTTACCAATTAGTGGAAATATATCGACTTCATATGAAAGCTCACGAACGTAAAGCCAAGTGTCAGACTTCATAGCCTTTTTATAGTTGCAGTATTCTTTGGCGAGTGAACTAAACGTTTCTTCTTGAGACTGTAGCGCCTCAAGTCGTTCGTTTTTTTTGAATGCAACTGGATCGATATTTTTAGCAAGCTGTTCTCTTATTTAAATTGCCTTAGATCTAGCATAAGACAAGCTTATTTCAGGATATTGTCCAATTGTGAGCATTTGAGGTTTGTTGAGGTAGCGATAACGGAAGCGCCAATACTTCTTTCCTGTCGGACGTACTTCAATACACAAGCCGGAATGATCAGCGATACGATATAACTTTTCCTTGGCTTTTAGTTGTTTGATTTTTAAATCGTTTAACATGATGTGAGTAACAACCATTATGGTTTAAAAAAGGTTACTCACGATATTACTCACAAATAAAAGCAATGTCATGTCATGCAAGGTTATGTATAGTAAGTATATCAATTTAATAAAATCATATAGATACAAAGAAAAGTAATTAAAGGTTAGTCAAGGTTTCTTCAATGTTTGATATGGATGCCATAGACCATCCAATGATGAGGGAGTTTCATGAGCCGGGTGATGTGAAGCGCTCAGTGATCGTGATTCCACATGAACGCTTAGAGGAGTGGCTCAGCTGGAAATCACCGAATATTCAATCCTTTGTACAAGGCTTTCCTGTTGAAGAGTTTGAATGTTCACATGTGCCGAAAATAAAAGTCGAAAAAGAGAGTCCCCAACTCAACTTTTTCGACTTTTAAACGGTTTAGCGAGCTAAATTTTTAAAAACGTGTTTTAAGCTTTCCATCATTTTTTCAATTTGCAAAGGTGTTAAGCCTTCAAATGATTGCTCAAGTACAACACTAGTGAGATCATTAATCTTATTGGTCATTTCAACACCTTTTTCGGTGAGAAGAACACGGGTGATACGTGCATCATCTTCACAAGAATAAGTTTCAACCAATCCTTCATCTTTTAAACGATAAACAATTTTGGTGGTTGTCGACATTTTAGAGACCACCATGTCAGATAAATCAGAAACACTGGCATGTGGCTTTGAGTCTAGAGCCAGTAAAATACGACGGCGTGAGTTATCTAAACCATACTTTTTTAAAGCATGATCGACATTGAGTACATACTGTGCATGTACTTGCGTTACCCAGTAAAATGGAAAACTTTCTAAAGAAAAATCTTCAGAACCTGGTAGGAACTTGCTGTACTTTTTGGTCATGTGACGGATTCCCCGTGAATCGTATTTTTATTTTATAGATCATTTGAACACATTTTATGTGAACACTCATACACTTATCAATACAAAATTACTGGATTTGTCATCATAAAGGAAATCTGTTAATGGATAGCCTTCACCAGTAATCAAGAAAAGTTAAGCGTGGCTGTTTAGAAGAGACAGGGTGTAGCCGTCTTTATCTTGATGGAAGCTCACAATGCTTTGTGCAAATTGTACAACTTCATCTTCGACTTCAGCATTCTGGTGAGAATCTAAAGAGAGTTTAGCCATGGGAACACCGTCCTGTAGAACGATAGGCAAGTGCATGTCAAACTTTTGGTTATTATGCGAAACCACAACTTTAACTTGATGCTGATCAAATGAGGAGTCTAAATGCAGATATGCGCCTTCATAGCTAGTATTGGCAAGCATTTTTGACGTCTTATTGAAGGTCAATGCTTTTTCATTGTTCATAGCGATGAATCCTGTCTTCGATTACTTTGATCGGATTGTCAATCCGCGCATCCTTGGTTTGGGTAATGGACCACTTTTACAACAATGCTGGTCGTGTTTCATTTTAGTGAAAAAAATGGATTTGTGAACTAGTGTTTTTAACAAAAAGTGTCATTTATTAAAATCATAATTGTAGTGAATTGATATTTTTTAACTATTATTAAAATAAATAATTAAATAAAAACAATTATTTGGATTTTATTTGAGCTGTGTTTTATTAGAAAAACTAAAAAATGACCGCCGCGTCTAATCTTTATAGAATGCGATAATTGGCATTAAGTGACAAAATTTCGAACAGAGATTTCGATATTTTTATGTATTTTTTGCATAATAAGTGGTCGAATATTAAAATTTTGTTAAAAACCATAAAAAAATTATTACAAGCCAAACATCTCAGGCATAATTATTTCATCTTTAGTTGAACAGGTCACAAATATGGATCCGTCGCCGTGCAGGTCTATGCTTTTAAAACAGAAACATAATTCTGGGGTAATAAAATAATGGAATTTTTATTAGATCCGGGAATATGGGTAAGTTTACTTACGCTTATTATATTAGAAATTGTTTTAGGTATTGATAACCTAGTCTTTATTGCCATTTTGGCTGAAAAACTTCCCCCTGAGCAACGCGATAAAGCGCGTGTCATTGGCCTGTCGCTTGCACTTTTAATGCGTTTGGGCTTGCTGTTTATCATCACTTGGTTAGTCACGTTGACTCGACCGCTGATTACTGTCTTAGATTGGACATTCTCTGGGCGAGACCTGATTCTTTTATTTGGTGGCTTATTCTTAGTCTATAAAGCCGTTACCGAATTGCATGAAAAAATTGAAGGTAAGCCAGAAGTTAAGCTGACCACCAATGTGGTTTATGCAGGTTTCACCGCGGTTGTAGCACAGATTGTGATCCTTGATGCGGTGTTCTCGCTAGATTCGGTGATTACAGCGATTGGTATGGTCGACAACATTAATGTGATGATGGTGGCTATGGTCGTTGCCATGGTGGTCATGCTGATGGCGTCGAAACCATTAATGACTTTTGTAAACCGTCATCCGACTGTGGTCATCTTGTGCTTAAGCTTCTTACTGTTGATTGGTATCAGCCTAATTGCGGAAGGTTTCGGCTTCCACATTCCTAAAGGTTATATCTATTCGGGTATTGGTGTTGCCATTGCGATTGAAGCCTTTAACCAATTTGGTGAGCGCAATGCGGCAAAACATGAAGCGAAAATTCCCCTGCGTCATCGTACTGCGGATTCTATTTTAAAACTCATGGGTGGTAAGCTCCAAGCTGAAGACCCTGATCAGCTTCAAGCGCAAGAAACTTTTGCGGATGAAGAGCGTTATATGATTGGTGGTGTACTGACATTGGCTGAACGTTCGGTCGCGTCGATCATGACACCGCGTAGTCAAATTTCGTGGGTCAATCTTGATGATTCACCTGAGAAAATTCGTGAACAGGTACTGTCTGTGCCGCACAGTTTATTTCCTGTGTGCCGCGGTAGCTTGGATAAAGTGATCAGTATTGCGCGCGCCAAAGAATTGCTCGATGTCTTAGATGATGAAGAACAATTGAAAGACCTGATCAAACGTCATCGTCCAATTTACATTTTTGAAAAAATGAAAGTCATTGATGCGATAAATACGCTAAGAACGTCTAAAGGTTCATTGGTCTTGGTGAGCGATGAGTTTGGTAATGTGCAGGGCCTTGTTTCACCGCTTGACGTATTTGAAGCGATTGCTGGTGAATTCCCCGATGCCGATGAGCAACTTGATTTGATGAAGATAGATGATCAGACGTGGAAGGCGACAGGCATGCTGGATTTATATCAGCTTGAACTGGAACTTGGGATGATCGATTTGGTTGAAGAAGATGCAGGCTATATCAGTGTTGCTGGTTTAATCCTAGATAAAACTCACGGTGATGTACACGTTGGAACTCAACTGGACTATCGAGGTGTTCACTTTGAAGTGCTTGAGTTGGATTCAAACCGAATTAAGACAGTCAATATCACCTATCGTACTACTTAATCATTGTAAAAATAGATTGTGAGAAAAAATGCCAGCTTCGTGCTGGCATTTTTTCTGCTTATAAAGTAAGCGCTATGCACTTAAATAAAAAGAAGTTATTCTATGCCCGCAATTGGGCTGTCGTATTTCGTACTAGAAATTACCTGTTTGGTGAAGACAGTTTTTTCTATCCCTGTGGTCATCAAAGCATTGCATTTAGACTATAGCAGTAAAACAAGTGATCAAAATAAGAACGGAAACACTTCATGCAACTTATGGAAAAGGTCGTTGATTTTAAAAAGCTTTCAGTAGAGAAAAAACAAGTTCTATTTGAAGAGCTTGAAAATTTTGATCGACAAATTTTCCCAAATGCAATCCCAGCAGAACTGCATCAATTGTTGTATAACCCTGATGTAGTGGCATTACCAATTATTCGTTTTTATCATCGCGGAAAAATAGTTGGGCAAAATATTATTGCCATCTTGAAGCTTAAGACAGCGCATCAACCCTTATATATTCTTAGCTCGCGTGCAGCTTTTTTACCTGATTACCGAAATCAAAACAGAACACTTTTATCTGCAATTCGAGTGACCTTAGGTTATCGTTTAAAATATCCTACGCGTCAGTTATGGTTTGTTTCGAGTTTGATGCAGCCAAAAGTATATCGGCTGTTTGCTTCACGTTCAAAACGCTTTTATCCGCGTGCAGAAGTGCCAATGCCTGAGGATTATTTACAGGTTCTTGATCTAATGCAAAACCGTCATGTGAATGTGCAACAACGCAGTGATGATGTGTTTGTGCATCCTTGTGTACTGCCACAGACCACGCCTGAACAATTGATACGGCTTCGAAATCGGGCCAGCCGTCATATCAACTTTTATATGCAACATACGCCTGATTATTTTATTGGTATGGGCTTGATGTGTATATGTAAATTAGATTTGTTGACTCTGCTGGAAGCGGCGATGAACGTGTTTTTAGGGCGAGAAGTTGCCTAAGCAGAAACTCTCGCCATACTTTATTTAGGCTGAGTTATGGATAAGCTGTATATCTGCATATTCATAAATGGTTTCAGCTTTCATTTGATGAATGTGATCCATAAACGCTACATTAAAACTTCCTGTGCTTTGGCTTTGGGTATAAGCAAGTTGCCCCGCAATGGCAAAGTGGACATGGGCAGACAGTGCAGCAATGACAGGATTAGTGACTGCGCTATAGGCTGCGATCAATGTACCAAGGGCGCAACCCGTAGCAGTAACTTTAGGTTGTAAATGTGAACCACCATTGACTTGGATCACAGCATCAAGCTGTTTCGAGAGAATGTAGTCAGACTCACCAGAAATAGCAATGACTTCAGCCTGCGCTAAAAGTGTTTTTGCTTGATGGTAAACATCGGCACTGCTTGCCGTACTGTCAACGCCTTTGGTTTCGATCTGGTTCCCTGCAAGTGTGCTGATTTCCGATGCATTGCCACGAATAACGGTGGGTTGAAAAGCTAAAAGCTGATCTACCATTTCAGAGCGCCATTTTAAAAATGGCCCATATCCTACAGGGTCTAATACCCAAGGTATGTTTTGCTGCTGTGCGGTTTGTGCCGAGATTTGCATGGCTTGCATTTGTTCAGAGGTTGGCGTACCTAGGTTAATACTGAGCGCTGCACTAATGAGGGTGAAACTTTCCGCTTCAAAAGGATTATCAATCATGGCAGGAGAGGCCCCCGCAGCCAATAAAACGTTGGCTGCATAGTTGGCAGCCACACTGTTGGTGATACATTGCACCAAAGGTTGTTGCGTTTGCAGGGCAGTCCAAGCTTCAGCAACATATGCCACCAAGACATCGGTTTGGTCTTGAATCGATTGTTTTGTGTTAAGCAAGGACAGGTCTAAAAGCTGGGTCATAGTGGGTGCCCTTATTTGGTGAAATAGTGGTCTTGGTGCTTACATTTGCGACAAAATAAAGTCACATATTGGTCAGCATCATAGTCTACGGTGAGCTCATTTGAACCGCAGTACATACAGCGTTTTTGTGAGTAGAAGCTCAAACGCGGCTCAATTTTTTGCCATGAACGAGAGACGGGCTGGAAGAAAATAGCTTCGTCATAGCCTAAAAAGCGGAAAAATAAGACTTCGCTCATTTTGCTGAATGGTAGGTTATGTGGTCGAGGCAGAGTTGATGTTTCCCATTTTTCAGCCACACTGCGTTCACGGTATTGTTGTAGAGTTTTTTTCAGTAAGTTGGTGTTAATAAAGTTTTCATTTCTGGGTTGTAAGGCTTTACGTTCATATAAATACTCCAATGCAGTTTGGATTAAATAATAAATTTGTCCGACCGCGAGTACATCGAGTAAACGATAACAAAACACTTGGAAACTGTTATTTCCTGCAATTTGAATGCCCCAAGTACGACAGTAAAACTGCATAAATTGGATAATTTCCTGATAGAGCAATTGGTACAAGGCATTTTTGACTTCATCCGCGGTCTTAAAAGGCACACCAAGGCTAAGGTTTTCATAAAACCAATAGCGTAACTGCTGCGTAACACTAAATAGGCTGGGTTCAGAGTAGCCGTCCAAACGCACATTAATATAATACTGATGGGCTTCACTGGCAAAATCTTTGGCAACGAGAATTTGTTCTTTTACCAGTTGTTTGATAAGACTATTTTGAAATAGATAATTGGGGGTGATACTAAAGTATTTGATCTGTTCCCAATCAATAAACTCTTGATGTTGTGTATGTTCTTGTGCGTAGTCATCTAACAGGGACAATAAAAATAATTTATGCATAAAACTGAGTTGACCCAGTTCAAACTCATAAATGTCCTTGGTTTTGGTTTTGGATTTACGCTGTTCTTGCTGACGAGTTTCTTTCAATATTTTTTTGCGCTGTGCTAAGCAACTGTCGCAGTGGCAATTTAGATTTGAATTGCTAAAAACACGATGTTGGCAGTGGCTACATTCATGAAAGTTAATTTCTTTGTCGTATTGTTCAGCATCCACCCAAAACATGGCCGCCTGACAAAGTGGACAAGGCGTGCTTTCATCAAGTTGTTTGTGCAAAATTTGAAGCGACATAAGATGAATTTGAAACTCAGGATTTTATCAAATTATACACGCTAAAATTTCAGAAAGGCGTTGTAAATTGCAGTGTAATTGAACAAGCAGAGGTGCTTTGTAAACACTAGACGGGTGAAGAAACGCAGTGGCGAATATAGGGCGAAAAAAATACGGCATGCACCGTATTTTTTGTAGAAGTAGAATTTAAACGGGGCAAGGTAGAGAGTCATCTTCCATACCTAATTTTTTAGCTTCAATCATGGCTTGAACTTTTTTGCTTGGCAACTTTTTACTCCCCAGTGTGTCGTAGTGATTTAAAATGCTACTGACATCGTGTGCTTGTAAAGGCATTCCTTCACAGCTCATGAACAGGGCAATGACTTTATGATCAATTTTTGCAGCATGCATTGCTTGCAGCATTTTTATATTTTCGACGCGGACGATATGGTCTTTTAAGTACATCTCACACCTCTATTTGTTTTGCTTAAGTTTTATCATGCGCTATGCATATTTAGATACAAGCAAAAACTGTGCACAAAATGTAGCCGATTTGAAAATTAAGTTAGATATTTGAAAAGAGCTGGCTTTATATCTTATCGATGTCTTTAAGTTTCTCAGCGCTAGAATGGTAGAGAGCTAATGGCACTGTTTAAGTGTAAAGGCTGGTGCAAATATTGCTAAACAAGCACGGCACGATAAGGGCGTTGACTGTTTCTTATTCACTTGGTGCAATCATATGAGCGGGATAAGACAAATAGAATTGAAAAGCCTATTCAACGTGCCCATATAAATATCATTCAACATACACAGACAGCATGGCAAACTTGTCGTATGATCAAAACATACACAATATAAAGCTGTAGACCAATAGCATTAGGACATGACATGAATATTGCGGCAAATCCAATTATTGAAGCAGATCAAACCGTCTATTTAAAAGACTATCAAAAACCATCTTTTTTAGTAGACAGCATTCACCTCGATATTCAGGTCTATGATGAGCATAGCAAAGTTGATGCTGTACTGGAGCTGACGCGTCAAACTGACGGTGATTTGGTTTTACTCGGGCGTGATTTAGAGCTGAAAAGCTTAGTGCTGAATGGTCAGCAACTCAGCCAAGAGCAATATGTGCTTGATGCTGAGCAGTTGGTGATTCGTAATGCACCAAATCAGATCAAACTTGAGACATCGGTGATCATTCATCCTGAGTCAAATACACAACTGGAAGGCTTATACCAAGCAGCATCAGATCTGTTTGTTACCCAAAATGAGCCTGAAGGATTCCGTAAAATTACCTTTTACCCAGACCGTCCTGATGTCCTTTCAGTCTTTACCACACGTGTAGAAGCCGATAACAAATATCCAGTCCTCCTTGCCAATGGTAACTTGATTGAAGCGGGCGAAGCAGGCGAAGGTCGTCACTATACCATTTGGCAAGACCCAACCAAAAAACCAGCGTATTTGTTTGCCTGTGTGATTGGTGATTTGGCTGTTTTAAAAGACCGTTATGTGACCTCGGAAGGCCGTGATGTGGCTTTAGAAATTTATGCCGAAGAAAAAGATATTCCGAAATGTCATATTGCAATGGAAGCCTTAAAGCATTCAATGCGTTGGGATGAAGAACACTATGGTCGTCCCTATGACTTAGACAACTATATGATTGTTGCGACCAGTGCTTTCAACATGGGGGCGATGGAAAATAAAGGTCTCAACATTTTTAACACCTCATGTGTTTTGGCGGATGAAGAATACACCACTGATGCCGCGATCATGCGTGTACAGTCGGTAATTGCTCATGAATACTTCCATAACTGGACGGGTAACCGCATTACTTGCCGTGATTGGTTCCAATTGTGTTTAAAAGAAGGCTTAACGGTTTTCCGTGATCAATCTTTCTCAGAAGATTTGCAGTCGGCTGCGGTTCAACGTATTGACGATGTTGCGGTACTCAAAGCGCATCAGTTCCCAGAAGATTCAGGCCCATTGTCTCATCCACCGCGTCCAGACCATTTTGTGGAAATCAATAACTTCTATACTGCAACGGTCTATGAAAAAGGTGCGGAAATTAACCGCATGATGGCGACCTTATTAGGCAAAGAAAAATTCCGTAAAGGAACTGATGAATACTTTGAACGCCATGATGGTCAAGCTGTGACCGTTGAAGACTGGGTAGCCGCTTTAACCGCAGGTTCAGGCGTAGATTTGTCCAACTTCTTAACATGGTATAACCAACCGGGTACACCAAAGTTAGAAGCTGAAGGTCATTATGATGCTGCTGCACAAACTTATAGCTTAAACTTTAAGCAAAGTTTAAAAGCACATCCTAAGTATCCGAATCTAAAAGCTGTTCCAATCCCTGTCGCTTTAGCGCTGTTCGATGCTGCAACAGGTGAGCAATTGGTTTTAAACTCAGACAGCTTATTTGAAAATGCAGTCAAAGACGGTGTGTACCTTTTTGACCAAGACCAAGCCAGCATTGTGTTTGGCGATTTAAGCACGAAACCTGTCGTGTCATTACTGCGTAATTTTTATGCGCCCGTCAACTTAGAATTTAACTATACCGATGAAGAGTTGGCGTTCCTGATTCAATACGAAACCAATGGTTTTAACCAATGGCAAGCAACGCAAACACTGCTTGAGCGTATTTTACTCAATGGTCATGATGCGCATATTTATATTCAAGCCATTAAAAACACGCTGCCAGATCTTGTTGAACAAGATCCACTCTTGGCATCACGTTTATTTGATGTGCCAAGTGAAGGTTATTTGGGTAGTCGTATCGACACTGACTACGAACCAGCCAAGATTCAAGAACAGCGTAATGCTTTAATTGAAAAACTGGCACGAGAGTTAGGTAAGTTTTGTAAAGACACTTATTTGGCTTTAGACCCAGATTTGCAAAAAGAGTTCTCACAAGCCATGGGTGTCCGTGCGCTGAAAAACATCATGCTTAGTATGATGGCGCGTCAAGGCGATGAAAGTGCTTTTGAGCTGGCATATCAGCAATATGAAGCCACAGGTAATATGTCCGAACGTTTAGGCGCACTACGTGTATTAGTTTGGAATGATGCACCGCAAGCAGAAGCTGCTTTACGTGATTTTTATCAACGTTTTAAAGATGAGGATTTGTCACTAGATCAGTGGTTCACACTTCAAGCGGCACATCCTTGTGCTACGACGGAAACTATTCAATACCTTACTTCACATGCCGATTATGATTTGGGCGTGCCGAACCGTATTCGTTCTGTGAGTGGTGGCTTAAATGCAAACCCAGTGAACACATGGAGTTTTGGTGTGGATCATTTCATTGGACTGGCAAAATATTTAGATGAGAAAAACCCAATAGTTGGTTCTCGTTTACTTCAAGTTTTGTCTCGCTGGTATAGCTTGGCAGAGCCACAGCGTAGCGAAGTGAAAGCAAAGCTTGAGGCTTTGAAACCACAAGTGAAATCTAAAAATGTCAGTGAGACTTTGAGTGGTATGTTAAGTATTTAACTGATCTATGCATAAAAAAAGCTAGTCAGTAGACTGGCTTTTTTTATTCAAACTGAAGAATTACGGCATGAAGAGTGCACATTGGTATTTTTTAAATAATGAACATTCATGTGAAATATGTGAGATAAGTCTCATTTTATCGGGTATAATGTTGTGGCATAACAGATGATTAGCTCAATATTCTGTATTTTTTTCGGCTTATGTATACAGGCTATTGGGCAGATAAACATGTAGAGTGTAAACAGATATGTTAGTTAAAATTGAAGATGGGTTTTATTTAAATACTGTTCATATTATTGCTATTCGTATTGCGAAAAGCGCTGAACTAGGAACATTTCAAGTCAATGTTGAGTATAGCCCGCATAACCATCAGGCTTCGGGGTTATTTCAAAAAACTTTTATGCAACAGTCGGCAGCAGAGCATTATTTGCAAAATTTGCATCAGCAGATTAGTAAAAGCTAATGAAGTGAACGAATTCTGCCAAATAAAAAGACTGCTTCGGCAGTCTTTTTATTTAAAACAATACTTAAACTTTTACGATCAGCACAGGTATTGGAGACTGTGTGAGAACATTTTGCGCCACACTGCCTAACATCATCTTTTTAAAACCTGTACGGCCATGTGAGCCCATCAAAATCAGATCTGCACCGACTTCATCGGCCACATGAATAATACCTTCAGAAGGAGAGATGCCGCGGATCACTTTGGTATCCACCTCAATTTCATCACGGTCAAATGAGAGCTTTACTTCGGCTAAACGGTCTTGAGCGACTTTTTCAGCATGTAGGAAATAGTCGGTGATGGCTGGTGCAACTTTATAGAAGTCGACTCCGACAAATGGATCGACCGCAATCACACTCATGAGCGTCACACGACTATTTAAATCTTTGGCCAACTCAAGTGCTTGTTCAACCGCAGCATAAGACATCGGTGATTCATCGACGGCAACCAAAATGTGTTTGTAGCTCATTATCTTCTCCTTAAGGGTGCGTTTTTATGCGGATCATTTTGCAGTACATGCGAAATCAGCTCACATAAAGACGCGTTATGGTTGATTAAGCTTTAACAATGAGAACTGGGAGCTCAGTAGACTTGAGAACATCTTGAGCAAAGCTGCCTAATAGGAATTTTTGAAAGCCTTTACGACCATGTGAACCCATTACAATCAGGTCATTTTTCAGTGAAGTTGCTGTTTCGACCACAGCATCTTCAGAGACTTCACCTTTAATGATTTTAGACTGAGCTGTTACACCTTGTTCTTGTGCAATTTGAACAGCATCCTGAAGGGCTTTCTCAGCATTGTTATAGGCTTGTATGAAATAGTCTTTCATGATTGGAGAAGTATAGTAAAAATCGGCATCTTTGAGAGGGTCTTCAGCAACTAAGCTAATCAATGTAAGTTGACTGCCAAAAACTTTGGCAATTTCAGCCGCTTGCTTAACCGCAGAAAAAGAAATTTGTGAACCGTCAACAGGGACTAAAATATGTTGGTAAGCCATCAGAGGGACTCCTTTTTGTATAAGATTTAGTTCTTAATTTATTGATAACACACTGCCATTAAATGTTCAATTTTGATCGGGCTAAAAATTGAAAATTCATGAAATTAAAAGAAAATAATGCAAGAAAATGCTAATTTGCGTGTCCAAAATCTTGAGTGAAAAACTCAAGTTTCAGATTTAATGCGATATTCTTTAAAAGATGCTTCTGGTGTTTATAAATGAGGCTGAAATGAGATCTGTTTAATCATGCGATCTGATAGAGATTGTATTAGAATCATTTAAAAAAGATGGGGTCGAATAATATGATTTTTCAACCAATAATAAAAGTACTTAGTACGGTTTTCATGATTGTGCTATTGAGCGCTTGTCAAAGTGTAGAAAAGAACACCAAACTGATTGCAGGAACATTCAATACAGCAACCAATATTCAAATGAAAATGCTAGATCGCTTTGCGCCTCCCGATGTCATCGCACACAATAATATTCCATATCAAGCTAGCCCTGAGCTGAATGTGGACATTTATCAACCCAAAAATATTGAACAATTAAACGCAGTGCCCACGGTGGTTTGGATTCATGGTGGCGGATGGGTTTCGGGGTCAAAAGAGCATGCGCGAGGTTATTTTAAGCTTTTAGCTAATCAAGGCTTTAACGTGGTCTCGGTACAGTATCAGTTTGCACCGGAGGCTATTTATCCCACTCAGTTACAGCAAGTCGATCATGCACTGAATTTCTTACAATTGAATGCTGCTCAGTATCATATTAACCCGAACCAACTGTATTTAGCAGGAGACTCTGCTGGAGCCAATATTGCCAGTCATTATGCTGCACTTTTGACTAATCCTGCATTTGCTCAAGCATCCAATTTTAAGCCGAGTATTCAGCCGAAGCAGCTTAAAGGGCTAATTTTGCACTGTGGTATTTATGACTTATATCGCTTTGTGAATACCGCACCTGAGGAACTCAGGCTTATTGAATGGGGTGTCTATAACTTGGTTCAAGCTTATACCGGAGTGCGTAAAGAGGATGCAGCTTTTCTAAAGTCGATTTCAACCAGTGAACATATTACGTCACAGTATCCACCTGTTTTTATCAGTGGGGGAAATAAAGACTTTTTAACCAAGAGCCAGTCTTTACCTTTCGTCGAGGTGTTAAAGCAGTATCAGGTTGCAGTCACAGAGGCTTTCTATCCAGAATCTAAGGAGTTTTTGGTGCATGAATATCAGTTCATGATGAGTAAACAAGCCAGCCAGCTCACCTTTGATCGAACCATTGATTTTATAAAGCAAACCTCAAATCCGACTGAAAGAAAATAAAAAAGTATACAGAAAGACTTGTTTAATTTTTAACATTTTAATAACATACCGACCGTTCGGTATGTTTATTGTTGAGTTCCTGATGAATCCTATATTAATGGCTTATGCATTGCTGGCGATGGCAATTATTTCTGAAGTGATTGGTTCGACTTTTTTGGTAAAGTCGGAAGGTTTTACCAAGCTATTGCCTTCACTTGCGGTGGTGGTTTTATTTTCGTTGGCATTTTATTTATTGTCTCAAGTGATTAAAGTGATCCCATTGGGTATCGCTTATGCGATTTGGGCAGGTGTTGGTATTGTTTTAACCGCTCTGATTGGTTACTTTGTTTTCCGACAAAGTCTAGATTTTGCAGCAATGATCGGTATTGCACTGATTGTTTCTGGTGTGGTCGTGATTAACTTATTTTCAAACTCAACAGGGCATTAAGTTCGATGCAACAAGCAAGTCCACGTAAAAAGGCACCGGAACAGGTTCGCCAAAGTATTCTACAACATGCGATCTGTTTGGCTGCTGAAAAAGGCGTGACTGGGGTTTCCATACAAGCTGTGGCCGATTTAGTTGGCGTGAGTAAGGGTGGTGTTTTTCATCATTTTCCAAACAAACAAAAGCTACTTGAAGCGATGGTTGTGGAACAGCTTGAACAATTGGATCGTGTTGTTGATGAGTTGATTAGTCAAGACCGTGATCGTTATGGTTGCTTTACCCGAGCCTATATTGAAATTACTCTAGAAAAGCAGGTGCTAGGCTTAGAGCATTCTTGGTCAGCTATTTCGATGATTATGCTGACGGATCGTACCTTTAATGAGTATTGGATTGAATGGCTTGAGAAACGTTTGGCTCGACATCAGGATACAGATAATGATTTGGAGCTTAAAATTCTACGCTATGCTGCAGATGGCATTTGGCTCACAGCATTTACCGAGGTGGAAAATTTGTCTGAGACCATGCAACTTAAGCAAGAATTGATTCAACGAAGTTATCAGCATTAATTTTTCAAGTTATCAATATTTAAAAATAAAAAAGCACCCTCGATGGGTGCTTTTTTATATGAAGGCTTAAACTTTTTGGGCTTTAAACTTAAATATAAGCATAACCGCAAAACCAAAGAGTAGTCCCCAAAAGGCAGAACCAATGCCAAAAAACTGTACTCCAGATGCGCTAAATAAAAAGGTCATGAGGGCTGCCTCGCGGTCTGATACCGCTTCAAAAGCAATCGCGATGTTATGACTAATTGTGCCAAACAAAGCAATACCAGCCAAGGCTGTAATAAAAATTGCAGGGAAAGACAGTAAAAGGCTGGTCAGGGTTGCTGCGAATAGTCCCATTAAGATGTAGAAGAAGCCGCAGCTCATCCCAGCAATATAACGTTTTGATGGATCAGGATGAACTTGTTCATCTAAACTGACAGCTGCACTAATTGCTGCGGTATTGACACTATAGCAGCCAAAGGGTGCGAGTAAGGCTTGAGCGGTACCCGTCCATCCAATCAGTTGATTGACGTGGGGGTTATAGCCATAGCTTTTAATCATGGCAATACCGGGTAAGTATTGGGATGCCATATTGATCACAAACAAAGGTAGCGCTAAACCTAAAATAGCAGACATACTGAATTCAGGCGTCATCCAAACAGGTTGCGCTAGGCTCCATGTAATTTGAGGAGTGTGGAAGTCTAAGAACAATGGGCAGAGTAACAAGCCTGCAATCACTGTAATGACAATGCAATAACGTGGGGTAAGTCGCTTAGAAACAATATAAGCCGCCAGCATGGATAAAATAAAACCCCAATGGTCTTGCATACTGGCGAACAATGAAATACCAAACTTCAATAACACACCAGCTAGCATGGCACTGGTCAGGCTTTGCGGGATATAAGTCAGTACTTTTTCAAAGATACCTAAAAAGCCTAAAACGGCGGTAACTAAACCACAGACCAAAAATGCGCCAATTGCTTCATGCAAACTATAACCACTGCCTGTAGCAATAATTAAGGCCAGTGCCGCCGTAGACCATGAGGTTGATACAGTATATTTAAGTTTCCAAGATAAAAGCAGACCACTCAAACCAATACCCAGACCTAAAGCCCAAAACCATGAGTTGATTTGCGCGGTATTTGCACCTAAGACTTGGGCGGATTGAATGACCAAGACTGAAGAGACACTAATGCCAATAAGGAAGGTAATAAAACCTGCGAATACTGCTGGAACTGAGAAATCTTGAAATAATTTTTGCATGAAGATCAAAACATAATTTGAATGAGTGAAAATTACTATTGTTCAAGGATCATACGCTGGTTCTTGCAAAAGAAAACAGCACATGATGGATTTTTTATCGAAAATAATGAGATTATTCACGAAAATTACAGTGTAGAAAGCGCCAGTTTTAAGCCGAAGCCACAAAACAGAAGACCGACGGTCGCCACCGCAACGGCGGCAACTTTAAACTGTCGATTGAAATAGCTCGCCAACTTAATACCTGAAAAAATCAGAATACTGAGATAGGCCATACTGATGATTTGCAGAATAATGGAAAGTAAGGCAAAGCTCAGGGCCGGGTATGCATAATTTGGGTCGACAAACTGCACAAAAAAAGACAGATAAAACAAAATGGCTTTTGGGTTTAAAAGGCTAATGGTCAGTGCTGAACGAAAAGGATGTAAGGTTTGTAATGTGCTTTGGTCTGTACTTGCTGCAAGCTGTTGTGAGCTGGATTTCCATGTTTTGACTCCTGCAATTAAGAGTTTTATACCTAAATATGATAGATAGAGTGCGCCTACAATTTTTAATAAGATAAACAGCCAAGGAAAAGCATGTAAAAGAGACGCTGCACCCAGCACGGTACATAGAATGAGGATCAAGTCGCCCGTAAAAACACCTAATGCACCCCAGTAACCTGTCTTAATACCAAATCGTGAGGCGATAGACATCACATAAAGAGAATTTGGACCTGGCAAAATCACAATTAGAATTGTACCGATGATATAAGTACCGATGTCGATAATACCAAACACAACGCATTCTCAATAAAAAAGCCGATGTTGCATGATAACAAAATCGGCTTTTAAAAGAAGAAAAATCAAGTTAAGCTGAAATTTCTTCATCTAAACCAAAAGACTGACGTAACAGTGTGTTCAGCTGTTGACGAGCTTTAATAAATCCATCAATCCCCCCTTGTAGCAGTTGTGTTGCCATGAGGTCATGTTCAATTTGATCTCTAAACTCAGTTTCACTGAGTGGGTCAAGTGGTGCAGTCGCAGGCATAACATCACTTGCAGACAACTGTGCTTTGACTTCACGCGTATCTTGCTCAAGTGCAGCCAATAAATTAGGTGCAACAGTCAGCAGGTCACAGCCAGCTAGTCCCAACACTTGGTCAATACTACGGAAGCTTGCGCCCATAATTTCTGTTTTGACCCCATGTGCTTTATAGAACTGGTAAATTTGCTTCACAGAGAGTACGCCAGGGTCTTTTTCAACGGGATAGCTGTCCACGCCTTCGGCCTTTTTGTACCAATCTAAAATACGCCCAACAAAAGGTGATATTAAAGTGACATTCGCCTCCGCACAAGCATGTGCTTGATACACACCAAACAAAAGCGTTAAGTTGGTACGAATGCCTTCAGCTTCTAGCGCTTTGGCTGCTTGAATGCCTGCCCATGTCGAAGCAATTTTAATTAAAATACGATCTTGATCTACGCCGTAGTTTTTATATAGCGCCAGCAGCTCTTTGGCTTTTTCGATGGTGGCATTGGTATCATAAGACAGCGCGGCATCCACTTCTGTGGAAACACGGCCTTCGATCAACTTGAGAATTTCAACACCAAATTTGACGGTAAGAATGTCGATTGTGCGTTCAATAAGTAAGTCATCTTCAAAGCCTTCCGCTTTGGCTTGAGCGAAAGCATCTTCAATCAACTCTTTGTTTTCAGGTTGACTTGCAGCGGCTGTAATTAGAGATGGATTGGTGGTTGCATCGAGCGGCCGAAATTGGTTAATCGCAGCTAAATCGCTACTGTCGGCAACAATAGTGGTTAAGCTTTTTAATTGGTTTAATGCTGTTTGCGTCATTGATCGTTAGTTCTTAAAGTTATTACCCGTAAATTATTTATAACACAAACTGCTTTTAACCCAAGTAGATTCGGACGTTTTAACAGCAGTTATTATACTTTTTTACGTTGATTTCGGATGTATTGGATTAAAAAACGCGCAGCTGCGCCCAATTCACTTTCGCGGCTCCAGACCAAGTCCACAAAATATTCAAACTTGGGGGTGAAATCCAGCAGATCTAATATTTTGAGCTGAGTTTTGAGCTGAGGGTTTTCATTCAACATTTCTAAGGGCAAAACACCCCATCCAAAGTTTTGCATGATTAAGGCGCAAGCCGAGTGGTGGTTGTCTGTCCGCCAATACTGTTTGGAATATAACAATTCTGGCTTAATGCTTTTATCGCGACTGGCAACCACGATTTGACGGCTGTGTTGAATTTGTTCAAAACTGACTTGTGGAAATTGCGCCAGAATAAAATCTTTATTGGCGACGGGAACTAAAGTTTCGAGTTTTAATTCTACAAACTGTTCGCTGCTTTCCAGTTGCTCACGTTCAAACATCAGTGCCAGTTGTGCTGTGCCGTTGAGTAACATTTTCTGCGCATCTTCTTGAGGTGCAGAAAAAATATTGATTTGTAGACTGGGAAATTCGGCTTCTAATATTGTGATGTAGTTGATCCATTGCATATGCAGTAGTTCAGATACCACTACAATGTTGAGCGAGGACTCCAAACCGTGGCTTAGGGCATAGGCATGCTGTTTCCATTGATTCATTTCAGTCAGTAGTTGCTCGGTCTTTTCGTACAAAGTCATGGCTTGTGCTGTTGCTGTGGGCTCACGTCCTTCACGTAAAAAGAGTTGTAAGTTTAAGTCTATTTCCAAGTTAGCAATTGACATACTCACGGCCGATGGTACTTTACCCAACTTGCGTGCAGCAGCTGAAAATGAACCAGACTCAATTACGGTTTTAAAAATAATCAGTTGCTCTTGATTGATATTCATAATTCCCTATCTTTCAGTTTTATTGAAAGAACCTAACTCGATTAATCAATATTATAAAAATAAAATAGCCAACATCCAATCATGAAAGAGTAATTAAAAATGTTGATTTCCAAAAGAAGGATTATTCATGCGCTCAGCTATGAAATCATCCTATTGGTGATCATTGCTGTTGCCTTAAGTTTCATATTCCATATGCCTTTAGAAGTCACAGGTGTACTTGGTATCGCCATGGCAGTCACTTCGGTCATATGGAATATGGTGTTTAACCATTTTTTTGAAAAGTTTGAAGCGAAAAGAAAGCTAAAAAGAACCATCGGCGTACGTGTCCTCCACGCGATTGGTTTTGAAGGTGGTTTGATGCTTGCAACCATCCCAATGGTCGCATATGCAATGCAAATGACTATTTGGCAAGCTATCGTGCTCGACTTCAGTTTAACCATGTGTATTTTGGTTTATACCTTTATTTTCCAGTGGTGTTATGACTGCCTAGAAGAGCAGTTGGGTTACAAACCAAAATATCATTAATAATTAATTAAAAAATCCATTAATTAGTCATAAAGGCCTTATCTGATAAAGTAAGGCCTTTATTGATATCAAATACTTTATTTTTTAACAAAAGATAAAAATTGATCACAATTTAAACATATAAATAACTCTATTTATTACATAACTTCTAAATATAAAAACAAAGAAGTGTTTTTATAAAACTTAATAAAAAATATATCGTACAAGGAGTTAGACGATGAAAATAGGCGCTTTAGTTGTATCTATAGCTTTACTGAGTGTTACACAGTCAGGCTTTTCAGCTACAGGTGGAAGTTTTAAACGGTTTTCTGTTTCTGCGGGGTGGTTACATGCTATGCCTCAAGGAAAGGCCAATCCATTTAATATTTCGACTCCAATTGCAAATGGTAGGAATGCAAATATTGGATCGGTCTCATTGAATGCTGTTGTTAATTCAATTGATCCTTCGGATGTAAATGCAGATACCATGAAAAGTATTCTTAATATGCTTGGAGATATGTATAAAGAAAATCCGAATGAACCTGAATTGAGCCAGTTCTTTGAGTTAAAAAATGTGAATGGCACAGATGAGGTCTATTTAAAAGATGCTCTGTCAGGTAGTGCTGATTTATACGGTTTAGAGCAATGGACAGCTGGGGGGAGTGGCCTTGAAGTTCAAGATGCTGATACGCTCGGTTTAATGATGAATTATTATGTAAATGATAATGTTTCATTACAGCTGATTGGAGGAATACCGCCAAAAGTCGATATTAAAGGAAAAGGAGAAATATTAGCGCCTATGTCAGGTATAGGCCATACAGGTATAGGTCTTGATTTGCCTTTAGCACAAGATATTCCAATTACAAATTTAGGAAGTAAGTCTAAAGTTGCGACAGTCCGTGCTTGGACTCCTGCATTTGAAGCACAATATCAGTTTGGTCAGTCTGGAATAAATAAATTCCGCCCATATGTTGGCTTAGGCATCATGTATGCACATTTTGGTAGTATTAAAGTGAATGGAGAAACCAAGGCTGACTTAGTGGCAGCAGGCCATATGATTCAAAATATTCTAGATGGGAAAGCTGGAGCCGCTCTAGATCGGGAGCAATCAAGTGCATCTCCTTATGTAAAAGTAAAATCTGAAGATGCCTTTGCTCCAATCGTAAGTCTTGGTGCAACATATGACATAACCTCTAATTGGTACGGCGTGGCGTCTGTTTCATATTCAAAATTAAATAATAAAACTACAATCGATGTTATAGATAGGAATACAGGGAATCGTTTAATTCATTCTTCTACTAAAATCGATATCGATCCTTTAATTACTTACCTTGGCGTAGGTTATCGTTTTTAATCTAATCAGTGAAAAAGCATCTAGGGATGCTTTTTCTAACCATAATGTTTTATTTCATCTATAAAAATGAAAAGCCCCTTGGAAGTACAACTTCCAAGGGGCTTTTATTCAAAAGTGAAAACAGTTAATTATTTTTCAATAATCGCTGTTACACCTTGACCGCCAGCAGCACAAATTGAAACCAGTACGCGACCTGAGCCTTTTTGGTTAATCAACTTCGCAGCAGTAGCAATGATACGGCCACCCGTTGCAGCAAATGGGTGACCTGCTGCAAGTGAAGAACCTTTTACGTTGAGTTTAGTGCGGTCAATTGAACCGAGTGGAGCATCTAAACCTAAACGGTCTTTACAGAATTTTGGATCTTCCCAAGCTTTCAATGTTGAAAGAACTTGCGATGCAAATGCTTCATGAATTTCGTAGTAGTCGAAGTCTTGAAGTTTAATGCCAGCACGCTCAAGCATACGTGGAACTGCATAAGCAGGTGCCATCAATAAGCCTTCTTTTTTCTCAACGAAATCAACAGCAGCTGTTTCTTGGAAGGTTAGATAAGCCAGTACTTCATGACCATTTGCTTTTGCCCATTCTTCAGATGCTAAAAGCACACAAGATGCACCATCCGTAAGTGGTGTTGAGTTGCCCGCAGTCATGGTACGTGCATCGCCTTTACCAAAAGCTGGTTTGAGCTTAGCAAGTTTTTCAACCGTAGAGTCAGCACGTAAGTTGTTGTCACGCTCTAAACCTAAGAATGGTGTGATCAGGTCATCAAAGAAGCCTTCTTCGTAAGCCGCAGCCATTTTTTGGTGTGAAGATGCAGCAAGTTCGTCTTGCGCTTCACGAGCAATACCCCATTCAAGTGCTGTAATGGCTTGGTGATCACCCATAGAAAGACCTGTGCGTGGCTCACCATTTTTCGGTGCATCCATCAAGTCTTTTAGGTTGATTTTAGTTAAAGCTTTTAAACGGTCTTTACCTGTTTTTGCAATGTTGAGTTCAAGCAATGCTTTACGTAAACCATCACCAAATGCAATTGGTGCATCAGAAGTCGTATCTACACCACCAGCAACACCGACTTCAATTTGGCCCAGTGCGATTTTGTTGGCAACTAAGAACGCTGCTTGTAAGCCTGTACCACATGCTTGTTGAATATCGTAAGCAGGTGTTTCTGGTGCAAGTGCTGTGTTTAGTACACATTCACGGGTCATGTTAAAGTCACGGCTGTGTTTAAGTACCGCACCAGCAACCACTTCACCAAGGCGTTGATCTTTAAGGTTAAAACGTTCAACAAGACCGTTTAGCGCTGCTGTGAACATATCTGTATTCGAAGCGGTGAAATATGCGCCATTTGAGCGAGCGAAAGGAATACGGTTACCACCGATAATAGCCACGCGGCGAACAGTGTTTTGACTCATGGTTTGATCCTGTTGAACAGCAGTTTGAATTTTTGGTTTTGAAGCATTTGTAGAAGAAGCAGGGCTTTTACTACGAGTTGACGCAGCACGAGTGCGAGTCGGCTTAGTCGTGTTATTTACTGATTGGGTTGTTGTGCCAGTACTTTTAGTTCTACGCGGTGTACTTTTTGATGTATTTGACACAGTTTCCGTAGCAGAATTTTCCACTGCTGGATTTTCTTGAGTTGTTTTGCTCATAAGGCTTTTCCAAGCATGTTAATCTATTCTTAGGGTGTACATTAGCATATTATAAAAAGGGCTGAATTGACTAGAATGACATTGCAACAGGCTTTCAGGTCAAGACATATCATCTATAACTCAAGTATGATTCTATAGAAACCGATGGAACTATTGAAATATAAGACTCTAGACATCACTTTGAAGTTAAAAGGATATCTTTGAATCCATCAACAATTAATTTGTATGAGAGATAAAAAACATGACTGATCAATACCAAACATTCGCAAAATCTCCGATTGGTAAATTTGTCATTAAAAATTTGGGTTTACCTGCACCAACTTTTTTAGACCGTTTTGAGTCAGCAACGCCTGTGATTAAAGGTGCTGTTTTACTGGGTGCAGCAACAAACAGTTCATTGTCTGGTGCAATTGCGCAAGTGTTGGCAAATGTTCACGCCAATAGCTATGCAGGTAACAATGCACAGTTACAGCAAGCTGCGGCTAAAGTGGGCTTAAACTTAAGTGCATTTAATGCAGGCGACAAAGAGTCTAAATTCAAAGTTGTTATTTTTGATGCATCTGGCATTGCGTCTTCAGAGCAACTCAATGAGTTATATAACTTCTTTAACCCTATTGCACGTCAAGTGGCTGCTTCTGGTCGTGTAATTGTAGTAGGTACGACACCTGAAACTGCGGGTAGCGTCAAAAAAGCGATTGCACAACGCGCGCTGGAAGGCTTCGTGAAGTCTGTCGGTAAAGAATTTAAAAAGGGGATTGCAGCGCATTTGATTTATGTGGATGCAGGTGCAGAAGCAAATCTTGAGTCAACTTTACGTTTTGCAGCATCGCCACGTTCTGCTTATGTCTCTGGTCAAGTGATTCGCGTTTCTAAAGCTGATATTGTAGATGTAGACTGGGCTAAACCATTGGCAGGTAAAACTGCTGTAGTGACAGGTGCGAGCCGTGGTATTGGTGAAGCGATTGCACATGTCTTGGCACGTGATGGTGCGCATGTGATCTGTTTAGACGTACCTCAGCAACAAGCAGATCTTGACCGTGTTGCAGGTGAGATTGGTGGTTCAACACTGGCAATTGATATCACAGCAAACGATGCAGGCGAGAAAATTAAAGCTGCGGCAGCTGCTCAAGGTGGTTTAGACATCATCGTGCATAACGCAGGTATTACTCGTGACAAAACTTTGGCAAATATGAAGCCTGAGCTTTGGGACTTGGTGATTAATATTAACTTGTCTGCAATTGAACGTGTAAATGATTATTTACTTGCGAACGACGGTTTAAATGCCAATGGTCGTATTGTTTGTGTATCATCGATTTCAGGTATTGCAGGTAACTTAGGTCAAACCAACTATGCAGTGTCGAAAGCAGGTGTAATTGGTGTAGTTAAATTTACTGCTCCAACGTTGACGAATGGTATTACCATCAATGCGGTTGCGCCAGGTTTCATTGAAACGCAAATGACTGCTGCGATTCCATTTGCAATCCGCGAAGCGGGTCGCCGTATGAACTCGATGAGCCAAGGTGGTTTACCTGTAGATGTTGCTGAAACCATTGCTTTATTTGCAGCGACAGCATCGACTGGTTTAAACGGCAACGTGGTACGCGTTTGTGGTCAAAGCTTGTTGGGTGCTTAATTTAAAAGCTTGAATTTATCTCTCCTTTAGAGGGGGATAAATTCTTTACCTTCTCCCTGAGGGAGAAGGTGCTTTCAAAAAATATTGAAATAAAAACTTCTCAAAGGTTCAGTATGAAGACTCGCCATTTTAGTCAACTTCCAAAACCATATATGGCTTATCCGAAGGTCATTCAAGGTTTGATCTTTAAAAAGCCAAAAGGTGAAAAAGTCTTACCGCAGGTTGAGTATGTGGTGGATTCTTTTAACGTCGATCAAAAGCATTTGAAAGCCTATAACCAAGTATGTGGCTTTAAAAATAATGGTTATATTCCTGCGATTTATTTAGCCGTATTATCACAAAGCTTACAAATGCACATGATGGGGCAAGAGCCGTTTCCATTTCCTGTGCTAGGTTTGGTGCATATTCGCAATCAAGTCAAACAAATACGTAAGGTTGGCGTCAATGAAACCCTTACTTTATCATGTAAATATGGCGCGCTTGAGCCACATGATAAAGGTGTTCAGTTCGATTTCATTACCACGGTGAAAGTTGGCAATGAAGTGGTGGTTGAAGCCTTAACCACGTATTTAGCACGTCAAAAGACCGATGGTAAAACAGCACCAAAATTAGTTGAACCAACGACTCCAGATTATCAGTCGAATGCAGTCTGGGAAGTCTCTGAAAACACAGGCCGTCGTTATGCAATGACCTCGGGCGACTTCAACCTCATCCACATTCATGCGGTGACAGCAAAAGCTTTTGGTTTCAAACAGGCCATTGCACACGGCATGTGGAGTAAAGCGCGAGCATTGGCTTCGATCACATTGCCTGATGCTTATGAAGCGGATGTTTGGTTTAAACTGCCGATGTATTTGCCGTCAACAGTCGATTTTATGACCGCGACAGAAGGTGCAAATATAGCTTTCTTAATTCGAAATAGTAAGAATCAAAAACCGCATGTGACGGGACAGGTCAACGCACTATAATTTTAAAAAGCCCAGTTTAGATTACACTGGGCTTTTTTATGTCCGCTTAAAAATATAAGGATGTGTAAATGAAAATTTTAAAACAATATTTACAAGCGAATCCGAACCATTACCAAGGCTACGTTGACCCACGTTTTCAAAGTGTTGCCCATCTGTTTAGCCGTTTACAGGATGCTCGTTCAGCATATGGCGGTGCAGCCTGTGTTTTATATTTTCAGGGTGAAAAAGTTGTCGATATCTATACGGGTTTGGCAGCGGTAGATTCTCCTTGGCAGGCCAATACTATGTCGGTGTGTTATTCGACGGGCAAAGGCGTGCTCGCAACCTTGGCACATATTTTAGTCAGTCAGGGTGTACTGAGCTACGACCAACCGATTGCGGATTATTGGCCTGAATTTGCCCAAAATGGCAAAGGGAAGATGACGCTAAGACACGTGCTGAGTCATCAAAGCGGATTATTTGATATCCGTAATAACATTGCCGATGCAACAGAGATGTTAGATTGGACGCATATGTTAGACGTATTTGAAAAAGCGCAACCACGTTTTGCAATTGGTGAAGATGCTGCCTATCAACCTTTGTCATTTGGTTGGCTGGTCGGTGGTGCTTTGGAAAAAGCAACGGGCAAACCTTTAACTGAACTCTTCAAAACCTATTTAGTTGAGCCACTTGAGCTAGATGGGGCTTACTTTGGTGCACCCAGTGCTGAATTAAAACGTATCGCACGACCTATTACTCGTCCTGTACCTATCCAACCAAATCAAAAAAGTCCAACGAAAGTGCGTAAAGTTTCATTGCTGGATAAAGCGATGCAGTGGTCAGGGCAAGATCCACAAGACTTTCAAGATGGCATGATTCCCAAAGGTATGAAAAAGGTCAGCTTTTATCAGGATGATGCGATTCAGGCGATCATTCCCGCAGCAAATGGTGTATTTACAGCCAATAGTTTAGCCAAAGTGTATGCGATGCTATCTCAAAAAGGAATTTGGAAAGGTCAGCAGTTGATTCGTCCTGATGTGTTTTCTGAGTTGAGTCGAGTGCAATATACTGATCGAGATCGAGTGATGCCGATACCTATGCATTGGCGCTTGGGTTATCACCGTATATTAACCTTAGGAAAAACTGCAGAGCAGGGTTTTGGTCATATGGGCTTTAATGGTTCAGGGGCTTGGGGCGATGGTGAGCGAGGCTTGAGTTTTGCTTATACACATAACTTTGCTACAGGTTCTTTAACTGGGGATTATCGACTTTGGGCTTTGAGCCAAGAAAGTTTACGCTGTGCAGATGAGATCTTAACAGGCAAAAAAGGCTGGTTTTGATAGGTCTGAGATTTAGTCATCGTCTAAAATATGTTATGTTCGTCGCGGTTTAGGTTTTGAATATTTGTGACATGAAAGCTCCCATTCTTATCCCGCTGGTTGCTACAGGACTATTGTTAGGCTGTTCCGAGGCGAATCAAACGCAACATGATCAGTCTAAACTTCAAGTGGCAGAACAAAAGCAGATTATTCCTGCGTGGGTTGGGAGTTATCAGGGGACAACGCCGTGTATGGGGTGTTTGTCCCGTTGTGAAGACTGTCCGGGTATGGCAGTTGCACTAGAGTTGCATAAAAACAAGACCTATACCCTAAAACGAGAAAGTTTGAGTGGGCATAACGAAATCGAAACTTTGACTGGAGCACTTCGTTTTAATGCTCAAGATCAGCACAAGGTAGAGTTGATGAACGTGACAACGCGAAACTTACTTTATATCGATTTAGAAGATGGTATTTTAGAAATACGTGAAGATGTGACTGGAAAAAAATACCAAATGCAGAGTGATTTTGTTTTGGTGAAACCAGCTTAATTTTCTAAATAGCTGTATTTTAGAAATTCATTTTAATATTTACATCTTTTACTTTTCCAAAGCTCTCACTTTATTTCAAATCTATAATCTAAATGCATAAATAGCTCGAGATAGAAAGTGGGATAAAAATGGAGCTAATGGTTTTTGAATTATTGATCTAAATCAGGTTTATAGCTTAGAAATGCGAGAACGGAGTGAAGTAATTCATTCACTCTTTGGCAAAAAAACAGTATGCTTAGGCCTATAAAAAGGAGCATACATGTATCAAGTACTTGCACGGAAATATCGTCCTCGCAATTTTAATGAGCTAGTGGGTCAAAACCACGTTTCTCGAGCACTAACCAGTGCTTTAGAGCGCGGGCGTTTGCATCATGCTTATTTATTTACAGGAACGCGTGGGGTCGGAAAAACCACCATTGCCCGTATTTTAGCGAAGTGCTTGAACTGTGAAACAGGTGTGACTTCGACGCCGTGTGAAGTTTGCCCAACCTGTACCGCCGTGAATGAAGGCCGTTTTATTGACTTGATTGAAATTGATGCGGCATCGCGTACTAAAGTTGAAGATACGCGAGAGCTTTTAGACAATGTGCCTTATGCTCCGACGCAAGGTCGTTTTAAGGTCTATTTGATCGATGAAGTGCATATGCTGTCTACACATTCTTTTAATGCTTTACTTAAAACATTGGAAGAACCACCTGAACATGTGAAATTCCTTTTTGCAACGACAGATCCGCAAAAGCTCCCTATTACCGTGATTTCGCGTTGTTTGCAATTTACACTACGTCCGTTGGCTGTAGATGAAATTACTGAGCATCTGGGGAATATTTTAAATAAAGAAAGCATCCAAGCCGAACAAGATGCGATTTGGCAAATTGCAGAGTCTGCCCAAGGCTCATTACGTGATGCACTTTCTTTGACAGACCAAGCGATTGCTTACGGTCAGGGAGCAATCCAGCACCAAGATGTCAAAGAGATGTTGGGTTTAATCGACCGTACCATTATTTATGATCTGATCCTTGCGATACATCAAAACCAAAAACAACGGGTGAGTGAGTTGCTGATGCAATTCCGCCAGCAAGCACTGGATGTATCTTTAGTTTTGGATCAGCTGATTTCGACTTTACATGAATTGGCATTACTACAATATTTGCCAGAACTTAGTCTCAAATATAGTGCTGAAATTAATAAAAAAATCATGCAATTGTCTCAGCAAATTGCTGCGCAAGACTTACAACTTTATTATCAAATTGCATGTAAAGGGCGTGCTGAATTACAGCTAGCAGTCACGCAAGAGCAAGGCTTTGAAATGTCGGTGCTGCGTATGTTGGCGTTCCGTCCCTTACAATCGAATGAAGTGCTGGTGGCTCAGACGAATAGTGCTGTAGTTGAATCTGTACAACAAACGGCAATACGGAGTGCTGATCCAGAAACGGCTTTGCAGCAAGATGCTCAAACTGTAGATGTTGAATTGGCATTTGAAGACGCTGCAATAACTCAGAATGCAGAACCTGAGCTTAAGCCTGAACTTGATGAGGTGGATGTTTCAGAAAGCGCCGAAGATAATAAACCACCAGTGGATGCATCTCAGCAATCTGATCAAATCGTTTTCGATCCTTCCAGTGATGAAGTGTTGTTTGATTTAGATGAAGCAGACGAATTTAATGCGCAAAACAATGACGATGAGCCAAATAGTGATGATTTCTTATTTGATGAAATTGTACCGCTAGGAACAGAAACTCAAAATGAAGCATCCGTTGAACCTGCCGCAGTAATAGCTGAACCTGCTGTACAAGCGGAGTCTTCTGATTTAGCAAATGAAGTGCTGTCTGCTGATAGTGTACAGGACACCCAAGTTGTAGAAAATGAAAGCCTGCAAACTGTTGCCGCTATTGTAGAGCCTGTTCAACCTGAACAGGTTTTAACTGCATCAGCCGATTTAATGCCGCAAGATATTTTACAACTACAACCGCAGCAGTTAGTCGGTGAGTGGACGGTGGAGAAGTGGGAGTACTGGTTCAGAAGTAGTGGCTTATCACCCGCGGTACAAGAGTTGGCTCAGCAAGGTTTAATGGCTGGGCAAATTAATGCCGAGTCTGTGTTTATGATTCCACAGCGTTATGAGCAGCTCCTCACCCAATTACGTCATGTCTTAGAAGATGCGCTTAAAGCTGAATGGCCTCAGACGCGTTTTGATGTGAAATATGCAGAAGTTGAAACGATTACGCCGTACACCATGCAGGCGCAGCGCAAGCAAAAAGCATTTCAACGTGCGCATGAGTTACTACAAAATGAAGACACGGTCAAAGGCCTTGTACAAATTTTTGATGGTGAATTACATAATATTCAACTTAAGTAATGTCATGGTTTAAGTAGTGGCGCAAAGCACTCCGCATTTCAGAGGGAATCGGGGTGCTTTTTCGTGTTTCACGGTCTACAAAGACATGAACAAAATGTCCTTGAGCTGAAGCAGTTTCTTGACCAAATTTGAAAATGGCAAGTTCGTAAGTGAGTGAAGAGTTTCCTATTCTAGAAATAGTCACACCAACATCAATAATCTCAGGATAAGACAACTCATGTAAGAAACTGCATGCTGAGTCGACCACTAAACCAATAATAGGGGATTGGTGAATATCAAAATTTGCTTTTTCAATCAGTAAGGCATTTGCGGCAGTATCAAAATAACTATAGTAGGTGACGTTGTTGACATGGCCATAGAGGTCATTGTCCGACCAACGTGTTTGAATCGGTAGAAAATAATGAAATTGGTCACGTGTCTTTGCAGCTTGTCTCATCGTTATTATCCTTAAAATCGTCTTATAAATAGCCTAAGTTAATTATATGGCTTAGCTGTAAATGGCTTGATAAATTTCGCGTGCCTGTTGCCACTCTAGTTCTCTTGGATTGTTTTGTAGTAGGCGTGTTTGCAACATGGCATCGGTTGTAAGCTGGTCTAGACTGTGTTCAGAAACATTCAATGCCTTGAGTTTTAAGGTTAAACCACTACGGTTCAAATGGTTTTGCATATGATCGACGAAAAGATCAGAAAGACCATCGGTACAGCCTGTACTTTTTGGGTCGAGCCAGCAGATCAGTTCCGCATAATGTTGCTTAGCTTGGGGGAGGTTAAACTTTAAAACCTCTGTCAGCACTAAGGCATTACTGTGTCCATGAGAAATGTGAAAATGCCCACCCAATGGATAAGCAAGTGCATGAACAGCACCTACTGGGGCATTGGCAAAGGCTTGTCCTGCCAGCATTGAACCGACCAATATATTTTGTCGAGCTTCTAAATTTCGACCATCTTCTAGCACCAAACTGAGGTTTTGATTCAGCAGTTTTAAAGCCTGTTTCGCCAACATGTCAGCATAGGGATTTTTCTTAATTTTAGAAGTATAGGCTTCAATCGCATGTACCATCGCATCAATGCCTGTAGCAGCACTAATATGACGCGGCAGGTTTTCAGTAAAAGTCGCATCCAAAATCGCCACATCGGCAAAAAGAACAGGTGCTACGATTCCAGTCTTTGTCGTTTCACCTGTGGTGACGATCGAAATTGGTGTGACTTCAGAGCCTGTCCCTGCAGTGGTAGGGACTAAAATTAAGGGTAGACGAGGTGCTTGGGCATTATTCACCCCATAAAGATCGGCTAACTTCTGCTGCTGTGCAGGATGGCTGAGGATGGCAATAATTTTTGCAACATCCATAGAGCTGCCGCCACCAAAACCTAAAACGATATCTACTTTTTGCTGTTTGGCATAATCAACCGCATTTAAAACAATTTGTTCACTCGGATCTGCTTCAACCTCACTGTAAATACTGTAAGTGAGTGAGAGATCTTCTAAAATTTCCAAGATGGGAAGGTGAAGCTGATGCTTTAACATGCCTGCATCTGTAACCAATAACAGATGTTGATAAGGGCGTGCAGTTAAAATGTCTCTGAGTTGCTGAATGCTGCCTAAGCCTGAAATAATATTCGGCACAGTTTGAAATTGAAATTGGTTCATATCAGCATCCTTTTTTATATCTTATCCAACAATATTGTTTTGTACTTCTATAGGATTCATCCTCTAAATAACTTAACATAAGACACTTGAAAATAAAGCTGTTTCGAGGTGGTTATGTCATTCACAGCGCCCTATAAGGTGTTATGTGTCTGTTTAGGAAATATTTGTCGTTCTCCCACGGCAGAAGTGGTTCTCAGACATTTTTGTGATGCACATCAGCTCAACATCGAAATCGATTCGGCGGGAACCAGTAATTACCATCCCAACAAAGCACCTGACTTGCGTAGTCAAGAACATGCTTTAAAACGGGGCTATGATTTATCCAGCTTACGCGCACGACAGTTACAGACCCGTGATTTTGTCCATTTCGATTTAATTTTGGCGATGGATCATCGTAATTTTGATGATATTCAAGCGTTGTATCAAACAGCGCAAACTGAATTTGGTACTCAGCCTCTCCGCGCTAAAATTGCACTCATGTCTGAACATGACACGCAGTATCCGCAGCAAGCATTACCTGATCCTTACTATGGTGGCTTTGATGGTTTTGAACGAGTTCTTGACCAATGTGAGTCGAGCAGCCAAGCGTGGGTCAGTATTTTTAAACAACAATTTGAACAGTAATTAAGGTTCGTGCATGCAAATCGAAACACAAAAACAGCTTAAACCTTTTAATACGTTAAGTTTAAATGCGATAGCCTCTCATTATGTTCAAATTCACAGTCCAGATGAGCTTGTAGAAGCATTGGATTATGCACAGCAACACGCTTTGAATGCCATGATTTTATCTGGTGGAAGTAATATGCTGCTTCCTGCACAAATTGATGCTTTGGTTGTGCATATCAACATTCTAGGCGTAGAAAACCTGTCTGAAGATGCAACGACCAAAACTATACGGGTCGGTGCGGGTCAAGTTTGGCATGACTTTGTGCTTTGGACGACAGAACACCATCTATTTGGCTTACAGAATTTGGCGTTGATTCCAGGCCTTGTGGGCGCATCTCCTGTACAAAATATTGGCGCTTATGGTGTAGAGGCCGGTGAGTTCATCGAAAGCGTGCAAGTCTATGACCGACAGTTGAAAATATTTAGCGATATACAAGCTAAAAATTGTGCATTTAGTTATCGTCATAGTATTTTTAAAGATGATCCAAATCGCTATGTGATTACGCATGTGACCTTCAAGCTGTTGAAAAAAGAAGACTTAAAAATTAGCTATGGTGACTTAAAACAAGCCGTGGGTGATGAGCTAACAGCTTTTAATTTACAACAACAAGTGATTCAGATTCGTCAAAGTAAATTGCCTGATCCGAAAGAATTTCCAAACGTAGGCAGTTTTTTTAAGAATCCAATTATTAGTCAGCAAGCTTATGACCTTTTAGCCCAACAATTTGAAAAGCTGCCACATTATCCGCAGCCGAATGGTGATGTTAAAATCGCAGCTGGTTGGTTGATTGATCAATCGGGCTGGAAAGGTAAGCAGCTCGGTGTGGTCGGGATGTTTGCCAAACAAGCCTTGGTTTTAGTCAATTATGCCAATGCAGATTTGAAAGATGTACAGAGCACATACCGTGCAGTACAGCAGGATGTGTATAATAAATTTAAAGTTTTGTTGGAACCTGAGCCTGTGCTATTTAATTCGGCGGGTCTAATCCAATCTCATCAGGATCGTTAAAAGTATGAGTAAAACCCATAAAATGGTACGTTTAATGCAAATCACTTCGGTGCTGTTTGCATTTTTCGGCTGTTTAATGATTTTTATTTATACGCCTTTTTATTCAAAGCTGATTGTGGCGACACTGAATGCCTTTGTCCCTGTAGACGTCAATGAAGTTGCAGCACAAAGTCAAAAAATGGCAGCACTTAGTGAGCAAGAAAGCTTAGAACCGGGTTCTGATTTGTGGATTGCCCGCCAAGCGTACTTACGGTTGATGGAAGAGCAAATTAAAGAACATAATTCGCAAAACCTAACCACGATTCAGGCACGCTATAAAGCACTGCAACAGTTAATTATTTCTGAACAGCGTGAAGAGCAAGAAAAAGAGCAAAAGCCTCAAATTCCTTTGGTGGTTGAGACGGCAAGTTCTGAGGTTGACCCGACTGAAAATGTCAAAGAACTGCTAGAGCTGAATAGCAAAGAAAATAAAGCCTTGATGGAACATTATCTCGACTTTTTAAAAACACATAAAGTTGAGACTGTAGAGGAAGAGCCGATAGATGAACAAATCTATCAGGACATCGCACAAATACATGCACAAAATGAAGAGAGAAAAGCGGCATTAAACATGCCGAATGCCATAGTTGTTTTGGGTGGTGGATTAACTCTAGACAAAAATCGTAAAGATATTGTGGTGAATGAATATACGCGATTACGTCTTGAAACCACTTTACAAGTCGAACAACAGTTTAAGCTCCCCATTGTGCTTAGCGGTGTCGAAGCCCCGTATATGCAAAAATGGTTAAAGGCGCGTGGAGTCGATGCGAAACTATTGGAAGATCGTAGTATGAACACCTGCGAAAACTCGCGCTTTAGCTCTTTGCTGTTGCAGAAAAAAGGTGGCGCACCTAGAGTGATTTTAATTACAGATCAATATCATATGCCACGTACACGTCGTTTATTTGCTTTAAATGGTATCGAAACACAGCCGATAGAGGCACCTATGCCGACCCAATTAACCCAATGGCGTCCAAGTGAACAAAATTATGATCATAGTCGCCGTGCCAATTATGAAATGCTCGCAACGATACGCGATGTACTGTTGGGTTCGAGTGACTGTAGGGAGATTCCATAATGCCTGAACTTCCTTTTTTAAATCCTTCAGTACTCAAACAGCTTGAACTTCCTGTGCCGAGTCGTGAGACGACACCACAGCTATTAATGCCTTTGAATCTAAACCAGCCGTATGAGGCATCGGTAGAGATGGTGTCTTATCGTCGTTTATACGGTTTAGACGCATTGGACTGTGATCACTGGCAAGGTTATGTTCAAATGCCTTTGTTTAAGCTGCATGTCCAAGTTTTTGCACCTAAAATCGAAAAAATTAAAGGTTCAGTCTGCCTGTTGCATGGTTATTTAGAGCATAGCGGAATTTATCAACCCATTATTAAAGAGTTGCTTGACCAAGGCTTTAGTGTACTGACCTATGATCTTCCGGGGCATGGACTCAGTGATGGATCACCTGCGAATATTCAAAATTTTGATCACTATCAAGATGTGTTACATGCTGTGGTGCGCTATGTCAAACATGCAGAACAGCTACCGCAACCGTGGCTAGGCATAGGGCAGAGCACGGGTGGTGCAATTTTGATGCATCATTTGCTTGAGTTTGCCGAACGCCGTGAAAACCCTTATGTGCAACGTGTTTTGTTGTTGTCGCCACTCATTCGACCTGCAAAATCCGCTTGGTGGCATAACTCGGTTGGATTAGGCATTATTCGACGGATTAAACGTCAAGTGCCGCGTCATTTTAGGCGGAATAACCATAACCCTGAGTTCTTACGCTTTGTTCGTTTAAAAGATCCGCTACAACCTCGCATGATGGGTATGGATTGGATTTTGGCTATGTCCAAATGGATGTTGGAAATGGAGCAGCGCCCAGCCTGCCGCATTCCTGTCTGGTTAGCCCAAGGTGCGCTGGATCAGACGGTAGACTGGCGTTATAACATTGAGTTTATTCGTGAAAAATTCCGCTTACAAACTTTATTGATGTTGGAGGAAGGTTCGCATCAATTGATCAATGAACGTTCGGATATTCGTGCGGCATTAACAGGTCTAATTCCAGCCTTTTTACATGCGCAGGGTTCATCGAGTGGTTATTACTAACATTCTGTGATTTCTGTTATCGAAAATAAAAAAGGAGGCTGATAGAGCCTCCTTTTTTATTTAGAAATGTTCTAATTTGGACATATTCCACATACGGAAATAGAAGTTGTCTTCATCTTTATTTTCACAAGACAGCAGTTCACCATCTTTTAACCAAAAATGCAGCTGCGCATAGTTTCGAATTTCTCTGTCATTAATGCGCTGTGCTAAATGGCGTGCTTTAATTTCTGCTGGATGTTTTAAGCCCGCTGAAGCAATCATTTCTGAAAGTGCCTTTAATGTGTTGTCATGAAAATGCAAAACGCGTTCGGCTTTTGTGGGCACATGTATTGCTTTTTGACGCTCTTTGTCTTGTGTCGCAACACCAACAGGGCATTGGTTGGTATGACAACTTTGCGCTTGAATGCAGCCCACCGCAAACATAAACCCTCGTGCAGAGTTCACCCAATCTGCACCAATTGCCATGGTACTGGCAATATCAAAGGCACTAACCAATTTGCCACTGGCACCAATTTTGATTTGATCGCGTAAACCTGCACCGACCAGTGTGTTGTGTACAAAAAGCAAGCCTTCACGTAGTGGTACGCCCATATTGTCTATCAGCTCGATAGGCGCTGCACCAGTCCCGCCTTCGGAGCCATCTACCACAATAAAATCAGGAATAATTTGGGTATGCAGCATGGCTTTGACAATACTCATAAACTGCCAAGGCTGACCAATACACAGCTTAAATCCGACTGGTTTGCCTTCAGATAATTCACGCAGTTTTTGAATAAAATGCATCATCTGAATTGGCGTTTTGAAGGCAGAGTGACTTGAGGGGGAAACACAGTCATGATCGCGGCTGACGCCCCGTATTTCCGCAATCTCTTCAGAAATTTTATCTTTCGGTAGAATCCCGCCATGACCGGGTTTTGCTCCCTGAGAGAGCTTGATTTCGATCATTTTGACTTGTGGTCGTTTGGCTTGAACGGCAAATTTTTCAGGGTCAAATTGACCATCTAGAGTACGGCAGCCAAAATAACCACTGCCTAACTCCCAAACAATATCGCCTCCATGCTCAAGATGGTACGGACTTAAACTGCCTTCACCAGTATCATGGTAAAAACCACCCATTTGCGCTCCTTTGTTTAGAGCGCGAATAGCATTGGCACTCAGGCTGCCAAAACTCATGGCTGAAATATTGAAAATAGAAGCACTATAAGGTTGTGAACATTGCGAATTGCCCACCAGAATACGGAAGGTTTTAGGGTCAGCAGGTGTGCATGGGCTCAGTGAATGAGTCATGAAGCGGTAGTTGTCTGCATAGACATCGATAATGGAGCCGAATGGTTTATCTGCATTTTGGTTTTTTGCACGTTGATAGACCAAACTGCGTTGCATACGCGAAAAAGGCAGTGCGTCTTGATCGGCCTCAATAAAATACTGGCTAATTTCAGGGCGAAAATCTTCAAAAATAAAACGAAAGTGCCCCATGATCGGGTAGTTCTTTAAGATCGAATGTTTATTTTGTAAAACATCATGCAAGCCAACAAGACTCAGTAAACCTGTGATTAGCCAAATACTGTTCAGTAAAGTATCCGAAATAAAATAATTAATATAGATAGGGGTATGGCTATAATGAAAAAAAGTAATGCTCAAAAAAATAAAAATACACAATAGCCAAATGGAGTGCCGTGAAAAAAAAGTATTGAGTAATTTATGACGTATGGATTGAGCAGGGCTAGACATATGGCTGGGCATCCTTCCTGGTTGTTTAGACCTAATGTGCCAAGTCTCTATTTCATCTACAAGTAATAAATTGTTGTTAAGCCCGTTATTATTCGCAGGAGCAATCCAATATGAAAATTATGGATATATTTTATACAGATTGATATCTTTCAGAATTTAAAGTATATAAAATGAATATGAACAAGCGCTTATTGTTCAAAAGAAAAAATTATAAATTACTTACTTCTAGGGATAGGTTAAGCCAAGATTGCATCGGTATAGTGTGGTTGAAGAATGATAAGAAAAAGGGGAAGCTTCAGTGAAAAATAAGGAAACTGTTTTGCCTGCACCTGTTTTAATCGTGGAAGATGAAGCCATGATTCGCTCGCGCCTAGATCTGATCCTGTCGGAGCTGGGCTATAGTCAAGATATGTTGATTTTTGCTAAAAATTTAGCTGAAGCCATGCAAATCATTGCATCACAACCGATTTCTTTAGCCTTAGTTGATTTAGGGTTGCCCGATGGAAATGGTATAACCTTAATTGAAAAACTTAGAGAAATAGACGAAAGCGCCTTAATTTTGGTGATTTCGGCATGGAGTACACAGCAAAGTTTATTTGCCTCGATTAAAGCGGGAGCGAATGGCTATGTACTGAAAGAACGTGATGATGCCGAAGTGCTAATGTCGATACGGAGTATTTTACGCGGCGGAGCGCCGATTGATCCCTTTATTGCTCGCGAAATTTTAAATCAAATCTCAACCTCAAATACCCCCCAAACTGAGCGTGTAGAGCAGTTAGATGGTCAGGACTATGACCAACTGACCAATCGAGAAACTGAGATTCTCAACTTGGTGGCACAAGGCCTGAGTAACCGCGAAATTGCTGAGCAATTATTTGTTTCGCGCTATACTGTTGAAAGCCATATTAAGCATATTTACCGCAAGCTTTCTGTTTCAAAAAGAACCAAAGCAGTTAGCACTGCGCGTTCTTTAGGTATTTTATGAGAAATGGCTGGCTGAGCATTTTTGTCACACTGTGTTTGTGTGTGCTTAGTTTTGCCAGTTCCGCACAAACCAACTTTGTTGTTAGTCCAACCTGTAAAGTGAATGTCGATAAAATTTCTGCGGTCAAAACAAGCTCTATCGATATTGTTCCGAAGACCGGATGGATAGAGGTCAAAAACCCTGATATTTGGACAGAGCGCTGGCCACATTACGATGGTGGGGTTTGGTACCATTTTAATTGGCACTGGAGTTGTAAAGATAGTGATGAGTTAAAACAGCCTTTAGCATTTTCTGTCGAGGGAATGAGCAGTGCGGGTGCTGTTTTTTTTAATCGAAACCTGCTTTGGAAGGATAAGCATTTAGTTGAGCCCTTGTCTAAAAGTTGGAATACCCCGCGTTTTTGGATCCTTCCTGTCGAAAGCTTAAAACAAAAAAACAATGATATTTGGGTCTATGTGGTTGGTAATAGTTATGAAAGTCCAGGTTTGGGCAATCTATAATTTTCTGATATCACAACAGCATATGATAAGCAGCAAAAACGACTTTGGAATAAAAGGGCGCTGTTTCAAGTCAACTTAGTTATTTCCACCACCTTAGGTTTGGTGTGTTTTGTCATTTGGTTTTTTAGACGCAATGAAACGACATTTCTGTGGTTTTCTGTTAGCTGTTTGTTTTGGGTGTTGTTTATTTGGAATGTCATCAATCGAGAAGTATTTCCATATCCAAACTCTTTATGGGTCATGAAAACCAACCTGACTTATTTTGTTTTATACAATGTTTGCTTTTGCATTTACTTGCTGCGTTTTGTGAAAACAAAGTTTGCAGAGTTAGAGAAAACCTTATTTTTAGTTGCTGCGGTGTGTATTGTCACCATCTTGTTTATCCCAAGTTTGATGGTCAATATCGTATTTGCTGTAATTTTCCTGTTGTGTATTGCATTATTTATCGCATCATTCTGCTTTGTGATTTATCGGGCTTATAAGACCAAGCGCCGTGATTATATCTTGTTGGCCGTTTGTTTAAGTGTGATTCTTATCGTTATGCTTTACGATATTTCATTACTTCTTGATGGACATATTAATGACCATCAGCCTTTATCGCCGTATACCTCACCGGTGATCACTTTTTTTATTGTGATTATTCTCGCAACACGTTTAGATAAAAATATTAAAAAGATACAAAGATTTAATAGCGAGCTTGAGCAGCGTGTAAGCTTTGTGACCAGTAATCTGTCCTCTAGTTTATATGCTCGGCACCAATTAGAGCTTGAAAATGTTCGTCTACAAGAACGTATTCATTTAGCGCATGATTTGCACGATGGTTTGGGTGCATCCTTGGTTCGTTCCATGATTTTGGTGGATCAGAGCTCCAGCACCATGTCGAATCAACAATTTTTATCCATCCTCAAATTGCTTCGAGATGATTTAAGACAAATTATTGATAGTGGTTCTTTAACAAATAACAAAACGCCAGATAATCCAGTGTTATGGATTGCTCCTGTTCGGCATCGGTTTAGTCAGATCATGGATGAGTTGGACATTGAGGCGACTTGGAGCATTCCAGAGGCATGGGAAATACAACCGACAGCACTACAATGTTTGACTTTAATTCGTGTGATTGAAGAAAGTTTGACCAATATTATGAAGCACAGCCAAGCACGGCATATTGATGTAAAAATGTATTATCCAAGTACAACTCACTTGGTCATGATTATTCAGGATGATGGCGTAGGTTTTAATGTGGAGTGTGTGCTTAACCACGGGATGGGCATTGGTATGCGCAGTATGAAAATGCGTTTAGAAAAAATTGGTGCTGAGCTCAATATCGAATCTGAAAAAGGCTGTACCAAAATTATTGCCAGTTTAAGGTTTGGTGAGGGAGAAAGTGCTGAGTAGATGAGATTCCTCAGCACTTGGTTTGCTTATGCTTCGTCAGGTGGGAGTAGCATTAAGACGGATTCGTTCATCAGCATTGCAATGTCTTCTAGAATATCGGCATCATATAAGCTTTCATCAAGTAACAGTGCTTCACCATCTGCTAAGTTCTTAAGTAATGGTGAAAATTGCTCTGAAATGCATAGCTCTTCACCATTGGCCCAAAATAAGAATTCATCTTCATCGTGAGTATAAAGTAGGCGAGAAGCGGGTTCTAAGATCAGCTGATAGCCTTGGTCTAAAATACCTTCTAGATCTCCTGTGCCAATTTCTTCAGCTTCAGGAATATTTTCAGGGTACTTTGGCTCTGACATCAAGGTCATAATGGCATCTTCAAGCAAAGTTGAATTTTGTAGTTGCGCCAAAATTTCTGCTTTTAAATAATCCAATTCGTTTTGTGTTAATTGGCCGATCGGGCTTTGTTGGTCACGAACAATATCGAGCAAAGGATTACGCAATAGCGCGTTATCAGACAGTTTGTCGCCTACACGGTCTACCATGTCGGTGACGTTTGGCATACGGAAGCCAAAAGAGAAAGTCAGGCAGTCATCTTCGGCTACACCAAAATGTGATAAACCTGGTGGTACATAAAGTAGATCACCCGGTGCTAATACTTCGTCAAAATGTACGTCAATTTCAGGTAGTAATTTTAAAGGTTGGCCTGCAACAATCTCAGATTCAGCATCGCACATTTGACCCAATTGCCAACGACGGTGTCCATAACCTTGAACTAAAAAGACATCGTAAAAGTCAAAATGCTTTCCGACAGAGCCACCCTTAGGCGCATAAGACACCATGATGTCATCACGGCGCCACTGCGGAATAAAAGGAAATTTTTTCCACAGTGCTGCTAAGTCAAAAGAGTAGTGATCTACGGCTTGAACCAATAAAGTCCAGAGTTTTGGCATCTTTTGGAAGTCAGCTTTTAACAGCGGTGAAGACTTGACCGACCATTGATTTGGGTCACGGTCTTTTTGTTTGATGAGACGAGCTGTGACATTTTCATCTAAAGCCAGTTCCATAATATCGCTAGGTTCTAAAATATTGATAATTTCAGGCAGCGCATTGCGGACCAATAATGGCTTTTTTTGCCAATATTCGGCAAGGAATTGTTCAGCTGTAATACTGCCAAGAACATCAAGAGATTGGGACATGAAAATAGCCTAAGCAAATTTAAAACAATATTGTGACTATTGTCTTATGATCGAAGGCCTATGCGCAAGTATCGTTAGATTTATTTAAATGCGCTTGGTTGATTTAAATAAATTGAGTTTGTCTGAGTCGTTATGATTGCAGGCATCAAAATTTTTACAGCATAATAGGTCTAAAATATAGTGAAGAAAAATAATGTTAAGTAAGGAAGATGCCGAGAAAATGGCAAATGAGATATTGCAAAAAGAAAGAGAGAAAAGTCAGTCCAAATTAGCGAAAAAATCATCCTCAATCGATAGGATATACAAAACAAAAGATTTGGCTAAGGTGCCGCAATATCAGCATATCTTACTTTTTAGACAAGCCAAAAGTCTCGCTGAAGATCATCCGCTATATAATAAAATGTGGTATGGCTATTTGGTATTGGCATTGTTATTTGTCAAATATCTCTTTAGACAGAGGGAAAGTGTGAGTAGCTTTGACCCTAATAATATTGGTCTATTTTCATTTCTTATTCTTTTTATGGTCATTACGCTATACCGTAGTTTATTAATTCGAATGTACTTTACACGACTCATTCAAGCTTATCTCTCAGCAAATTCGTTTAAAAAGCTTTGAGCGATTGGTCATATATTATATTAATGCTGTTGTTACATTTAATGCTCAAAATTGAACAGCAACATCTGCTGCTGTTCAATTTATTGAGGAACCAACTAAAAATACTTATAATAATTATGGCACAAGCACTTTTAATTCACGCAGAATATGACACAACTGAATCATAGGCATACCCATCAACGTGGTTTGATCTTGTCCTATCATTTGTTCAAATAAGCTGATACCAAGACTTTCACACTTGAAGCTTCCAGCACACATCAGTGGTTGTTCAACTTCAACATAACGCTGAATTTCAGGCAGTCCCAGTTTACGGAATTTGACTTTATAGTGTTCAACTAGACTACGTTCAAAGCCAGTTGAGTGTTGCTGCACGCTGAGTGCGGTACTGAAGTACACAATTTTGTCCGAATTGGCCTGTAGCTGTTTAATGGCTTTTTCAGTACTCAATGGCTTACCAATAAAAATATCGGGTGCACCTTCACGCCATGCCACTTGATCTGAACCAATTACGATTGCTTCAGGGTTCTGTGACGCAATGACATGCGCTTTTTCAAAAGCCAGTCGTTTGGCTAAATCATCGGCATGGCTTTCACCGCGAGGCGATTCGTCTATATCAGGCACAACGCAGCGGTACTCTAGACGTAAACGATTCATGAGGTCTTTACGAGTTTGACTGCTTGATGCCAAGATGATTTCTGAAGTATTCATTCGACTGCATATTCCATAAGCACATTCAGCGGTACATAGGAGAGTACAGCTTGATGGCAAGCTTGAACTTTAACAGGAGGCGCAAAACCGGCCTGATATGCTTCTACCCAACGGGTCACACAGATACACCAAAAATCGCCAGGTTGTAGACCTGGAAAGTCAACTTCAGGTACGGGGGTAATGAGATCATTACCCACTCGCTGAGAAAAATTTAAAAACTCAGAGGTCATTTCGACACAGATCGTGTGTTGTCCCAAATCAGAAGGTGCTGTATGACAAAAACCATTACGGAAATATCCCGTGATCGGGGAATAACAACAGCTGGCTAAAGGTTCACCCAAAACGTTTAAACGGTTTAGATTTGGATCAGGATGAATAGACATAAATGCTAAATCTAGTGAGACTTTTTACTATGATAGCAAAACTTTGCCTTTCGTTTGCTTTTCTGCAAAAGAAGCTAACCTTTTTCTGCATAATCATTTAAAATCGACGCGATTTTTATATATAGAAAGAGAGCTCTACATGAATTTTCAGCGTATGACTGACCTCGATTTAACGGGTAAACGTGTTCTTATTCGCGAAGATTTAAACGTTCCTGTTAAAAATGGTGTGATTACAAGCGATGCACGTTTACGTGCCGCTTTACCAACAATTAAAGCAGCGTTAGCACAAGGCGCAGCCCTAATGGTTTATTCTCACCTTGGTCGTCCAGTTGAAGGTGAGCCAAAACCAGAACAATCATTAGCACCTGTTGCTGCGTATTTGACTGAAGCATTGGGTCAAGACGTTCAATTAGTGACGGATTACCTTGATGGTGTTGAAGTTGCCGCAGGTCAAGTGGTGCTCCTTGAAAACTGCCGTTTTAACGCAGGTGAAAAGAAAAACAACCCAGAACTTGCAGCAAAATATGCAGCACTTTGCGATGTATTTGTGATGGATGCATTCGGTACAGCGCACCGTGCAGAAGCATCAACTGAAGGTGTGGCACGTTTAGCGAAAGTTGCGGCGGCTGGTCCTTTATTGGCAGCTGAGTTAGACGCACTTGGCCGTGCATTACAAACACCTGAAAAACCAATGGTTGCTATTGTTGCGGGTTCTAAAGTATCGACTAAGTTAGATGTGTTGACATCACTTTCTGATATTTGTGATCAATTGATCGTGGGTGGTGGTATTGCCAATACGTTCTTGGCCGCAGCAGGCTTCAATGTAGGTAAATCATTGTGTGAAAATGATTTGATCGATACGGCAAAGGCAATTGCGGCAAAAGTTTCTGTACCGCTTCCAACGGATGTTGTAGTAGCTGATGCTTCTGAAATCGATTTTGCAGACTTCTTGGGTTCATTGGCTGCTGCTAAAGCCGTCGTGAAAAAAGTTGAAGATGTGACTGACAATGACATGATTTTGGATGTAGGTCCAGAAACAGCAAAAGCATTTGCTGAAATCTTGAAAACGTCTAAAACCATTCTTTGGAATGGCCCAGTGGGCGTATTTGAAGTTGATCAATTCGGCGAAGGCACAAAAACTTTATCTTTAGCGATTGCTGAATCTGCTGGCTTCTCTATTGCAGGTGGTGGTGACACTTTAGCTGCTATTGATAAATACGAAGTTGCAGACAAAATTGGTTATATCTCAACCGGTGGTGGTGCTTTCCTTGAGTTTGTCGAAGGTAAAACACTTCCAGCAGTTGCAGCGCTGATAGAGCGTGCACAATAATTATTGTGTGCTCATAACTGTTGTAAAAAGGTTGACTTCGGTCAACCTTTTTTTATGAGCTTAACAAATCTATTCATCATTCAGTCATGAAAATGAAATAATGCTGAAATAAACTACAGGGCATTAAATCATCTGTTCTAGGAAAACATTATGAATTTAAAAATGACCCTTGCTGCACTTTTGTTAGCACCATTGGCACTGACTGCTTGTAAGAAAAATGAAGCACCAGAGCAAACTGCTGCGGCATCTGAAACAGCAGCAGTTGAAGAAGCTGTAACGGCTGAACAACAAGCGGCAATTGATGCGATTGATCAACCAGAGTTGGATGAAAAGAACAAAGACATTCCTGCTGAAGTTGCAAATGCACCAGCAGATGCTGCAACAGCGGATCCTGCGGTAGAGGCTTCTGCGGCTACAGCACACTAAATACACGCGAATTTCGTAAAAAGTCCCTGCAATTGCGGGGATTTTTTTTAAATAGTGTTATTTGTTGCTGAATTGAAACCTTTGAGCATGTAGAATATGTCGCATCAACTGGGAGGACATTATGGCTCTTATTTCATTGCGCCAGCTCTTGGATCACGCCGGCGAACATGCTTACGGCGTACCAGCATTCAACGTAAACAACTTAGAACAAATGCGCGCAATCATGCTTGCAGCAGATGCGACAAATTCACCTGTTATCGTACAAGCATCAGCGGGTGCGCGTAAATATGCAGGTGCTCCATTCTTACGTCATCTTATTTTGGCTGCAATTGAAGAATGGCCACATATTCCAGTGGTAATGCATCAAGACCATGGTACAGATCCAGACGTTTGCCAACGTTCAATTCAATTGGGCTTCTCATCAGTGATGATGGATGGTTCATTGGGTGCAGACGGTAAAACACCAACAACGTATGAATATAATGTTGATGTAACACGTCGTACAGTACAAATGGCGCATGCATGTGGTGTTTCAGTTGAAGGTGAAATCGGTTGTTTAGGTAGCCTTGAAACTGGTATGGCCGGTGAAGAAGATGGTGTAGGCGCTGAAGGTGTTCTTGATCATTCTCAACTTCTCACTTCAGTTGAAGAAGCACGTCAGTTCGTTGCAGATACCAATGTAGATGCACTTGCAATTGCAGTGGGTACTTCTCACGGTGCGTACAAATTTACGCGTCCACCTACAGGCGATATTTTGGCGATTGACCGTATTAAAGAAATTCATGCGGCGCTGCCAAATACCCACCTTGTGATGCACGGTTCAAGCTCTGTACCACAAGAATGGTTAGCGATCATTAACCAGTATGGCGGCGACATCAAAGAAACTTATGGTGTTCCTGTTGAGCAATTGGTTGAAGCAATTAAGCACGGTGTTCGTAAAATCAACATCGATACAGACTTGCGTTTAGCATCGACTGGTGCAATGCGTCGTATGATGGCTGAACAACCAAGTGAATTTGACCCTCGTAAATTCTTCGCGAAAACTGTAGACGCAATGAAACAAATTTGTGTGGACCGTTATGAAGCATTTGGTACAGCGGGCAATGCTGACAAGATTCGTCCAATTTCTTTAGAGAAAATGGTTGATCGTTATAAATAATTCTTTTTGAATAATTTATATTAGAAAAGCCCACCCTAATGTGGGCTTTTCTATGTGTGTTTATATTCGAGGCGACAATAATAAGAGTATGCTATGGAACTGATATTTGCTGCGGCCTGTTGTAGTGTGGTGGTCTCCATTCTTTTAAAATGGGGCAAAAACAAAGGGTTTGATCCGATCCAGATGATCAGCTGGAATTATGCTTCAGCCAGTTTACTGTGTTACTTCTGGTTTAAACCTGATCTAAGCCACGTTTCTATTTCAAATACCCCTTGGTGGCTGATTGTCGCGCTTGGTGTTTTGCTGCCGAGTGTATTTTTATTTTTAGCTAAATCTTTACAATATGCAGGCATTGTCAAAACAGAAATCGCACAGCGTTTGTCTGTGATTTTGTCCTTACTGGCGGCTTATTTTATTTTTCAAGAACAGTTTAATCAGCTCAAAATTGTCGGGGTAGTCTTGGGGCTTGCCGCGGTGATGTGCATTTTATTTATCAATGCCTCTGGTGGTGGTGAAGGGCAAAAACAGGCCGTGTGGTATCTAGCACTAGTCTGGTTTGGTTATGCGCTGATTGATGTCTTACTCAAATATACAACAGGGCTGGGTGTGCAGTTTTCTGTTGCGTTAAACCTGATGTTTATTTGCGCGTTTTTATTGTCAGTCGGTTATGTTGCCGTGACTACGAAAAATATCGGCTTAACCAAGAACGTCGTGGCAGGTCTATGTCTTGGGGTGTTGAACTTTGCCAATATCGCACTTTATGTCAAAGCTCATCTGCTACTCAAGGATAGCCCAGCGGTGGTTTTTGCGGGCATGAATATTATGGTGGTGCTGTTAGGCGTATTCAGCGGACTACTTTTCTTTAAAGAGAAGCTCAAACTCGCAACAGCAATCGGATTGGTGTTGGGTATTACAAGCGTGGCTTGTTTAGCTTATGCAATGTCTGTTTAAAATAGTTCTGCACAAAGGAAAAAGGGTGTTTGAACAGATCTTCAATCACTGCAATTCCCAATAACAGCCCTGGTTGCTCACAACTGGGGCAATTGGGATAGTGAGCGCGCATGATATGTTGATATTGACCTAAATAGATTTTATTACAGTGTCCACATTCAAACTTCATCGGCATATTGGGCTTAACAGACATCAGCAACCTCACTATTTTTGTTTTGACATTGAACATGATGAAGCAATTTTCAGGCCCAAAATATAAAAGGGACTGAAGTCCCTTTTATATACAAATAGCATTACAGCTGCGTGAAAATATCTTCTTTGCTTAAGCGAGACTTTGGCAATTTTGCATTGAAGTCGGCATCACTCCGATAGCCTAGTGTGAGCAATACAGAAGGGACTAGACCTTGTTCGGTTAAACCTAGCTCTTCACTAATAATGGATTCATCAAAACCACCAATCGGTGTAGCATCAATTTTTTCAATACCTGCAGCCAATAGAATTTGACCTAAAGCAATAAAGGTTTGGTTTTCAGCCCAACGCTGTACATCACCTTTTTCATTGCGGTAATAGTTGACATAACCTGAACGACTGTCTTTTTGGCCTTGTTTAGCTGCCTCATCTTTAAAACGACCATGTAGGTCATCTTGATGCAATAAATTTTCCAAATGTTGCTCAGAAATATCGGCTTTGGTACAAAATAAAATTGTATGTGATGAATCTAGTACTTTGGGAGCATTGTATGCGTATTTACCCACCAGTGCTTTTGCAATTCGTTCTTTGGCGTTTGTGTTTTCTGCAATGAAAAAATGCCAAGGTTGGATGTTGATAGACGATGGCGTTAAGCGGAGAATTTCTAATAATCGAGTAAACTGTTCATGAGGGATCTTTCTACTTGGGTCATAAGCTTTGGTGGTATAACGACTTTTTGAAATATTTAGCAGATCCATAATCGCACTCAATTTATTGTTGATGTCTCATTCTAACCGATGAAAGGAGACTTGTGATCACGCTACAACTCGAACAGACTTAGATTTTAGTTGAATATGTGTGCTGGCTGAACACGCATTTAAGCGCCTGTGAATAAAGTATTTATATGAAAAGTTTTTTATTTCAAACAGATAAAATAATAAAAAAGTCATTCTATTAAAAAATGGGCTACTTTTGCTTAAATCTTGACAACCTAGTATAATGAAGACTACGAGTAGGTATTGTTCCTACTTTTCTATGATATAGCTGATTGTGATCTATCTGAGTTCAGGCATATGACTTGAATATCATCATTGTAACTACAGAATTATTATTCAAAACCCGTTTTATTAATCTCTTTGTTCCATCACAAAAAGCTCACTTAGTGAGTTAAAATTTTGACAACTTTAAATACATGGCGTGTTGCTACAGCCGTAAATGGTAGTGAAATCAATGTAAAATTGGTGCCACTTAAACGTCAACAGAATACAAATCACGGTTTAATCTGGGTTGAAGTGGGGCATATGATTCAACTTGAATCTGGCGAAACTCTTCCAATGAACTTAGATGGTTTGAGCTTTTATACCGGTGTTAATCAATTGTACCGTCTAAATGAGTTGAATTAAGGCGGTAAGTACTTGAGTTAGCATTATGTATAATATTGATTGGTATCGTAAAAAAATGGCATTAATACTGCCATTTTTTTAATACCAAATTTTGTAGATGATCATTCGCATTGATTTCTAAAATCTGAGCGGAATCTTCTTTCCAGTCACCGAGTACAATTCTCTTTTTCCCATTAATATCATGAATATTGGCACGATGCGTGTGTCCGTGAATCAGTAAATCGACATGTTTTAGTGCTGCTTGAACAGCATCTTGATTCACATCCATGACTTCATAGCTTTTAAACTGTTGCGCTTGACGGCTTTTTTTACGGAATCCATTGGCCAGTTTTTGTCTAAAGCCAAGCGGCGTACTTTTTAAAAACTTCAGTAGAAGTGGATTTCGAATAATTTTGCGAAAACGCTGATAGGATACATCATCCGTGCAGAGTAGATCTCCGTGTTCAATACGAATGATATGATCTGAAAGTTCGAGCGTGCATACTTCGGCTAACAGTTGACCATTAAATTGGTCGAGGAACTGTTGTCCTAGGGCAAAATCACGGTTACCTGTTAAGAAATAGATGTGATTGCCTGCATTTGAAAATTGTTTTAAGGCGCGAATGATTTCATCTAGCCAAGGGGCTGTGTAGTCGTCGCCAACCCATGCATTGAACCAGTCGCCTAAAATATACAGCTGAGTATTCTTGTTTTTATAAGCATCTAATAAATATAAAAACCCCCGAACGAGTCGAGGGTGATCGGGTGACAAGTGTAAATCAGCGATAAACAAATAGGTCACGGAAGTTTCCTTTTAGAAATCCCTCCCGGCCTCCCTTTAAAAAGGGAGGGTAATCTCATATTCGAATGAGAGTCTAGCTCCCTCCTTTGTAAAAGGAGGGCTGGGGAGGATTTAAAAATTACTCAGAAATGATCTTAGCAGATTCAATCACAACGTTTTCTAGTGGAACGTCAGCGTGGTAGCCACGGTTACCAGTACGAACACCTTTAATTTCGTTTACTACGTCTAGGCCTTCAGTTACTTTACCGAAAACTGCATAACCCCAACCTTGTGCATTTTTGCCAGAGTGGTTAAGGAAAGAGTTATTACCCACGTTAATAAAGAACTGAGCAGATGCAGAGTGAGGTGCTTGTGTACGCGCCATTGCAATTGTACCAAGGTCATTGGTTAAGCCGTTATCAGCTTCGTTTTCAATTGCATCACGTGTTGCTTTTTCTTTGAAGTTTTCATCCATACCACCACCTTGGATCATGAAACCATCGATCACGCGGTGGAAAATTACGCCGTCATAGAAACCGTCACGTACGTATTCTAAGAAGTTAGCAACAGTGATTGGTGCTTTTTCGTTGTTAAGTTCAAGAACAATACGACCTTTATTGGTGTTTAATTCGACTTGAGGAAAACTCATTGTGTAATCTCCTAATCATGGACATCAAAGCCATGGGTTTTTTGGTTGTGAGAAGCATAAGCAAACTGTAAACTACAAGGCAAGTAAAAACGTTATTTTCTTTGTAAAATAGATCAAATATCGTTTAAGGGGCTGTAAAATATTCATAAATCGACTGATAGATCAGTTAGAATTATGCTCGTATAGCAGGACCCTATTTTTCCTTAATTTTTTTCATCAAAGTGATTTTTAAACTATGAAGCCGAATGATGTTGTTTCAACACTGCCAAATAACCCGACACCAAGTAACAATGCCTCTGTCGCAGCGCAGCAAGAACAACAGCCAGGCTTAGACTTTGTTCGCCAAGTGATTACCGATGATTTGGCTGAAGGTCGTACGCAAAAAGTAGTCACGCGTTTCCCGCCAGAGCCGAATGGTTATTTACATATTGGCCACGTGAAAGCGATTTGCTTAAACTTTGGTATTGCCAACGAGTTTGATGGTTTTTGTAACCTACGTTTTGATGACACTAACCCAGATGCAGAAGAACAAGAATATGTAGATGGGATCGCCAACGACGTTAAATGGTTAGGATTTGAGTGGAATGGCGAACCGCGCTATGCATCAAGCTATTTCGATCAACTCCATGCATGGGCGATTCAACTGATTAAACAGGGTGATGCTTATGTTGATTTGCAGTCACCTGAAGAAATTCGTTTGAACCGTGGTAACTTTATTGAGCCAGGTAAAAACTCGCCTTACCGCGATACTTCAGTTGAAGAAAACCTTGCACGTTTTGAAAAAATGAACAATGGCGAGTTTGCAGAAGGTGAAGCTGTTCTGCGTGCCAAGATTGATATGGCATCTCCAAATGTGCATATGCGTGATCCTATTTTGTATCGTGTACTCCATTCAGAGCATCACCAAACAGGTGATAAATGGAAAATGTACCCAATGTACGACTATGCGCATCCATTATCAGATGCAATTGAAGGCATTACTCATTCATTATGTACTTTGGAATTCCAAGACCACCGTCCGTTTTATGACTGGGTGGTTGAGAAAGTTCACTCGGAAGCAGTGCCGCGTCAGTATGAGTCTAGCCGTTTAAATATTGACTACACCATTACCTCTAAGCGTAAATTACGTAAATTGGTTGAAGGTGGTTATGTCAATGGATGGGATGACCCACGTATGCCAACAGTTGTAGGTATGCGTCGTCGTGGTTTTACCCCAGAAGGTCTACGTGACTTCTGTAAGCGTGTTGGTGTGTCGAAGTCAGATGGTATTGTTGATGTTGCAATGCTTGAATACTGCATTCGTCAGTCTTTAGAAAATATTGCGGCGCGTGGTATGGCGGTGTTGAACCCACTTAAAGTGACGCTCACAAACTTGCCTAACGATATGGATTTAACCCATTCACGTCATCCAAATGTAGACATGGGTGAGCGTGTGATTCCGTTAACATCTGAAATTTACATTGACCGTAAAGACTTTGAAGAAGAACCACCAAAAGGCTTCAAGCGTTTAATTCCGGGTGGTGAAGTACGTTTGCGTCATGCTTATGTTATTAAGTGTGATGAAGTGATTAAAGATGAAAACGGTGAAGTGGTTGAGTTAAAGTGTTCAATCGACCCTGAAACTTTGGGCAAAAATCCAGAAGGTCGTAAAGTTAAAGGGGTAATTCACTGGGTGTCTGCAAGCAAAGGCATTCCTGCTGAAGTGCGTATTTATGATCGCCTGTTTACAGAGTCAGACCCTGAAGTTGGTGATGACTTCTTAGCGAACTTGAACCCTGATTCATTGAAAATTGTACACGCGGTGATTGAGCCTGCATTGGCGCAAGCACAGCCTGAAGACCGTTTCCAATTTGAGCGTGAAGGTTATTTTGTTGCAGATCAATATGACCATACAGCAGAGAAACCTGTGTTTAACCGTATTTTAGACTTAAAAGACAGCTTTAAGCCTAAATAAGCGCTGTTTGCTTGATGTGGATATATTAAGGCTCAACTTCGGTTGAGCCTTTTCGTAGCGAAACCAATAGGAATACACTGTGATCGTTCGAGATAAAACCAATAGCTTTGCATTACTCTTTGCTTGGCGCGGCACTATTTTACCGAAAGTGTTTCCGGCACTGATGGTCGGTGTTTTAATTTCAACACTGTTGGTTTATCTAGCGACTCAACATTACGTGACAGCTCCTGCAGTGCCTGTCATTGGTTTTACTGTATTTGGTGTGATTCTTTCGATTTTCTTAAGCTTTCGAAATACAGCGTGTTATGACCGCTGGTGGGAAGGGCGTAAGCTATGGGGCGCAATGATTGCGAATGCACGGCATATGATTCGTGATAGTTATGTCTTAAATGATGCAGAGCGTACAGTTTTGATGTATCGCGTCATGTTATTTAGCCATTTGCTTCGAGATCGTTTACGGCAGCAAAGTCATACCTATGACCACTATCAAGCCAAAGTACAACTGACAGTAGAGCAGTGGGAAGTATTGGCTACGCATATTAATCCACCGCAATATCTATTAGAGCTTACGCAAAAAGATCTGGCAGCGTTGTATAAGCGTGGTGAGATTAGCGATATTATTTACAGTATGTTGACCAAGCATACGGTGGCAATGGGCGATATTCACGCTGGTTGTGACCGTATTTCATCTACACCTCTGCCATTTTCTTATTCGGTTTTGTTACACCGTGCCGTGTACTCTTTCTGTCTCATTTTACCTTTTAGTTTAAGTTACAGTCTTGGTTTTTGGTCGCCTGTGATCGTGGCCTTAATTGCCTATCTCTTATTGGGTTTAGATGCATTGAGTGCAGAATTAGAAGAACCCTTCGGGCTTCAGGAAAATGACTTGCCTTTAGATGCTATTGTACGGGGCATAGAGCGTGAAATGCTGAGTTCTTTAAATGAAACTTTGCCAGAACCAGTGTGCGCGCATAGAGCCAATTTAAGTTAAAGCAGTGAACAAATCCATAACAGAAAATCAGCAGATTGCCTGAGCCATAACAAATTTTCGATATGATTGGTTTGTTGAGATGTGCTATCACTAAGTTTAAAAGTGATAGGGATATAACAATGACTACCGTGATCGAAACTCAGATGTTGATTCGGCGTTCTGTCAATATTGTGTTTAACGCTTTTGTTGATCCACTCATAACCACCAAGTTTTGGTTTAGTCAGTCTTCAGGCTATTTAGAAAAAAGTGCAATGGTTGATTGGACATGGGATAAATACCAAATTACCCACTCGATTCATGTCTTACAAGTCGTTTAAAATGAGTTGATCTGCATCGAATGGGGTACGCCTAAAACAAAAGTTGATTTTGTATTTGAAAAAATCGACAGTATGAATACCTACGTGATCATTCGAAACTATGACATTGAATTACAGGGTAATGAGCTGATTCATTATGTGATGGATGCAACAGGTGGCTTTACTACAGTGCTAGATGGTGCCAAGGCATGGCTTGAATACGATATTCAGCTTAACTTGGTTGAAGATAAATTTCCGCCTTTTCAATTACGTTCACATCAGTGATCTTTTTTAGAGCGTTCCTCTTTAAACTCAAAATAGTTCCCAAGCTGCTGTTTGGCCTTATCACGTAATTTCTTTTTGATATAAAGCACCAAGGCAAAACAGGTGGTGGTCAGCGTTAACATTAGGCTGTTCATGAAACTCATCATAGAGCTAACATAGCCAATGGTAGTGAGTCGGTTCATCATTTTGATGACTTGTGGGCTACTTTCAACGCCTGTAATGGCCCACGTGCACAAGTGTTCACAGTTATTGATAATAAGATGGTAGTTGTTTTCATGCATGCGTGAGCGCATACGGCGAACCACTTTACGGCCTTTATATTTGGGGTCTTGGTACTGATTGACTATAATTTTACGTCCGTGGCTAAAGTTTTCGATAGAAGTGATTTCAATCGGGTGCTTTTTAAAAAGATGCGCAAAACCTGAATAATGGATTACACGTCCACGCCCAGCATATATGCCGTGATGCGTATAGCCAAAATGTTTGACTATGAGATGAGCCCCCAAGGGGTAGTGGACTTTTTGTTGTTGCATGCCTAATACGTGCTAATTCATTACAGTTGTCTTTTATCTGTATTTTAAAGCTTCTGCTAGGAATTAGCGACTGTTTAGTGGGTTTCGGTTATTTGAGTTTACGATGATAGAAATAAAAGAGACCGATTGGAAAGGAGTATCTAGTTTTTGTGATCGCATTAAAAGAGGATGCAAGCATCCCTTTTAAAGATAAGGCGATGTTTATTGGTCGACTAGACCTAAAAGTGAGTTTTGGGTACTACACATGCGTGTTGCTTCTTCAGTGTTCATCGCTTTAACGTCTTCTTCAAATTTCTTTTTTTGTTCTTTGAGTTGTTCTTCAGGTAAACCCATCTGCTCGGCAAGTTTTTCCATTTTTTCCCAAGACTCCACACAGGCTTTTGGCATTTTACTACATGCTGTTAAAGATAAAAGGGTAATACATGTGCTGACCATAAGTAATTTTTTCATTGCTTAAACCTTTAATTTTCAAACATTATTGATTTTTATATTGAGCCTGTAAGGTAACAAAAAAATTAGACTTTGTATAATATTTAAACGTACAAAGTGTGCTGTGCTTTATATACCTTGGTTTTTTATAGGCAGAGTGATGTGCAGCCATTAAAAAAGGCACTTAGATTGATCTAAGTGCCTTTTTGATGAATATTCAGTGACTCTACTACTGTAGAGGTCGATGCTGAAGTTCATTTAACTCCTTACGGCCATAGCCACGAGAAGCTAATACTTTTTTAATCCCAACAATCACGTCTTCATCGGTCGCTGTTTTAAGCTTTTCGATGAGCTGTTCATTGGTTTTACAAGAGCAGTCATTTTCAACACAAGCAATTTGATTTTTATGCTCGTTTTGCTGTTCATTTGAAAACAGCTTTTGCCAAAAACTCATATAGACTTCATTTACAACCTAACATAGGGTGAAATATAACCAATCTGTAAAATAATGCAAGTCAGCGTGAGAGATAAAAGCAGCGATCGATGTCGAAAAATTCCGATTATAGCGCAAGGTATTAACGTTATTATGACAGTTGAAATACTTGCATTTTATATAAGCTTATCTTTTTTCATGAAAATTAAAAAAGAAGCTCATTCGAGCTTCTTTTTTATGCGGTTTAAGTTGCAACAAATTGTTTAAATTTTTTCCAGCAAAACCCCAGATTCAACATGGTGGGTATAGGGGAATTGGTCAAACAGAGCAAACTGTGAAATTTTATGGGTTTGGCTGAGTGTTTTTAAGTTGTCATGCAAGGTGTCAGGATTACACGAAATATAGATGATCCGTTCAAAACGCTGAATCAATTTCAAGGTTTCATCATCAATACCTGCACGCGGTGGGTCAACAAACACCGTATCGAACTCATAGCTGCTCATATCGATATTTGCTTCTTGTAAGCGACGGAATTCGCGTTCGCCGTTATAGGCTTGTGTGAAGTCTTCTGCTGATAAACGCGCGACTTGAATATTATCGATGTGGTTTTGTTCGATGTTCCACTGTGCTGCATACACTGAAGACTTAGCCAGTTCAGTGGCTAAAACACGGTTGAAGCGGGTGGAAAGCGGTAGGGTGAAGTTACCATTGCCACAGTAAAGTTCTAACAAATCTTTATTTGATTGCTGTGCAGCATTGCAGGCCCATTCGAGCATTTTTTGGCAGACTTGCGCATTAGGCTGCGTAAAGCTGCTTTCAATTTGTTTGTACTGATACTTACGCTCAAAAACTTGTAGTTCTTCCACTACAAACTCATCGGTGAGTACCACTTTTTGACAACGGCTACGGCCAATCAACTTTATATTTAATTTTTCTGAAAGTTGTTTGGCTAAAACCTGCCATTGTTCATCGAGTGGGCAGCGATAAATCAGCGAAACTAGCATTTCACCTTTTAAGGTTGCTAAGAAATGCACTTCAAATAGGCGTTTTGAGAGGAGATCATTGCTTTTTAATTCTGCCAATAAAACAGGCATGAGCTGATTAATACTGGCATCAGCGATTGGGAAGTCATCAATACGAATGACTTTTTTCTGATTGTCTTCATCGCGTTCAAACATGGCATAAAACATATCATCTTCGGTATGCCAAATACGGAATTCTGCACGCATGCGAAAGTGTTTTTCAGGAGATTGAAAAACTTCAAGCGAAGGTGGAGTGAATTCAGCAAATTGAGCTGTAATTCGTTCAATTTTGGCGTCAAGTTGTTGTTGATAAGAAGAAGTCATATGCAGTAAAAATCGCAAACATATTGAAAAAAGAGATGGTAACAAAGTTTGCCGAATTAGCCTAAAGATATTCAGCAAAAGCGTGGGGTTTATTCATGCTACAAGTGGTTTGATGCTGTGCTACATCGGAAATTTTTGAGAAGATTAAGTCAAAGCGAGTCACATAAAAAATGCCAAGTAAACAGACCAGGAGATGTTGACTTGGCAATAGAGGAAACATAGTAATAAACCTGCAGCGATGAGGACTACAGGTTTAAATTGGGCTTAATTCAAAGTCATGAGACTTGCATTACCACCTGCAGCTGCAGTGTTAACACTGATCGCGCGCTCAATCACAAAACGTTCCAAAGGAATGGCAGTTTGTGATGGGCTAAGGTGAGTAATACCTACAATCGCACCTTGACGCTCAGCAATCTGTTGTTGCAGAGCTACAAGCTGCGCCGTTGTACCATGATGCAATACCGCATCAAAAGCATCAGTTTTGATGTCTTTGATGACATGGAACGCTTGAGCCAATGCTTTAGGCATGCTTGGCATGTGTTTTAACACAAAGCTGTTATCTGCAAGCACTGCTGGACGGCTACCGACTGCAAAAATCGCATTCAACTGTTGTAACTGATCCGCTTCTTGTTCTGCTAATGACAAGATTGCATGACGCGGAATTACCATGTATTGGTTACTTTCACCTGTTGGACCTTGCAGCTCGTAATGATGGCCTGAACAGAAGTTCTCAATTTTTGCCAATTTTACTGCTGGGAAGGTTTTAGCTGCCCACTCAAGGAACAATGCAGAGTTGCTGAACTCGACTTGAGGGTTTAAGTCAGCACCTGTTGCAAATGGTTTATTCAACTTTTTCGCAGAACAGTTTTGCATTAGGCGATATAGATAAATTGGACCACCCGCTTTAGGGCCTGTACCTGATAAACCTTCGCCACCAAAAGGTTGTACACCGACAACTGCACCCACGATGTTACGGTTGATGTAGAGGTTACCTACTTCAGCATGGGTCATTACAGTTTGAATGGTCTCATCAATACGGGTATGTAGACCCATCGTCAGGCCATAGCCTTTGCTATTGATGTGCTCAAGTAACTGTTTGAGTGAACCTTGGTTAAAGCGAATCACGTGCAGCACAGGACCAAACACTTCGCGCTCTAAATCATTGAGATTTGGTAACTCAATTAGTGTTGGTGTAATGAACGTGCCTGCATCTAGTTCAGAGTCTTGAGCATCATTACGCATCAACTGGTGTACGCGATGACCTTTTTGGCGCATCTTGTCGATGTGCTTTTGAATGTTTTCTTGCGCTTCAGCATCAATTACAGGACCAATATCTGTTTTAAGTAGATATGGGTTGCCCACTTGGAGTTGCTGCATTGCGCCTTTAAGCATTTGAATCACTGCATCGGCGTTGTCTTCTTGTACACACAGTACGCGAAGGGCAGAACAACGTTGACCTGCGCTGTCATAAGCTGAACTGACTACATCAAGTACAACTTGTTCAGTCAGTGCCGAAGAGTCAACGATCATGGCATTTTGACCGCCTGTTTCAGCAATCAGTGGAATGCTTTCACCATTTTTGCTTAGACGCTTCGCCACAGTTTTTTGCAAAATCTTAGCAACTTCAGTAGAACCTGTGAACATGATGCCTTGAACTTGCTCAGCTGCACTGAGTTGTGCACCCACAGTTTCACCGCGACCTGGCATCAGCTGTACAGCCGCTTGAGGCACACCCGCTTGCCATAAGATTTGAATTGCTTGCGCTGCAATCAATGGTGTTTGTTCAGCTGGTTTAGCAATCACGGTATTACCCGCAACCAATGCAGCAGCGACTTGACCTGTGAAGATGGCCAATGGGAAGTTCCATGGGCTAATACACAGCATAGTACCTAAAGGCTCAACTTCTGCGTTTGCATCTAGATCAATCATTTGCGTTGCGTAGTAGCGTAAGAAATCTACAGCTTCACGAACTTCTGCAATGGCATTGGCATATGTTTTACCACTTTCACGGCAAAGTAAAACCATCAGTTCTTCTAAGCGAGCTTCCATTAAGTCAGCAGCGCGAAGTAGGTAACTTGCACGGGTGTCTTTAGCCGTACGTGCCCAAATGTCTTGAACAGCCTGCGCATTGTTTAATGCTTGCTCAACTTGTTCAGTTGTTGCTTCTTGTACATAACCGACAACATCTGTATGACGTGCTGGGTTGATAATGCTTTGTGGAGCAACGGCGTCATTGGTCTGAATGTGCTCACCCATTGGTGCAGCAGACCATTGGTGCTTAGCAAACTGTTGAGCTGTTTGGTTTAGCTGAACTAATGCAGAGTCATTTGCAAGGTCTAAACCTTTAGAGTTTGCACGCAGTTGGCCATAAAGCTCAGCAGGAAGTGGAATCGAAAGGTGCTTTTGACCCACGATATTTTCACGTTTTGCACTGCTTAAAATGGTTTGAGTTGGGTTTTCAATCAAATCATCAATTGCGAGAGACTTGTCTGCAATACGGTTGACAAAAGAGGTGTTTGCACCATTTTCAAGTAAACGACGTACAAGATAAGCCAATAGTGTTTCATGGTTGCCCACTGGCGCATAAATACGGCACGGTACACCCAGTTTTTTATCTTGCTTTTCACCTACCACTTGTTCATACAGTGGCTCGCCCATGCCGTGTAAGCATTGGAACTCGTACTGACCCACGTAGTATTTCTCTGGGTTGGCCATTTCATAAATGGTCGCCAGGGTTTGCGCATTGTGCGTTGCAAACTGTGGGTAGATTTGTTCTGGTGCAGCCAATAATTTCTTCGCACAAGCGATATACGACAAGTCTGTATGTACTTTACGGGTAAATACAGGGTAGTCGGTCATCCCTTCGATTTGTGCTTTCTTGATTTCGCTGTCCCAGTACGCGCCTTTCACTAAACGAATCATTAAGCGTTTTTCGCTACGTTTAGCCAAGTCTACGATGTAGTCAACCACGTAGAAACAACGTTTTTGATACGCTTGGATAACGAAACCAATGCCTTTCCAGTCTTTGAGTTCTGGTTCAAAGCATAGGCGTTCAAGCATTTCTAAAGAAATTTCTAAACGCTCAGATTCTTCTGCATCGATATTTAAACCGATGTTATAGCCGCGTGCTAATTTAGCAAGGGTAAAGACTTTGCCGTACAACTCTTCATGCATACGTGCAACTTGTGCACGTTGGTAGCGAGGGTGTAGAGCAGATAATTTAATTGAAATACCTGGACCGTCGTAAACATCTTTGTCTTTTGACGCTTGACCAATGGCATGAATGGCATCGGTATAATCTTTCATATAACGATCAGCATCATGATCGGTCAGTGCTGCTTCACCCAACATGTCGTATGAATAACGGAAGCCTTTTTCTTCAAGACGTTCAGCGTGTTGTAATGCTTCACCAATGGTTTCGCCAGTCACAAACTGTTCGCCCATCATACGCATAGCCACATCAACCGCTTTACGGATGATGCCACGCCCACTACGTGCCAATAAGCCTGTTAAAGTGCCGGATAAGCTATTTTGCTTTGGTGTTTCCATCAGCTTGCCAGTCAACATGAGGCCCCATGCTGCCGCATTGACAAACATCAGGTTACTTTGACCAACGTGCTCTTTCCAGTTGCCTTGGTTGATTTTGTCTTTAATCAATAGGTCACGTGTCGCCATGTCTGGAATACGAAGCAATGCTTCAGCTAAACACATCAGCGCGATGCCTTCTTGAGAAGACAGTGCAAATTCTTGTAAGAGACCCTGTACAATACCTGCTTTACCGCTGCCGCTTTTACGTTCACGTAAAGTATGAGCCAAATCAAAAGCAAGTTCATGAATGCGTTGATTCATCTCGTCAGAGATTTTGCTGTGGTCTAATAAGTTTTGAACACAGTCAGTTTCGGCACGTCGCCAAGCGGTATTGATTTCAACTTCAAGCTCACTTTTTTCTTTGAATTCGGTAATATATTCAAATTGAGTTTTAGCGTCGTTGAAATGCGTATTGCTTTCCATCATATTCATGCCTACATCCTGTGCATACAATAATGTGTTGAGAGATCTATAGTAATTAATTTATGATTACAGAAAGAATGCCGAATAACTCACTATAATTTGTATGCTATTTAGAGATTAATTCAGATGACGAGCCCAATTTTTAGCTTGGACCGAACAGATATCAAAATATTGGATATTCTTCAAAGAGATGGAAAAATATCGAATATTAAACTTGCCGAAGAAGTGAACTTATCAGCGACGGCTGCTTTGGCTCGAGTACAGAAATTAACCAAGGAAGGTTTTATTCTGAGTTATGAAGCACGCTTAAATCCAAACATGCTGAATGCCAGTTTTGTAGTTTTTGTTGAGATACTTTTGGATAAAACCACGCCACATGTCTTGGAAGATTTTCGCCATGCCGTGTTACAGCATGATGAAATTGTGGAATGTCATATGACCAGTGGGGGCTTTGATTTTGTGGTGAAGATTCGTTGTGCCAGTATGGATGAGTTCCGAAAAATCTCAGGTCAAGTCTTGTGGCAACTGCCGGGCGTTAAAGAAACGCGTAGTTATCCCGTGATGGAAGTCATCAAAGAAAGCTCACGTATTCAACTTAAGTACAAACCATTGTCGAAATAATTGAGTGCATGAGATGCAAAAAAGGGGCTTAAAAGCCCCTTTTTTTGTTGGTCTACACGTTCAATTAACGTTGTGTAGATTCTTCTTTCATTTCAGCCATTGCTTGTTTGTACATGTTGTCTGCTTGTTCAAAGCGTTGTACCACTTCTGCTTCAGGGGCTTTACCCATTAAGCTTACAACTACAATGCTGATCCAAGAGAAGATGAAGCCTGGAATAATTTCATATAGACCTAAGTGTCCTAATGTATTTTTCCATACAATCACAGTTACCGCACCAACAATAATACCTGCAATAGCACCATTCAAAGTCATGCGCTTCCAGAACAAAGACAAGATAATCAGTGGACCAAATGCCGCACCAAAACCTGCCCATGCATAAGCTACAAGGCCTAGAACTTTACTGTCAGGGTTGCTTGCTAAGCAAATTGCAAGAACAGCAACTGCAAGAACCATGAAACGACCCACCCAGACCAATTCTTTTTGAGAAGCGGTTTTGCGGATGAATGCTTTGTACATGTCTTCTGTCAATGTTGTAGAACAAACCAGTAACTGACAGCTTAATGTACTCATCACCGCAGCTAAAATTGCAGCTAAAATGATACCCGCAATCCATGGGTTGAATAAGAGTTTAGTCAGTTCCATGAACACAGTTTCAGGGTTTTGAGAAACCACAGCCGCTAGTTCAGGGTGTTGTTGGAAGTACGCGATGGCAATAAAACCAGCACCTACTGCACCACCTAGACATAAAACCATCCATGTCATACCAATGCGACGCGCAGCAGGAATCGTTTTCACAGAATCCGCAGCCATGAAGCGCACTAAAATGTGTGGCTGACCAAAATAGCCTAAGCCCCATGCCAATGATGACAGGATGGCAACAGTGCTGAGTTCAGAAACAATATGCATCGCTTGTGGGCGAGCCGTTTCAAGTAAGACTGTGAACTGTGCAGCATTACCATCAATCGCAAGGTAAGTCATGATTGGGGTAAGCAGCAGAGCAAAAATCATTAGACCTGCTTGGAAGGTGTCTGTCCAGCTAATTGCAAGGAAGCCGCCGATACACACATAACTGATGGTTGCAATTGCGCTAATCCAAAGTGCAGTGGTGTAGTTCCAACCAAAGATACTTTCAAATAGACGCGCGCCTGCGACCATACCTGAAGCACAGTAAATCGCGAAAAATACTAAAATAACGACAGCTGAGATCATACGCAAGATACGTTTGCGATCTGCGAAACGACCTGTGAAATAATCAGGCAGGGTGAGGGCATTGTTTTGGACTTCAGTATGCACACGTAAACGTCCTGCAACCAATAACCAGTTGAGCCATGCACCAACGATTAGACCTACGGCAATCCACGCTTCAGACAAACCAGACAAATAAATTGCACCCGGTAAGCCCATCAGTAACCAGCCACTCATGTCTGATGCACCTGCAGAAAGCGCAGTAACCACACTTCCTAAACTACGACCACCTAAGATGTAATCATCAAAGTTGTTTGTGGACTTGTACGCATACAAACCGATGCCAACCATGGCAATTATATAAAATAAAAATGTGACGAGGGTGGGGTTAATTTGACTCATAGGCATTCCTTGGCAAAATCCGACTTGGGAGATTTTTTAATCGCTTTGTTTGAGACGGCGATTCAAGCATAAAAATAAAATTACACTCTGTAACAGTTGTGAGGTGTTTTTGTATATTTTGTGTAATTATTAATTGTTTTTTAAAATTAAACAATAAGTTGTTGAAAATATGTTGTTTATTGGTTAATTATTATTCTTTCTTTATAGAGTAAATGAGATTCTAAGCTTTTATTTCGTAAAATCAGCAGACTAGTTATAATTTTTGATGTTTTATTACTTACGCAAAATTACATTGCCTGCAGAATAGGCACATTTCCATATAAAATGTTTCATTTATGAAATGTATTTACAGCAATAAAATAGGTGAAAAAGACGAATATTTCACCATTAACCTAATTCGGTTAGAGCATTCTTGCTTTGAGAGCATTGGAAAACTTTTAAATTTCTAATTAGAAAGTAGGAAATCAATGGCATTTTCTGCGTGCTTTGGCGCAAGTGAAAAAAGAGTCGGCATAAATTAACTGCACATTTGGCAAAAATCTCTCTTGAAATTGTGCAGACCATTGCGGTGGTATGTGATCAATTGAGCCAAGCTCCTGAAAGTTAGATATACGCTTTTCCCTATAGATGTCTATCAAGATAGAGCGGGCACCTCAATGAATATAAATATCAAGGAAATGGTGTCTATCCAACGGCGCTATGTTTAGCAATTAATTAAGGGTATTACAGCCTTAAACACCAAATGTATTCAAGCCAATCAACAGTTATGCTTGGATATAGTCATGCGTAGTGTTGGCATTGTGACTTTGTTTGATCGAATTTTAGGTCGTGAAATGTGGTGAAATGGGTAAACAGTGTATTGCGGAAAAACAAAACAATTCAGCAAGTGGTATTGGAGAAAGGGTTGTTGACTTAATAACCCTTAGGTCACATTTTCTCATTTGAAACTTGGCTGCTGAGGTGACACCTACGGTTGTACCTTTAGCATAATTTAGCTAGGACATTTATAACTATATAGAGGTATAAAAGTAGTCAATGCGCTGCTTTTATACTTTTTCGCCGATACACGCTAACAAAAGGTAGCAGTTAGAACTACAATAAGCCTGAGTGAAGAACCATGATTAGATGTCTATGCTGAGTAAATTAAGCCAATTATTTAAATTAAAGAAAGATGCGCCAGAACAACTTTTTTTGCAGCAGCATCAGATTGAATATGATAATGAAAAAGGCTTTATCATTGAAGGTATTGTGCTAAATGCCATACATGCTGAACGCTTAACCTATTTTTCAAATCGTAGAATTAGTCAGTTTGATGACCTTAATGCACTTTTTTATAGTGCGATGTTAATCAATGAAAAAATCGACTTGGAAATTGCCAATGAGCGATTTGTTGCACGTTTAGGCAATGATCTAGAAAACTTAACCGAGTTAAAGCGAATGATTAAGCTGCTCAATGACTATTATTACCAGTTTATACGCGACAAAAAATAAGTCTTTTAAAAACCATAAATTTGAGTTGTAAAAAGGACTTAGCGCTAACTTGAAGTAGTTCTTGTCGTGAAAAATAACATGCAGCGTGAGGACATCATGCTAGTATATGACGCATGTTTTTAAACGCTAAAGCCATGTCCATGTTCCAAGAAGAAATCTCCCAACTGAATGTGCAACAACTAAAAGCAGGCGAAAAACGTTGGCTGGGAAATTTGCTCGGCTCTTCAGCTGCATTATTCATTCATACGTTAAGTACACGAAATAAAAAGCTCTTTGTAGTTGTGGCAAAAAATAATCAACACTTAGCACAACTCGAAAGTGAGTTTGAATTTTACGGTATTCGACCGACCATTTTTCCAGACTGGGAAATTCTGCCTTATGACCGTTTATCTCCTCATCAGGATATTGTGTCTGAGCGTCTCGCGATTTTATCCAATATGCCGCAAACAGGTGTCTTGCTGATTTCGGCTTCGACCTTGGCGCAGCGTGTAGCGCCGACTTCGTGGGTGTTGGGAGAGCACTTTGATATTCACGTCGGTCAAAAGTTTGAATTGGAACAGCAAAAGAAACGTCTGATTCAGGCAGGCTATCATTTGGTCGACACAGTATATGACCATGGTGAATTTGCGGTTCGTGGTAGCATTATGGATATCTATGCCTCAGGTCAAGCCGCACCAATTCGTATAGATTTGTTTGATGATGAAATTGAAACCCTCAAATTTTTTGATCCTGAAACACAGCGCACTACGCAAAACTTAAAACAATTCTCTGTATTACCGGCTAAAGAGTTTCCGCTGAAAGAGGGTCGCAGCATATTTCGTGATCGCTATGCAGAAATGTTCCCGACGGCAAATCCAAAGAAAAATCCAATTTATCAGGATGTGTTAGAAGGGATTGCATCACCAGGGATTGAGTTCTATTTCCCACTATTTTTCAGTGCGGCGCAGATGGAAACCCAAAGTACACTGCTTTCGTATCTACCAAGTCATTCTATTGTCATTACAGATAAGCAAGTTGATGATGGTTTAGATAGTTTTTGGAAAGAAATCGATCGACGTTATGAAGACCGTCGCCATAATGTTGATCAGCCAATTTTAGCTCCTAACCATCTTTTTATTTCGACCAATCAAGTTTTAGAACAGCTCAATACCTTTCCACGCATTATCGCTTCAGTCGAGGCTTTTGATCTAAAAGCGGGTGTGATTAATTTAAACACTGAACTTCCACCACGTTTAGCAGTCGATCCTAAAAATGAAAAGCCCTTTCACGCGGTTAAACAGTATATTGATGCTGCTAACCATCCAGTATTACTGGTTGCTGAAAGTGCGGGGCGTCGTGAAACTTTAAAAGATGCATTGCGCGCCACATTGGGAGAGATTCCTAATGTCGAGAATTTTGCTGAATTTCAAAAATCTTTACATGCCATTGCAATTACCAGCGCGCCATTGGAGCGTGGCTTGGTATTAAAAGACAGCATTAGCATCATTTCTGAAAATCAGTTGTATGAGCATCGTGTTGTACAGCGTCGTCGTAAACGCCAGCAAGAGGTTTCGGAAGAGTTTCTCATCAGAAGCTTGACTGAACTGAGTATGGGAGCGCCGGTGGTGCATATCGACTATGGTGTGGGGCGTTATGCGGGCTTAGTCACTTTAAGTATTGATGATCAAGACTATGAGTTCTTGCAGCTCGATTATGCCGATGCGGCCAAAGTTTATGTTCCTGTCACCAATTTACATTTGATCAGCCGTTATAGCGGCGGCGACCCAGACCTAGCACCCTTGCATAAACTGGGTACTGATGCTTGGAGCAAAGCAAAGCGTAAAGCGTTGGAGCAAATCCATGATGTAGCAGCGGAGTTATTGCATATCCAAGCCCGTCGCCAAGCCAAACCAGGTTTTGGTTTTGAGCTAGATCAAGGTCAATATATGCAGTTTGCTAGTGGCTTTGCCTATGAGGAAACACTCGATCAAGCCAATGCCATTGAAGCGACTTTGTATGATATGCAATTGGCTAAACCGATGGATCGCTTGGTCTGTGGCGATGTGGGCTTTGGTAAAACCGAAGTTGCGATGCGCGCAGCATTTTTAGCCGTACAGAACAACAAACAAGTGGCTGTTTTGGTGCCGACGACGTTGCTGGCCCAACAGCATTATGAGTCTTTTAAAGACCGTTTTGCAGACTGGCCTATTCGTATCGAAGTTTTATCACGTTTTGGCAGCAGTAAATCACATACGAAAACGATTGAGGATTTAGCTGAGGGCAAAGTTGACATCGTGATTGGTACGCATAAAATTTTACAAGAAAGTGTCCAGTTTAAAGACTTAGGCTTGATGATTGTGGATGAAGAACACCGCTTCGGTGTACGTGATAAAGAGCGGATTAAAGCCATGCGTGCAGATGTGGACATGTTGACTCTGACTGCAACTCCAATTCCACGGACTTTAAATATGGCCTTTAGTGGCATGCGCGATCTATCGATTATTGCCACACCACCTGCACGACGTTTAGCGGTAAAAACTTTTGTGCAAGAACATACGGGTGATTCAGTTAAAGAAGCCATCTTGCGTGAGTTACTGCGTGGTGGACAAGTTTATTTCCTACATAATGAAGTAGAAACGATTGAACGTGCAGCGGAGAGTCTTCGAGAACTGGTCCCTGAGGCACGTGTGGCTGTTGCACATGGTCAAATGCGTGAACGCGAGTTAGAACAAGTCATGCAGCAGTTCTACCATAAAGAATATAACGTGCTGGTCTGCTCAACCATTATTGAAACAGGGATTGACGTTCCGAATGCCAATACCATTTTAATTGAGCGGGCAGATAAGCTGGGTTTAGCGCAGTTGCATCAACTACGTGGGCGTGTAGGGCGCTCGCATCACCAAGCTTATGCCTATCTGTTGGTGCCATCCATCAAAGGATTAAAAGGCGATGCTGAAAAGCGTCTAGATGCGATTCAGCGGGCATCGACATTAGGCGCGGGCTTTATGTTGGCTACGGAAGACTTGGAAATTCGCGGAGCGGGTGAGTTACTCGGCGAGCAACAAAGTGGATCCATGCAAGCCATTGGCTATAGTTTATATATGGAGATGCTTGAAAAGGCGACCAAAGCCATTCAAAAGGGCAAAACCCCAAATTTCGATGCGCCACTATCACTGACTGCAGAAATTAATTTACATATGCCAGCTTTGATTCCAGATGAATATTTGGGCGATGTCCATCAGCGTTTATTGTTCTATAAGCGCATTAGTAATACGGACAGTCAGGAAAAACTCGATAATATTCGCATGGAGCTCATTGATCGTTTTGGTATACCTCCACAGCCTGTGAAACAGCTCTTTGCAGTTCATCAAATTCGCCTGAAAGCTGAAACACTGGGGATCACGAAAGTAGATATTGCTGCGAATGGTGGAGCTATTGAATTCTCTCCAGATACACCTGTGCAGGCTATCAGTATTATCCAAATGATGCAAAAACACCCGACCTTTTTTAGAATGGAGGGGGGGCAGCGCCTAAAGGTCATGGTGATGCTAGAGGAATATGAAAAGCGGATTCAATTTATCAATGACTTATTGGAAAGTTTGTTGAAAGAATTGCATTAAAATTTAGCTTTAATTTGCTGTGATTTCATACAGATATCAGGTCTTTCTTGCGGACTTTCGCTATAAAAAGAAAGACTTGATTTTTTGATGAAATTTATTAAAGTAATAAATGTGATGTAGTTCAAAGTAAAACGTAGTTTATTTGTGTTGAAACACATTGCTTGCAATATTCACCTCTGATTGGATGTGATAGTATTAGCCATTATTCTAATTTGCATCATTTATAAAGATATGTTTAGTTTGCATCCACAACTTGCTCAAGATACGTTTTTTGTAGGCGACTTTCCACTTTCAACATGTCGCTTAATGAATGATATGCAATTCCCGTGGCTAATTTTAATTCCACGCGTGCCAGGCATCACTGAGTTATATGAACTAAGTCAAGCCGACCAAGAACAGTTTTTACGTGAGTCAAGCTGGTTATCAAGCCAATTGGCTCGTGTATTCCGTGCTGACAAAATGAATGTTGCTGCTTTAGGTAACATGGTTCCGCAGCTCCATTTTCACCATGTTGTACGTTATCAAAACGACGTCGCATGGCCAAAACCAGTTTGGGGTACACCCGCTGTTCCTTATAGCAATGAAGTACTTGCGCATATGCGTCAAACTTTAATGCTTGCACTACGTGGTCAAGGTGATATGCCATTCGATTGGCGTATGGACTAATACACGTGAGAAATCAAATCAGGGATGATTTGATCGTGCGCATAGTGGGGAACGAGCAGTGCCATTAGACGATTGGTTATCTAAAGAGCCCAAACAATTCGAGTATTTCCATCGTGTGATGGGATATGGCATGCTGTCTTTAATAACCATCGTCTATCATTATACGATGGCAGATACGCAATATCAGATTTACGTGCCGCTGCTGTTGCTCATTGTGTTATTGATCACACCGCCATTTTCCAGGTGGTTAGGTTATCGCTTCAATAATACGATGCGACGTGGTGTGATGTTTGTTATTGATATTGTCATTACAGCGATCATTTTAGCCGCTGTACATCTCAGTATCGTACTCACATTTTTAACCATTTTTGCTATGCTTTACACGGCTATTAGCAATAAAATTTCTTTTTTGATGGTGTCTTTGGCCAGCCTGATTGGGGTGGTTGTCTTTTATGTCTCGATTATCTTTGTCTTTGGTTTTGGTGAGTATTTCGAGGCCACCAGTACCGAACTGATCGTATTGGGCTTTTTGTGTCTCACCACTTATTTTGGTGTGGGTAGCTATTATCAGCGTAACCAAATGCAAGACATATATCGCCGCAAAAATCACTATTTCGATCAGATGAACCGTTATATGGAGTTTGCCAATCAGCTGAGTCGCTATGCACCTGTTCAGTTGTGGCAATCGATCATGAAAGGTGAGTCTGAAGCGAAAATTGAATACAAACGTAAGAAACTGACAGTTTTCTTTTCAGATATTCAGGGTTTTACAGAGCTTTCTGAAAGCCTAATTCCTGATGATTTAGCATTCCTACTCAATGATTATTTAAAACACATGACCGAAATTGCGAAGCAATATGAAGGTACTGTTGATAAATTCATGGGGGATGCAATTTTAGTGTTCTTTGGTGACCCTAATTCTGAAGGTGTAGAGCGTGATGCTCAAAACTGTTTAGAAATGGCTATGGCGATGCGTCAGCAAATGAAAATCCTGCGCGAGCGTTGGGTGAAAATGGGTTATCCACCATTGCATATTCGTATGGGAATTTCTACAGGGTATTGTCACGTAGGGAATTATGGAGCATCGCACCGTATGGCGTATACCATTGTTGGTCGTGATGCAAACCTTGCTGCACGTTTACAAAGTGCAGCACAAGTGGATGAAATCTTAATTTCGGACGATACGCATAATTTAGTAAAAAATGATTATCTTTGTGCGCCGAAAGCGCCAATTTTCCTTAAGGGGATTAAAGGTGCTGTGAAGACGTGGCAAGTCGTTGAAAAATATACCTCGCAAAAATCAGACTATCAACGCTGGTTTGATTATGAATATAAAGGGTTTCATTTACTGCTGAACTTAGATGAAGTACAGAATTTTGAATATCCGCAGTTAATTCAAGTCTTAGAAAAAATGATTCAACGCATTCAAACCCAACAGAAGATGACCAACTCGCAAGGTATCGTCAAACTCAATCTTGAAGATGAAGTAATAGAGTCTGTTCAGAAAAATGAATATCATTAACTTGATGGTGTGAGATACAAAAGTAAAAAGTAAGAGTCGTAAAAAAGCCACTACAATCAGTGGCTTTTTTACACTTTGAAATTAGTGATTTTCAGACGCGTGGTTAATCGTGTATTTAGGAATTTCAACTTCTAAGTCTTCATCCACTAACTTTACTTGGCAAGACAAACGAGAGTCGGGCTCTAAGCCCCAAGCACGATCCAGTAGATCGGCTTCAACATCATTCATTTCTTCTAAGCTGTCGAAGCCTTTACGTACCACAACGTGACAGGTTGTACATGCAGCGGACATATCGCACGCATGTTCAATCTTGATTCCATTTTTCAGTAAGCTTTCACAAAGATTCGCATTCTGTTCAACTTCAAACTCAGCACCTTCTGGGCAGATTTGCGCATGTGGGAGAACTTTAATACGTGGCATAGTCTTTACCTATAAATTAGTTTGAGTTTGACCAGTCGTCGAGTTTTGTGCCTTTCAGCGCTGCATCGATATGCTGATTCATACGTGCTGCTGCAAAAGCATCACTGTGTATTTTAAGCTGTTCAACAGCAGATTCAATTGCTTTGATTTCTGTTGTTTCAAGTGTTGCTTCTAATGAAGTTTTGGCCGCATTTAATGCAACTTGTTGTTCATTCGTGAGCAGGTGAGCATCTACTTTTAGGGCTTGCTCTAAAGCTTCGAGTTCGCGTTTTGCTTCAACTTTGGTTTCTTGTAAGTGACGAAGATTTTTATCTTCTTCAGCAAACTTGTAACCATCAAGCAGTAAGCGTTCCATGTCACTATCAGCCAAACCATATGATGGTTTGATGTCAATTTGTGCATGTACACCAGAGGTTGTTTCTTTAGCTGAAACCGTCAGTAGGCCATCGGCATCCACTTGGAAGGTCACTTCAATACGCGCTTGACCCGCAGTCATTGGTGGAATACCGCGAAGGACAAAACGACCTAAGCTACGGCAATGCTCAACCAAATCACGCTCACCTTGAACCACATGAATCAACATCGCTGTTTGGCCATCTTGGTAGGTGGTGAACTCTTGACGACGTGCGACTGGAATTGGGGTATTACGTGAAATAAGACGCTCAACCAAGCCGCCCATGGTTTCTAGACCGAGAGAAAGCGGAGTTACATCAAGCAGTAATGCGCCATCGGCTGTGTTTCCAATCAACTGATTGGCTGTAATTGATGCACCAATAGCAACAACTTCGTCTGGGTTGATGGTACACAATGGCTCTTGAGCAAATACATCGCGTACAGCGTTTTGTACAGCATAAGAGCGAGTTGAACCACCGACCAAAACCACGTTTTGAATGTCGCTGAGTTCAAGCTTCGCATCGCGGAGGACGCGTTTACACACACTAATCGTTTTATCTAAAGCAACTTTGATAATGCTTTCAAATGTCGCACGATCAAGCGTTAAGCTATGCTCTAGGACTTGTAAATGAGTGCTTTCTGCGTCGGTTAAAGCTTCTTTGGTTTTACGTGCAGCAACTAAAACGTGTGCATACTCAGTGTCGTCGAACTGCTCGATGTTGAGTTCTTTTTTCGCCCATTTTACGATTAAGCGGTCAAGATCATCACCACCTAATGCGGTATGGCCACCCGTTGCTAACACTTCAAACACGCCTTGAGAAAAGCGTAAAATTGAAACGTCAAATGTACCGCCACCCAAGTCATAAATTACATAATTGTGATCATGTGCAAGATTGGTTTCTTGGTCGAGACCATACGCAACCGCAGCAGCAGTAGGCTCATTTAAAAGACGCAATACGTTTAAACCCGCAAGTTGTGCGGCATCACGTGTTGCTTGACGCTGAGCCTCATCGAAGTATGCAGGAACAGTAATCACTGCACCATTGACTTCATTTTTTAAGCTCGCTTCAGCGCGATCTTTCAGTTGCTTTAAAATTTCAGCGGACACTTCAACAGGGGTTTTACGGCCCTGAGCAGTTTCAAAAGCAGGCATTTGATTGTCTTCACCCACTAAAGTGTAGGGGTGTTGAAACTTAATGTCGGCTTTAGAGCGTCCCATAAAACGTTTGACTGAAACGATGGTGTTTTTAGGATCGGCAGTCAAAAATGGTTTTGCTTCGTCGCCATATTGGGTTTTGTTTACACCATAATGCGCGATCGATGGGAGTAAGACACGACCTTGTTCATCATGCAAAACCTTTGCTTTGCCTGAAAGTATAGTTGCAACTAGAGAGTGAGTTGTACCTAAGTCGATACCAATGGCAATACGGTGTTCATGTGGCGCACTTGATTGTCCAGGTTCTGCAATTTGCAAGAGAGCCATGTGTTACATCCTTTGAGCGTCAAAAATTAAAAATAAGTTAAAATTCATCATCTAAATCAAAGCTATCGTCATCTTCAAAACGATCTTCCGCTTTATCTATGTCATGCATGACTTTTACAAAGAAGCGAAGTTTGCGGACATCATCACGTGCCTCGGCCCAATCTTCCTCTTCAAAATCAATTTTGAATTCGCGGACTAAACCATCAATCCATTGTTGAACGTCTAATTTGAGTGATTGTAATTCATCTGCTGAACGTGCTTCATCAAGTTGTTCACGGATTTCTAAGGCAGACTGGAGAAATTCAAAATCATTGATGGATTGATCAAGATGATAATCTTGTTTTTTTAATCCTAATAAATATCCTGCACGGCTATCAACCTGAGATAAAACTTTAAATGCTTGATTGATCTCACTTGATTTTATGAGGGCTTGATCTTTATCGAGAGCTTTATCTGGGTGATATTGTTGCTGCAACTTTAAAAATTCTGATTTTAAGGTTGCTAAATCAATATCGAGTGCTACTGGGAGGTTAAACAACTCAAAATGATTCATAGGAGAGGGATTCCGCGCTAAATTGGGGGTCATTGCGAAAGCAAAAACACTCTATGTAAATGCAATTAAAACAGTGTGATACACACTGTTTTAATGTTGAAAAGCAAGTTAATGAACTGTTATACGGTGAAAGATTCACCACAGCCACATTCGCCTTTTTTGTTTGGGTTGTTAAACTCAAAGCCTTCGTTTAAACCATTTTTTACGTAGTCCATCTCCATACCATCGAGATAAACCAAGCTTTTTGGGTCTACAAATACTTTCACCCCAAACTGCTCAAAGGTGGTGTCATGTGCATCAATTGAATCGACAAATTCAAGCACATAAGCCAAACCAGAACAGCCTGAAGTTTTCACGCCAACGCGAATACCTTCACCCTTACCGCGATTTTTTAAATAATTGCTGATATGAGTTGCAGCATTTTCAGTTAAGTTGATCATGAAAACTCCCTAATCTTTCTTTAAAATGCGAAGCAATTAAGCTTTAGATTTTTTGCTGCGGTAGTCTTCAACAGCAGCTTTAATAGCATCTTCAGCCAATACAGAGCAGTGTACTTTTACTGGAGGAAGAGCAAGTTCAGTTGCGATATCAATGTTTTTGATCGCTTGAGCCTGATCTAAAGTTTTGCCTTTTAGCCATTCAGTCACTAAAGAGCTTGATGCAATAGCAGAACCACAACCATAAGTTTTGAAACGTGCTTCTTCAATCACACCGTTATCATCTACTTGAATCTGTAAACGCATAACGTCGCCACATGCAGGTGCTCCGACCATACCTGTACCTACGTTTTCAGCATTTTTGTCTAATACACCTACATTACGAGGGTTTTCGTAATGGTCAATTACTTTTTCGCTATAAGCCATGATGCGTCTCCAAACCTCGGGGTCAGCGTTAATATTAAATATGGGGTTAAAACTTGATTTTTCAATGAAGTCATCCAATATGTGGATGACTTCAATGGGGAAAATTAGTGTTCAGCCCACTCAACTGTAGAAAGGTCGATACCGTCTTTGTACATGTCCCAAAGTGGAGAAAGTTCACGAAGTTTCTCGACTGCAGAACGCGTCACTGTAAGTACATGGTCAATGTCTGCTTCAGTGGTGTATTTACCAAAACTGAAACGAATTGAACTGTGCGCAAGTTCGTCAGACAAACCTAGTGCACGTAATACATAAGAAGGTTCTAATGTTGCTGAAGTACAAGCTGAACCCGAAGATACAGCAGCGTCTTTCAACGACATCATTAACGATTCACCTTCAACAAAGTTGAAACTTACGTTTAAGTAGTTCGCAACGTTTTGTGTTGGGTGGCCGTTTAAGAAAATTTGTTCTAAGTCTTGTAAGCCATTCCAAAGCTTGTCACGAAGTACGCGAATGCGTGCTTGTTCAGAAGTTAAGTTTTTACCTGCAAGTTCAAATGCTTCACCCATACCAACGATTTGGTGTGTTGCAAGTGTACCAGAACGCATACCGCGTTCATGACCGCCACCATGCATTTGCGCTTTTAAACGAACACGTGGAGTACGACGTACATAGAGTGCGCCAATACCTTTAGGGCCATAAATTTTATGAGCAGAGAAGCTCATAAGGTCAACTTTCATAGTTGAAAGGTCAATTTCAACTTTACCTGCAGCTTGCGCCGCATCGACATGGAAGAAGATCTTGTGTGCACGAGTAATTTCACCAATTGCCGCAACATCAGTCACAGAACCAATTTCGTTGTTTACCATCATAAGTGAAACAAGAATAGTGTCTGGACGAATAGCAGCTTCAACCATTTCAGGGGTAATTAGACCCGTGTTTGGAAGTGGCTCAAGGTAAGTGATTTCAAAACCTTCAGATTCAAGCTCACGGCAAGTATCTAAAATAGCTTTGTGTTCAATTTTACTTGTAATAATGTGCTTGCCTTTAGACGCATAGAATTGTGCTACGCCTTTAAGAGCTAAGTTATCTGATTCAGTTGCACCTGAAGTCCAAACGATTTCGCGTGGATCTGCTTTGATCAAGTTCGCAACTTGTTCACGTGCATATTCTACTTTTTCTTCTGCCTGCCAACCGTAAGCATGAGAACGAGATGCTGGGTTGCCAAATGTGCCGTCAAATGTCAGACATTCCATCATGCGTTCAGCGACTTGCGGGTCTACAGGAGTTGTTGCTGCATAATCAAGATAAATTGGACGTTTCATGTCAAATACCTGTTACCGATAAAAGGGCTGAATCTGAAGGTGCTGTGTTTTGGCGAATGGCAACTTTTTGAACGTTGTCACGTGCTACAAGGTCAGCAAGAGTGATTTTAGCGAGATAGTCGGCAATGTGATGGGAGAGTTCTTGCCATAAATCGTGAGTTAAGCACATTGCGCCATTTTGGCAGTTGCCTTTATGGTCACAGCGAGTGGCATCAACTGTTTCGTTTACAGCTTCAATAACTGCTAATACCGTGATTTCATCAGCGCGACGAGCTAAATGGTAACCACCGTTGGCACCACGAATACTAGAAACTAAGCCGTGGCGCTTTAATTTCGCAAATAACTGCTCAAGATAAGCAACAGAGATAGTTTGACGAGCTGCAATTTCTGCAAGCGTGATCGTTTGTTCAGTTGGCTGCAAAGCTAAATCAAGTAGAGCAGTCACTGCGTAGCGTCCGCGAGTTGTTAAGCGCATGATTCGATACACATGATTAGACTAGATGTGCCGATTTTAAGAATCCTGACTAAAATAGTCAAGTTTTTTTAATAGGGATTGTGCGTATTTAATTTGCTTGAAATATTATGTAGTTATGCAAGCCAAATATTATATACTAATAAGCTAATCAAAAGTATAGAAAACACAAAAAATGTGACATTTATACGTTTTTGACGTTGCTCGATACGGCGAATACGATTTTTGTATTGTTTCACTTCAACCTGTAGAGTGTTGATTTTAGAACGTTGTTCTTCAATTTTCTCTAAAAGAGGTGCAATGCGCTTTTTAGATGCAACTACATTTTGCGGATCAGTTGGTTCAGTTAACCAGTTTTTCCAATCGGCAAGAACTTTAGGTGCACTAAAATGTAAAATTAAATCTCGGAACTCATCTTTTAAGGTGATGTCACCATCAATACGCATGGTTTTAATACTACGACGGTTTCCAAAGACGAAAATTTTAATTAAATCCATCAATGTGGTGCGTACATCTAGGTCGACCGGTTTTTCAGGTGCTTTGGCGTCAAATAAAACACCTTGAGCGGTAAAGGTGATATAGAAGTCAAAATAAGGCAGATAGCTATTTATTTTAATCGCAATATTTTGCTCAACAAACTTTTTACAGTGAAGTGCAACCACGCGGTCGTGTTTTAAAATAAGAGAAAAGATCGTCTCAAGAACAATCATCACCATAGTGAGTAGCATATGTGTTTGATTGTGTTCTTTTTGAGAATCACTCATAAGTAGTAACCTAAATCCTGACCTGAAATGAGCATCCTGCTCGCAAAAACTTCAGACTTAAAAATAAAAATGTAATAAAGATGCTTTGTAGAACAGTTTTACAAATCGATCAAGTCTAATATTTGCTAGTATAGTGCAATCTATAAGATTTTTTGGATGTTTTTGCACATAAATCATGCAGGAGATGGTGCTAATGGAAAAAGCAGATATAGAGTTAGATGATATTTCGCAAGAAGATGAAACACTAAAAAAAACAAAAACTAAGCATCATTTTCACCGTAAAAATAGTTTGGATTTTAGAAAGTATACCAAGCAAATCTGGTTAGCTGGTTTGGGCGCTTTTTCACGTGCAGAGGAAGAGGGTAATAAATTATTTGACTCGTTGGTCCAAGTCGGCGAAGAGTTAGAATCTAAAACCACTGAGATTGCTGACCAAACGGTTGAAAAGGTATCTGAAAAAGCGCGTGAATCGGTGACGGATACTAAAGACAAGGTTGAGAAGATTGTAGATCGTGGGGTAAATCACTCCTTAAATCGGATTGGATTGGTCACGGTGAAAGACATTCAGTACTTAGAAAACCTGATTCTTCAACTTAATGATAAAATCGATGTTTTGATTGAAGAAAATAAGAAGTTAAACGAAAAAGTGAATAAAAAGTGATCTGGTTGTGCTTTTGTACCTTTTTCAACGTTTTTTTGTGATTTATTTTCCAAAAAAGCATATACAGAGTATTGCGTTTTCACCTAAAGCATTGCTATAAAGGCGTTACGGTAATTTATACTAAATTTTTGGACCTTAAATAAACGATATTAAGAGGACGCGATCCACATGAATAAATCAGAATTAATTGATGCAATTGCAGAGAAAGGGGGATTGTCTAAGACTGATGCTGGTAAGGCCTTAGACGCTACAATTGCTTCAATCACTGAAGCGCTTAAGTCTGGTGATACAGTTACACTTGTTGGTTTTGGTACTTTCAACGTGAAAGAACGTGCTGCACGTACTGGCCGTAACCCACAAACTGGTGCTACTTTAGAAATTAAAGCAAGCAAAGTACCAAGCTTCAAAGCTGGTAAAGGTTTAAAAGATTCTGTTGCTTAATCTTTTAAATAAATACTAAACGCGCCTTTTCGGCGCGTTTTTTATTAAACATTAGAAAATGTGTCGATAACACATTCATTCATTGCTGCTTTTCAGTTAAAATCTCGGGCAAATAAAATATTGGAATACTTATGGAATCTTTTCGTAAAGTTATTAAGGGTTGGTTGGGCAAAGCTTTGCTCATTTTGTTTTTGACCCCTTTAGCACTTGTAGGTATTGAAGGATATTTTAGTAGCGGATCAAAAGACGCTGTAAAATCAGTCAATGGCCAAGATATTTCTGAAAAGGAATTAGAGACCTTAACCGCTTCCTTTAAAGAACAATTCTTAGCTTATGCCAATGGGGATGAAACTTTACTCAACCAAAGCTTTATTAAAGATAAAGCGATGGACCAACTGATCGCAAATACTTTGTTATTGCAACAGGCTGAAAAGCTGGGCATTTCACTCAGTGATACTCAAATTGAACAGATGATTGCTCAACAGCCAAGTTTTCAAGAAAATGGAAAATTTTCAGAAACACGTTATTCAAGCTATTTACAATCTGTGGGTATGAGTAGTGATGCGCTTGTTGCAAACTTACGTCAAGACCATGCATTAAAAATGATGCGTTCGACTTTTGTTGATTATGCATTGGTGAGTAAACTAGATATTCAACAAATTGCTAACTTACAAACAGAACAGCGTACTGTGCAGTTTGCCAATGTAAATCTTGATGAATATAAAAAGAACGTCAAGGTTTCAGCACAAGAGATTGAAAACTATTACAAGCAACACCCAGCTATGTTTAAACAAGTGGCAAGTGTGGATGTTGACTATGTGTTATTAACACCAGCCAATGTTCCTGCTGCTGCTTCACCTGTTACAGATGCGGAGTTGCAGCAAGCCTATACACAGTTTGTTGAAGCACAAAAAGATAATGTTGCGCCTTTGGTTAAACATATTCTGATTACGACGGATGCACGTACAGATGCTGAAGCGAAAAAACGTGCAGAAGAAGTTGTGGCAAAAATTAAAGCAGGAACAAGCTTTGCAGCAGCTGCGGCTCAATACTCTGAAGATACTGCATCTAAAGCGAATGGTGGTGCTTTAGCAGTTTATAACAAAGGCACTTTTGGTGATGCTTTTGACCAAGCTGTAGCATCACTTAAATCAGGTCAAGTATCAGCGCCTGTAAAAACTGAATTTGGTTACCATGTCATTGAAACTGATGCGCCAGCTGTGAAGTTGCCATCTTTTGAAAATGAAAAAGCACGTTTGACGGCGGAAGTTCAAAAGAATAAAACAGCCAATGCATTCTCTGATACTGTAAACAGCTTAAATGAACTGGTTGTAGACTCAGATGCTTTAGATGTGGTGTCTCAAGAAGTTAAAGGTGTACAAGTTCAAACTGTAAAAGGCATGACCTTATCTACACAGCATCCTGTATTAAGTAATGCTGCGGTAAAAGTGAAACTGTTTAACGATGACGTTAAAAACGGTGATCGTAACGCGACCAGCAGCATTCAACTTCCGAATGGGGATGTGGTTTGGGCAAAAGTACGTGATTATCATGCGGCAGGTGTCCAAACGCTTCAAGAAGCAACACCACGTGTGAAAGCAAAATTGGTTGAACAAAAAGCTTATGATGCTGCTAAAGCCAAAATTGCTCAAAGTTTAAAAGACTTTAAAACTCAACCAGCAGTATCTGTTGTTGCCAAGAGCGGTTTGACCTTTACTCCACCGCAAGTATTTATTCGTTCACAAGGTTTACCGCGTGCAGTTGAGCGTGCGGCGTTTAGCCAAGCGGCACCAAAAGAAGGACAGTGGTCTGTAACAACAGCATTATTGCCAACAGAAATGGTGGTAGTTGCGGTATCAAACGTAAACAAGACGACGTCTAGTGCATTGACGGATGAGCAATTGGCTGAGCTTTCGAAGTTATATCAACAACTTCGTGGTCAGCAAGAAGCTGAAGATTATGTGCAATACTTAAAAGCACATGCAAAAATTAAATAATCGCATCACATAAAAAAACCTGCATTCATGCAGGTTTTTTTATGTGTGTAGATAAACAAATTTTATTTAAGGATAAACAAGCTTAGGCACGAATTTTGAGCTCATAACCTGAATATTTACGAATATTAATCACGCCTGTATCTAAAATCAGGTACTGACCTTTAATCCCTTGTAACTTACCGCGAATAACTGGGGTTTTATCCAGATTGTGGGATTTAATTTTCTCAGGATATTGCACAACTGGATAAACAAACTCGCGTGGCAGTTCAGTTTCCAAAAGCTCAACCGTTTCATTGAATTCAAGATTTTGACTAAATTCCTCACGAATGGTTTGGATTTTAGGTGCAAATTCTTCGATGAGTTGTTCGCGAACTTCAATCAAGTCGAGTGGTTCAGCTTCGCCTTTGAGTAATTTGCGCCAATCGGTTTTGTCTGCCACTTGTGTGCCAAACATAATTTCGAGCTGGCCTGAAAGACGACGCGAACCGACTTTCATAATTGGAAGGGCTTGGGTTGCACCTTGATCAAGCCAACGGGTTGGCATTTGGCTAATCCGTGTAATCCCAACTTTTAGAGCACTTGAGTTAGCTAAATAAACAATATGTGGCTGGAAACAAACTTCATGCGCGAAGCTGTCTTCTCGGCAAGTGCCTAAGTGGTAGTGACAGGTTTCAGGTTTCATAATACACATGTCACAAGAGGCTTTGGTTTTAAAGCACTTAAAGCAATGGCCTTGCGAAAATGATTTAGAAGTCTTCGTACCACATGAAACACAGAAGATTTTACCAGTCCATTCAATCTCGATTTCTTGACCCAAGTTAAAAGGAAGGTCAACTTCTGAACGATCTAGGATAAATTTATATTCAACATTTGCCTTGTGTGTATGTTGATCAGTTACACTAAGGTCCTTAAGACCTGCATGCATTTTATGGCAAATGCCTTGAAGTTCCATACAGAATTACTCACTCAATATTAAGGATGCGGTTATGGCTGAACTGAACGTCATTACTTCTATGCTAGACGATTTATCTCAAGAACAGCCTATTTCAACTGCATTGTGCATTGGGCAGGATCTCAGCCCAAATCATCATCAATCTATTCAATGGCAATATTTTAGCGTATCTGACTTTTTAAGTCTGCCTTTTACCCAGCGCTATGATTTAGGTTTTGTGCTTTTTGACACGGTAGAAATGCAAAATATAAGCTCACAACAAAAATCACAACTATTGGTGCGTTTAAGAGATTTGATGGCAAAGCGTATTGTGGTGGTGAGTCAATTGCAGGATGAACAACTGCTTCGTGCTTTAGGTTTTACTCAACTGATTGATAAAACGACGCATGGTAAAGACTTTGCTTTATGGCAATTTAATATTTTGACCTATAAGCATGTACCTGACTGGTTCAATTCAAAATTTTGGGCTAATCCTGAAAACTGGAATAAATTCCGTTGGTGATTCGACTGCGACTCTATTTTTTCATTCATAGCAAAAATTAACAATTTATCTCTATAGGGTTTTTTTAAACACCGTATGCTGTTTAAAAACCTAGACAGGATAAAGTGATGACGAACCTTAATAATATTATAGAAATTTTGGCAAAGCAGGCCATGGGCGGTCAGCAACAGTCAAATCAGCAAAGTGGTTTGGGTGGAATTTTGGGTTCGGTGCTTGGGCAACTCGGAGCGGGTAGTACGGGCCAAACACAACAGGGTGGTCTGGGCGATATTTTAGGCTCGGTGTTAGGTGGTTTGACTGGTGGACAGTCGCAGCAGGCGCCAAACTCGCAGAACTCAGGATTTGCAGGCGGTGGAAAAAGTTTATTGATTGCGGTATTGCCTTTGATTTTGGCATGGATTCAACAGCAAGGTGGTTTGCAGGCAGCTTTAGATAAACTCAAAGGGCAAGGTTTAAGCAGTCAGGTTGAGGACTGGGTTTCTACAGGACCAGGAGAAAACGCCAGTGTAAATCCAGAGCAAGTGCAAAACTTGTTTGATGATGCCGCGGTGGAGCAAGTTGCAGAGCAAGCGAATGCACCTAAACAAGATGTATATAGTGCTATTTCACAAGTGTTACCGCAAATTATTGATTCACTTACCCCGCAAGCAGGACAAACCAATCCTCAAGAAGCCAACGAGGATATCCAACAGGTATTAAACTTGGTTTCAGGTTTCTTAAAGCGCTAAATCCGAAATAAAAAGCCATTCTAGAATGGCTTTTTATTACTTAAAATTCTAAATTAAAAAACACGCCGAAGCGTGTTTTTTAATTTTTAGGGGAGCGTTAAATTAGAAGTCGTAACGGAAACCTAAAGAAAGTGCTGTAGCATTTTCGTCTTTTTCACCACTAACAGAGTATGAGCGACCCTCTTTCCATGGCGTAAGATTAGCATTCTTATCATTTAGCATGGTTGCAAGGTTGGCATAAACGCGTACTGCTTTATCCAAGCGGTGCTCAACACCAATTGCAACTAAACTTGAATTTGCATCATCAGCATCGACATCGCGGTAGAAGTATTCACCACGTAGAGCTGTTTTTGGCGTAAATTTGTATTCACCTGCAATACCGAATACTTGAGCATCAAAATCACTTAGATCATCATGATCGTATTGAGCAATTTGATACATTGCACCTAAGTTAAAATCAGGTGTGATTTTGTATGAACCAGCTAGTCGGAAAGCATCGCGTTCGGCTTTAATTCCTGTTGATGAAACATTTTGCGATGTCGTTGCAGAGTTATCTTCATATTTCTCATATGCTGCTGCAAAGTCGACATTACCTTCTTTGTACGTTAAAGCTAGATCGTAAGCTTTATTGTCCTCAACGCCTTCTTTTGTTGTTCCATCTTTAGCGATAGATGTACCCTTGTGCATTGAAAGTGCTGCAAGTACATTGAAGCCACCACCAAATTTAGGTGATTTATATTCAATAGTGTTGTCATTACGCTCATCAAACTTCAAATCACCAACACGTGTTACGTTACGTACATCACCAACCATGTCACCAAAGAAGTTGATTGGACCGCGTGCAGCCTTGAATGGGCTGTCAAAACGACCTACACGTGCTTGACCGAAGTCACCTTTTAAACCTACGAAAGTATCACGTGTTGCAAAATCTACGCCTTTATCATCAGCAGAGCCGCTTGCGAAGTTAACTTCTTGCTCAATTTGACCAAATACAGTCATGCCATTTTCAAGTTCTTGCTCTACTTTGAAACCTAAGCGTGAAGAGTTTGAAGAGATTCCAACTTCGTTATAGTCAGCGCCATCATCCAGATAGTCTAAAGAAACATGCGCACGGCCATAAATTTTTACGTCAGCAGCCATCGCTAAGGTTGGTGTAAGTAAAGTTGCCCCAACTGCTAATGCGCAAAGTGTTTTTTTCATGTGTAGCTCCAAGAAAGACTTTTTGTTGATTCGTCTATAAAAGGTTATTCAGTCGTCTTTTTATTAATCAGACTTCTGTCTCTTGGCGCTCATTATTGATTACAAATAAGTCATTAATATTAAGGGAATATTACAAAAATATTAAACAATCCAATGTCAAATGCATTTCCACGATAAATTGTTAAGGTAGATTCTGGAGACTTATATTATTGATCTTATTTATTTTTAGGCCTAAAAAAGGAGCCGAAGCTCCTTGATTGAATGGATGGAATTACAAAGCAGCACGAATTTTTTCTGCTTGTGCTTTGATTTTTTCTTGATCACCCATTTGCAACGCATGCTTACCTAGCTCATGTACCGAACTCGGAATGAGGTGGAAATGTACATGGGGAACGGTTTGCCCAGCAGCAGCTCCAGACAGTTGCATGAGGACAATGCCTTGGGCATCCAAACCGACTTCAATGGCTTTTGCTACTTTTTGTACCACTTGAATGGTGTAAGCAGCAGCATCGGCAGGGAGGTCGAGTAAAGTCACAGCAGGCGTTTTTGGTATGACTAAAGTATGACCGTCTGCTTGAGGCATAATATCCATGAATGCAAGAACTTGGTCATCTTCATATACTTTTATGGCTGGAAGTTCACCACGTAAAATCCGTGCAAAAATGTTTTGCTCATCGTAAGCCATGTCTATTCCTTAAGTTTCGCTTAAACTGATTTACTTACAGTTCAATTCTTTTTGACGTTCTTTAATGGCGTCAAGACGTTGTTGCTCTTTTTCAGAGAATTTCGGTTTAGTGGTGTAGCAATTATCATTGCCAAATTTTGCTTTCGCTTCAGGGTCCTTGAAACAGAAACCTTTAGATGCATAAATGACATCATGATCATCTTTTAATTTTTGACACTCTTGCTCAGGTGATGCCGCAAAACTTTGCGCCCCGATTAATGTTGCAAGACTGGCAAAAACCGCTACAGTCAACTTTTTCATGAGAATTTCCTCAGTTTGTAACATTGTATGTAGTCACGCTATTACTTTATAGGGGTTTGTTCTGTTTATTCAATGGTGAGTTCTTACTCAATTGTAATTTTACTTCATAATTGCTGCATGTAATACATAAAATTTATATATATCAATTACTTTATAAATAGCAGATAGAAATAGATATTTCAGTTTTTTATGTAATTTAGCCTATTTTTATAACTTTTTTAGGCTCTAAACACTTTTAAATTTCATTTAGGGGGGCGCAGTACTTGGGTACGTCAGCATTTTTAACCTTTAATGTTCGCCTCATCTCAAATGCTATTTCAGGCATTTATATACGATTAGCAATGAATTTTTTTAAATTATTTATTTTTTCTGAATTAAGCGCTTATGTATTATTATCGTTTAATGATATTTTGCTGTCTTAAATGGACTCTTTTGCATGCTTATTTTAGACAGTCTAAAAGCTTTATTTATTGCTATTTTATTATTGAATGCCTTGTGCTGGGGATTTACTAGAAATAAGTGGGTGGAAAATAAATTATGGAAATATCTTTTATTTTCTGTGAATCAGAGGGTCGTAGTCTTTAACTGCTAAATATAAACCATTGAGCAAAATATAGAATAATAAATAAAGCTTGATTTAAACTTAACTTAAGTTTAAATCATTATGCAGTTCGTTATGAAAGGATGAATTAAAATATGAATGTTTTAGGTCGAACATTTCTAATTTATGGCGCAAGTAGAGGCTTAGGCAAAGCGATTGTAAACTTAGTGCCTGAAGCTCAGGACAAAGTTTATGGTGTCTCCCGTACTATTCCTAAAAATAATGCTCAATTGAATTGGATTTGTGCGGATTTATCTGCTCCTAACGATGCAGTAGATAAGGTAAAAGAAGCAGTCAAAGATGAGAAAATAGATGTTCTTATTTATAATGTTGGAATCTGGGAAAATAATGCTTTTACAGAGAATTATAACTTTAAAGAGGTTTCATCTGCTGAGTTAAATATCATTCTAAATACAAATATTAATACTTGTATTCAGTCTCTTCAGTCCTTGATAGAAAATTTAAAGTTATCGGATAACGCTAAAGTCATATTGATCGGTTCTACATGGGGTGTGGACAATCATAATGGCAAAGAGTTAGTCTTTTCTGCAACGAAATATGCTTTGCGTGGAATTGCTCAATCATTGCGTGAGATTTTGCGTAACGACCTGATTGGGGTGAGTGTTTTAAATCTAGGGTATTTGGCAACAGAATATGAAGCAGATGTTCCAACAGCAACTGTATTGGCAGAGACCAATCATACTTTAATTCCTTTGTCCGATGTTATTTTAGCCATAAAATTTATCATCTCCACCAGTAATGCATCTTGTGTTAAAGAAATTCTCATGCCTGCAATGAAAGATGAAAATATTTAAATCGAGATGTTTCGCTGTAATTTTACATGGACGTATTTATCGGATAGTTTTATTTTTCGATACCATATTCGATCTAGGTGAAGCTACTTTGGAGTGAAAACTCATCCATCAATATATACGTTCCTACAGCTCTTTGGTATTGGTCAATTAACGGCACTAGTCTTTTAAAATGCTCCGTTTCACAATGTGCATCTAGTGCTGCACGATCAGGCCATGCTTCAATAAATATAAAATGCCCAGCGTCTTTTTGATCAATAAATAGGTCGTAGGATATACATCTCGGTTCAGCTTTTGTTTTTTCTACAAGTTCACGATATAAAGGCATGACTCTATCAAGATGTTCTAGTTTAATAAAATCCTGAGCAATGACTTTAAGCATAAATTGTTTATCCTAAATTTAATTCGGTTTTTTATACACAAGTATATGTGCTGAATTAATTGAGTATACAGAGCTCTACTATAAAATTAATCAAGCTCAAAACAATCTTTAGTCTTAATTCATTATAAAAGTGGCAGTAAAAATATTGACCTTAGACTAACTCCATAGTTTTAAATCAAATGACTAGACTGGAGAGCTGAGTATGCTAACGCTATTAGAACAGACACCGATTTTAGATTATTACCATCCATCGATTCAAAATTTGATTGAACAACGCAAATGGAGAGATCTTGATGAAGTTAATAAGGTGAGGAATATTTATAACTTTGTTCGTGATGAAGTTCAATTTGGCTATAACACGGGAGATACGATACAGGCATCTCAAGTCTTAAGCGACGGTTATGGTCAGTGTAATACCAAAGCAACGTTATTGACGGCGTTACTGCGAGCGGTGGGTGTAGCCACTCGGATACATGGGTTTACCATCGATAAAGCCTTACAAAAAGGCGCAATCAAAGGCATTTGGTATAAGTTATCGCCCAAGAATATTTTACATAGTTGGGTCGAAGTTCATGTGAATGGACAATGGTATATTTTGGAGGGTGTAATTCTTGATCGACTTTATCTAGAAAAATTACAAAGTATAAATAAGCATCAAGCAAAAACCTTTTGTGGTTTTGGGGTATTTACCGAGAATTTTGAAAATCCACCTATTGATTGGAATTTGAATGATACTTTTATCCAAGACAAGGGGATTAATCAAGATTTCGGTTTATTTGATAACCCAGATGATTTTTATAATATGCATCAACAAGAACTTAGTCCGATACAACGTATGGCTTTTAAATATGTAGTCAGACACTTAATGAATCAAAACGTCAATAAAATTAGAAATATACAAAAAGCCTCTTTATGAGGCTTTTTGTTCGGCCATCGGAATAGCTTAACTTATGATTAAAGTTAAAGTATGACTGACTATGATAAGCATTACTCTAAAGTAATTTTGCTCCATGACTCATATAGTTTAACTGCTGAAGAAAAATCGCTGTCTGCTTCAGATAAATCACTAGCAGTTTGAATTAAACTTTGAGCCAGTCCAATCACAGGTGCGGATAGTTTTGCTTCGCGGACTAAATCAACGGCAATGCCCGTATCTTTTGCTAATAGAGGGAGTGCAAAAGTAAGCGGGAAGCTGCGGTTGAGAATGCGCTGTGGTAAAACAGTTTCAGTTACGCCACTTTTACCACTAGACGCATTAATGCAATCTAATGCTTCGTTTAAGTTTACGCCATGGGCTTTTAGGGTGGTAAACCCTTCGGCAACAGCACAGAGGTTCACAGCCAAAAGCATATTGTTTACGGCTTTAACTGCAAAACCAGCACCCGATTCGCCCACGTGTTTAATCAGTTTACCAAACGCTTGAATAGCTGGTAGTGCGCGTTCAAAAGCTGCGGCATCACCACCGATCATAACCGTAAGGGTTGCATTATCAGCACCAATAGTTTGACCACTTACCGGTGCATCTAAAAAGTCCACACCGTGTTGTTTAAGCTGTTCAGCTACTTTTTTTGCAGAAGAGGGTACACCGCTGGTGCAATCGACCCAAATGCTGCCCGATTTAAGCTCAACTTGTGCAAGTAAGTCTTCAATATCTTGACTGGTTGGAAGGCAAGAGAAGACTACATCGGCCTGAACTGCTTGCGCAAGTTCCACCGCCTGCGTGCCATAGGCTTCTGCATGTTGTTTTGCTTTATCAAAATTGCGATTCCATACCCACACGTGTTCAAAGTGTTTAGGTAAGTGTGATGCCATGCGATAACCCATGGCGCCTAGACCGATAAATGCAACTGACTGAATCATGTCAAACCTTAGTATTTAAATTTTACTTGAACGTTCACTTAACCACTGAGCCAGTTGTGGCCAAAATTCATCGGCACTACGCTTACTCGACATCAGTCCTAAATGTCCCCCTGGGATAAGAGTAAACGTGACATCGGTGCTACTTGTCAATTGGGTTAATGGCTGAGCTGCCTCTGCTGTAACAAGTTGGTCTGTTGTCCCCGCAGCCACAAGCAATGAGCACTGTATATTTTTTAAAGCTATGCTTTTCTCATTTAATGTGATTAGTCCAGTTTTGAGTGGATTACGTAGCCAAACATTAAAAAGCATGTCTTGATTGATGCCGCCGGGATAATCAATCATACGATTGAGAAAACCGCCAATGGTGGCATGTTCATACAAGGCTTCATGGTCATCTAAATTAAGTAGCAGATTCTTATGACTTTGAAACCAACCGATAGGATCAATGATTTTAAAACCAAAAGTATTTAATCTCCCAGAGGTATGAAGCAGGCGCTTTGGTATTTTGCCCTGATAAATTTGCTGTTGTAATGCTTTGCTTTTTGAAATGATTCGATTGAGATATGCAAAGAACTGTCCATTTCGCCCAGATTTATAACTGTCAATTGGACTCCCTAAAACCATTAAATTTTTCACAAAATTGGGTTGATGTAAGGCGGTATACAAGGTCACGAAAATGCCAGCCATACTCCACCCATGCAGAGAAATTTGCTCGCTATCACTATGTTTTAAAATGCTTTGTATACAGAGTGGAATATAATGATCAATAAACGTCAGAAAGTTAAAATGACGGTTATGAATATTTAATTTTCCCCAATCAATCACATATATGGCAAAGCCTTGCTGTTGGAAGTACTTCACCAGTGAGCGATAAGGATAAAGGTCGTAAATAGACATATTGATGGCTAGCGGGACCACAAAAACTAAGGGTTCTTTATACTTACGCACTTCAGGCGCGTAATAGCGAATTTGGGTCAGATCAAATGTTTCAATCACTTCATAAGGTGTGCTTTGTGACAAAATGAGTGACTTTCCATTAAAAATGCGCGTAGAAAGATTCTTTAATTTATTTTGATGCATTGAAATTTTAGTTTTTAAAGCGTGCATATAGGTCTTAGATCTCAAATAAGCAGAAAGTTTGATCGAAGTCTAATCAATATTCGCGTATTTTACCTTGACCTTAAATAGCCTAGACGCTCAAAATGTTGGCAATTCTTTACAAAGGCAGTCTGTCGACTGAACCAGAGCCATGAGCCTACAAGACGAATTTGAATACCAATTAGATACCTTAGCCATTCGTACTGGGCATACGCGTAGTTTCGAGGGAGAACATGGCGAACCTATCTTTCTAACTTCATCATTTGTCTATGAAAATGCAGCAGAGGCCGCAGCAAAATTTTCAGGTCAAGAGCCAGGAAACATCTACTCGCGTTTTACCAACCCAACTGTTGCAATGTTTGAAAAACGCCTTGCAGCTTTAGAAGGTGCAGAGCGTGCAGTGGCAACCAGTTCAGGTATGGCCGCAATTATGGCCGTGGCAATGTCATTTTTAAAACTGGGTGATCATGTGATTTGTTCACGTGCGGTATTTGGTTCGACCGTATCTTTGTTTGAAAAATATGTGGCTAAGTTTGGTGTGGCTGTCGACTTTGTCGATTTAACAGATTTAGACGCATGGAAAAATGCCGTTAAGCCTGAAACTAAATTACTCTTTGTTGAGTCTCCGTCTAATCCTTTGGCTGAAGTGGCAGACGTTCAAGCACTTGCTGAAATCGCACATGCCAATGGCGCACTTTTAGCAATTGATAATAGTTTCTGTACGCCAGTATTACAGCGTCCAATTGAGTTTGGTGCGGACTTGGTGATTTATTCAGCGACGAAGTATTTGGATGGTCAAGGTCGTGCTCTTGGTGGTGCAGTAGTGGGTAGTCATAAACTACTCGAAGAAGTATTTGGTTATGTGCGTACCACAGGGCCTTCAATGAGTCCTTTCAATGCATGGGTATTCTTAAAAGGCTTAGAGACTCTACGTTTACGTATGCGTGAGCATTCAGCAAGTGCGCAAAAGCTAGCAGAATTCTTAAATACACACCCGAAAGTCGAAAAAGTGTATTACGCAGGTTTACCAGAGCATATTGGGCATGAGCTTGCAGCGAAGCAACAAACAGGCTTTGGTGGGATCGTTTCTTTTGAAGTGAAAGGTGAGCGCGAAGGGGCATGGACTGTTATTGACAATACTCAGTTTATTTCAATTACAGGCAACTTGGGCGATGCGAAATCGACCATTACCCATCCTGCAACGACTACCCATGGCAAACTTTCACCAGAAGCGAAACAAGCCGCAGGAATTCGTGAAGGTTTAATTCGTGTTTCTGTTGGTTTAGAAGATATTGATGATATTATTCGCGATATCACACGTGGTTTAGACTTAATCTAATTTTTTAATTTTATGTTCGGAGATTTTAATGAACATTAATATGTTAATGCAGCAAGCTCAACGCATGCAAAAAGACATGGAAAGCAACATTAAAAAAGCTAAAGAAGAGCTTGCGCAAACTGAAGTGCATGCTGAAGCTGGTGGTGGTTTGGTTAAAGTAACGATGACTTGCCGTAATGTGGTAAAACGTATCGAAATCAATCCTGAATTATTGCAAGATGATGCAGATATGATTGAAGACTTAATTGCTGCGGCAATGAATGATGCTGCACGTCAAGCAGAAGTAATCACTGAAGAACGTATGAAAGCTGCGAACTCAGGTGCAGGCTTACCACCAGGTCTTGCTGGTTTATTCTAATTAAGGAATACGTATAGTGTTTAGCGATCGTTTTGATCAATTGGTACAAGCCTTACGTATTTTGCCAAGTGTTGGGCCGAAATCGGCTCAGCGCATGGCGCTTCATCTGATTATGAAAAATCGTGAAGGGGCTGTGGGTCTTGCACATGCTTTGAACGAAGCCACCAGCTATATTCACGAATGCAGTTTGTGTCACTCACTGACTGAAAACGAAGTTTGTGATATTTGCATCTCGCATGAACGTGACGATCAACTACTTTGTGTGGTTGAGTCACCAGCAGATGTGATGGCGATTGAGCAAAGTGGCAGTTTCCGCGGTAAGTACCATGTATTGGGTGGGCATTTATCTCCACTTGATGGTGTTGGGCCTGAAGAGATCGGCATTCCTTATCTAATCCAGCGTTTGGGCGATGGTAAAGTAACGGAAGTGATTTTGGCGACCAATGCAACGGTAGAAGGTCAGGCCACAGCGCATTATTTGGTTGAGGCAACGAAACATTTACCGATCCAAATGACGCGTATTGCACAAGGCGTACCACAAGGTGGTGAACTTGAATATGTCGATAGTCATACCTTAAGCCAAGCTGTACATAACAGAATGCGAATGAAATAAGTATTTCGATACTTGTTTCATTTTTTAGTTGAGCTACAAGATTGAAATCTTGATTAAGATAAAAAAAATATTAATTTGAATCTAGTTGTATAAAAAAATCACAAAAAACGGTAAATAATTAAAAAACCCTTAGAAATCTTGATAGCTAAATGATCTTATTCAGGTAAGATAGCCCAAAGAGCATCTAGCATTAGACGCAGTAGGATATGTTTCAGTTTATTCAGCAGCAGCAAGACTTAACTCCAGTCTTAGAAAAAATGGATCGTAACGAAGTCTATGGACTCGATACAGAATTCATCAAAGTCGATACCTTATGGCCGAAGTTAGGCGTATTTCAAATCAATGTCGAAAACAATGTCTATTTACTCGATGGTACGACACTCGATTTAACTGAATTTTGGAATAAACTTTTTCGTGCACAGCAAAATGTCTTTCATGCCTGTAGCGAAGATATCGACCTGATTTATCACTATGCACAGCATAAAACCTTAAACAATGTATTTGATACCCAAGTGGGCATGTCTTTTTTAGGACATGGTCTACAAGTCAGCTATCAAAATGCATTGAAACAAATGTTGGATGTCGATATCGATAAAGGGGAAACGCGCTCAAACTGGTTGGCGCGTCCATTGAGCCCTGCACAATTGAGCTATGCGGCAAACGATGTGCTGTACTTGATGAATCTCTCAGAAAAAGTTAAACAAGAACTAGATTCAAAGTCACTCTTAAACTTTGCACTTGAGGACTGTCAGCATCTGACACAAGAGATCGCGACAGAAACGCCTTTACATTTACTCTATCAAGATATTGGTAACTATCGACATTCACGTCGTCAGTTAATGCAGTTACAGCAGTTGGCTGTATGGCGTGAACAAATGGTGAAAGCTTTAAATACACCACGTAGTTTCATTTTGAAAAACTCAAGCATGATTGATTTGGTTGAGAAAAATCCGAAAAATGCTTTTCAGTTATCGGGTGTAAAAGACATACGTCAAAACGTTGTCCGCGAGCATGGCAAAACTATTTTAGATTTGGTGAGGTTCTTGCCTGAGCAAGCAGATTGGCCGCTACGCATGGCACGTCCCATCCGTCATTCTTCAAAAGATGTAGGGGAGAAGATTGATCACTTAATTCAAAATGTGTTCAATGAAACCAGCATTCCTAAAGAAGTGTTGATGCGCAAAAAGTGGATGAATGCGCTGCATCAACATGTGGTTTTTCATAATGATGAGCAAGACTTGCCTGATTATTTATTAGGTTGGCGCTATGATTTGTTAACTCAACCTTTAATTCAACTCCTACGCCGTGATGAAAGCTATCTTTCGACGCAAATTAAAGTCATGGATTAATAATTAGTCAATTGGTCTGAAGTTTGAATATTTATACAAAATCACGACTGATGCGTTAATCATGACTAATGTCAGCTGCTTTTATTTGATGTATCCTGTGGCTTGAGTTATTTGAGTGCTGTTTTAGATATGCAATGTTCTATTTATAAATCAAGCAAAAAAGATGAAATGTATCTTTATATTGCTTGCCCAACTGAAGCCGATCAAGCCGCTGAAGATTTTAGCCCATTGAATGTTTTACCTGAAGCTGTTCGTGTTGCATTTGGTCGAGCGACTTTTGTGATGTCATTAGAGCTGAGTGAAGCGCGTAAATTGGCCCGTGTAAATGTATTGCATGTCATGGATTCGATTCAAACTCAGGGCTTCTTTCTACAAATGCCGCCAGAAGGATTAATCAATCCGAACGCTGCGGCACCAGAAGGCCTTCGTGGCGCATAAAGCATAATTCAGGAGTTGCACCGTGGATAGTTTTCTTTCAATGCTCGATTCAATTCCTGAAGACAGTATTGCTGTCACAGTTTATCTTTTGGGCAGTTTGCTAATTTTGTGGTGTTGGTATTCCATTGCTACACGCCTGCCGAAGCTGTTGGGTGGCATTACATGGATGATGATCTTTGCCATTTTATTGACACCAACGGTTTCCGAAGGTCCAAACTCATCGATTGCACCGGCTATTTTTGGCTTGCTTTTCGGTGTGTTAACGAAAGAATCAGCACTCATTTGGTCAAATTTGTCACTGATTCTCTTTGTCATGGGTGTGGGGCTTGTGATCGGTTTCTTTTGGTCAAAATATGTGGCTAATAAAACCAAAGCAGTTGTCAGTAATAATCATTCACCGCTGTAATTAATAAAAATAAGGTTTAATCATGTCTGTTGAAACACAACAATTTACGGGTACAGATCAGTACATCGCTACCGATAGTTTAAAACTTGCTGTAAAAGCTGCACGTAGCTTACAAAAGCCTTTGTTGGTCAAAGGTGAGCCGGGTACAGGCAAAACTTTACTGGCTGAACAAGTTGCTGAAAGCTTAGGCTTAAAATTGTTGACTTGGCACATCAAGTCAACCACAAAAGCCCAGCAAGGTTTATATGAATATGATGCGGTTTCACGTTTACGTGACAGCCAACTGGGTGACGACCGTGTTTATGACATTAAAAACTATATTAAACCGGGTAAATTGTGGGAAGCGTTCACCAGTGAAGTACGTTGTGTTTTATTGATTGATGAAATTGATAAGGCGGACATTGAGTTTCCAAATGACCTGTTACATGAATTGGACAAGATGTCTTTCTATGTCTATGAGACAGGCGAAACTATTACTGCATCACAACGTCCTATTGTGATTATTACTTCAAATAATGAAAAAGAACTTCCAGATGCATTCTTGCGTCGTTGTTTCTTCCACTATATTGAATTTCCAGATGACGCAACCATGCGTGAAATTATTGACGTTCATTTCCCGCAAATTTCAACGGCATTGGTCAATGAAGCATTGCAAGTTTTCTTCAAATTACGTCAAGTTCCGGGTCTAAAAAAACCACCATCAACTTCTGAATTGATTGACTGGTTAAGCTTGCTGATGGCCGATGATATGCCAGAAGATGTACTGCGTAATCATGATAAGTCTAAAGCCATTCCACCTTTATATGGCGCACTCATTAAAAACGAACAAGATGTACAGTTGCTTGAACGTTTAGCCTTCATGTCCCGTCGCTAAAGGAGAAACACGCATGTTTGTGCGCTTGTTTTATACCTTACGCAAATACGGTGTTCCCGTCTCGACGCGTGAACTGATCGACCTGAATGAAGCTGTTGCTTCAGGTTTGGTCTTTGCAGATCAAGAAGAGTTCTATCAACTCGCCAAAACCATTATGGTGAAAGATGAACGCTTCTTTGACAAATTTGACCGAGGGATGAAAGACTATTTTGATGGGATTTCAACTTTTGATTTAGATGATTTACTGAATAAAGTTCAAAAGTTACCGAAAGACTGGTTCGATTTAGAACTCTTAGAAAAGCATCTAAGCCCTGAGCAGCGTGAAGAATTAAAGAAAGCAGGTTCATTAGAAGAACTCATGAAAATGCTGAAAGAGCGTTTGCGCGAGCAGCATAAGAAACATCAGGGTGGAAACAAGATGATCGGCACTGGAGGAACGTCTCCATTTGGTGCTTATGGTGATCATTCTGAAGGTGTGCGTATTGGTGGGCCGGGACGTAAACGTTCTGCTGTAAAAGTTTGGGAACAACGTAAATATCAGAATTTGGATGATGATCAAATTCTCGGAACGCGTCAAATGCAAATGGCATTGCGTCGTTTGCGTAAATTTGCCAGACAAGGTGCTGCTGAAGAGTTAGACATCGACGGTACAATTCGTGAAACAGCGAAGCAAGGCATACTCGATGTGCAGCTCGTGCCTGAACGTCGTAATCGCATTAAGGTGCTGATGTTGTTTGATGTGGGTGGATCGATGGATTCCCATATTGCACAATGCGAAAAACTTTTTAGTGCGGCGAAAACTGAGTTTAAAACTTTAGAGTATTTCTATTTCCATAACTGTTTATATGACTATGTTTGGAAAGACAATGTACGTCGTTCAAGTACCCGTATGAATACGTGGGATTTATTCAATACCTACGGACGCGACTATCGTGTAATTGTGGTTGGAGATGCCTCTATGGCACCTTATGAACTCAATTCTGTGGGTGGTTCGGTTGAATATATGAATGATGAAGCAGGCAATGTCTGGCTACAGCGTTTACGCAACCATTTTGAAAAAACAGCATGGTTGAACCCAGAAGAAGATCGTTATTGGCATTACACCCATACGATTGGTTTAATTAAGCAAATTTTTGAAGACCATATGTACCCAATGACCCTCAAAGGCGTTGAGGATATGACTAAGTATTTAGCACGATAAAGCTGGAAAGAAAGCACATTTTAAGAATAAGGATCATAAAAAATGGATCATCAAATTAATGGTATTGCTTTGCCGAATGACGCGGGCTTTTTTGGGAACTATGGCGGTCAGTTTATCCCGCCTCACTTAAAAGCGGCAATGGATGATATTAAAGTCGCTTACGAGCAAATTCGTGTAACAGAAGAATTTCAAACTGAACTTGCTGAACTGTTTGCACACTATGTTGGTCGTCCAAGTCCGTTGTTTTATGCAAAACGGTTATCTGAACAGTTGGGCGGGGCACAGATCTATCTAAAGCGTGAAGACTTAAACCACACAGGCGCACATAAAATTAATCACTGTTTGGGTGAAGCGTTGCTTGCGAAATATATGGGTAAAACCAAAGTCATTGCAGAAACGGGTGCAGGCCAACACGGCGTTGCATTAGCAACAGCCTGTGCTTTGGTGGGGATTCCGTGTGAAATTCATATGGGGCAGGTCGATATTGAAAAAGAACATCCCAATGTCGTCAAAATGAAAATCCTTGGAGCAACACTCATTTCAGTGACACGTGGTACTGCAACGCTGAAAGATGCTGTGGACAGTGCTTTTGAAGAGTATTTAAAAGATCCAACCAATTATATCTATGCTATTGGTTCGGTTGTTGGGCCACATCCATTTCCAATGATGGTGCGTGACTTCCAGTCGATTATTGGTAAAGAAATTAAAGAACAAACCCATGAGCGCTTTGGCGCGAACCCAGATTATGTGGTTGCATGTGTTGGTGGTGGTTCAAATGCTATGGGTGCTTTCACCGCATTTTTAAACGATGCAGATGTGAAACTGATTGGTGTAGAGCCTGCTGGTCATGGTCTGGATACCGACATGCACTCGGCAACGTTAACCTTAGGCAAACCAAGTCAAATTCATGGTATGGCGTGTTATGTACTTGAAAATGATCAAGGTGAACCGTTACCAGTACATTCGATTGCTTCAGGTCTAGACTATCCTGGCGTCGGGCCTCAGCACAGTCTGCTGAAAGACTTGGGTCGTGTCGAATATACCACTGCGACTGATCAAGAGTGTTTGGATGCGTTTATGCGATTGTCACGTGTTGAAGGGATTGTCCCTGCACTTGAAAGTTCACATGCCGTAGCATGGGCGCTTCGTGAAGCTCCAAAGTTGGCCAAAGATATTAAAATTGTGGTGAATGTATCTGGTCGTGGCGACAAAGATGCAGACTATGTCGCTGCAAAATTAGGTCTGAACTAAGTTTTAAGCCTTTCATATTTACATATAAAAATCCCTGCTTAGTGCAGGGATTTTTATATGGTTTCGGCTTTATTTTTTTATCATTAGTAGCCAATGCTTAGTATAAGTTCATTATTGAACACCTAAACATTAAAACTTAACCTGAAATATACTGTTGTAGTTGTTCAATCAGTTTCTTTTGGTCATCCATTGCCGCTTTCACCAAGTCACCAATAGAAATGAGTCCCAATAATTTATCTTGCTCAACAACAGGTAAGTGACGAAGGTGGCGGTCTGTCATCAGGTCTAAACATTCTTCAACCGTAACTGCTGTTGTGACCGTTAGTACTTTTGCTGTCATAATTTCATTGACTGTGGTTTGCTTTGAAGTACGTTCCATCAACATGACTTTGCGCATATAGTCACGTTCGGACAATATACCTACAACGCGTTCTTCTTGTGTGACCACAAGTGCACCAATGCCTTTATCTGCCATAAGTGAAATTGCTTCAAGAACCGTGGCTTCAGGGCTGATGGTGTAGATTGCTTGATGTACTTTATCTTTTAATACTTGAGCAACATTGGTCATAGGGCATATCCTCGGTTGTGGTTATTGTTTTATATTTAAATTAGCGCGATTTAAAAAAAAAGCAAATACTTTACAGTCATAGCTCTCAATAAAATAATAAGTTAATTGAGCTTCATTGTTCTTAATGAGCCTTAAGCTGGCGCTAGAATACGGTCATTGAAGAAAAAGTGACGCATTTGAGACGTACTGAGCTTCATACGCTTTGTGCCATTACATAGCGCAGGGGTAACTTTTAAGCGTGACAGAGTAGGCAGTAATGCGCTTTGGAAATCCTGTGGCGTGGTTTTTTTTTGTATATATTTTTGGCAGTGGAATTTAGCATATTTGTGTGGGTGTAAACCATTGAGCCAAAAGGGGAAAACATAGTCATCGTGATCTGAGGTCATCGCCCAGCCTTGCTGTTCGGCATTGTAAAGCCCCCAAAGAATACCGCAGTACATCATGCCTCTTAGAATATTGATTTTTAAATATAAATGATTTGAAATCGGTTGTAGTTTCAAAATTTTGTACATAGCGTTATGTCATTAAGGAACATGACGCTATTTTAAATAATTAAAATGAAAGTTCAGTGTAAGCTTTGCATAACTATGTAAATAAATATGTCATATCAAAATGTTAGGCTCAAAAAAAACGCCACCTAGGTGACGTTTTATTATGCTTTCATGGTGGCAAGCTGTTGCCAGTATTGTGCTTTAAGCGAGTCGCGCTCTACGCGGAAACCTTGATAATAAAGTTCTGCCAAAAACAGTGCTGCTTTACCGTGGCCAGCGCGTGCAACGCTTTCTAACTGTTGTACTGCTTCTACGAAGTTCATTTGTGATTGAATGGTGTTTACTGCATCCGCATACGCATGTTCTAAGTCATGATGAGAGATTTGTTGAATCATATTAAGCTCCTTATTCTAATTATGATCACTTAAAGGTAATTTTACCTTTAGATATAAATATCACGCTAATGTTAAATATTTATTACAAATTGCTGGAATTGTCAAATATATTGTCGAGTATTCTTCATCTTATTTTGTTTACATGATTAAACAATGAACAATCAAAAGATTGAATATGATAATAAAACAGGAAACTGTATTTTATAAGGAGAATAACATGACAAATACATTAGACGGTTTTGATTTTGATATGCCTCCAACTGTTTCTCAAATTGTAGCGTTGGCGCAATATCACCGAACACTATTAGATGAAGCAGTTTTCCATCAAGAAATTCATCTTGGGGATTTTTGTTTGGCGCAACGTAAACGAGTTTATGATTTCACACGTCAGCTTGATGAAAATCAACGGGTTGATTTTTATGAAACATACAATGGGGAGCTAAGACGTATTGCAGATGACGATCCTGCACACCCTGCAGATGCAGAAAATGGTGTTGGGGCTTTCGCCATTATGATTGCATTAGGGGTAATTGCCTTGGTGCTCTATTTTGCAGTTATTCGTAGCATTGTTGGTTAGACTTTTGCTTTACAAACAATCTGACTTGCTGAAATTATGTCCTCTTTAGCATTAATGGGGGCATTTTTCAGCATTTCAACTTGTGATTATGCAATTCGCTACTTACACTAGTTTCACTAGAGGTAGGTTATGCACATTGCGATCCAAAAAATTCTTAAATTAAAATCACAGATTACACTTGTACAAATTTATAATGGTTTGATGGCGTCGATCATTATGCTCATTGTCGTTTTATCGAGTATTGCTTTATCGCGACCCATTTCTCCAAGCCAATTTGAAAATGTAAGTCGCTTATCTCATCAAGCGACTTTCCCAGAAACACAAGAGATGGCTCAAGATCTGGTTTTGGAAAACCAGATTCCCTATATTGATTACTTTAGATTAATGCAGGCTCATCAGTTTGAGCAGAATCGGGCGAAGCAGCTTCCGGCATTGGCTCCGGAGGCTCAATAATCGCAGGAATTTGATCAGGATGCGGCATGCTTTGCTTAATATTCGGGTCAAGATTCAATTCTAAAATATGTCGAAGTTGCTCTTTATCTAAAGCATTACTGACAATCACAAGGGTAAGACTTTCAGGGTGAATGTGTTTACGTATCGCATTTTGAACATCTAAAGGCGTGATCGCAGCTAAACGTTTTGGGTAGTCTGCTAAATAATTCGCATCTTGCTGATAAAACCCTATAGATCCGAGTTGTGCATTGATGTTTGCATTGCTGCTATAGCTGTTAGGTAGACTGCGTAACATACCGGCTTTAGTTTCTTCTAACTGCTGTGCATCAATTGGTTGATGGACAAAGTCAACTAGGGCTTTATGCGCCACTTGTATGCTGTCCATGAGCTGATCTTGCTGGGTTGAATAACTTAGACTAAAACTTCCAGCCGCTTGACTAAATGTAAAAGCACTGTTTGCTCCATAGGTGTATCCACGTTTAACGCGCAGTTCTTTCATTAAAATGGAGCTAAATCCACCCCCACCCAACATACGGTTAGCTAGTTCGAGTGCTAAACGATCCGGATCATCCCGCGTGGTTGATAGATGTCCCATGGTGACATGGGCTTGAGTTGAATTAAACAGAATGTGTTGAATATCAAAGTTAGGTTTATCTTGCGGTACAGCAAGTGGCTTTGCCGCCTCACCTTGTGGGAGGGCTGCACTTATTCGTTCAGCCAGTTTCTGTGCTTGTTTCACACTGAGTTGGCCTGTCAGTGCAATATTCATATTTTGACTAACGAGGAATTCGTCTCTGAATTTTTTTAAGTGCTGAGTCGTAATTTTTTTAATACTGCCATTGGTTCCTGTAATCGGTTCAGCATAAGGGTGCGAACCGTAGAGCGCGCGATAAAAGCGAATACTCATCAATCGACTCGGACTTTCTTTCAGTTGCTTCTGACCCACTTGGGTATTACTCACCATCAAACTAATACTGTTATTTTTAAAAGTAGAGTCTTTTAATACTTCAAGCATCGTACTCACTGCAGCATCTAGTTTTTTAGGGTCAGACAACGAACGCAGTCGAACCACAAACATGTCACGGTGTGCAGCTACGCTAAAACGAGCCCCGACTTGTTCAAAGGCATTCGCGATTTCAACTGCATCATGTTGAGTGGTGCCTTCATCGATGAGTTGTGCAGCCATATTGGCAACGCCATATAGTCCTTTTTCTACTTCTATATCTCGTGCAGAGCCTGCATTAAAGGTAAGTTGAATATCCACCATAGGTAAGGCGGGTGACTCAACAAATAGATTTCGAACTTTGTATTTGTTTTTAAGTTCGTGTACATGTGGTGCTGTATAAAGGTCGCTGGCTTGAACTTGTTTTAAGCTTTGTAGAGAAGCAATAGACTGTAATGTACGTGGGTCATCATTGCTAATACTGCTTGTACTTACATCTGCAATTACATTGGTAGTGCAAAAGGTAGACATGCTAATAAATAATAGGTGAAAGATGGTCTTTTGATTTTTCATTATTTTGTGGCCTTCTTTTCTGGTTGAAGGTACAACGTACTTAAGTTATTACGAACAAAAGCGGTTTGGGCAACGTGCTGAATATCTTCAGGTGTAACCGCTTCAAAATGCTGTGGAAGCTGATCCATCAGCCGATAATTCAAGCCATTCACGGCTAAGTTTCCAATCATCTTTGCTTGCCCGATAATGTCATCTTGACCATAAATTAAGTTTGCAACGAAGCGTGTACTTATCCGTTCTAGCTCTTGTGGTTGAACGAGTTCAGTTTGGAGTCGCTCAATTTAATGTTCAATGGCTTTTTTTAATTCAGGAAGTTCCACACCAGTGACTGGAAGTGCAGAGATACTAAACAAACTGTCTCCACGGTTATAAGGGTCATAACTGACACTCAGTGCGGTCGCTAATTTTTTTTAGCGTACAAGGCGCTGTTGTAATAGAGAGCTGATCCCGCTATCTAACAAGCTTCGAATAAGTGTGAGTGCGTAAACATCTTCTGGATTGGTTGTTGTTGCAAGCGATTTCACATTCCAAGCCATATATAAATTTGGCACCTCAACATTGGTATTTTGTTCCATGTGACGGTAACCAATGTTCTCAAACTCAGTCACATCATTTCGTAGAGGTGTTGGATGACTTCTGATGTCGCCAAAATATTTTTGAACTTGTCTGAGGGCAGATTCTGCATTGACAGCACCTACAATCACCAAGATTGCATTGTTTGGGCTATACCATTTTTGATACCACTGTTTCACGTCATCTAGACTTATATTATGTAAGTGTTTCATGTGCCCAATGACGGGTTGACGATAGTGACTCGTGGGATAAGAAATCCATTTGAAGCGTTCGAAAGCGAGTGAGCGGGGGTTGTCATCGGTACGCAGGCGTCGCTCCTCCATCACGACTTTAATTTCAGGGTCAAAGTCTTGTTTCCGTAGTAAGAGATTGCGCATACGATCTGCTTCAAGCTCTAAAGCCATTGGGAAGTAAGTTTTAGGATAAAGCTGATAGTAATTGGTGTAATTGGTAAATGTTGCGGCATTTACTGTACCGCCATAAATTCGACTTAAGCGACTGAATTCGTCATTGGGGACTTTGGATGTGCCTTTAAACATCATATGTTCCAGCACATGCGAAATACCCGTTATATTGCCAGACTCATCGGTACTGCCGACTTTGTACCAAATTTGGGTCATGACCATGGGTGAGCGGTGATCTTCACGGATAATCACTTGCAAGCCATTACTTAAAGTGGTTTCAAAACTGCTGCGTGTCAGTTCACTGCGTATTTGTGCATGGGTAGTTATAGGTAAACAAAGTAGAGTTAAACCCAGTGCAACTAAACTTTTTTTATAAGAATGCGTGACTAATAAGTGATGCATATAAAATTTGGGCTCAGGTTGAAGTGAAGTTAAAGCATTTCAATAAATAACCATTCTTAAGAAAAATGCGAAGTAGATCAAGCGCTAGAAGTATTGATTTGTTAAGTGTTTACATAAAGTATTGTTGCTAAGCGAAAGCCTATCTTTTATGGTAGAATCCGTCTTTTTTAACGCAGTGCTTTTCAAGGATTCGGCATGCAACAGCAATCTAATGAGCAGAACAAATTTTTGATTGATGCTGATATCGGGGATGACGATGTCACACTACCAAGTTTACCTGTGGTCAATGTGCCAATCGTTGAAACAAAAGAGCAAACAGTTGTTAGTCCAGTTGTGGTTGCTGATACAAGTGTAGAAGAAGCAGATGCATCTGCAAAAGGCGGTTTCTTTAGCCGTATGAAAGTGGGGCTAACCAAAACCCGTAAAAATCTTGCTGATGGTATGGTCAATATTTTGATCGGTGGTAAGGAAATTGATGATGAATTACTTGAAGAAGTTGAAGAGCAGCTTCTGGTAGCTGATATTGGTGTCGATGCCACTAAAACCATCATTGCCAACTTAACTGAGCGTACGGCACGTGGTGATTTAATTTACTCACACTCACTGTATAAAGCGCTTCAAGAAGAGTTAGTGGCTTTACTTGCACCACGTGTTAAGCCGTTGCATATCGATCCGAACAAAACGCCTTATGTGATTTTGGTGGTGGGTGTAAACGGTGTGGGTAAAACCACAACCATTGGTAAATTGGCAAAACGTTTACAAGGTGAAGGCAAAAAGGTAATGCTTGCTGCGGGGGATACTTTCCGTGCGGCAGCGACTGAGCAGCTTCAAATTTGGGGTGAGCGTAATAATATTGCCGTAGTCGCACAGGGTCATGGTGCTGATAGTGCTTCCGTGATTTTCGATGCGTTTGAAAGTGCACGCGCGAAAGGTGTTGATGTCTTGATCGCAGATACCGCAGGTCGTTTACATAACAAAGGTCATCTGATGCAAGAGTTGACTAAAGTAAAACGTGTCATGCAAAAAATCGATGCGACTGCGCCACATGAAGTTATGTTGGTGGTCGATGCAGGAACGGGTCAAAATGCGATTAATCAAGTAGAAATGTTTGATGAGGCAGTTGGTTTGACAGGCCTGACGATTACCAAGCTCGATGGTACTGCGAAAGGTGGTGTACTATTTAATATTGCCAGTCGTACGCATGTTCCAATTCGCTTCATTGGTGTCGGCGAGAAAATTGACGACTTACGTCCTTTCTCTGCAAAATCCTTTGTTGCTGCTTTGTTCGAAACAGAGAAATAAGATTGAACAGCACAATTTTAAAGTGTTAGATCAGTCACATAAACTCCGCTAAATGCGGAGTTTATTTTTTTATTCAATTTGTTTGTTTTAAAAACAAACATTTAGGAATCACGTAATGAATATAAGTGATTCTCCTGCGATTACACTAACGCCTAACACAATAGGCATCACTGTACATTTTGGGGAACACGGTATGGCTTTATTACATAAAATTGGACAAGTTCTAACAACGGACTTAACCAAAGACTTAAAATTTAAAAAAATCACGCAGAAGACCTAAAACAAACTACATTTATCGATCAACTAAAAAAGCGCCGTAGTATTTATGTTTTAGGGAAGCGTGTGCATTTAAGTCAGGTGTATTTAGCTGAATTGATTCAGGAGGCCGTGCGAAGTTGTCCTTCGGCACATAATTCACAAAGTACTTGTATTGTGATTTTAATGGGCGATTCACATCATCACTTTTGGAATGTAGTAAAAGAAGTGCAGCGCAAGTTAGTCCCCGCGCATATTTTTGCTGGTGCAGAACTGAAGGTTGATCAATGCTCAGCAGGGTTTGGCACAGTTTTATTCTATGAAGATCAGCAGATTATCCAACAATTACAAAAGAAAATTCCTTTTGATGCGGCAGAATTTCCAGTTTGGTCAGAGCAAGTTTCAGGTATGGCCCAATATGCTGTATGGACTTGTTTAGCAGATGCAGGTTTAGGTGCTTCATTACAACATTATAACCCGAGTATTGATGCTGATATTTCCAAGGTTTTTGAGATTCCAAAACATTGGCTGTTACGTGCACAATTGGTCTTTGGTTCGATAGAGGAAAAAGTCGATGAAAAAGAAAATCATAAAGATGAAGAGCGCTTTATAATCTATGCATAATGACACGAGGTAATCTTTAGTAGTTTCTAGGCCAAGTTCTGTAATATTGTGGCATATTGTTCTATTTTTAAGACACTATGTCGCTGAATTAAGCATGTTCAAATTCAAAATAATAGCTATGATGAATATGAATCTGCATATAACAAGATCGTGAGATCTCTGAGGAAAATAACATGTCATTTTTAGACCACATCAAACAACGTCGTACCATTTATGCTGTTGGTAAAAATGTAGCATTAACACCAGAACAAATTGAATCTGTAATTAAAGAAGCGGTAAATCACAGCCCGTCTGCGTTCAACTCACAGACTTCCCGTATTGTGACTTTATTTGGTGAGTCGCATTTACTGTTTTGGAATATCGTGCGTGAGACTTTACGTAAAATTGTTCCAGAAGCTGCTTTTGAAGGTACAAATACCAAAATTAATAGCTTTGCTGCAGGCTATGGTACGGTTTTATTTTACGAAGACCAAGACGTTGTAAAATCATTGCAGGAACAATTTGCGCTTTATGCAGATAATTTCCCAGTGTGGTCTGAACATTCTTCTGCAATTGCTCAATTTGCCGTATGGACTGCGTTATCTGAACAAAATATTGGTGCGTCATTACAGCATTACAATCCAATCGTAGATGCTGAGATTGCAGAGATCTTCGATATCCCTGCGAATTGGAAACTTCGTGCACAGCTTGTTTTTGGTTCGATTGAAGCGCCTGCCGGTGAAAAAACATTTATGGCGGAAGCAGATCGTTTTAAAACATTCAATTAATCGCTAGTCATTAAAATGAAAAAGAGCAGAGTTGATCTGCTCTTTTTTTGTTTAAGGATTTATCTTTAAAATATCAAAGCTTAGCAATATATATTGTAGTTGTGAGTTGGTTCTAAGCTCATAAATTGTCATAAAATTGTCATTTATACACTGCATAGTGCAACTAAACTTTAATAAACCATCGATAAGAGTGTAAAAATGACCTTACGCATAACCCTTGCAACAGCAGCATTGATGTTGAGTACTTCAGTATTTTCAGCAGTGACTATTACTGCTCCAGAGGAAATAAAAATTGAAGGCTTAAATGGGCAAGAGGTTAAAAGTCGTTTATTCAGTTCTGACAACAAATATAATATTGATGCAGGTGAGAATATTATCAGTGTTCGCTATACCCAGTTTTTTGAAGAGCATCCGGGTATTGGCTCACATGATATTGTTCGCTCAGGGATTGTGAATATTAAGACCCCAATTTTACAAGACCAACAGTCTTACCATTTGGCACTGATCAATCCTCCGCAAAACCATGATGATGCCAAGGCTTATGCCAAGCAGCCGATCTTTGGTCTATACAATGCCAAAAATCAGTTACTGGTTGAGCAAAAGGGCAGTAAAACTCAAAATGCAGGCATTCTTCAAAATCTATTTACTGATGCACCAACCGATCTAACTCAAAAAGCAACGACAGTGGTACAACCTGCACCGGTCTATACGTCACAAGCTGTTGTTGCGAAAGCTGGAACAGATAAACAAAAAGATTTAACAAGTTCTGGCAATGCTCAACAATTAATTAATACTTGGAAAAGTGCATCTAAATCTGAACGCCAAGCGTTTATGGCTTGGCTTGCTGAACAAGCACAGTAGCTGGTACATTCTAAAAAAACAGCGTTAGCTGTTTTTTTTTATTTAGATAGCGCATTTATATGGTGGATAACTTGATAATATTGACTATAATTTAACCTAAAACGTATTTTTTGCGTTAAAAATAACCAGTCGAATGGGTTTTTTGAATTATTTATTTAAATGCACTTGCGCTGGGAATAAAACTGTATAGAATACGCAGCACACCAACGCAATGTAGTGAATAACTTAAAGCGAAGGTCTTGTTGATGATGAATCAGTAAGAAGATCATTAAGAGATTATGAAGAACAACTTGTGTGGATTTTTACTGATTGATCGATCGAAAATATTTCATTGATTGAATGGTAAAAATTACTCGAAGTTTATTTGAGAAATATTTGTCAGAAAATTGATGAGCCAAGATTTGTAGCCATAAGCTACTAATGATTTTTAACTGAAGAGTTTGATCATGGCTCAGATTGAACGCTGGCGGCAGGCTTAACACATGCAAGTCGAGCGGGGAAGTATAGCTTGCTATACGACCTAGCGGCGGACGGGTGAGTAATGCTTAGGAATCTGCCTATTAGTGGGGGACAACATTCCGAAAGGAATGCTAATACCGCATACGCCCTACGGGGGAAAGCAGGGGATCTTCGGACCTTGCGCTAATAGATGAGCCTAAGTCAGATTAGCTAGTTGGTGGGGTAAAGGCCTACCAAGGCGACGATCTGTAGCGGGTCTGAGAGGATGATCCGCCACACTGGGACTGAGACACGGCCCAGACTCCTACGGGAGGCAGCAGTGGGGAATATTGGACAATGGGCGAAAGCCTGATCCAGCCATGCCGCGTGTGTGAAGAAGGCCTTTTGGTTGTAAAGCACTTTAAGCGAGGAGGAGGCTACTTAGATTAATACTCTAGGATAGAAGTCCTTGAGCGTATCCCAGCAGATTCACACCCAATGGATGTAATGCGCACGGGCGTATCAATGCTGGGCAACCTAGAAACAGAACAATCTTTTGCCGAACAGCAAGATGTTGCAGACCGCATTCTCGCAACCCTTCCAGCAATCATTTGCTATTGGTACCGCTTTAGCCATGATGGCGTACGCATTGAAGAAAACACCGATGACGA